>SVOA01000009.1 GCA_015066635.1 Oscillospiraceae bacterium | reverse complement strand
CGCTCTGTTTCTTCAATTCCTCTCGGAATCTCAGGGTTCCTTTTTCGTCGTTGTTTAATTTTTAAGGTTCGGTTTGCCGTCACTTCTAAGGGTGGCGGGAATTGTATTATAACACTCCCGCAGAGCCATTGTCAAGAACAAATTCATAAAATATCTAAACTTTATTAAGTTGTTTTTGACGCACTGCTCCCTTCGGACAGCTTTGATATAATATCACAGTGTTTTGTAATTGTCAACAAAATTTTTATACTTTTTTTAGTTATTTTTTGAGTACGACTTTAAGCACCGAATATATTGTGGTCGGCACTGAACAGAGCCACAATTTTCAATAAAAATGTATATAAAAATCAGCTTTGCACAGACTAATTACAACAAAAAAACGGAGGCAAAAAAATGAGACAGCCGTCATCAATGAAATCGGGGGCAAAGCTGATTTTAGTCTTGCTCGTATTTATATTATTATTCACGCTTATAATTTTTATGACGCAGAGGAGTCCCGAAGACGCCGACGTTCTGTCGCGGCTCGGCTCACGCGGAGAAGAAGTGCGCAAAATTCAGACGCGCCTTAAAAACTGGGGCTACTACTCGGGAAGCGTTGACGGAATCTACGGAGCGCAGACGAGATCTGCCGTAAGGTATTTTCAGCAAAAAAACGGTCTGACCGTTGACGGAATTGCAGGTCCGAAAACTCTGGCGGCAATGGGCATATCAAGCGCGTCCTCCTCGGGCGCATATTCGAGCAACGATATATACCTGCTTGCAAAGGTTATCGCGGCGGAGTCCAGAGGCGAACCGTACACGGGACAGGTTGCCGTAGGCGCGGTAATACTCAACCGGGTCGAGCACCCGTCTTTTCCCGACACTATATCGGGCGTGGTATATCAGAAAGGCGCTTTTACCTGCGTAACGGACAGCAACTGGAATGTTTCCCCCAACGACACGGCGCAAAAAGCCGCCCGTGATGCCATCAACGGATGGGATCCCTCGGGCGGAGCGATATACTATTATAATCCTGCCAAGACAACAAGCTCGTGGATGTTTTCGCGTCCCGTGATAGTTACCATAGGCAACCACAGATTCTGCAAATAATCAGTCTGTAAAGAGGGCGGCAAGGTAATAAACGCCGTCCTTTTCATAAAAGGCAAGTCCGATTTTGCCGAAGTTCCTATTCATTATATTATTGCGATGCGCTTCGGAAGCCATCCATGCCGAAACAATTTCCTGCGCGTCGGGTTTGCCCTCGGCGAGATTTTCTCCCGCCGCGGTGTAGTCGGAGGTTATTGCCGTAAAACAGCCGCTTCCGTCGGGACGTATATGGCTGAAGCATCCTTCCCGTGCCGTTTCCTCTGCTCTGACCGAAGCGTTCTGCGACAGATTCTCATCAAGTGTAAGCGCGCCGAGTCCCTCCTCTGCGCGTTTCTCGTTGCACAGATTAACTATTCCGCTAATCGCTCTGTCCGTACTGTTATCCGAACAGGACGCAAAGCAGAAAGCAAGCGCACAAGCCAATACTATTATAACAATTCTTTTCATAATCATTACCTCAAAGGCATTTTAGCATTTTTAATCCGAATATTCAACCGCTTTCGATTTGTTGACACGGTTTTGTAAAAATGTTAATATTTTAAAAAAAGCTGTCGGAGGGGAACTATGAAAAGAATCAAAGAGCTTATGAATAAACCGTGGGCGCCGTACACCGTTGCAACGTGTTCGGCTGTGCTGTTTTATTTTCTGCTTTCAAATCTCGGTCATTTTGCCTCGGGACTCGCAACGGTAAAGGCAGTTTTATCCCCCGTTATAATAGGTATAATAATTGCATACCTTATTAACCCCGTTGTGAATTTTTTTGAACATAAGGTTTTTAAAAAAATCAAAAAGCCGTCGGCAAGGCATACTCTGTCGGTAATTATTACGGTTCTGATAATACTTATCTGTCTCTCCGTGCTTGTTGCAACGCTTATCCCCTCGCTTGTTTCAAGCGTTTCAAATCTTCTTGCCAATAAGGACAGATATATAGCAGCGGCGGAAAGCTTAGTTGAAAAATTCAACTCAAAATTCTTCAAAATAGATGTCAGCAACCTTACCCAGACCGTAAACAGTGCAGTTGACAATTTAATGGACACTGCTTACCGAAATATGAGCACTATTCTTTCCACGCTCAAGGGCGTCGGCACGGGAGTATCGAATTTTACTTTCGGCTTTATCTTTGCCGTATGTTTCCTTCTGGGCAAAAAAAGTCTTACGGATATGCTCGACAACATAAGGCGCTCCTATATGAACGAAAAAAGGTACACACAGAGCTCGGCTTTCTGGGCAAGATGCCACGGAATTTTTGAGAAATATCTCAGCTGTACGGTTATAGACGGTATTATTATAGGTATAATCAACGCTGTCTTTATGGCAGTTACGGGACTGCCGTATGTCGCTCTGATTTCGGTGCTCGTGGGCGTTACGAATCTGATACCTACGGTCGGCCCGATAATAGGCGGAGCAATAGGCGCATTTATACTCGTGCTCAACAAACCCGTTTATGCGCTCTATTTCCTTATTTTTACGGTAATTCTGCAAACGATTGACGCAATGGTTGTCAAGCCGAAGCTTTTCAGCGGTTCGCTCGGACTGCCCGCAATATGGACAATAGTCGCAATTACAATAGGCGGTAAAATAGCGGGAATTATCGGAATTATCCTGTCAATACCCGTGGCAACAATTCTGCTGATAATGTATAAGGAATTTGCCATACCGTGGATGAAAAAGAGAAGGGAAAAGCTCAACGGCAAAAATACGCAGGACGTTCCGCCGGAACCTTCGAAAGAATCAGAAAACTACGACAGTGAATAAGTAATTGCAGGGGCGGCCAAAGGGCGCCCCTGCAATTATTCAATAAAAAAGCTCCCTCTTTTGGGAGAGCCTTCGTAATATTACAATTTTACGGCGATGTCAATAAAAATAAATAATATCTAAATTAACTCGTTTCTTTACACATTTTGCTTTATGTAGTAAAATAATATAAGAATTTCGGAAAGGATAATTTGCTTATGAAACTTTCAGTTCATCCTCAGCCGCAGTTTGAAAGAGAACACTTTGAACTGCTGAACGGAAAATGGGATTTCGGATTTAAAAAGAGCGGGAGGCGCTTTGTCTTTTCAGACGGTTTTGAAAGGGCTTTAAGCGTCCGCGCAGACGGCGAATACCCGTATAAAATCAACGTTCCCTTCTGTATTGAAAGCGAGCTTTCGGGCATAGGCTACACGGGCTTCGTTGAACAGGTATGGTACAGAAGAACAGTTAATATTAAAAAAGGCGAAAGCCGCGTTTTTCTTCATATAGGAGCGGCGGATTACCTTACAAGCGTTCTTGTAAACGGTAAGCCGGCTGGCAGGCACAAAGGCGGCTACACGCCTATTGCCCTTGACATTACCGACCTTGTAACAGACGGGGAAAACGAAATATTCATTCTTTGCGAGGACGACGTTAAAAACTCCCTTGTTCCCCGCGGAAAGCAAAGCGAAAAGCTTAAAAGCCACGGCTGCGACTACACGAGGACAACGGGTATATGGCAAAACGTATGGCTTGAATACACACCGCAAAGCTACATAAAGAGCTTTAAGCTTTACCCCGATATAAGCGGAAAAATCACTGTTGAAGCGGAGCTATGCAGCAGGGCGGATTTTACCTGCACGGCTTACTATAATGAAAAAAAAGTCGGCTTTGCACAGACAAAAAACGCCGCGGGGTGCAGCGTTTTACAGCTTGAACTCAGCGAAACTCACCTCTGGGAAGCGGGAAACGGAAGGCTTTACGGGCTTGAACTCTGCTTCGGAGAGGACAGGGTTAAAAGCTATTTCGGACTCAGGAGCGTGCGCCTTGACGGAATGAAATTCCTCATTAACGAAAAGAGCGTTTTTCAGCGCCTTGTGCTTGACCAGGGCTTTTACAAAAAAGGAATTTACACCGCCCGAAATGACGAGGAGCTTAAAAGGGATATTGAGCTTTCCATGGAGCTCGGCTTTAACGGCGCCCGCCTTCACCAGAAGGTGTTTGACCCCCGCTTCCTTTACTTTGCGGATTTGGCGGGATACCTTGTATGGGGCGAATATCCCAACTGGGGGCTTGACTATTCTAACGCAAAAAGCGTTGATATTTTCCTTAAAGAGTGGGGCGAGGCTGTTGAAAGAGATTTCAACCACCCGTCAATAATCGGCTGGTGCCCGTTCAACGAAACCTGGGATTACAAGGGAAGAAAACAGTACGACCCGCTGCTTGCAGCCGTTTACGATTACACCAAGGCGGTTGACAAAACGCGCCCGTGCATTGACACCAGCGGTAATTACCACGTTAAAACAGATATTTACGACCTTCACGATTACCGTGCAGAACCCGCAGAATTCAAGGCAAGCTACGACCGATTTGTTACAGAAAACTACCTTTATGAGCACGTTTTAAACGACAATCCCGGCCGCCAGACCTACCGCGGAGAGCCCGTTTTCATAAGCGAATACGGCGGAATCAAGTGGGAGGCCGACGGCTCCGTTAAATCCTGGGGCTACGGAAAGGACGTAAAAACGCCCGAAGAATTTGCAGAGCGCTACTGCGGGCTTACAAGGGCAATAACGCAGAATGAAAAGCTTTTCGGCTTTTGCTACACCCAGCTTTACGATATTGAGCAGGAGCAGAACGGGCTTTACACATATGAAAGAAAATGCAAGTTTGAAAAAGAGATTTACGATAAAATTATAGCTGCAAATACTGAAAAGGCGGCAATTGAGTAATATGAGAATTCAGCTTGACTATAACTGTGAATATCAGACCTTCGAGGGCTTCGGCGCAAGCGGCGCGTGGTGGGCGCAGGAGGTCGGCGGCTGGGAGCAGACGGATGAAAGCTCCGCCGTTTCCGTAAGGGACAGAATATCGCGCCTTCTTTTCAGCAAAACCGAGGGCATCGGTCTGCGCACATACAGGTACAACCTCGGAGCAGGCTCAAAGGAATCCGGCAGGGGCAATATTGATAACCCGCTGCGCCGTGCGGAATGCTTTGAAACGGCAGAAGGTGTTTACGATTTTGATAAGGATAAAAACGCCGTTTACATGCTCAGGCAGGCGGTTAAGGACGGAGCCGACGAGGTGATATTCTTCGTCAATTCCCCTATTGAACGGCTGACGGAGAACGGACTTTCCCACTGCAGCAAGGCGTTTAAAGAGAACCTCAGCAAAAAGAACTACGCCCCTTTTGCAAAATACGTTCTTGACGTTACCGAGCATTTTATAAACGAGGGAATACCCGTAAAATACATATCTCCCATTAATGAGCCGCTGTGGGTATGGAAAGGCGGCCAGGAGGGCTGTCACTACTCGCCGAAAAGCTGCGCGGAGGTGTTAAGGGTGTTTGCTCAAGAAGCCGAAAAACGCAGTGCGCTTGATGGCGTGCTGCTTTCGGGGCTTGAAAACGGCGACATCCGCTGGTATAACAAAAGCTACACGCGCGCCCTTATGAAATATGAAGGCGTAAGGGAAAGAGTTGACGGAGTTGATTTACACTCATATTTTCTTCATCCCGTAAATCTGCCGTTTTTCAAAAGAACCGATTATCTGAAAAGGTACAGAAGGTGGCTTGACAAAAAATATCCCTTGCTTCCCGTGAGAATCAGCGAATGGACTCATATGAGGGGAAAAAGGGACAAGGGAATGAACTCCGCGCTTGAAACGGCGAAGATAATATATGAGGATATTTCATTTTTAAACGTTACCTCGTGGCAGCACTGGATAGCCGTATCCGAGGTTGATTACTGCGACGGGCTCATATACATAAACCTTGAGGACAAAAGCTATGAGATGACGAAAAGGTACTATGTAACGGGCAACTTTTCAAAGTATATTCCTTACGGAGCGATAAGGTTTAAAACGGACTGCGAAGATAAATCGCTTAAAACCCTCGGCTTTAAAAAGGACGGAAAAACCGTTATAATAGTCATTAATGACGGAAAAAACAGCAAGGCGTTATCCTTCCCCGAAAATACCGTTCAGGTTGTTACGGATAAAAAGGATAGCTTAGCCGAATACAAACTTGAAGACGGCAGGGCAGAAATCACGCCGGAATCAGTTAACACCTTTATATTTGAAAAAGGGAAATGATATGAAAGTTATTAGTAAAGCTAAATCCCTCCTCGGAGATTTCAGGCGCTACTGGAAGGTTCCGCCCAAGGGAAGATATATGAGCTTTAAAGAAATTGCCTCCCTCTCCTTCGGCGGCATGGGTATAAAGTTCATAGTTTACTGTATTTCACAGATGATAATTGCGGTCGGCAATACCCTTATAGGCAACACTATAGGAATTGACCCCAAGGCGCTATACGTTATTTACATAATCAGCGTACTTTCAGGCTTTCCGCTGACTGCGCTCAGGGCAAGAATGATTGACAACACGCGCAGCATGAAGGGAAAATACCGCCCGTACATTATTTCAATGGGCGTTCCCACCGTCTTGCTCGGCATACTGTTTATCTGGATGCCATATGAAAATATGAGCCTGTTTACAAAATGCGCCGTTGTTCTCGCATTCAACATAGGCTTTCAGTTTTTCTACAATTTTTACATTGATGCGGGCGACAGCCTTATCAACGTACTTTCCCCCAACAGCATTGAGCGCTCCGACGTGCTTTCAATAAAATCAATTATTGAAAACTTTTCGCCTTCCGTTGCAAGCATTTTCCTGCCTATTGTTGCAAGGCTGATAACAGGCCAGGACACGCTTTACAACTTAAAAATTTACCGTGTGCTTTTCCCTCCTATGCTTATAGTCGGCTTTATGATTTCGCTTCTGGTATATGTCAATACAGAGGAAAAAATCGTTCAGGCGAAAACGCATGTTATCCAGGTTAAGTTTACCGACGCGTTCCGCGCCATTGCAAGGAATAAGTACTTCTGGATTATATCGCTTGCGGGCTGGCTCGGTTTCCTTGAAGGCTCGTTTAACAGTATACTCGGCTGGATGTATAACTATCAGCACGCCTGCACGGCGGCGCAGTATTCAATTATCGTTGCAATCGCGGGCAACGCCTCCTTCTGGAACAACGTCGTCGCCCCCTTCGTTATAAGAAAATACGGCAAGAAAAAGATACTCGTTTTTACAAATGTTTTAAACGTGTTCTTCATTGCCCTTATGCTTCCCATCGTAAGGATGACGGGCTCGGCGTACATTATTTGGCTGCTGCTCGGATGTACCTTTGTAAACCAGTTCATAACCTCGCTCGGCCACCTGCTTAACCCGAGCGTTAACGCCGACATCCGCGATTATCAGCAGTACATAACCGGTGAAAGAATTGACGGTATGTTTGCCGCGGTAGGGCTTATAGGAAACGTAATAACGCTTGCAACGGGCTTTGTTCTTCCCGCGCTTTATGAAAACTCCGGCCTTAACAGGGACGTTGCAATTTCACTGGGCTACGACGGCTCCAATGTTTACGACGTGCTGTATAACCAGGAATACTTTGTCAAGATAAGCAGCGTTCTTGTAATCGCTTCCGTAGTCGGCGCTATTCTTAACGCAATTCCGTTTTTCTTCTACGATTTAACCGAAACAAAGCAGAAGGCTATGGTAAGGGTGCTTAAAATCCGCGCGCTGTTTGAGGATTACGGAAACGACGTGCTTTCGGACGAGGCGCTTATTGAAGCGGTTGAAATAATCAACGAGGCTAAGGAAGCCGCAGACAGACAGGTTACCCAAATCCCCGAAAAAGCTGATAAAAAAGAGAAAAAGCTCCTGCGCGAGGAAAACGAAAAAATAGAAATTGCAAAAATCGTTATGGATGAGCTTAATATATTTGATACCGAATACGGAAAAACGCGCGTTGAAAACGCAAAGAAAATCTGCGAAGCGGGGCTTAACGGCTACCTTGACAGCTTTACCCTGACAAAGGCGCAGGCAAAGGCTATGCCGAAAGGCACCGATACCGAAAAGGAAAGGCGCAGAACCGCGCTGATGCAGGTTTCAAATTTCAAAGCCGCCAAAAAAGCGGTTAAAAAATATTTCCCAAACGGTATTAAGGAATTTGACAGCAGCGTTTTCCATACCCTTTTCGAACAGGAAGACGAAGCCGAACGGAAAATTGCAGACGCGCTCTCCGGTCTGAAGGAGGCAAAGGAAAACAAGGATTCCGCTACAGCCGTGCAGCTTAAGAAGGAACTTAAGGCGCTGCGCTTTGAGCAGGCAAAAACAAAGGAAAGAATTAAAGAGGCAACGAATAAAAACTCGGTTTACTACCGCGCTTCAAAGCCATATCAGGACGCAAAAAAGCTGCTGATACAAAAGGAAAACTATCAGCACCTTGACGAAATTCTTTCCCTTTACGAAAAAACCGTTACGGCATAAAAAAAGAAGGGCGGCGCCCTTCTTTTTTTATTGTGAAAGTATTTCCTTTATTCTGTCGGTAACGGGTTCAGGCAGCTGCGCCTTGTAAAGCGCGCGCCAGAGCGAGTTTATATCCTCAAGTCCTTCAAAGTTCTTATACGCGCTGTCCTTTTTAGCCGTTGTTTCGTTCCAGCGTGAGAAGACGTTGATTATCCTGTCACAGTAGCTTTCCTTTTCAGCAGGCTTCGGATTTTTAATCGTAATGCTGACAGCCCTCTTTGAGAATTTACGAATAACAGGAGGGGTATCAATATCCTTGAAAACAACGGTATACTGCCTGTTTTCGGGGATAACGGAAAGGTCGCCCTCCGCCTTGATTTTAAGGGTAACGGTATCCGTCTTTTCGTCATAGCTGTTTTCAAAAACGGTTCTTGCGGTATGCTGTGCATAGTCCGTTCTGCCGTTATCCTCAACCATTGTAAAGGTGTTGTTGCCTTTGAATACCCAGACCTCAAGGTTTTCGGGGTTTTCCGTGCTGTTGCCCTTATCCGCCGAAAGAGGAATTACGGCGCCCGCCTTTGCAAGCACGGGGATTGAATAAAGCTCGCGGTTGAGGACAAGCCTCTGGCCGCCCTTGTATTTTTCAAGCGTGAATATGTCGGTATATTCGCCTTCGGGAAGCCACGCTTCAACGCTGCCGAGACCGAGCTCCCTGTTTTTGGGAGAGGTAATCGGGCAGACCGTAAGCTCACTGCCGAACATATACTGATTAGGCACCGTATAGGCGTTTGCGTCTTCGGGATAGGAATAGTACATCGGCTCGCAAAGCGGAATATTTTCGCTGCTGCACCTTCTGTCCATAGTGAAAACATACGGGATAAGCCTGTGCCTGAAATTAAGCCAGTCCTTTGCGCTTAAATATACGTCCTGACGGTACTTCCACGGCTCCTTGCCGAGGAATTCAATTGCAGTTGAGTGAAGGCGCAGAATCGGAGAGAACACGCCGTATTCAATCCAGCGCAGGTACATATCGTCATCGCGGTAGCCCTTGTGGTGACCGCCTATATCGTGGCTCCACCAGCCGTAAGCCGCGTTTGCCGCTGTGTTCGTAAAGTACGGCTGGAAGTCAAGCACCTTCCAGCTGATTTCCGTATCACCCGAAAAGCCGAGCGGATAGCGGTGGGAGCCAACTCCGCCGTAGCGCGAAAGAATAAGCGGAATTTCGCCGTTTTCCGCATTGTCAAGATAGTGGTAGTGGTTAAGCGCGGTAAGCGGGTCAAGCCCTTTAACGTCGCTGCCCCTTCCCTGCTGCCAGTCAATCCACCAGAAATCAACTCCGTTTTTTTCGTAGGGTTTATGGAGAATATCAAAGTAGTTGTTCCAGAAATCGTCGCTGCCGCAGCGGAATTCAACGGGCTCCTTTGTTGCAGGGTCAATTCCGTTTGCCTCGGCCATTTCTTTATACATATCGTCAAAATACCTTACGCCGTCAGCGGGGTGAAGGTTAAGGGTAATGTGTAAATTTTTGGCTTTAAGCTCCTTTAAAAACGCTTTGTAATCGGGGAAAAGGTCTGTGTTCCAGGAATAGCCCGTCCAGCCTCTTTCACTTGTCCCGAACTGCTTTTTGATGTCAACCCAGTGCCAGTCCATGTCAACGGTTGCAACGGTGAGCGCAACGCTCTCCTTTTCAAAGCGGTTCATAAGGGTGAGGTATTCCTCCTGGGTATATGCGTGGTAACGGCTCCACCACACGCCGAGCGCAAAACGCGGAACAACGGGAGTTGCGCCGCCTATTTTATAATACGCGTCCATTGTTGCGCGGTAGTCCTTGCCGTAGGCAAAAACGTAATAGTCCTTACCGCCCTCTCTCTGGCAGAATCTGCCGTCTTCATCAATCAGGATGCTGTTGCTGTCGTCAAAAAGGTAAAGTCCGTTTTCGGTAATAAAGCCGTCTTCAAGCGGTATTCTGCCCGACGTTTCGTCAAGTGTTCTGTAAGTGCCCTTAAGGTTTTTCTGCTTTGAAAACAGCTCGGTTTTACCGGTATCCTTAAAGGTAACCGAAAAGGGCTTTTTCCTTTTAAGAGTAAGTATAATATCCTCGGTTTCAACAATAATGTCCGCGCCGCTCTTTTCAATGCCTATTTTTCCCGCGGGGAACGCCCTGTACCATACCGCGTAGCTTGCAAGGTCACAGAAGCTGCCCGTTTCAACGCGCAGAAGCCTTGAGGTAAGGTAGGTAATGCGGATGTCGCCGATAATCCTTACCTGCTCTTCGTTTGCTTTTGGATTTGTTTTTGCTATTAAAGATTTTTTTAACATAAATATTACCCCATACCGTTGTTGATTTAATTATATAACAAACGTTTAATTATTGCAATTACCTTGAAGTGTCAAAAAGTATATGATACTATTTAGGAAGGAGGTGCGCTTATGGGATATAAAATACATATTGCTTACGGCTTTCACGTAAACTGCTACCACTCCTACCGCGGAGATACAAACGACGAGCAGGGCTTCGGCTCCGACCTCAGGATTATAAGAAAAATAATCAAAGCGCTCGACGCTCTGAACGCAGAGGGCATACCCGTCAAGGGTACCTGGGACAGCGAAAACTTCTTTTCCCTTGAGCGTATTCTGCCCGAATACGCGCCCGATATTATTGAGGGAATGAAGCGCAGGGTGCGTGAAAACGGCGATGAAAACATCATTATGGGCTATACCAACGGCGCGCTCGGCGCAATGCAGGCTGACGAGCTTAAGGCTTCCGTTGAGCTTGCAATAAGCAACCCCCAGGGCTCGGGACTTAAGGATATTTTCGGCACCTGCGAAAAAATCGTGCGCCCGCAGGAGGTTATGTTCTCACCCCCGCAGGTGCACACCTACAATCAGCTCGGCGTAAGGGCGCTTTGTCTTTACTATTCCTGCGTTCCGTTTGACGCTTTTAAAACGCTTATTCCCCTTCTTGATGACGAAAAGGCGTTTAACCCCCTTTCCTTTTGCTATGAGGGCGAGGAGCTGACCGTAATTCCCACCTACTCGAACGCAGACGTATGCGATGCGGGCTGCCTTCGCGCGTGGGTTAAGGATTTGCACGCAAAACAGGAAAGCGAAGAAATAAAACGCGATTTGTTCCTTTTCATTAATATGGACGCGGACGCGATTTTCTGGGAAAGCCTGGACCTTCCCGTAATCGGCAACCGCATTGCGAACACGGACGGCATTCACGGGCTTGTCAAAGAGGTTGCTGACCTTGACTTTGTTGTTTTTGACACGCCCGGCGGCTACCTTAATTCCCACGAAAACGCGGGTACTATTACCTTCAGTCAGGACACGGCGGACGGCAACTTTACGGGCTACGCCTCCTGGGCGGAAAAGCCGTACAACCGTAAAATATGGACAGCGATTGAACGCAGCCGCACCGCAGGCAGGGCAAAGAAGGACGAAACGGACTTTCTTAACCGCGTTAAGCTGCTTTCAACAACTCATTTCGGGCTTGCAACCCCCGTTCTCAACATTCAGCGCGAAACCGCGGCGAACGCGCTTGCCGCAGACCTTATAAGCTCATCCGTCTGCAAAAACGGAAAGCTGACAGTCATTAACACAAGCGGTTCAGAGCTTCAGTGCGTTCAGCTTGCCTACAGCGGAAACAAAGCGCTGAAAATAGAAGCGGACGGACTGACGGCTTACACGGTTATACCCCTTGACGAAAACAGCGTTTTCGTTATGCTGAAATTTGAAAAGAGCAAAAAGAAATATGAAATAAAGGCCGTTGAAACGGAATATGAAAACAAACCGTTTACCCCTTCGCTTAAAAGCGGCGGGGCGGAAATTGCATTTGCAAAAGACGGCAGCGTTAAATGGCTGACATATAACGGCAAAAGCATAGGCGGCAGCGGCTTTTTAAGCTCATACCTGACCTATGCGGGCAAAAGATATGACTTTAAGTGCAAAAGTATTGAAAAAGGCAGCATTACGGGCGGCGAATGTATTGAAATCAGTGGCAGTATTACCCTGCCGAACGCCGTAAATCAGGGCAGCTTCTGCTACCGTTTCTTTACCTCTCAGGCTGCGGAGGGCATATTCGTTATTACCGACGTGCGCTATCCGTACACTGAGGAGCGGGATTCGATTTCCACCGAAAACTCAACGCTCGGAAGATACACGGATATGAAATGGGAGGAGGCTGTTCCCTTTGCGCTTTCGTTTAATAACGAAGCCGGCGTAAGCGTTATAAAGCGTAATTTTGAAGGCGCGTTTTCATCCTTTGACGCCGCCTCATACGGTCAGGCAGATGAGAAGAACAAAAGCCTTGACTCCTTTAACAATCAGCTGACCGCAGGGGCTGTAGGTTTAACGGACGGAGGAAAGGGGCTTATGCTCGGCAACGCAAGAAACGTCCTTTCCTCAATGGCGTACTGCCCCATGCGCCTTGATGAAAACGGAAGGGTTACAATGAACCCCTTTGGTACCTTTTTCGGCAGGCAAAGGCACCACCGCAACAGGTCGGGCGACAGAATTCCGCTTACCTACACCCTTATTGCCCCGCAGGGCAAAAGCCTTGCGCCGTCATATAACGGCTGCCGCGAAACGGCTGCGATGTGCCTTCTTCCGTTTGACGGCGCTATGCCTGAAAAGGAGGCGCTCAAAACGCTGCTTGCCTTTGCGGACGGCGCGTATATAACGGGAACTGACGGGCTTTTAGCTCCGTTTGAAGGCGAAAACGTTGCCGTTCACGACGTTGAAAACAAGCTTGAAAATGCAAAAATTCACTCGCCGCTCATGAGCGGAATAAAAGGCAACCTCGGCAAATACATAGTGCGCGGAACAAGAGCGATAGCCTATGTAATAAGCCGCCAGAGAAAAGCAAAATAATAAAGCACGGTTTGGGAGGTAAAGGCAGGAACGTGATTATTTTGTTAACAGAAGCATCTCACACAGGAAAGACTCTTTTGGCGCAGCGAATGCTCGAAAAGTACAAATATCCATATCTCTCCATTGACCATCTGAAGATGGGGCTGATCCGCAGCGGCAACACAGTGCTTGGGCCGGAAGACGACGATGCTCTCACGGAGTATCTATGGCCCATTGTCCGCGAGATGATCAAGACCGTAGTCGAAAACAGACAGAACTTAGTCGTTGAGGGCTGTTATATTCCCTCCGAATTATTCATAAAACGATTTTAACACTTTTCCGTTTATTCAATCAATAAAAAAGAGCCGGTTTACACCGACTCTCTTTTTAATTGGTTATCAGTCCTGAACAGGAGCTCCTACCGGGCAGGTGTCTGCGCAAGCGCCGCACTCGATGCATGTATCAGCATCGATTTCGTATTTGCCGTCACCCTCTGAGATAGCTGAAACAGGACACTCGTCTGCACATGCTCCGCACATAATGCAATCATCAGTAATTTTAAATGCCATAACTAACAACCTCCTTGTTATTATTTGACTTCATTGTAACATATTTTTTAAAAATATCAAGTACTTTTTATTCAAAATTATTCAATTCCTTTGAGCGCCTCAATTTCGGACTTATCAAGCTTAATCTGAGCGTCCTTTATGAGCTTGACCTGATGCCTCTCAACTATCATGGGAGCCGCCTCGGGACGTCTGTCAAGGATAATCTTGAGCATACCCGTAATCAGGTTGTTTTCTATGACGGTTCCCCTGCCCTCGGAGGTCTCGACAATGGCGCCGACCTTGGGAGTGTGGCGCAGAAGGTGCTCATAGGTATCCTGCTCATATTTAAGACAGCACATAAGTCTGCCGCAGGTTCCGCTTATCTTGGTCGGGTTAAGACTCATGCCCTGCTCCTTTGCCATTTTAATCGAAACGGGCTGGAACTCCCCGAGGAAGGACTTACAGCAGAAGGGTCTGCCGCAAATACCGAAACCGCCGAGCATTTTTGCCTCATCCCTTATGCCTATCTGACGAAGCTCGATTCTGGTTCTGAAAACAGAAGCGAGGTCCTTGACAAGCTCTCTGAAATCGACTCTGCCGTCGGCAGTGAAATAAAACAGAATTCTGCTGCCGTCAAAGGTGTATTCAACGTCAACGAGCTTCATTTCAAGCCCGTGGTTTGCTATTTTCTTTTCGCAGATGTCAAAGGCCTTTTTTTCCTTCTCGCGGTTTTCCTCAACCGTTTTGAGGTCCTCTTGTGTTGCCGCTCTTATGACAACCTTGAGGGGGCTGACTATTTCGTCCTCGCTGACCTCGTGATTTTCCATAGCGATTTCGCCGCACTCAATTCCTCTGGCAGTTTCAACTATGGCGAAGTCGCCCTTTTTGAATTCTTTACCGTCCGGGTCAAAATAGTATATCTTGCCGACATCCTTGAATCTAATTCCGACTACCTGTACCATAAAAACTCCTTTATTGTCTGCCTGCCGCTCTGCCGAGCATTACGCATAAATCTGTTATAAGCAGATTATAGTTTGCATTTTGTCTGAAACGCGCGGACAGCTCTGTTACAGCGTTAACCGCGGCGTATATTTTTGCCTGTGAAAGCTTCTGAGAGATTTTTTCAACCGTTTCTCCGTAAGCGGAGGTGTTTTTCCCTGTCTGTTTATATATGAGCGCGTCCGTAAAAATAACCCTCAAACAGCCGCTGACCGGTAAAAACAGATTTTTGTCGGAGCTGAGTACGGCCGCCGCCTCAACAACCGCAAGTTCCGTATCGGAGCACAGCGCCTCCGAAATCTCAACAGCCGCGTCCTCTGCCTGCTCTGAAAAAACCTCCTCGCTCTCGCCTATATTTATCAGCGACGCGCGTGAAAGAATTGTATCAAGCATTGCGCTTCTTGACGGGCAGGTAAGTATAAAATAGTCAAAATGCGGGGGCTCCTCAAGTATTTTGAGCATCGCATTAGCCGCATTTTCGTTCATATTCTGCGCTTCTTTTATAATATAAACCTTTTTATCCGAATCATTTGGAAGAACAAAGGCGTCGCTTCTGATTTCACGGCTGGTGTCAACCTTAAAAGCCGCGCCGTCCGTTTCCTCTCCGTATTCCTTTATATCGGGATGGCTGTGCGCCGCGCACTTTATACACGCGGAACATACTCCGCAGGGGTTCTCCGTACGGTTTGCGCAAAGTATGAGATTTGCAAGAAATTCGGCAAATTCCGTCCTGCCTGCAGCGTCCCTGCCCTCAACGAGCATGGTGTGAGGGAAGTTTCCCGACACGCTGTACGATATAACAGCATCCTTTTCGGTTGTATTCAGATTAAAGTCGTTTAATGTCATTTTTAATTATCCTATTGCCTGTGCCAAAGCTATCATTACAGGCATTGTGATTATTGACAGGAAGCTGACCACCGCTATCGTCTGCGACGCGGCGCCGTTATCCCTGCCGTATTTGGTGGCGAACATTACCGTGCTTGTCGCTGTGGGCGCAGATGCCGAAATCGTCAGCGAAGTAAGTAAAAGTCCCGTCATTCCGAGCAGCTTATATGCCGCCAGACTGATTAAAGGCACGATAATAAGCTTTATAAATGCAACCGCATAGGTTTCCTTGCGCAAAAACATTTTTTTGAGCTCGGTTTTTGAAAGATATGTGCCGAACATAAGCATCGCAAGAGGGGTATTAAGCGACGCTATATGGGAAATCGGCGTCATTATAATTGCAGGCAGCTTAACGCTGAGAATAAACAGCGGCAGTCCTATCGCAACCGAAATGATACCCGGATTCACAATAAGAGACTTTGCATTGAAGCTGCCCTTGCCTTTCATAAGGTACATTCCGTAGGTAAACTGAAAAATATTAAACGGAATCAGCACGCCCGAGCAGAAGAATACGCCCTCCTCGCCGACAACCGCCTGAGCAAGGGGAAGCACCATATAACCGACGTTTCCGAAGGACACGGCAAATTTATATACCGCCTTAGTATCGGGTTCGTGCTTATTGAATATCGCAAGCGAAATCAGTGCGCCCGCAAGATGCAGAATTGTTCCGCCGAGGAACGACATCATAAGGTTACGGAAATTCTCACTGTTGAATTCCATAGTGAGAAACGACTGAATAATAATCGCGGGCGTTACTATGTGAAAGAGCAAATTATTGGTAAGCTTTGCCGCTTTTTCGGTATACAGCCCTGTTTTGTCGCAGATAAAGCCTACCGCGACAATTATATAGAGTATGGCAACCTGCTGGGCTGCCGAAAAAACATTTTGCCAAAACGTACCCATTTAAAAAATACTCCCGATTATTCGTTCAAAAAGTCAACGTCAATTTCGTCGCCGTCGCTGCTGTCGTCCTCATCAACTATGAGCTCGTCCTCCTCTGCACCTCTGCCCGTTTTAAGCGAATTTGCAACAAAGAGTACGGCAAATGCGCAGTAAGCAAGGTCGGCAAGGTTAAACGGAAATCCCTTTGCAACGGCACCGCTTCTGCCCGCTGCAAAAGCGACAAGCCTTGAAACCGAAATTGCAAACGCAAACATAGCCGAAACAAGCCCGTACTTCATCGCTCTGCGCATTTCGCGCTTCTGACAAATCTGAGCGCAGATTCTCGCAAACGAGAGCATAAACAGCATAGCGAATACGAGCATGGCAAGTTCAAGCATAAGGTCCGCTACAACGATAAAACTGATTTTTGTCATAAATCTCTTGACTACTCTGGCAATTACCCAGAATACGGGAGTAAGCGCTAAAAATCTGTACTCGTAAAACGTTGTTTTGCCGTCAAGATACGAAAGTCCGTAAAGCACAAAGTAAATACAGCCGAAAAGTCCGCATACCGCTTCAAAGAGGACGGCTATCTGCGCGTTTGAAAAAAGATAACCGATAAGTCCGCTGCTTGCGGTATATGAGGCTACGCTCTTTATAAATTCAATGGTGCAGACCGTAACGTCCCAGCCCATACCTATTGCCATAAGAATTCCGCCTGCCGCGAGCTGTTTATTTTCGCCCCTGAAGGACTTTGACGCGGTAACCTTATTTGAAAACGATACCAGCAGAATTATAAGCACCGCCATTACCGCCGCACCGAAATAAAGCGCATATACGCTCGGGTTTATTCTCGCAAAGAAACCGCTTTTGTCGTCCTCAGACAGGAAGAACATCTGATAGATGCGCAGTCCCGCAATTCCCGCGGCGCCTATTCCGAAAAGCGTAAATATCAGCCTAAAGGATATATTTTTTGTCTTGTTTTCAATACTCATTGTATTCAGCCTCTTTCTGCCCGCAAATAAAATTCCCTATGCTTGTCAGCGGGCGCGCAAGCAGATTTTTAATTATCTCTCCTCTGAAGGTATGTAATCGGGGACAATGTGATTGTCTATTCTGTCGCCTATCGGTACAAACGGTCTCGGAAGCGAAACATTTTTGTACGCAGGGCGCATAATCTTGCCGCCCGAAATAATTTCCTC
Source organism: Oscillospiraceae bacterium (assembly GCA_015066635.1). Classification (GTDB taxonomy): domain Bacteria; phylum Bacillota; class Clostridia; order Oscillospirales; family Acutalibacteraceae; genus Fimenecus. The sequence goes on along the minus strand of SVOA01000009.1, from coordinate 34,218 downwards.
AAGTCTGTGCGCCGACCAACCCGCAATTCTCGCGGACATAAACAGCGGCGTGAACAGCTCCTCGGGAATATTCAGTATCGAGTAAATAAGTCCCGAATATAAATCTACGTTTGCGCAGATTTTTTTCTTGATTCCCTTGTATTTGCAGAAAAGCTCGGGAGAAACGCGCTCTATTGTGTCGAGCAGTATGAAGTCCTCCTCATAGCCGTACTTTTTGGAATACTTCTGAGCGTCTTTTTTAAGCAGTACCGCTCTGGGGTCCGACAGCGTGTAAACCGCATGTCCCATTCCGTAAATAAGTCCCGAGCCGTCTCCTGCTTCCTTATTGAGAATTTTTGCAAGATAATCGGCTACCTCGCCCTCGTTGGTAACATCTCCGACATGAGCCTTTATATCCTTTACCATCTCGTAAACCTTGATATTGGCTCCGCCGTGTCTGGGTCCCTTGAGAGCGCCTATTCCCGCAGCTATCGCGGAATATGTGTCGCTGCCCGTGGAGCTTACACAGCGTGTCGTAAAGGTTGAGTTGTTTCCTCCGCCGTGCTCTGCATGAATCATCATACAGGTATCAAGTATCTTTGCCTCTTCATCAGTGAACTTTTTGTCGGAACGTATGGAACGCAGTATCGACTCAGCCATCGTGTTTTTGAGGTTGTTCTGATGAATATACATACTCTTGTGGTCAAAAGCCCTTCTCTTGACCTGATATGCATAGGACATTATCGTAGGTATCTGCGCTATAAGCTGAATTGACTGGCGCAGTACGTTTTCCAGCGAGGTGTCGTCGGGATTCTCGTCAAAGGTGTAAAGTCCGAGTACCGAGGAAGCAACCTTATTCATAATATTCCTTGACGGAGCCTTCATAATAAGGTCCTCAATAAATTCGTCGGGGAGCTCTCTTGCCTCGGCAAGCACCCTTGTAAACGCGTCGAGCTGCTCTTTTGTGGGCAGGTCGCCGAAAAGCAGAAGCCATGCAACCTCCTCAAAGCCGAAACGGTTCTCCGCCTTACAGCCCTCTACTATTTCGCTCATATCAATACCGCGGTAAATAAGGCGTCCGGGCTTCGGCACTCTCTCGCCGTCGTCAATGTAATAGCCCTCGACCGAGCAAACCCTTGTAAGTCCGGTCATTACGCCTGTCCCGTCAGCATTTCTGAGTCCGCGCTTTACTTCAAATCTTTTATAATCATCCTGCTGTATGAGGTTATTTTTTAAGATTTCATCGCATAGACTTTGTATATCACTGTGAGAAATTGATGAGATAAACTCTGCCAATTTTATTCCTCCAAACCGTAAGACTTATATAAAACCATATAATACCACATTATAATTAGTATTATTGTATATCAAATCAAAGTCAAAGTCAACGAAAATACAATGGATTTTTAATAAAACCGAGGTGTAAAAAATGAAAAAGTTTTTTCTGCTGTGCGCCGTCATTTTTATCGGTACGCTCAGCATACCGCTCGTCTCGCTGAAGGTCGGTAATTTTTCTTTTAAAAACATAAGCGAAAAGTTCACACAGCCCGCCGGAAGCGAAGAAACCGTCCGGACTGATGACGTCGGTGCCGCGGAAACCGACAGGACAGTAAAGGTTATGTCCGTTTCAAGCGGCAATATCATTACCACCGACGAGCTTGACTATATTGTCGGCTGTGTCGCCTGCGAAATGCCCGCAACCTATCACGAGGAGGCTTTAAAGGCTCAGGCGGTGGCGGCATATACCAATCTGCAAAGACTGAGGAAAAATCCCGACGAGTCGCTCTCGGGCGCCGATATTTCGGACAGCCCGTCAAAGCATCAGGGCTATTATACCGAGGAACAGCAGCGGGAAAAATGGGGCGACAAATATGACGCCTACCGTCAGAAAATTGAGAACGCCGTCAGAGAAGTGCTCGGCGAGGTCATACTCTATGACGGCGAGCCGATAGTTGCGGCATACTGCGCTCTGTGTCCGGGCAGAACCGAGGACGCTTCCGTGATATGGCAGGGCGATATTCCGTATCTTAAATCTGTTGTTTCCTCCGGAGACAGGCTGTCGCCCGATTATTCGGTTACAACCGTTATGAGTATTGCGGAATTCCGTGACGCGGTAAAGAACGACTCTGAAATCGTCCTCCCCGACGACCCTGCACAGTGGATAAAAATAAACACCCTGAGTGAAAATCACACGGGCGTGGTAAAGAGCGTAACCGTGGGCAACAAAGAAATGGACGGCGTTAAGGCGAGACGCCTTTTTTCGCTGAGAAGTCCGGCATTTACGGTAAGCTTTGCGAACGGAAGCTTTACCTTTACCGCAAACGGATACGGACACTGCGTCGGTATGAGCCAGTACGGCGCAGACTATATGGCGCAGAACGGAAACAGTTACAAAGAAATACTCAGGCACTACTACAAGGGCGTAAAAATAGAACGGGGTTAAGCTTCCCCGTTCCACTCCTTTAAGAATTCATCGGCAAATTCGCGCATGAATTTGTCGCGGTTTTCCGCAATTTCCCGTGCGGAGTCGGTATTCATCATACCTTTCAGCAAAAAGAGTTTTTCGTAAAAATGGTTAAATGTCGTGTTTTCCCTTTGCTTTAAATAGTCCTTGCTCGAGGCGTTGAGAAGCGGTTTTATATCGGGGTCGTACATCTTTCTCCCCCTGCTCGCTCCGAAGGCGAAGGTTCTCGCTATCCCTACGGCGCCGATTGCATCAAGTCTGTCCGCGTCCTGCACGCACTTTCCCTCTGTGCTTGAAGGCACGGGAGAATCGGTGCCTATAAACGAAACCTCTTTTATGATTTTTATTATTTTTTCAATATCTTCTTCATCCGCCCCGTTTTCCCTCAAAAAGCATACGGCATTGGTCTTGTTTCCTGCAGTTTCGGGAAAAAGCTTTGCGTCGTCCGTATCGTGCAGAATTGCCGCAAGAGCCGTTATAAACGGGTCTGCGTTCTCTTTTTCGGCAAGGCGCACAGCCATTTTGTAAACCCTTACTGTATGCTCAAAATCGTGTCCCGAATTCTCTCCCGAAAAGAGTTTTTCGGTGAAGATGAGCGCATTTTTAATAATAAATTCCCTGTCCATAGTTACTCCCGTATTCAAAAAAGGATGAGCGTTCTCATCCTTTTTTTATAATTCTTCGCTGAGTTTTTTCAGTGATTCTGCGACAAAGCTTGCTCTTATACTGCTTGCAGCGTAGGTCTCGGTGTCGGTTACGCCCGTAAGCACAAGCACGCTTGTAAGAGAGTGGTTAAACCCTATTGCAATATCGGTTTCAAGTCTGTCGCCTACAAAGCAGAGCTCCTCGGGCTTACAGCCGAGTTTGTGAGTAAGGTACTCGACCGTGGTATAATACGGCTTACCCATAATGACGGGGTCCCTGCCCGTACTCGCTTTGAACATAGCCATCATTGAACCCGTGTCGGGCATAAAGCCGTCCGCTGTCGGACAGTTGAAATCGGGATGCGTTGCAATATATATTCTGCCCTCGGCAAGGAATCTGCACGCTTTATGAATTTTCTCATAATTCAGCGTTGTGTCAAAACCGAGCACAACTATATCGGGGTCGGTATCGTCAAGCGTAATTCCCGCGTTAATAAAATCGTTTGTAAGTCTTTCGTTGCCGAGCAGATAAACGGTTTTGCCCGGATAATTTCTCTTGAGATAGTCTATCGTAACGTGCGAGGAAATGACAATCTGACTGCTGTCTGCTTCACATCCCATATTGTGAAGCTTTGTCCTGCAGACCTCGACGTTGTTGGACGAGTTATTTGTAAAGAAACAGAAGTCTTTGCCCGTTTCCCTGACTTTTTTAAGGAAGTCAAGCGAGCCGTCAATTATATCGGTACCGAGATAAAACGTCCCGTCCATATCAAGAATAAAATATTTGATATTGTCAAAAATCGGGTTTTTTGCCATTTAAAATTCCTCCGAATCAAAAACTACGGGTATTTTACCTTTTTTATCCTTATAAGTCAATAAATACAGTAGTTTTTTCGGACGGTTTGTGTTATTATATAGTAAATACGGATGTGAGGTGCAGAGATGAAGAAATTTATTTCATGGAACGTCAACGGCATCAGAGCCTGTATGAACAAGGGTTTTGACGAGGCCTTCAGGTCGCTTGACGCCGATATTTTCTGCCTGCAGGAGACCAAGGTGCAACAGGGACAGACAGATTTTGCCCCCGAGGGCTATAACTGCTACTGGAATTACGCCGAGAAAAAGGGATATTCGGGTACGGCGATTTTCACAAAGGAAAAGCCCGTAAGTGTTTCCTACGGCATAAAACAGCCGTTTTACGATAACGAAGGCAGAGTGATAACGCTTGAGTTTGACAAATTCTTTTTTATTACCTGCTACACGCCGAATTCTCAGGACGGGCTTCGCAGACTTGAATACCGTATGTCGTGGGAAGATTATTTCAGAGAATACGTCCTCTCGCTTGATAAGATAAAGCCTGTCATTTACTGCGGCGACTTAAACGTAGCGCATAAGGAAATTGACCTGAAAAATCCCAAGACAAACACTCAGAATCCCGGCTTTACCCCCGAGGAAAGAGAAAAAATGACAACCATACTTGACTGCGGTTTTACGGACACCTTCAGATATTTCTATCCCGATAAGGCGGATGCCTATTCGTGGTGGTCGTACCGTATGAAGGCAAGGGAAAGAAATGTCGGATGGAGGATTGACTATTTCATCTGCTCCGAGAGACTTAATAAAAACCTCAAAGGCGCATCAATTCATCCCGAAATATTCGGCTCTGACCACTGCCCTGTCGAACTTTTGATTGAGATATAATTTCAGATTTTTTTGAGGAGATGTTAAAATGAGTAAAAAAATTATAAGCGTTCTGCTTTGTATCGTTCTGACGGTTTCCGTCTTTACGGCATTCGGTATAAACATATATGCCGCGGACGAAACGGTTACCGTAAATCTTACGGGCAAATATAATCAGACCGATTCAAGAGCAATGCTCAGCTTAATTAACAATTTCAGACAGAGCTCGGAAGCGTGGTACTGGAACTCAAGCGACACGGAGAAGGTTTATGAGAATTCGCTCGGCGCTCTCAAGTATGACTACGAGCTTGAAAAAGTTGCCATGCAGAGAGCCGCTGAAATTGCGGTTTGCTGGTCGCATACAAGACCGAGCGGACAAAACACATGGACCGCTTATCCGTCGGGCTATAATGCAATGGGAGAGAATATAGCAATAGGCTATCAAACATATAATGCCGTATTTGTCGGATGGCGCGAGGACAATGACCCCTATGCAGGTCAGGGACACAGAAGAAATATGCTCAAATCCTATTTTACCTCTGTCGGTATTGCCTGCTTTATATATGACGGCGTTACCTGCTGGGTACAGGAATTCGGTTCCCCCGTTTCTTCGGCACCCGAAACGCCCGCAAATGACAGTACGACGGTTGTCCCCGTTGAGATTGCCGTTTCAAATATCACATCAGCCGAAATGACCTTTAAGCAGTCATCTGTTTCTGTTGAAGCCGGGGAATCTGCAGCACTTCCCGAGGCAACTCTCACGCTTGGTGTCAGCGGCTGCTGGATTTCTCCCCAATGTACGGTAAGCGTAACGCCCGTATATCAGTCAAACGACAATTCTATTGCAAAGGTTTCGGGCGAACAGGTTACGGGTGTTGACAGCGGAAGCACTACCCTGACTGCAAGTTTCCCCATTGGCTCGCTTAACCCGACGGCAACGCTCAGCGTTACGGTTACGGGCTGCAACCACAGCTTCAAAGATGAAGTTATAAAGGAACCCACTCACAAGGAACGCGGTCTGATGAAAAGGACCTGCGAAAAATGCGAATTCAGCTATACGGAAGAAATAATGAGACTGTCGTACTTCCCCGATGTCAAGGACGGCTCGTGGTATTTTGACTCTGTTGACTACTGTGCCGAAAAGCATTTTATCAACGGTTATCAGAACGGAAACTTCGGACCGAATGACGCATTACAGCGTCAGGACTTTGTTGTAATCCTTGCCAACATAGCAGGTGCAAGCCTTTCGGGATATACTGCCTGCAAACTCACGGACGTAGATATGAAGGCATATTACGGCAAGGCAGTTGCATGGGCAGTTGATAAAGGAATAATTGCAGGTTATCAGAACGGTAAGTTCGGTGTCGGCGACCCGATAACAAGAGAGCAAGTTGCGACTATACTTTACAGATATATGAAGAGCCCTGCCGTATCTGATGTTAACGGTAAACTTGCCAAATTCCCCGACAAGGGAAATATAAGCGAGTTTGCAAAGACACCTCTTGCGTGGGCGGTAGAGAACAATATTATCTCAGGTATGCAGGACGGCACGGTTGCTCCCAAGGGCACGGCTGTCAGAGCACAGATAGCTTCAATAATTATGCGTATGGACCAAAACGCTATGTTTAACGCATAAGCTGAATCACAATATAAAAGAACCCTCTTTTTCAAGAGGGTTCTTTTTGCATGGGCGACCGTCGGCCGCCCTTACGATTATTTATGATAAAGTTTTTTCTGCTGTCTGTTCGGCTCGCAGGTAACATTGATACCGAGCTTTGAGAAGGTGTGCATATCGACATCCGCAAGTATTACGCTTGAGTGTACCTCACAGCCCTTCAGATCTTTAATTGCCTCCATTGCCTTCTCGGCTGTCGGGTTTGTAGCCGCCGAAATTGAAAGCGCAAGCAGAACCTCGTCGGTATGAAGTCTCGGGTTGTGGTTGCCGAGGTGGTTTACCTTTAAGTCCTGAATAGGCTCTATAACCTTGGGCGAAACGAGGTCAATATCGTCATTTATGCCGGCTATCGTTTTAAGCGCATTCAGAAGCAATGCCGAGGACGCACCGAGCAGAGCCGAAGTCTTGCCCGTTACGATGGTGCCGTCGTTTAATTCCATAGCCGTTGCGGGAGCGCCTGTCCTCTCGCTTACCTCAAGTGCAGGAGTAACGCACTTTCTGTACTCGGGCGTGATTTCAAGCTGTTTCATAATAAGCTCAAGGTTGTAGATTTCATTCTGCACATCCTCGCCGTTTTTCTTCTTGACAAGGGTTTTGTAGTATCTTCTTATTACTTCCTGCTTTGAAGCTTCACAGCACACGTCGTCATCCGTAATACAGTTACCCGCCATATTTACGCCCATATCGGTAGGCGATTTATAGGGCGAGGAACCGAAAATTCTCTCAAATATCGCGTTGAGTACGGGGAAAATCTCTATATCCCTGTTATAATTAACGGCGGTTTTGCCGTACGCTTCAAGGTGGAAGGGGTCTATCATATTGACATCGTTGAGGTCGGTGGTGGCTGCCTCATACGCGAGGTTGACGGGGTGCTTTAAAGGAAGATTCCATATCGGGAAAGTCTCGAATTTCGCATAACCGGCCCTGACTCCCCTCTTTTGCTCATGATAAAGCTGAGAAAGGCAGACAGCCATTTTTCCGCTGCCGGGACCGGGAGCCGTTACAACGATAAGCGGACGGGTAGTTTCAATGTAATCGTTCTTGCCGTAGCCTTCGTCGCTTACGATAAGCTGAATATCCGAGGGATAATTCTCTATCTTGTAGTGCTTGTAGCTCTTTACTCCGAGACCGCTGAGCTTAGTAATGAAAGCGTCCGCAGAGGGCTGTCCCGCATACTGAGTGAGCACAACGCCGCAGATTAAAAAGCCGAAGCTCTTATAAATATCCATAAGTCTGAGAACGTCAAGGTCATAGGTAATGCCTATATCGCCCCTGATTTTATTTTTCTCAATATCGTTGGCGTTTATGGCGATAATCATTTCTGCGTCGTCCTTTAACTCGAGCAGCATTTTCATCTTACTGTCGGGAAGGAAGCCCGGCAGAACTCTTGACGCGTGGAAGTCGTCAAAAATCTTACCGCCGAATTCAAGGTAAAGCTTGCCGCCGAATTCGCCTATTCTCTCCTTAATATGCTCTGACTGCATTTTAAGATATTTCTCGTTGTCAAAGCCGATTTTCATTATCCTGCACCACCCTGAACAAAAAATAAAAAGAACACTTCGGCGGTGGCTACACAACCAACTCCGAAGTGTGACACAAATAATTATAATTTAACTTTGAGCAAAAATCAATATTTTGCCGAAAAAATTTGCGAAATTTTTTATTTTTTTAACTTCCAGTCTATCGGTTTCTGTCCCGACTGAATTAAAATCTCATTTGTCCGTGAAAAATGACGGCAGCCGAAAAATCCGTTATATGCCGACAGCGGACTCGGATGAGCGCAGCAAAGCTTGACGTGAATCGGGTTATCTATTATCTGCGCCTTGTTTCTTGCATTCGCTCCCCATAAGAGAAAGACCACGGGCGTCTGTTTTTTATTAAGCTCCGAAATTACACGGTCGGTAAAGATTTCCCAGCCCATGCCCTTATGGGAATTCGCCTGACCCTGACGTACCGTGAGCACGGTGTTGAGAAGCAGTACGCCCTGCTTTGCCCATGAAGTCAGCTCGCCGTATGACATATCGTTTTCTATTCCCGTGTCAGCTTTTATTTCCTTAAAGATATTCTGGAGCGACGGCGGCGGCATAACACCCTCCTTTACAGAGAAGCACAGCCCGTGCGCCTGCCCGACCTCGTGATAGGGGTCCTGACCTATTATGCAGACTCTTGTGTCCTCAAACGAAGTGTATTTCAGCGCATTGAAAATATCATACATTGAGGGAAAAACCGTCCTCGTCATATATTCGTTCTTTAAAAATGCGCGCAGTTTTTTATAATAAGGTTTGTCAAATTCGCCCTTTAAAATCTCATCCCAGTCGTTTCCTATATTGACCATTAAGACACCTCTCTTTACATATAAATCTTACCACATTTTTACTTGTGCTTCAACCTGAATATTGAAATGAGTTGATTGTTGTGATATTATAAATTAAGTAAAGAGATTTTTAAAACAAGGGGTTATTATAATGAAAAAAATTATTGTCGCAGGCGGCGGACACGGCGGAATTGCGGCCGCTTCAATACTTGCAAAGAACGGCTATGACGTTACGGTGTATGAAAAGCACAAGCGCGACGGAATGGGTTATGACTGGACCGATATTTTCAACAGACACGGTCTTGAAGCGGCACAGCTGCCCATGCCTGACAAAGATAAGTACGAAATTAAGGGCGACGTCATCTTTTACGGTCCGAGCGGCAACACCGCCTTTGTTCAGCGCTCGCCCAAAAATCAGCCCGAAATCAAAATGGAGCGCCGCGACATCTATAATCTGCTTATTGAGAATGCGGAGAAAAACGGCGTCAAATTCAAATACGGCGTTACAGTAAAATCTGCAAAGCTTGCGGGCGACAGAGTTACCGGAATTGTAACCGACAAAGGTACCTTTACCGCCGATATGGTAATTGACGCTTGCGGATGCGACTCCCCCGTCAGAAAAACTCTGCCCGACTGCTGCGGTATTCAGAAAGAAATGAAGGACTACGATAAATTCTATATTTACAGGGCCTTCTTTAACCGCAAGGAAAAGGATACGGTTGAAAATGCCTTTAAACTGACACTTTTTTCAAACGGCAACAGAGGCATAAGCTGGGTTACCACAAACGACGAATATACGGATGTGCTTATTGGCAGATTTTTCCCGTTTGACAAGGCCGAGGCAAAGAGGTCAATAGACCTCATCCGCGAGAAAAACCCCGCTATCGGAAAGAAAATAGTCAGAGGCGGCAGCTTTGCGCAGATACCCGTTAGACAAAATTTATCTATAATGGTCTGCGACGGATATGCGGCGGTAGGCGACAGCGCATTTATGGCTATTCCGCTTATCGGCTCGGGTATTGCAAACGCCCTTCGCGCAGGAGGGATAATAGCCGATGTCATTATGAAGGATGAAACCGAAACATACAGCGCCGAAACTCTGTGGGACTATCAGAAGATTTACTTCAAAAAATACGGCGTCAGCTGTGCGGCGCTCGCCTGCTTCAAAAACTTCCTGGTAAAAACCGAGCCCGAAAGTCTTGACAATATTTTTGACAGGGGCATTGATAAATTCAGAGACCGAATTTCCGCTATCAGCAAGATCAGAGGCTACGAAACCGTTAAGGATGTGCTTGAACTTCTGCTCCACGGCAAAACGCTCGTAACCGATAAGGCGCTGTCAAAAGAAATCGGAGCAGCCGCCAAAAAAACGGCAAAGCTGCTTGTGGTTGCAAGAGCCATGCCGAAGGAATATTCCAGAAACGAGGTCATAAAATGGTCTCAGGAATACAACAGAATATTTACCGTATAAAAGAACCGGGCTTACATCAGTAAGCCCGTTTTTTATTTGTCCTCAACACTTCCGATTACCTTGTAAAGAAGTGAATAGAGCTGAACCGCTTCCTCCTTTGAGAGTTTGATACAGCCGCCCATTCGGACAGGTACGGACAGCGCTTTTTTTCTGAGATTTTCTCCCTTGTCGGTAATGCCGACTATCAGCACTCTCTCGTCCTCCTCGCTCCTGTGCCTTGTAACAAAGCCCTTTGTTTCCATACTTTTTAAAAGCGGAGTAAGAGTTCCCGAGTCAAGAAAAAGCTTTTCCCCAAGCTCCTTGACGCTTATCTGTTTTTCCTCCCATAGCACCATCATAGCGATATACTGCGTATAGGTAAGGTCGAGCTCCTCAAGTATCGGACGGTATTTTTTGACTACCTCTTTTGCCGCCGCATACAGCGGAAAGCAAAGCTGATTTTCAAGCTTTAAGGATGAATAATCGTCCGCCATGTGCTTAACCCTCCGACTGCTTTGTATAGGCTTCTCTGACGGCTATCGCCAGCTGGTCGGCACAGGAAGTTCCTTTAAAGCCGCAGGTGTTGCCCTTTAATTTTTTCTCTATCTCGTCAACGCTCATCCCGTCAACAAGCTTGGAAATTGCCTTGAGGTTTCCGTTGCATCCGCCCGTAAAGCGAATATTTTTTACCCTGTCTCCGTCAAGCTCAAAGTCAATTAACTGAGCGCAGACGTTTTTAGTTCTGTAAGTATAATTCATAACCGCCTCCGAAATTTTAATTGAGTACAATTAAATTATATTAAATCTTTGCGTAATTGTCAACAAAAAGCGGCAGTCATATTCAAGACCGCCGCTTTATTTCATTTTCAAATTATGCTTTTGCCTTTTTGGTAACAGCCTTTATAACAAAGAGCGTTGCAACCGTAACGACAGCCATAACGGGAAGCACAACAACCCACTGCTGAACGAAGCCTGCGAGTATGTAGCCGACAAAGGAAATTGCGGCAACGGTAACTGCGTAGGGTATCTGCGTTGAAACGTGGTTAATGTGCTGACACTGTGCGCCTGCCGAGGACATAATCGTTGTGTCGGAAATCGGTGAGCAGTGGTCGCCGCACACAGAGCCTGCAAGACAAGCCGACATACCGATAACACCGAGAGTGCTGCCGACGGGGAAAATGGCAAGTACAATGGGAATAAGAATTCCGAAAGTACCCCATGAAGTTCCCGTTGCAAAGGAAATGGCAACAGCAACAAGGAAGATGATTGCGGGCAGGAATCTGTCAAGTCCGCCTGCGCTCTCGAGCATGGTCTGAACAAAGGTGTCAGAGTCAAGAAGTCCCGTCATATTTTTAAGGGTTGTAGCCATTGTAAGAATAAGAATTGCGGGTACCATGGCGATAAAGCCCTTGGGAATGCACTCCATAGCTTCCTTAAAGGAAATAATGCGTCTTGCAATAAAGTAAATAACAGTAAATACAAGAGCAAGAAGTCCGCCCCAGGGAAGACCTACGGTTGCGTCCGTGTCGGAGAAAGCGTCGATAAAGCCTGCGCCGTCAAGAATTCCGCCGTTATAAACGAGCGCGAAGATACATATACCTATAAGTACGACGACGGGAAGAATAAGGTCAATAACCTTGCCCTTTGAAGTAGCGGGTTCCTCGTCGGAGCCAACCTTGCCGCCGAAGGTAAACAGGTCGCCGTTGAGAGCGTTTTCCTCGTGAAGCTTCATCGGACCGTAGTCGAATTTCATAGCCGCAATAGCAATAATGAAAACGAAGGTAAGAAGCGAATAGAGGTTATACGGAATTGCGCTGCAGAAAAGCGAAATACCGCTTGTTCCCTCGGGAGCGTATGACGAAACCGCCGCTGCCCATGAAGAAATGGGAGCTATCATACATACGGGAGCCGCAGTAGCGTCGATAATGTATGCGAGCTTTGCTCTGGAAATCTTGTGCTTGTCGCATACGGGACGCATAACAGCGCCGACCGTAAGGCAGTTAAAGTAGTCGTCGATAAAGATAAGCACGCCGAGAATAAAGGTTGCTATCATAGCTCCGAAGCGGGACTTGATATGTCTTGAAGCCCATGTTCCGAAAGCCTTTGAGCCGCCTGCACGGTTAATAAGGGCAACCATAGCGCCCAGCAAAACAAGGAAAATGAATATTCCAGCCTGACCGGAAACAGCCTCGATAAAGCCGTCATTGATAATAGCGTCAACTGTTGAAATTGCACCGAATTTAGCTGCCAGCAAACCGCCTGCAACTATACCGACAAAGAGCGAAGAATAAACCTCTTTGGTGATCAGTGCCAGCGCAATGGCGATTACGGGGGGAAGCAGACTCCAAAGAGTTCCCGCTGCATCAGTGATGCTGCCCGTAACTGCACAAACTACAATAAAAGCAATTACAAAAACAGCAAGCAAAATCTTAGGTAAAACCTTTTTCATGTTTTTTCCTCCTAAAAAATAAAGACGGTCCTGCAAACGCAAAACCGTACTTAAAATAAACATAAATAAAGTAACGATAGCGCTCCACATTAAGTGACAGTACACGGCATATTCTGACCGTGTCCCAACTCACAGCAACGGAATTCACCGTGAATTTCGGCAGTTTTTCCTTTCCCGCGAAGTGATTCCGCACCCATCGCCGCGGTACTGATAAAACCTGCGCCTCTATCCAATTTACTCAAATAAAATATCACAAAGGGCGACAAAAGTCAATTATTTTTTTAACGATGAAATTTCAAACATTATATTCACATAAAATCAGACCGCATTAAAGGCACTAAAAAGCGCATAAAATCTTGACAAAACGGCGCCTTTAGATTATTATTAACTTATAAAGGCATACAGCTTTTATAAATAATTTTTACATTTTGAAAGGGGTATTAAGTAATGGACGGTTACGAGTTATACTCAAACTATGATGCAGCGGCAGCAATGCCTCAGATGTCTCCCGCTTACATCGTTATTTCAATTATTGCCTGCATTATAGGCATAGTTGCGATGTGGAAGATTTTTACAAAAGCAGGCGAAGCAGGCTGGAAGGCAATTATTCCCATTTATAACGCCTACATTCTTTGCAAGATTGCAGACGGCAAAGGCATCAAATTCCTTCTGTTATTGATTCCGATAGTTAATATCGTATTTATGTTCATGCTCTACATCAGACTTGCACATGCTTTCGGAAAATCAACAGGCTTCGGAATCGGACTTGTTTTTATCAATGTTGTATTTATGTTGCTTCTTGCTTTCGGCGACGCACAGTACATCGGACCCAGAGGCGTTCCCGCAGCAGGCGCAGCCGCTGAATATCAGGCTCCTGCAGCTCCCGTTGATCCTGCAGAATAATCCGGACAATATAAAAAGGACGGTTTGTAAAACCGTCCTTTTTCTTTATGCTTTTTACTTTAAAACAACCGTTACAACTATGTAACCGATATAGCCTGCAAGCATCAGAATTCCCTGCCAGCGGCGAAGCTTGCCCGTGATAATCGTGGGTATTACTCCTATCGCGACAGCCGCAAGGCAAACTACCATATCAACCGTTACCGAGGAAACGGAAACCGCCAGAGTGCCGCTTCCCTGCTTCATTGTGATAAACGAGCATATAGGAAGTATGAGCGAAAGGTCTATGATATTCGCGCCGAGTATATTACCTACCGAGAGAGCGCCCTCCTTCTTGCGAAGCGCCGTAATCGTGGTAACAAGCTCGGGAAGCGAGGTTCCTATCGCAACGGCAAAAACGCTGATAATTCTCTGCGGAACGTGTAAGTCTTCCGCAAGCACCGTACCCGCGTTAACAAGTATTTCCGCGCCGACTACCGTACCTGCCGCGCCGAGAATAAACATACCGATATTCTTTGCCCAATCCTTACCCGTAACGGTATCCTTCGTAGGAATTATATCGTCCTCAAACTGAAGCTCTATACCGCTTGGGCTCGGTTCTATCTGTCTGTCCTGATTTTTCATAGAGATAAAATTCTCTATAAAGAAAACGACAAATATCAGGATAAGGAATACAGTTCCGTAAAGCGAAAGCGAGTAGTAGTCCTGAGTTTCATTTTCAAAGGTAAGAACTCTTTTATCTGTAAAGATACATCCGAGAACAAGTCCGAGCGATGCCAAAAATACAAATATTCCCTTAGGCGTGAATTCCTTTCGTTTGACTGCAAACGGCATACAGATAAGGAAAACGCTCATAATCATAGCCGTATTCGCCGTAACCGAACCTATTGCGTTGCCCGCCGCCATATCGACATTTCCCTTGAGCGTGGCGGCAATAGAAACTATCATCTCGGGAAGGGTTGTGGCTATGGATACTATCGTTGCACCGATAATGAATTTCGGTACGCCGAGCACCTCTGCTATCCAGCTTGCCGAGTCAACGAACCAGTCGCCTCCCTTGATAATAAGAAACAGCCCCAGAACAAAAAATGCTGCCGTCAGCAGCGTAGGGGCAGATGCAAAAAAGTTCTCAACAAATTCCATTGTAATTCCCCCGTTTCTGATTACCGAATTATTTTACTCTCGCAAACGGGTTTTGTCAATAAAAAAAGGGAAGTTAAACTTCCCTTTTCCCACTCATATTTTCAGCGCCGTACGGAAGGCTGACTGAACAGCATTTCCGATAGTTCCGCCCTTTGCCGCGTCTCCGACGGCTTCGGCTTTTATTCCCTTTGAGCAAAGCTCGTCTTTAAGTGCGTTTACGGGACGCACACCCATAGCGAGCACAACATAATCGCAGGGTAAAATCTTGGTTTTTGTGCCTGACGAAACCGTTACCGAATCTCCGTTTATTTCCTCAAGCTTTGTACCGAGCATAAATTCGGTACCGTACGGCTTTATTCTCGACAGCGAGTCGTCCACAAACTGGAACCACGCATTACCCGCGACCTTATCAGCCATTTCTATTACGGTTACGGTGTTACCGAGTTCGTTTAACTTTTCGGTAGTTTCAAGTCCCGTAAGTCCCGAACCGATTACCGCAACCTTCTTATTCTTTATTTCGGCTTTTCCGAGCAGTACATCGGGTGCAGTAACAACATTATCGGAATCAATGCCTTTTATTGAACGCGGTTTTATCGGTGTGCCTCCCGTTGCAACGATTACGGCGTCGGGCTTCATGGCTGCTATTTCCTCGGCAGAGGCGTCAATGCCCGTCTTTATTTCAATGCCTGCGTCCGAGGCAGCCGTCAGCATATCCTCAACAGCCCAGTGAAGTTTATCCTTGTGAGGTCCCGAGGCGGCGATATTGACCTGTCCGCCCGCTTCTTTTTCCTTTTCTAAAATTGTAACCTTATATCCGCGTTTTGCAAGCGTCAGAGCAGACGCAAGTCCCGCAGGTCCCGCACCGACTACGACAGCCTTTTTGCCCTCTGCGTCACGGGGCAATTCGTTCCACTCCTTCTCCATACCTACGGTCGGGTTGAGAGCACATTCGCCGGGAGTACCGAAGAACGAGGCATTAAAGATAAATGACTTGATACAGTGCAGACAGCCGATACATCTTCTGATTTTTTCGGGATGTCCTTCCTCTGCCTTCTTTGCCCAGTACGGGTCGCATATAAAGTTTCTCGCAGAACCGACAAAGTCCTGATACCCTTCCTCAAGCTGTCTTTCCGCCTGCTCGGGAGAACGTATGAAATTCGCCGCAATAACCGGAACGTTCACAACGCTCTTGATTTCCTTGGCAAGATATGCTCTCCAGCCGGGTTCAAACGAAGTCGGCTCAAGCCAGTAGTTATATGTATCGTAGCAGGCAGAGGAAACATTGATAGCGTCAACGCCGAGCTTCTCGAGCTCTGCGGCTATTCTCTTGCCCTCCTCAAGTCCGTAGCCCTTGCCGGGCTGACCTATGCGGTCGTACATTTCGTCCGCAGTAAGTCTGACTATCAGCGGATAGTCCCTGCCGCAGCGTTCCTTGATGCCCGTAATGATTTCGGTAATGAATCTCATTCTGTTCTCAAACGAGCCGCCGTACTCGTCGGTACGTCTGTTTGTGTTGGGGCTTAAAAACTGGTGCAGAATATATCCGTGCGTGGAGTGAAGCTCAACCGCGTCAACATCCGCCTTTTTGCACCTTACAGCCGCCTCAATGAAGTCGTTTATGAGTTTCTTTACTTCTCTTTTGCTCATCGCGTGAATTCTCGTAGCGCCGTGAGCGCTCAGCTCGCATTTTGACGGCGCTTGAAGCGACATACACACCTTTTTCTGCTCAAGTCCGAGAAGAACGGGAGTCATCTTGAAAAGGGCGTTCGGGAATTTCGGGAATTTGTCTGCTATCGGAATTATCATCGGCAGAGTGTTTATGGAACTCGCATAACCCTGTCTGCCGGGATGATGAAGCTGTATGCAGAGCTTTGCGCCGTGCTTATGAATACGCCTTGCCATCTCGCGCATGGGCTCAATATTCTCATCCCTTGCCATAGAGAGCTGAGTAAAGGTCGAGGCGGCGCCCATATCGTTCACACGGGTAATGCCGGGGATAATAAGTCCTGCTCCGCCCTTTGCCCTCTCCTCAAAATAATTCATCATTTTTTCGGTGGGCTGACCGTTAATCTGACCAAGGCTGAATTCCGCAGCGGTCATAACTATTCTGTTTTTAACGGTCATGGTGCCTATATTCATAGGCGTAAACATCATATCGTACATTTTTCTGCTCCTTGTGTCTTATCTGCCCATACCTTCAAGCTTCTTTTTGAATCTCTCAAGCTTGTTGTTTTCAAGCTTCCAGTAAACCGTTCTAACGGGCGGGCAAATGCCCATAAGCACCTTTGAAAGCGCAAACAGCGCACACGGGGAAACCGTCTTTTTACCCTTTTCAATTCCCTTTACCATTTTTCTCGCAACAACGTCGGGAGTCTGGACGGGGAAAGGCTTTTCAAACTCAACCTCATTTGCGACCTTAAAGAAGTTCGTGTCGGTCGCAACGGGATAAAGGCAGGTCAGCTGAAGATTTTTCGGCTTTTCTATTCTTACCGCCTGCTGGAAGCCGTGAAGTGCAAATTTGGTCGAGCTGTAAATCGCATAACCAGGCATAGCCATCTGGCCTATCGCGCTTACGGTAATGGCGAGAATACCCTCTCTGCCCGCAAGGTGCTCCAGATACTTTGAGTAGGTATAAATCGGGGAAAAGGTATTTGTTTCAAACATCCTCTTTACCCTGTCCCAGTCGGTATAGTTATACTGCTCATAATACGGGTATCCCGCGTTGGCGTAGAAAATGTCAATTTTTTTGCCGTCAAAGACCTCGGCGGCTCTCTCAAAAATTCTGTCAACCGCCTCCGCGCTGCTCACGTCAATACTCATGGGAATAACGTTCACGTCAAAGTCCGAGAGCTTTTCCTCTGCGGTACGGGAAACGGCAAGGATTCTGTTTCCCCTGCCCTGTACGAGAAGTTTGAGCACCTCAAACCCTATTCCGCTTGAAGCGCCCGTAAGCACAATATTTTTATTGTCAATCATATATAACCCCTCTTTAACATTTATATTTTTATTATACAGATACGGTGGGATATTGTCAATTAAAGCGGCTTTTTAAAACTGTTTTTCGGGCAAAAAATATATTTTAAAGAATAATATTCCAAATTCCGCAAAGATGTGGTATATTATATATAATCATAAAAGAAACAGAGATGTGCCCAAACTATGGAAAAAAGATATGATGTGCTCATAATCGGAAGCGGCGTCGGCGGACTTTACACCGCGCTTTCGCTTCCCGAGAAGCTTTCCGTTCTGATGCTTTCAAAGCAGTCCGATACCCTCTCAAACAGCAATCTTGCTCAGGGAGGGGTTGCCGCCGTGCTCAGTTTTGAGGACGACAGCTTTGAACTGCATTACGAGGACACTATGATAGCGGGCGGGTACAAAAACGACCCCGAAGCGGTTGACGTGCTCGTAAAGGAAGGTCCCGACGACGTGCGCAGAATTATGGAATACGGGGTTGACTTTGACAAAAATCCCGACGGCACGGTTCAGAAAACGCTTGAGGGCGGACACTGCAGACGGCGTATAGTGCATCACAAGGACACAACAGGCGCCGAAATCGTAAAGAAGCTTCTTGCTGAAGTTCATACCAGAAAGAATATCACCCAGCTTCCCGACACCCTTACCTATAAGTTGGAGCGCGTCAGGGGAGGCTTCTGCGCCTGTTTGCTTACCAAGGAAGGCAAAGCCGAAACAGTTTTTTCGGACTTCTGCGTGCTTGCAACGGGAGGCATAGGCAGGGTTTATAAATACACCACCAACCCCGCTGTTGCAACGGGCGACGGCATAAGATTTGCATACGAGCTGGGCGCCGCAATAAAAAATTTAAGCTACGTTCAGTTCCACCCCACCGCCTTCAACGGTCCCGACAGAGAGCAGTTCTTAATCAGCGAGGCTGTCCGCGGCGAGGGAGCATATCTGCTCAACTGCAAAAAGGAACGCTTTATGCACCGCTACGACGAGAGACTTGAACTCGCCCCCAGAGATGTGGTTTCGCGTTCAATAATCTTAGAGAGCAGAAAAACGGGCAGCAACAACTTCTATCTTGACATAACCCACAGGGACAGAGATTATCTTTTAAACAGATTTCCCGGTATTTACGAGGGCTGTATGAAATACGGCGTGGATATAACCAAGGATTTGATTCCCGTTTTCCCGTGTCAGCACTATCTGATGGGAGGCATTGACGTCTCTCTTGACGCGAGAACTTCGGTCGCAAGACTGTATGCCGTGGGCGAATGCTCCTGCACGGGAGTTCACGGCAAGAACCGTCTTGCAAGCAATTCGCTGCTTGAAGCGCTTGTTTTCGGCAGACGCGCGGCTCAGGATATTGCAAAAATTGCCGCGCTTACCGATACACACGTTATCGTATCGGATAAGGTTCCTGATATTTCGGGCGCTCCCAAGCCAAAGGGAATCCGCACCGAAATACGCTCGATAATGCAGAGAGCATACTTTGTCATACCCGACGAGGACGCCGTCAGAACGGGACTTAAACAGGTTGACAGAATTCTTAAAAGACTTACCTCGGGCAAATACGCAATTACCCCCGCCTACTGCGAGGCGCTAAGCCTTGCAACGGTTGCTCATATTATATTAAAGGAGGTTGACGAGGGATGATTTTACCTTCCTTCTATGTTGACGAAATAATCAATACCGCGCTCAAAGAGGACATAAATTATGTCGATATATCCGCAGATTACCTCATAGACGAGGAGCAAAAAAACGACGCTTACTTCGTTGCCAAGGCAGAGGGAATTCTCTGCGGCATTGATGTTGCGATGAGAGTTTTTGAACTGCTCGACCCCGACTTTAAAAAGAAGGTTTACTTTAAGGACGGCGACGCGGTTAAAAAAGGCGACGTAATTGCCGAATTCTCGGGACACACTACCCTGCTTTTAAAGGGCGAGAGAACTGCACTCAACCTCATACAGCATATGTCGGGTATTGCTACTGCGACAAACAGGGCTGTCAGACTTTGCGAGGGCACGGGCGCTCAGATAACCGACACGCGCAAAACTCTGCCCGGTATGCGTGCGCTTCAGAAATATGCGGTTACCTGCGGCGGCGGCAGAAACCACCGCTTTAACCTCTCCGACTGCGCTATGCTCAAGGACAATCACATTGACGCGGCGGGAGGAATCACGGGAGCCGTAAACAAACTGCGTTCAAAGCTCGGACACACCGTAAAAATCGAGGTTGAAACAAGAGATTTGGACGAGGTAAATCAAGCCGCCGACGCCGGAGCAGATATCATAATGCTTGACAATATGTCAAACGAAATGATGAGAAGCGCCATAGGCATAATAGGCGGCAGAGCAAAGACCGAAGCGTCGGGAGGCATCACTCTCGACAATGTCCGCGAGGTTGCCGAAACGGGAGTCGATATTATCTCGCTGGGCGCGCTTACCCACTCGGTAAAGGCTTTTGATATATCAATGAAAATGAAATAAAAAACCGTAAATTAAAGGACCGTGATTTTTTCACGGTCCTTCTTTTATTTTAACAAATCTGAAAGTGTCGCAGCCGGGCAGCCGTTTATATGTTTCGTTGCTTCCCATACGCTTCATAAAAACGCTGTCCTCAATTTCCCGGGTGTCAGAGTTGTAAAGATAAAGCGTTTCCCCGTTGCCGAGGTTAAAGTTGCATATATACTCATTGAGCGCGTGATAGTTGCTCTCACAGTAAACCGTCAGGCTTTCGCCTGCTCCGAGAGTTAACCTCGGCAGACCGTAGTGCGTCATATCCTTTTCGCTGTCCGTGATATACATACCCGCAAGCGAAACAGCCCGAGTGCCTGTCTGCACTGTCAAGATAAAGACTTCTTACGGCATAGGCTCCGTCCTTTGCATAGTTGTCCTTTTCCAAAACAGCGTCAAGCCTATGCGAGAGCTTCAAAGCTTCGTCAAAGGTCGGCAGATACTTGTTTTCACTTCCGTAAACCGAAAGCTCAGACATATTACCATTATCCGTTTCTCAAAGAGAAGTCCTCTCTGTCAAGCGTAAGATTCGGGTTATAATACGGGTCGCCCGCCTTAAGCTCCTTGTCCCACTTGTCAAAAAAGCGCTGAATTTCTCCGCTGAAACGCGCAACCTTTTCGGGCGTATCCTCGATTCCTCTCGACTTTGACTCATAGTGATAAAGCTCAGCAAAGGGAGTGAATGTAATAAGATACCCCTTTTGCCTGATTCTCATACAAAGGTCGATATCGTTAAAGGCAACCGCAAACTTTTCGTCAAATCCGCCGATTTCCTCATACACACTTTTCTTAACCATTAAGCATGCTGCCGTACAGGCAGTCAAATCCTGCTGATAACAGGCTCTGCCGAAATAACCGGGAGTTTCTCTGGGCTGGTTTTTGAATGAGTGTCCCGCAAGCGTTAAAACGCCGAGCACAACGCCCGCATGCTGGATAGTATCATCGGGATAGTACAGCTTTGCACCTGTCGCACCTACCTCATCACGCTGACACAGCATAAGCATTTCTTCAATCCAGTCGGGAGAAATAATCTCAACATCGTTGTTTAACAGTAAAAGATAATCTCCGTTTGCATGCTTTGCGCCGAAATTGTTAATAGCCGAGTAGTTGAAACCGCCTTCGGGATGATAAACGATTACCTTAATTTTCGGGTCATCCTTAAGCGTATCATAGTACTCAAATGTACGCTTATCGGAATTATTCTCAATAATTATTATTTCATAGTTTTCATAAGTTGACTTTTCCCTTATGGAATCTATGCAGGTTGCAAGCTCCGAAATATGATTATAGTTTGGAATGAGAATGGAAACAAGGGGATTATCCTTAATTTCATATCTTATTCTGTAAATATTCGGATGAACGGGCGTACTTTCAACCGTGCCCTTGAGTCCAATTCTCTCAAGGTGCTCGGAAACCGCATTGATACCTGCCTGAATGGTATAAGGCTTTGCATATGGGTCAGAGGCAACCGACACCTTGCTGACACGCCAGTGGTAAAGTATCTCGGGGATATGAACTATATTCTGCGCCTTTTCTGTAAGACGCAGAATAATATCGTGATCCTGTGAGCCGTCAAACTCCTTACGGAATTTGCCTGCCTTATCCATAAGCTCCCTTGAGAATACCGTAAAGTGGCAGATATAGTTATTCGCCCTTAAATTATCGGGAGCAAAATCGGGCTTGAAGAACGGGTCATAGAAGCCCTTGCCGAGCTCATCAAACTTGTCCTCATCACAGTAAATGAAATCTGCATTCTTTTTACATATAGCCTCTGCATATTTATAAAGCGCGCTCGGATGCAGTATATCATCGTGGTCAAAAAGTGCTATATAATCGCCCGTTGCCATATCAATACAGGCGTTTGTATTCTCGGATATGCCGAGATTCTTTTCAAGTCTTTTGTATTTTATTCTGTTGTCATTTTTAATATAATCCCTGACGATTTTCTCAACATATTTATGCTCGTCATCGCTTCCGTCAGCAAGGCACAGTTCCCAGCTTTTATAGGTCTGAGCCTTTACGGAATCTATCATCTCACACAGCAGATTTTCGGGAGTGTTATACAGAGGAACAATAATGCTGAATTTAACTTCCCTGTCAAAGACCGCATTTTCCTCTTTCTGTCTTACCTTGTCGGGTATTCTGTTAAAAATATCAAAGCTGCTGCTGACATACTGATTTGCAGCACTGCGCTTAAAGATTCTGCGAAGTGTTGCCTTGAAGCCGTTTCTCTTAAAGAAATAAAACGCCTTTACAATCAGCAACCACAGGCTTGCTATCGCCCTTAAAGGCTTTGTGATTTTCCAGCTTTTTGAGTTTTTGATTGAAGCAATATCGGAATTGAGTCGGTTTATTGTTTCATTTTGCCTTGCAGATGAAATCTGAAGCTTATGAACTTCCTTCTCAAGCTTTTCATTCTTTCTTCTGAGTCTTTCAAGCTCAGTCCATTCCTTCATATCAGCCATATTTTTACTCCCCGTCCTTGCCTGCCTTATTTCTGTATGCCTCGCAGACTTCCTTTGTGGTGCCGTCCATTATAATATTGCCCTTGGACAGCCAGACAACCCTTGAACAAAGTCGTTCTATCTGCTCAAGCGAATGCGAAACGATAATAACAGTCGTGCCTCCGCTCATCATCTCTGCAATTCTCTGCTCGCACTTCTGCTGGAAAAGGAAATCTCCGACCGAGAGAATTTCGTCAACTATCAGTATGTCGGGTTTTGTTATGGTCGCTATCGAGAAGCCGAGTCGGGCAACCATACCCGAGCTGTAATTTTTTATCGCAACGTCCATAAAGTCGCGAAGCTCCGCAAAGTCGATAATGTCATACATCTTCTCTGCCATGGTCTGCTTTGAGAAACCGAGCACGGAACCGTTAAGGAAAACATTTTCACGCGCCGTCAGGTCAAAGTCAAAGCCTGCGCCGAGCTCTATAAGCGGCGAAACCGAGCCTCTGACCGCAACCGTACCCGTCGAGGGCTTTAATATGCCCGATATGACCTTGAGCATGGTACTCTTGCCCGAGCCGTTAAGTCCGACTATTCCGACAACCTCGCCCGGTTTAATGCCGAGGTTGATGTCCCGCAGCGCAAAGAATTCCTCAAACTGAAGCTGGTGCTTGACAAATCTTATTATATATTCCTTTATGCTGTCAACGCGCTCTTTTGACATATTGAAGCGCATACTGACATTCTGAAGCTCTATAATATTATCCACAGTACCGCCTCCTTAAATGTAAAGAATAAATCTGTCCTGCTGCTTTTTGAAAATCACAAGTCCGAGTCCGAGGAAGGTAAACGCATATACAAGACAGATAATATGCGTCTGAAGGCCCGGAACCGTTGCATACATAACCACGTCCCTGAAATATGTTACATAGTGGAACATCGGGTTTAAATGCATTATCGGGAGCAGTCTTTCGGGTATAACCTCCGCAGGATAGATAACGGGTGTCAGATACATCCACGCCACCGTCCAGACGGTGTAAAGATGCCCTATGTCCCTGAAAAATACGTTGAGCGCCGACAGTATGAGACTGAGTCCCAGACTGAAAACAAGCGCGCAAATCATCGGGAAAAAGAACAGCAGAGCCGTCCACGAAACAGGCATCCTGACTATCAGTATTACCACGATAACCGCAACCGACGAAAACAGCATATTTACAAACGCAAACATACACTTCTCAAGCGGGAAAATATACTTTGGTATATAAACCTTCTTGATAAGCGAAGCCGCCGAAATAACCGAGGTAAGCGAGCCCGTCGTGGCTTCCGTCATAAAGTTAAAGATGAGCGAGCCCGTCAGATAATAGACAATGAAATACTCAACCTGAAATTTAAAAATTCTTGAAAAAACCGCGTTTATGACAAGCGCCATGAGAAGCGGATTGAGTATGCTCCACAGGAAGCCGAGCATACTGCGTCTGTACTTGACCTTTAAATCTCTTGAAATGAGGTTTGCGAGAAGGTATTTATACTTTTTAAACACGGCGATATTTGGGCCTATTCCTTTAAGATAAACTATCAGGAAAATAACTGCGCCCGTTACAAGCGCCGTGCCGAGCGTAAATATGATAATTCTTTCTATGTCAAGCGTTGCAAGGCTGATTTTACCCGCCGTGAAGAGCGAATACGCCGCACCGCCGAGTCCCGCCAGAATACAGAGAAGAACCGAAATCTTGTTTTTTGTCATTTTCACACTACCTTTTCAGTAAAAAGTCAAAAAATACATTATATTAAAATATACCATAATACGGCATTTATGTCAAATAAACGGCACATCCGAAAACCGCCCGCAGAAAAGCTGCGGACGGTTAGAATTATTTATCAAGTTTTACTGTCGCATTGTTGTCGGAAAAGCCCTTTGAATTGCCGATAGTGCCGAGCACCATGGCCTTTAAATCAGGCGCTTCCCCGTCCTTTGCAAGCTTCTTTGAAACCTTGCCGAGAACAAAGCCGAATCTCGAAAGAAATCTGTTTACGGCGTCGTATTCGGGAGTGCCTTCAACATAAGGCTGGTCACCCTTGAATATGTCGCGCGCCATTTCACCGGCAAAGGTTGTGAATTTCTTGTCCTTAATGCTCGGGTCAACCTTGATGCAGAGCATTCTGCCGAGCTGACCGAGAGTCTTGTTATTGAAAATCTTTGAAGCTCTCTGCTTTAAGAATTTTACCATTCCCTCGGAGCCGCCGAGCGCTCTGTTTATCCTGTTGACCGCCGCCCACTCCGCTCTTGCGTCAAAGAATTCCTCGGGAGTTTTTCCTCCGAGGTCTCTGCCGAATTCGGGTACGTCAACGGTTTTAATTTCAACCGTGTTCTCATCCTCGATTGTAATATGTCTGTACTTTGCAGGGCTGCCTACAAGCACCGAAGTGCATATATCAACGAATTTATTGCCGCTGTCGGAATAGAATTCGTTTATGCTCTGTATATGCATATGTCCCGTAAACGCGAGATGTACTCCGTTATCCGCAAGGAACGAGGCGACTCTGCGCCAATTCTTTATATGAGCGTCTCCGATAAGGTCAAAAACGGGTACCGGAGGAATAATCGGATAGTGGTTTATTGCGAATATAAAGCATCCGTCCGCCTTAGCCCTGTCGATTTCGGTCTTTGCCCAGTCAAGAAGTCTGTCGTCTATATTGCCCTTCAAGCTGCGGTCGGAGTCGCAGTTGAATGCTATCATCCTTACGCCCTCGGCAACCTCCGCGACATAGGAAAGCGTCTGTCTGTCAACGCTGAGCGCCTCGGAATAGCCGAATTCGTAATATAAATCGTAAAGCTCGTCAAGAGTCGTACCCTCAACGGGAACCTTCTCGCTGCCGACGTAACCGCCCGGATTATCGTTATAATCGTGTCCCGCAGTAATTACAAAAACCTTTTTGCCTGACGCTTTGAGTTTTTTAAGTTCCTTGATAAAACTTATGTGGCTCTGCTTCTCCCCGTCCTTTGAAAGGTCGCCTGGGATAATAACCGTGTCGGTTTCGGAGTCCTCTGCGATACGGGCAAAAACTGCCCTGACTATCTCGCTGCTCTCGGCAAGACAGTACATCTCGTTTCGCATATAGTTTTCGTACGCCTCTCCCGAGCATCCGAGACTCGGCTCAAAGTAATGCGTGTCGGTAACAAGATAGAATTTAAACGGTTTCATATTTATACCCCTCTTTATGTTATTTATCGTTTAGATAATTTTTAACTAACTCGTCCGTGTCCGGAAGATTTATCCTCTTGGAGCAGATATAAGTCCTGAGTTCTCCGTCCGAAGTCTTTGAATCGGGACTGAAGTTTCCGTAAGTCGAGGTTACTATAACTCCGTCGTCAAGCACGACGTTGCCGCAGTATCCCGTATCGGCATTTGCATCGTCGCAGGGCTCTGTCTGCCCGTTCTTATAAATATGGGCAAGCTTTATTCTGTACTGTCCCTCGGTTCCGTTTTTAAGGTCGTCATAGCTTCCTACCCAGGCAACCCAGCCCTCGCTCGACCAGTGCTTTGTTCCGAAAAACCTGAAACCGACGGTTTCCCTTGCCTTTTTGCCTCTCTCTATTGAACGGAAGGTAATAAACAGTCTGCCGTCGGCAGTCCACTCGGCTTTATGCCTCTCGCCGTTGAGCGCGGCAG
This sequence comes from Oscillospiraceae bacterium, assembly GCA_015066635.1. Taxonomy (GTDB): domain Bacteria; phylum Bacillota; class Clostridia; order Oscillospirales; family Acutalibacteraceae; genus Fimenecus. The sequence continues at coordinate 7,925 of SVOA01000009.1, read as the reverse complement.
GAACCTCTTTTGGCTCCGACCATGTTTTGCCCTCATCCGAGGAAAAGGAAACAAGCGAATTCATTTTTTTGCTGTTTGACCTTGAAATCAGACACAGCTCGTCTCCCTGACCTCCCTCGCTTCTGATAACCTCAACCTCGCACATTTTTGCCTTTTTTTCGGTTTCGCGGTAATCGGAGAAGTATTTTTCGGGCACGCTCCAGTGAGGGTTTCCGTCCCCGTCAAAGGTCAGTATTGTCTTATAGTTATAAAAGTCGGCGTCGTGGAAAAAGCCCATCCACTTATCAACAAACCTGCCGTTTTCTTTGAGCTGAGTAAGACTTGCCATCGCGACTATCGGAATAACTGTGTTTTCGCTGTCCTTGTCGTAAAAGCACTCGAATTCCGTCCAGTTTTCTCCCTCATCCGAAGAAACCGAGCAGTTAAAGCCGCCGTTTGTGTCCATACCGGGCCATTTCGGGTTTGCCGAAATCATAATCAGTTTATCCCCCGTAACGCCGTCCGTAAATTTCAGTCTGTAAACCGTGGGCGTCTCAAGTGAATTTTCCCAGCTTGCGGGCGTGTTTTCGATTTTACCGCTCCAGCTTTTTCCGCCGTCCGTGCTGACCTTATTCAGTACGGCGCCCTTGCCGTGTCCTTTGGGATACATTGTAAGGATGTTTCCGTTTTTAAGCAGTACGCTGTCGGGATGCGCCAGATAATCTGCCGAGTCGTCCACAGTTACAAGCTCATACAGATAATCGTACTGTGCGCCGATACCCTCGGGCTTTACGCTCAGGTCAAGCTCTGGTACGGTGTAATCTCCGCCGTCAAAGCCGACAAACGAAATTACCGTACCTGCCGCAAGCACCGAAATAACGGCAGCGCCTGCAAGCGTCAGCAAAGGCTTGTATATTTTCTTTATGCTTTTTCTCATTTTAATTCCTTTCTCAAACAGGTTTATTTACTAAATTATAACAGACAAGCCTACACTATTCAATTATCAATAAGGATAAAAAACACGCGTAAATATGTGAGAACTCACAACTCTGAGCAGACCTTATTTTACAAATTCTGACAGCGCATATTAGGGCTGAATTGTAAATTTTTGTCCCGAAAGCTCATATTCGGCAGCGTTTCGGAAATATTTTTTGTAAAATTGCTTTTTCCCAAAAATATTTTGCGTAATATTTTTTTACGGTTTACTTTTTACTGCGTTTCATATATAATTGAAATATAAATTGGAGGTGAACCGATGGATGCATTAGATTACAAAATTTTATCCTGTCTCAAGGAAAATTCCAGAGAGAATGCAACGGCTATAGGTGCAAAAATCAATCTTTCCACCTCTGCCGTAATTGAGAGGATAAAAAAGCTTGAGGGCTCGGGGGTAATCAAACAGCACACCATACTCGTTGACCAGAAACTGCTCGGCAGAGAGCTGACGGCATTCATATATGTACGGCTCGGGCATCCCAAGTATTACGATAATTTTGTTGAAGAAATGAATAAAAATGATTCTGTTGCCGAGTGTCATTACATCGCAGGAGATTTTGATTTTATTCTTAAGGTTATTACAAAAGCGGACAAAACGCTTGAGGACGTACTGAACAACATTAAGTCCATAAGCGGAGTTTCGCTGACAAGAACATCGGTTGTTTTGTCAACTAACAAGTATGACGTTTGTCTGCTTGAACAATAAAAAATAATTTATAAAAGAAAGGGTTTGATTTTTATGGTAGTAGGTATTCCGAGAGAAATTATGCACGGCGAGGGACGCGTTGCCGCAATTCCCGAGACAGTTGCTAAGCTCAAGGCAGACGGTTATGAAGTTCTTGTAGAAAAGAACGCAGGCGCAGAGGCATTCTTTGCAGACGCTGACTATGCGGCGGCAGGCGCAGAGATGGTAGCCGACGCTCAGGAGCTCTATGACCGTTCAGACATTATCCTTAAAGTTAAGGAGCCTCTCTTTAATGAGGAAAAGGGTAAGCACGAGGTTGATATGATGCACGCAGGTCAGTACCTCATCACATTTATTCATCCCGCTTCTCCCGTTAACCACGAAATGGTAAAGAAGATGGCTGCCAACGGCATTATCAGCTTAACTCTTGACGGTGTTCCGCGTATTTCAAGAGCACAGAATCTTGACGCTCTTACCTCAATGAGCACCTGCGCGGGCTATAAGGGAATTCTTATGGCGGCAAGCGATCTTACAAAGTTTATTCCGATGACCATGTGCGCAGTCGGTATGATTAAGCCCTGTAACGTACTTGTTATAGGTACCGGCGTTGCAGGTCTTCAGGCTCTCGCAACGGCAAAACGTCTCGGCGGCGTAATCTATGCGGCTGACATCCGTCCCGCAGCAGCTGAGAACGCTCAGAGCTTAGGCGCAAAGATAGTTGACACGGGTATTCCCGCTGAGGCGGCAATCGCACCCGGCGGATATGCAAACGCTCTTTCAGAGGAAATGATACTCAAGGAGAGAGAGGCACTCAAGGACGTAGTAAAGGATATGGACATCATATTCTGCTCCGCACTTGTTCCCTCAAAGCTTGCTCCCGTTCTTATCACAGAGGAAATGGTTAAGTCAATGAAGCCCGGTTCGGTTATCGTTGATATTTCCATCGACCAGGGCGGTAACTGCGAAATTACAGACCCCGGCAAAACAGCTGTTAAGCACGGTGTTACCATCGAAGGCATCAAAAATATTCCCGGTATGCTTCCCACAAGCTCAACCTGGATGTTTGCCCACAACATTTACAACCTTGTTAAGTATCTTACCAAGGACGGCGCTATCTCGCTCGATATGAACGACGAAATCGTTCAGGGCACTCTTACCACTATTGACGGCAAGCTCGTTCATAAGGGCGCGCTCGAGGCAATGAACAAATAAGGAGATACAAATGTCACATATTATTCTGATTATTATCTTTGTTGTTTCGGCAATAGTAGGATACTTTATAATCAATAACGTTCCCACTTTGCTTCACACCCCGCTTATGTCGGGTATGAACGCGCTGTCGGGCATTACCGTTATAGGCGCACTTGCCGTAACCGCTGCGGAAATGCACAAGGCGGGATACAGCAAGCTGAGTATCGTAATCGGCGCCATAGCAATAATTCTCGCTATGATAAACGTTGCGGGGGGCTTCGGAATTACCGCGCGTATGCTCAAGATGTTTAAAAAGAAGGGGGACGACTAAATGGCTTCTACCATATTAAGCTCAACCCAATTCTACATCATCAGCGGCGTGCTGGTTTTAGGCGTACTCATAGGTCTTATCCTTATGAGCAAGCCCGAGAAGGCTCGCTTCGGTAACGCATTGAGCGCTGCCTGCACTCTCGTAGCAATAGCCGTTACAATGTATAACTACAAAATACTGCCCTCGACAATCATCTGGGTAAGTATAGCAATAGGCGCCGTTGTCAGTCTTGCCGCGGCGGCAAAGGTCAAAATGATTCAGATGCCGCAGGTTGTCGCCCTGCTCAACGGTCTGGGCGGTCTTGCAAGCGCGCTGGTTGCAATTCTTTCGTATTTTCAGGCGGAGGACAAGTTTTCCTTATATACGGCAGAGGTTGCTCTCGTAATCGGCTTCGTTACCTTTACGGGAAGTCTTGTTGCCGCAGGAAAGCTTCATAAACTTCTGCCGCAGAAGCCCGTCGTTATTCCGGGACATACGGTTATTATAATCGTTCTTATGCTCGCAACGCTTGTCTGCGTCGTACTGAACGCTCCCATCTGGATAACGGCAATTCTCGCAAGTGCTTTCGGCATTATCTTTGCTGTGCGCGTAGGCGGCGCAGATATGCCCATCACGATTTCGCTTCTCAACTCGCTCAGCGGTGTTGCGGGCGGCATAGCAGGTATTGCGGTCGGCAACGTTCTGCTTGTTGCCATCGGCGGTATTGTCGGCGCTTCGGGACTGCTTCTTACAAGAATTATGTGCAAGGCAATGAACAGAAAGCTTTTAAGCATACTGCTCGGCAGCACTTCGGTTAAGGCCCCCGTTTCCGAGGAAAAGGAAGAAGCAGAGGAAGCCGAAGAAGCCGCACCTGCACAGGAAGAAGTCAAAGCGGCTCTTACTCCCGATGAAATTCTGAAGGACGCAAAGAAAATCATTATCATTCCCGGTTACGGAATGGCTCTCGCACAGGCGCAGAGCAAGGTTAAAGCGCTTGCCGACAAGCTTGAGGAAAAGGGCGCAGAAGTAAAATTTGCAATTCATCCCGTTGCGGGAAGAATGCCCGGACATATGAACGTACTGCTCTGCGAGGTTGACGTTCCCTATGACAAGCTCTATGAGATGGATGTTATCAATCCCGAGTTCGCAGGTTGCGACGCAGTAATAGTTGTCGGCGCAAACGACGTTATCAACCCTGCCGCAAACACGGCGGAAGGCACTCCGATTTACGGTATGCCCGTTCTTAACGCCGCCGACGCAAAGTATGTAATCATCTGCAACTTTGACGAGAATCCGGGATACGCAGGCGTACCCAACCCGCTGTATAAAAACAGCAATACGCTTATGCTCCTCGGCGACGCCAACGAAACAGTACAGTCAATTATCGACTGTATCTGATAAAACAAAACAAAAAAGGCTGATTAAATAATCAATCAGCCTTTTTAAATTGTCGGTTTATTCGTATTCTATCGTCGCTACCGGTTTGGGTGTAATGTCATAAAGCACGCGGTTTACGCCCTTAACCTCTGTGAGAATTCTGTCTCTGATTTTGTAAAGCAGAGAGTAGGGAATTTCCTCAACAGTTACCTTGATAGCGTCCGTGGTGTTGATAGCGCGGATGATTACGGGCCAGTCAAAGGTGCGTTTGCCGTCTCTTATACCCGTCGATTTGAAATCGGGAACTACCGTGAAATACTGCCAGACCTTGCCCTGAAGTCCCGCCGCGGCAAATTCCTCGCGGAGAATTGCATCGGATTCGCGTACTGCTTCAAGTCTGTCGCGCGTGATAGCTCCTACACAGCGAACGCCGAGTCCGGGGCCGGGGAAGGGCTGACGCTCAACCATACCCTCGGGAAGTCCGAGCGCCTTGCCGACGACTCTGACCTCGTCCTTATACAGAAGCTTTACGGGCTCAACGAGTTCAAAATTGAGATCCTCGGGAAGTCCGCCGACGTTGTGATGGGCCTTTATTCCGTCCTTGCTCTCAAGAATGTCGGGGTAAATTGTGCCCTGCGCAAGATACGCAATACCGTCAAGCTTTCTTGCTTCCTCTACAAAAACGTCAATGAATTCCTTGCCGATAATCTTTCTCTTTGTTTCGGGGTCCGAAACGCCTGCAAGCTTGTCAAGGAAACGGTCAACGGCGTCAACATAAATGAGGTTGGCGTCCATCTCCTCTTTAAATACCTTGATAACCTGCTCGGGCTCGCCCTTGCGGAGAAGTCCGTGGTTAACGTGAACACAGTAAAGCTGCTTGCCGATAGCTTTGATTAACAGCGCGGCAACAACCGAGGAATCTACTCCTCCCGAAAGTGCCAAAAGGACCTTTTTGTCGCCTACCTGCTCACGGATTTCCTTAATCTGCTGAGCGATAAACTCGTCAGCGAGTTCTTTGGTTGTAATACGAGCCATGCTCTCGGGTCTTACATCTGACATAATATACCTCCGTTTAATATAAATTACGAAAATAATTATAAGTCTTTTTATGTCAAAAAACAATACGGCGCAAAAAACATTTTCAGATAAATTTTGACTAAAAATTCAGGCGAAGCAAAAACAGCTATATCAAATTATTAAAAAGTCTGTGCAAAAATAAATACGGGCGACCTTTGACCAGGTGACACGTAGACAGTAACGAGTTTTAGTATTGGACAGGCAATTTGCCTGTCCGTTTTTCTTTGCTTTTTCAGTTATGCCTTGACGTTCCCGACATGGTTGAAATATATGTCGATTTGCTGTGTGCTGCTGCCTTCAGGTAGTTTTGACCGTTCATGAATTTCTATCCGTGAGATGAAGATGCGAAGTATTTCAATGTTCAGTTCGGTTATATCCGTGTATTTGTTTGCCAGTTCTATGAACTTGTCGGTGTTAATCTGAAGGGATTTGAGCTTTTCGATTTCTTCTTCAAGAGCCGGAATCCGTCTGAACGCTTCTTCCTGTTCGGTATTGTATGAAGAGGACAGCAGTTGAAACTGTCTGTCGGTTATCTTTCCGAGTACATTGTCTTCATACAGTTTCTTGAATAATGTGTCAAGCTCTTTGCTCCTTATCTGCAAACGAGTCAGCTCTTTTGACTTTTCAAGCAGTTCCTTTCTGCTTTCGACGGAGCTTTTCTTATTTATGAATGCCTTGAATTCGTCAGCTTTCATTCTTGCCAGATAAGACGCTTTGCGTATTTCCTCAAGTACGATTTCATCAAGAACGCTCTCACGGACAGCGTGGGGTGTGCAGTCATAATCAAGCCAGTGCTTTCTGTAACGGCTGCAGTTGAAACTGTAATATGTACCTTTGCTGCTTGAGCCTTTCAGCACATACATCTTTTCCTTACAGTCGGCGCAGAATACGAAACCGTTGTATTTATTAACAATTCCCGTCTGTGATTTCTTCCGCTTGCCCTTGCGAATCTTTCTGACTATATCCCACTGCTCCTGTGAAATCAATGCCTCGTGGGTGTTTTCAATCAGTGCCTGTTCTTCCTTTGAGGTAGGTATGGTACGTTTATCCTTGAACGACAGTGATTTTGTCTTGAAGTTTATCGTATGACCGAGATATATTTCGTTATTAAGGATATCTGAAATGGTAGTGCAGCTCCACTCATAAGGCAGATCCATACGTATGTTTTTACTGATTTTACCCGTTCTGTAATATTCATACATTGACGGCTTCAGTATTTCTTTTTCTTTAAGAATTCTTGCTATCTCCTGCGGCCCGTTGCCTTCAACACACAGCTTGTATATCAGCTGAACTACAGGAGCAGTTTCATCATTTTTCAGAAGATGATTTTTTCTGTCGGGATCGTGCATATAACCGTATGGAACTGTCGAGCCGACTCGTTCTCCTCTGTCGGATTTGGCTTTGAGAACTGCCTTTATCTTTTTGCTTGTATCCTTAGCATACCACTCATTAAAGAAGTTCTTTATAGGCGCAAGATCGTTGCCGCCATCAATGCTAGCCGTATCATAATTGTCGTTGATAGCAATATATCTGACATTAAGTCTCGGAAAAATGATCTCGGTATAGTTGCCTACTTCGATGTAGTTCCTGCCAAAACGGGAGAGGTCTTTTGTGATAAGTGTTGCGACCTTTCCCTGCTCAATGAGTTTTAACACCTCCTGTATTGCCGGGCGGTTAAATCCGACTCCCGAATATCCGTCATCAACAAACAGTTTGGTGTTATGAAATCCGTTATCTTGGGCATACTTTGTCAGAATCTCCTTTTGATTGACAATGCTGTCACTGTCGCCTACATTCTCATCTTCTTTGGATAGCCGAGCATAGAGAGCGGTTATTCTGTTGTCAACATCCTGATATGTTTGGTTTGACTTTCTCATTATTACCTCCTTATCATTCTGTCAAACCGATTGAGATTGCGATTGCTCGCAGCAACACAATACTATCAATCGGCATTAAAGTCCAGAACTATTTTTCGCTGTCCATAGCTCGGGCAATGAGATACTTGATGTTGTTGTTAACATCAAAGTCCTTATCGAAAATAGAATTAACCGTATAAGTCATACCACCAATTTGGTACTTGCGGGTGAAAATGACTTTGTCGCCTTCTACACGAACCTCAGTTCTTCTGTCTATTGATTTTCCGTATTTTTCATCATACTCGCTGTTAAAAGGAATTTTGATTTGCTCATCACTATTTTTCTTTTTCATCAAATATTTACCTCCTGATATTTATATAAAGTGGGCTCGGGCTTCTGCCCGTTCTTTCGGCTTGCCGAAACAAGACGCCTTCAGGCGATGCTTGGACTCTCC
>SVOA01000001.1 GCA_015066635.1 Oscillospiraceae bacterium | reverse complement strand
GCAGCCGTAGTGGGAGCAGCCGTTGTCGGTGCCGCAGGTGCCTTTGTGGTCGGAGCAGCCGTTGTCGGTGCCGCAGGTGCAGGCTGAGTAACTATCTGCTTAACTATAACCTGCTCGGGCTCCTCTCTGACTATCTTGGGGCCGTCCTTTGAGCCCACAGCATATATTGCGCCGGTAATTGCAAGCGCGCAGGCAACTGCGCCTATTCTTGCCCAAACTTTTTTGCGTTTAAGCTTTTTAGCAGCAATCTCTTCAGGAGTTAATACCGGTTTTTCCTTTTTTGCCATATCGCATTTCCTTTCCGATTATTTCCGAATACTGCTTATCAATATACAAAGTTAGAATACTTAGCGTTTGCGTCAAGGTTGCCCGAACCGTTAATGGTAACAACCGCGGCTTTAAGTCCGAGCTTTGCATCAGCTTTCATTGAATAGCTGAGTTCCTGAAGCTGACCGTCCTTGATAACAGCCTTAACGTGGATGTTGTGGTAGCTTGCGTCAAGTGAGTTAACCTGAACTGCCGAGCCAACCTGCTCCTGAATCTCTGAATTAACCTCGTCAACTACAACGATATCGTTGGAGAATCTTGAGAAAGCGGTATTGCCGCTTCTGTCGGGATTCTGAGAATCTGCAAGGTCAAACTCGTAGGTGTCACCGTTAACCTGAAGGTTCTGGATATCGCCGGCCGAAAGGTTTGAAGCCTTAAGAGTGTAGCTTGAACCGTGATAAACCTTTTCTGTGCCACCGTCGTCTTTCGGTACGTCAATGGTGTCAAGAGTCATACCCTTCGGTACTGTTTCCTTCTTGTCGCCGCGTCCTAAGAAACCGCCGACAACAGAGTTAAGGTCAGCGTTCTCGTCAACGCCCTGAATAATCTTGTTAAGAATATTTGTAGCGCCGCCGACGTCGATATTGTCAACCGTGCAGTGTCTTTCCCAGTCATAGCCTGCTTTTGCGTTAACCGCAGCCGCAGTAGCCGAGTTTATAAGGTTTGCAACGCTTGCCGCGTCGGTTGCGGTTCCCGATGAATTGCCAGAGGGCGAGGGAGTCGCATCTGATGACGAGCTGTTTGAATTCGCGTTGCTGTTTGAATTCGAATCAGTATTTGTGCCGGTATTTGTGTTTGAGTTGGTATTTGTATTTGCATTTGTGTTGGTGTTGCTGTTTGTGTTTGCAGAGTCGGCGCTTGTGGTAACCTCGCCCTGCTTGTCAACACCCTTGGTGCCCTGCGAACGTGCAATCGAGAATACGCCTGCCGTAAGCGCAAGAGCAACTACAACCGCCCAGAAACGGGTCCAGCCGTTTGAACGGCGAATTTTCTTTGCCGCTAACTCTTCGGGAGTTAATTGAATCTTCTCTTTTTTAGCCATCTCTTTTTTCCTCCCAGTTATCAATAAACAAAGTTGGTGTATCTTGCGGTTGCGTCAAGGTTGCCGGTACCCGTAATGGCAATACCGATCTTGATACCGAGTGTTGCGTCAGCCTTCATTGTATATGTAAGGTCCTGAAGCTGACCGTCCTTGATAACAGCCTTAACGTGTATATTGTGGTAGCTTGCGTCGAGCGAGTTAACCGTAACTGCATCTGTATAGCCCTTAAGCTCGGACTCAACCTCTTCGCGTACTACTATATCGTTACAAAATCTTGAAAGAGCCGTGTTTCCGCTTCTGTCGGGGTTCTGAGAATCTGTAAGGTCAAACTCATAGGTATCGCCGTTAACCTGAAGATTCTGTATATCGCCCGCCTGAAGATTTGAAGCCTTGAGAGTGTAGCTTGAACCGTGGTAAAGCTTCTCTGTACCGCCGTCATCCTTCGGAACATCAATGGTGTCGAGAGTCATTCCCTTGGGAACTGTCTGCTTTTTACTGCCGTTGCCGAGGAATCCGCCGACAACAGAGTTAAGGTCGTCGCCTTCGGAAATGGTACCGATAAGACGGTTGATGATGCCTGTTGCCGTTGAGCCGCCGACGTCTATGTTGGCAACCGTACAGTCTCTTGACCAGTCGTAGCCTGCCTTTGCGTTAACTGCTGCCGCAGTAGCAGAATTGATAAGGCTTGCAACGCTTGCCGCATCTGTAGCTGCGCCCGTAGAATTGCCCGAGCCTGATGAAGAACCGCCTGACGACGGTGTTGCAGGTGTGCTGCTGCCGCCCGATGACGGTGTCGCGGACGAACTGCTGCCGCCCGATGACGGTGTTACGGATGAGCTGCTGCCGCCTGAAGTTCCCGATGAAGAAGAACCCGAGGATGAGCCGGTAACTTTCTGAACAACCGTCATACCCTGTCCGAATGCCATATAAACCATTGAATAGACAAGGAGTATTGACAGTAAAACAGCAAGAACCGAGACAAATGTCTTGCCGAAAATTTTTGCCTTTTCAGCCTTTCTTTCTCTTTTAGCCTGTAACTCCTCGGGAGTTAAAACGGGCTTCTGTTTCTTCTCTTTTTTAGCCATTAAATGTGTCCCCTTTCAAGAGCTAAGCATAGAATTATGCATTATTTATTTCGATACATATACCAATTTACAATATAATTCGCAAAATGTCAATGAAATTATGCGTTTTTGCTTTGTAAAAAAATGTTATTTATGTATTTTAAACAATAATTCAGCCGCTCAATTGACAAATCGGCTAAGTATTATCTTTTACTCTGAGAGTGATAACCGTAATGTCGTCTGTATGCCTGCCTTTTCTCAGCCGTTTGGCGCACTCGGCGGTTCTGCGGCAAATCTCCTCGGCGCTCTCCGAAAGACTTACCGAAAAGCTGTCTGCAACGGCGGCGGTATCGTACTCTGTCGCACCGTCCGAAGCCAGCATTACAAGGTCGTTTGTTCCGAGCATTACGCTCTTTTCGGCGCAGTTGACTTCCCGTAATATTCCGAGAGGCATTGACGGGAAGGAAATGCTGCGCGTTTTCCCCCTTCTCTTTACAAACGACACTCCTCCTCCCGCCTTGCAGAAAACGACTTTGCCTGTATAAAGATTTATTTTTACCGCGTCAAAGGTTGCGAGCGACTCGTCGGCGGAACGCAGCAGCAGCGCGGAATTTACCAGACGAACTGCGCACGCAAGACTTATCCCTGCGCGCAGAAGTCTTGCCGTCATTACGCTTGTCAGCGAGGAATCAACCGCGGCGCGCAGTCCCGTTCCCATACCGTCGCTTAGTACCGCAAAATAGTTCCCTCTGCCGTCATAAAAGCCCTCGTAACTGTCCCCGCACTCCTTCTCGCCGTCGGCGCAGATTCTCACCGCAGCAGCTTCAATTCGGTACCTTGTTCTTTCGCACAGAGTTACCGCTATACTCTCCTGCGTCTGCGTTACAACAGGAGGAGAAAGACTTACTCCGCTGATGGCTTCAAGCATTTCGACAAACTCGTTTTCCCTTAGTTTTTCAGCTTTCTGCAACAGATGAATTTCTATTCTGAGCCGTCCCGCCGAATCCCTTGTGCAGACGGTATCCTGCACCGTCAGATTCCAATGCTCTGCGAGAGAGGTCGTTATTTCCTGCGTCAGCTTGTCGTCAAAGGCAATTTCGTCGGAAAACTCGTCTCCGATTTCCGAGAGCATTTCGCATATACCCGAGAACTGTTCGCTCGTGAGTCTGCGAAGCTGTTCCGCTCTGTCGGCAACGCTCTTTGAGTTTATATATCTTATGTAATTCTCGGTAAAGCTCTCTGCAATTTCCGACTTGTTGTTACAGCAGGAGTTCAAAAAATCGGGCAGACTGTCGCTTCTTATTTTTTCTCCGCGCTTTAATTTCTCGCTCATCTCGTCAAAGCTGTTTTTTGTCCTGTTAAAATTCTTTTCCCAGCAGTAACCGTATATATTACAGTCGGCGCACGCAGTGTCCCGCACAGAAGTATAAAATCCGACCGTACCGCCTGCAAAATCGGTTTTTGCAAGGTCGGAAGCCGCTTCGACACAGTACGATATATCTCCGAGCGCGGACGAAACCGAACCGAGTTTATTGAATACCGCGCGGCGGCGGGAATTTATGCTTTGCGGCTCTGCTTTAACGGTCAGTATATTGCGAAGCTTCATATACACCTTCTCGGGCACGATGCAAAAAATCAGAGTTGCCGCAAACAGTTCGGCGAGCAGGGGCAGCTTGTCCTCTTCGCCGCCGAAAAAAATAAACCCCGTAACGTAAGCCGCCGCAAAGGCAAAGCACTGCGCAAGTCTGCCGAGATGCGGAAACAGTCCCATAAGCAACGGTCCCGCGGCATATATCGGAGCCGCCGTGCCGAACCTTTCCCCGAGAGAAAAAACAAGGGCGCAGGCAATTCCGAGCGCCGCCGCAGACTGTGAGTACACATAGCCCGTAACAAGCAAAAGAAGTATCAGAATAATTCTTGCGGGCGAGATTCCGCCCGCCTCAATTCCGCTAAGCGAAAACAGTATCAGCGATATTAAAAATCCCGATTTTTCCGCGTCCGCAAGCCTCATTCCGCCTGCCTTGTCAAAAAGAGAAAGCGCATCCGAAACGCCCGCAAAAATATAAGCCGACGCAAAGCCGACGCCTGCCTCTCCGAGAAAGATAAAAAACGCTTTCAGGTTTATTCCCTCGGCAAAAAGCACCGCCATACTCGTAAGGAAAAGCATTAAAAAAGCCGTGCAGGACGGAATCAGTCTGAATCTTTTAAAACTCTCAAACTCCCCCGTCAGCCTTATGAGTACAGCCGAGCAAAGCACGGCGGCTATGTATTTGAGCGCCGAGGTGCTGTCCTGCGTAAGAATATATCCTATGCCCGAGCCGAAGGCGGAGGATATTAAAAATCTGTTCTTTACCGCACAGACAAAGCTCACTCCGAACGGAGAGAACGCACCTGCCTCGTTAATTGACGACAGCAGGGACGCCGCAAGAAAGTGCAAAAGCTGAAGTATTATTTCCCGCGTGTATTTTATTATTTTTGACTCGTCAATATTCTTTTCATATCCGGCTGACAGCGCCTTCAAAAAAATCACCGTACCTTTCCGTTATAAAATCTCATCAAGATTATAACCAAGGTACGGTGAAAACCGTGTCATATTATACTGTCGCTGACAGTCCGTGTTTGTCGTAAAGCTTCTTATTCAACCGTAAAAGGCGGTTCGGGGATAACTATTGCGCAGATAATGTAGAACAGAAGTCCCGGAAAACCTGCCGAGAAAAGGGAAATAAGAACATAAATAAGTCTTACGAGTGTGGCGTCAACTCCGATATATTCGGCAAAGCCGCCTAAAACACCTGACAGCATCTTGTCATTTGCGCTCTTGTAAAGTTTCTTTTTTTCCATAATATTTACTCCTTTGCTTTTAATTGTTTATGTATTGAATTCTATACTGCCCATATCGACAGTAAGGTTTGCCTTAACATAATTTCCGTCCTCGGACTCGCCGATAACTATTGTTCCGTCTCCGCTCTCGGAAATGCCTCCCGAGGTTAAATCATACTCTCTCGGATTAAGTCCGTCAAGTTCCGCTGAGCCCATATGTACCGAATAGTCTATCTCTGTTTTACCGTTAAAGGGAACCGTATATTCTATGGAGCCCGTGCCTACCTTTGCATTTACAAGCGTAAGCCCGCCGCTTTCCGACAGAATTTCAATTTCGCCCGTATGAACGTTAAGCTCCGCGCTTTCCGCAACGGTATCGGCAATTTCAATGCTTCCCGTCTGAACCTCTGCGCTGACAGCCTTGAACTCCGCCGAGTCAATCGCGATTTCTCCTATATTGCACTCAACGGTTACTTTGCCCTCAAAGTCCGAGGGAATCTCAACCGTAAGCTCTGCAAGGCAAGCCGCCTTAACGTCCTTATCACCCGAGGCGTAAATGTCATAGCCGTTTGTGTCGGTACCGAGCGAGAACGCCGAAGCGTCCGCATCCGCCTTTCTCGAATAAATATCATAGCTTGCAGACATTGTGCCATCATCAGTTCCGACAATCTTTACGCTTCCGACATCCGCCTTGATTTTGATTTCGGTCTTGCCCGAAATATCTATTCCGTCAACTTTTTCACTGCCGATGATATTCTCGTACTGTCCGAAAATCGAGAAATCTCTGCCCTCAAAAAGCTGCTCTATATTGCTTTTAATGTTTTCGTGAGAAATGTCGGTAAAGTTTTCGGAAAAGTCTCCGCCCGAAGTGATTTTCCTGACAAAATCGCCTATATCGTTAATCTCCTCGGAAAATTTGCCCTTGTCATAATCTCTGATGAACTTTGCTCCCTCTGCCACGCCGAGGCAAACGCACAGTACAGAGGAAATAATGAAAATAATCGCCGTAATAATTATTGCTTTTTTCATATTATCCCCTCCTTAAAAGCTTGACCTGCGGAAGCTGAGTTTTAACAGCGCCGTCATTATAAGAAACATCAGCAGTCCCGCCGAGAACAGAGCAACCGCCAGAGAAATGAGAAAAATAATCATCCCCGTACTGACCGCAAACTCTGCCGCGAATACCGTGCCGAGCAGTATCGCTACCGGCGAAATCATAAGTCCTGCCGCAACGGGATAAACCGCAAAAGCAGCGAGCACAAACAGTATAAATACTATACTCCATATTGTCTTGCTGCGTCTGTCTGCAGTATTCTGCACCGTCATACCCGGTCTGAAGGGTGCGCCGTCAGTCTGCGTCTGTCTGCCGTATGCCGGCGCGCTGCCGTAACTGTATGCCTGAGCGGGCTTTGCGTTTACGGTGTTAGCCGTGTTCTGAGTATATCCGGCGTCGGTGCCCGGAATGTACTGTCTTGCACAGACCTCGGGAGAACCGAGTTCGGCGCAAATCTGCTCCTCTGTCTTTCCGGTTTCAAGTCCTGCCGAAAAATGCTCGGCAAAATCCTGCAGTATATCGTTTCTGTCCGCCTCGGGGAGCGAAGCGAGTGCGGCTCCGAGTCTGTTCAGAAATTCATTTTTATTCATTACCGTTACCTCCCAAAATCTCCGTTACGCTGTGTGAAAAATCTTTCCACTCGTTTTCAAGCATTGTCTGAGTATCTCTGCCCTTTTGCGTGAGTCTGTAATACTTTCTCGCAGGGCCGGACGGAGATTCTTTAAGATAGACCTCAAAGTATCCTTCGTTCCTGAGACGCTTAAGCAGGGGATATATGCTGCCTTCGGAAATGTCTATTTTCCTGCCGACAGTGTCCGCCAGCTCATAGCCGTATTTGTCGCCCTGTTTGAGAAGCGACAGCACACACATCTCAAGAACACCCTTTTTGAACTGTATGTTCATCTTATCTCCTTCCTTCGGTATTATATTTTTCTTTAGTACATAATAACACACACTACCATATAATGCAATATACCTTGCAATATTTAACAAAAAGTTCACAATTCCCCGCATTTGCTATACAATATATATAAAATGAGAATTCCGAAACTTATTGCAACACTTTGCGGTTTGTGATAGTCTATTGTTATGAAAGGCCTTTTAAAGGAGTGTGAAAAATGATTGACCGAAAAGTTTTGCTTGAGTGCGCACAGAACGGAAACGCAGATTCTTTCGGACTGCTTTACAGTGAATACGCAAAGGAGCTGTATGCATACGCTTATAAATTCCTTGGAAACAAAGAGGACGCAGAGGACGCTGTTCAGCAGGCTTCTTTAAACGTATATACTCATCTCTCATCCGTAAAGAAGCCCGACGCATTTAAAGCGTATTATTTCAAGGCGCTGGCAAATTCCGCACGCAGCATACTCGTAAAACGTAATTTGCACACAGTCGGCACGCATGAACTTGAAACACTGCCCGATACCTCGGCGCTCGAGGAAACCTCTCTTGACCGTCAGAGTCTGAACGAAGCCCTTGCAAAGCTCAACGACAACGAAAGAGAAATAGTTCTGCTCTCCGTTACGGGCGGTTTTAATTCGGCGGAAATCGCACACATAACGGGATATACGCGGGGAGCAGTACGTTCAAAGCTGTCCCGCTCGCTCAAGAAACTCAAGGACGAGCTTTCGGACAGTTACACCTACTGAAAGGAGAATCATAATGGATAACAAAAGCTTTGAAGATAAACTCAGAGAAGAAATAATGAGCGAAGCTTCGGAAATGCCTGACTCGCTCTCTCAGGAAAGCATTATAAACAGCGTAAAGAATTCGGAACAGAGCAAAAAGAAAAAAGGCGTTGTCAAAAAAGTCATAGCCTGCGCCGCGGCATTTGCGATAGTTCTCTCGGGCGTTTATATCGGCTTCAACGCCTACACGCCCAAGATTAAGAAAATCGCTCCCAAAAACGGCGAGGACAGCGCGGTTTATACAAGCGACTATACCGAAATTCAAAACTTCTTTATTTCTCTCAAAAAGAATTACGACTACGAAGACTTAAAGGACAAAACCCGTATTGACATTTTATCCCCTGTTTACAATTACGGAAAATCTATTGAAGCAGATATGTCGGCAAACGGAGTTACCGCAAAAGAGTCCTCGGTGTCGGGTTCAGACTCCGCAGATTCCTCATTGATTACGGGAAACGCAAACTTCAGTCAGACCGAGATTCAGGTCGAAGGCGTTGACGAGGCGGATATAGCAAAGACAGACGGCAGATATATTTATATCGTCGATTCCCGCAATTACTATTGCCCTGCGGTTTACATTGTTGATCCTTCCGACCCCGGCAATATGAGTATCGCCGCCAAACTCGATTTCAAGGCAACGGACGAAAGCTATTATTCGGTAAAGGATATGTATGTTTCGGACGGCAGACTCATTGTAATCTGCAGCGAATCAAGAAATGACGACAGCGTTTTCTACAACGACAAATATTGCTGCTTCCCCGGTTCCTACGGAAATCACACCGCGGCTTTTGTATATGACATTTCAAATCCCGCACAGCCCGTAAAAACCGCAGAATATTCCGTTGACGGAAACTGTCTCTCAACAAGACTTACCGACGGCAAACTCATAGTTGTAACTCACTACTCGGTTCCGCTTTACAACGACGAAGAGAAGCTCAAAGAGGAGTGCATTCCCTCATATTATATCAACGGGGCAAAAACTCTTATCCCCGAAAACAGTATTGCCGTTATCAAGGATAACGAGGAAGATTCATATTCCGTAGTTGCTCTCATTGACCTCGCTTCCGGCAAAACCGAAGCCGCGGCAGTACTCGGCGGAGGCGATGAAATCTACTGCAACAAAACTGATCTGTATATAGCAAAGTATATATGGAGAGACTTCGAAATGAATTCCTCATATACAACTATTTACCGTTTTGAACTGACCTCTCCCGTCAGCTTTAAAAGCAGCTGTACCGTAAGGGGAACATTCCTTAATCAGTTCTCAATGGACGAATACGGCGGATATTTCAGAATTGCCACCACCGAGAATCAGAGTAACACCGTTACCGTACTCGACAAGAATCTCGACATTGTCGGCTCTGTCGGCGGAATTGCCATGGGCGAGCAGATTTACGCCGTAAGATTTATCGGAAACACCGCTTATGTGGTAACCTTCCGCAGAACAGACCCTCTGTTTGTAATCGACCTATCCGACCCGACCTCCCCCAGAATAAAGGGCGAGCTTAAAATACCGGGCTTCTCCAATATGCTTTATCCCTTCGGCGACGGCAGACTTATCGGCATAGGCGAGGACGGAGACGAAAACGGTTCAAACGGCAAGCTGAAAATCTCGCTGTTTGACGTAAGTGACCCTCAGAACCCCAAGGAAATCAGCAAGGCGGTTATGAACAATTATGCCTACACTCCCGCCGCGTATGAGCACAAGGCTTTCCTTCGTATGGCGGACGGCAACAGCTTTGTAATCCCGATTTCGGGCGATTACAGTTATGCCGAGGACGGCGGAGACGGATACTATTACAATTACGTCCGTGATTCCTTCCTCTGCTCGTTTACCGTAAGCGGCGACAAGATTTCCGAATATAAAAAGTATGCCGCAGAGTCAAAGGATCTGCGCGAAATCGAACGCGGACTCTATATAGGAAACACTCTGTTCTCTGTTGCAGGCAACGGCATTTCGGCATTTGACATAAACTCCGCCGAGCTTCTCTCCTCGGTAGTCTTTGAGCCGACCGGCGACGAGCCCATTGTCTATAATGACGGCGACGTGGTTATCTATTGACGGCAAAAAAGCAACCCCCTCGGATGAGGGGGTTGTTCTTTTATTATTTAAGTTTGTCGAGCGACAGTTCAAACGGCGGAATAAACTCCTCGGTAAAGATGTCCGCCTCGGGACAGCCGAGCGATTTAATCAGCTTCTTTGTTGAGCTCTCTGCCTCAAGGAATTCGGTATTGCCCGCCTTTCTCTCCTCAATACACTTTATGTATGCGCTGATTTTGTCCGCAGCCTTGACGAGCTTCCACAGTTCAGAGTCCTCATTCTGCCTTATAAATAAAGAAGTGTATTCCTCCTTTAAATCGTCGGGGAGCATACCGAGCAGTTTCCTTGCCGCATTATCCTCTATCGTTTTAAAGGTGTTTCTCATATCCTCGTTATAGTATTTGACGGGCGTCGGCATATCGCCCGTAATTATTTCGGGCACATCGTGATAAAGTCCGAGCACCGCTGCACGCTCGGCATTATATTTTTTTGACAGTCTCTTATTGCCTATGAGCGCAAGCGCATAGGCCACGGAAGCCACCTCCTGGGAATGCTGACTGAGATTTTCCGTTTCGGTATTTCTCATCAGCGCCCAGCGGTTAATGTATTTGATTCTGCTTGTAAATGCAAAGAAATTGCCTGCCATATTTATCCTCTTTCTTTTTTCGGGAAAAATTAAGCCCACGGGATGTGGGCTTTTATTATATTGCCGAAGTTATCAGCCCGTTCTCTGAACGTAGTTGAGCTCGCCGAGGTCCTCCCAGACTATGTAGAAGTCATTAAGACTTCTGCAGAAGGTGTCAATGTCCATCTTTTCCTCAACCTGCCTTCTCGACGGAGCAGGTCCCATTGAAGCCTTCTTATATCCCGAAGTGAGCAGCGCCTGCTCAAATTCGTTTGCCATCTGAGCGCTTCTCATACGGACGTGCAGATACATAACTATTTCCTCGGGGTTTACAACGCCCGACTTGAAGCCCGTCAGCCACCAGTGGGTCTGCCACTCGCGGTAGAACCAGGGGTTGCTGTTTTTGAAATCGCTCCTGCTCAGATACAGAGCGGACTCCCACTGAAGCATATGGTCGTTGTCAGTTGCGGTATAGAGCATCTTGTTCTTATCGGGGTCGGAGGTATAGATACCTGCCTCACAGCCCCCGAATACTCCGTACTCGCCCTTCCACAACTGCATTCTCCAGTTAAGCCCCTCGCACGGACCGAAGTCTATGCGGATGGTCTTATAGTTCATATTTATATAGTGGGCAGCCGTGTCATAATGCGCGACGAAGTTGCCCTGCCTCTGCCAGTTGTCAAGACTGGTGTAGAAAATGCCCTGCTTCGGGTCATAGTCATATCCCATAATTGCAACAAACTGTGCAATATCCGCGGCTGATGTGCCGCCCTTCTGCGCAGCCTCCTCAACAGCCTCGTTTGCCTTCTCATCGGGAAGAATTACCGACTGTGCAGAGTTCGTTGCCGCATGAGATGCGGTCGAAGCCGCCTTTGCCGTTACCGTTGTCTGACTCTTTGTAGCCGCAGGGTCGGTTGTCGGCTCGCCGTGATATTCCGAGGGTTCGGCATATCCCGTAGGCGGGGTAATAGGCGCAGTCCCTCTTGTGATTTCCTCCTCCTGCTCTTTTTTTGTGCAGGATGCAAAAGCACACACAAAAAGCGACGCTGACAATATAAGCGATACTGCTTTTATTAACCAACGGTTTTCCTTTTTCACGGTCTTTGTCCGCCTTTCTGCTGATATATAATAAATTATTACACAATTCTGTATTTGTGTCAATATCTATTGATTTTTTAAGGTTAATATGGTATTTTAACAACTGTAAATTTATTCTCCGAAAAGGTGTTATTATGTTTGACATTAAAGATACTTCGCTCTTTGAATCGGGCGAAAGAAAAATTCAGTGGGTCAGGGCAAATATGCCACTGCTGTCGGGGCTCGAAAAGGAATTCTCCGTTGAGAAACCCTTTAAAAATCTGCGCGTTGCACTCTCGGTTCATCTTGAGGCAAAGACCGCATATCTCTGCAGAGTTCTCGCAGAGGGCGGAGCCGAGATGTTCATTACGGGCAGTAATCCCCTCTCTACTCAGGATGACGTCGCCGCGGCTCTCGTTCACGGCGGACTCAACGTCTTTGCCGTTCACGGCGCTACGCAGGAGCAGTACAATTCGCATCTCAGAAGGGTTATCGAGGCAAAGCCCAATATCATTATAGATGACGGCGGAGATTTAGTTAACCTGATTCACAACGAATACCCCGAATACCTCAGCGAGGTTCTCGGCGGCTGTGAGGAAACAACAACGGGTATTATCCGTCTGAAAGCCATGGAAAAGGACGGCAAGCTCCGTTTCCCGATGATAGCCGTCAACAACGCACAGTGTAAATATCTTTTTGACAACCGTTACGGAACGGGACAGAGCGTTTGGGACGGTATCAACCGTACAACCAATCTTGTAGTCGCAGGCAAAAAGGTTGTCGTTGCCGGCTACGGCTGGTGCGGAAAAGGCGTCGCCATGAGAGCAAAGGGCTTCGGCGCCGACGTTATCGTTACCGAAATCGACCCCATTAAAGCCATGGAGGCAAAGATGGAGGGCTTTACGGTCCTTCCGATGACCGAGGCGGCAAAATACGGCGACTTCTTTATTACCGTTACGGGCTGCAAGGATGTCATTACAAGGGAAGCCATACTCAACATGAAAGACGGCGCAATTCTCTGCAACGCAGGACATTTCAATGTTGAAATCAACATAGGCGACCTTGAAGCGCTTTCCGTAAAGCAGGAATTAAAACGCAACAACATTATGGGCTATCAGCTCCCCGACGGAAGATGGATAAATCTTATAGCCGAGGGCAGACTCGTAAATCTTGCCGCAGGCGACGGACATCCTGCCGAAATTATGGATATGAGCTTTGCCATTCAGGCTCTTTCGGCAAAGCATATCGCCGAACACAGCGATAAGCTTCACGCAGGCGTCAACTTCGTCCCCGATGAAATTGACCGCGAGGTTGCGTACAGAAAACTGAAAGCATGGGGAATCTCAATTGACTCGCTCTCGGAGGAGCAGCAAAAATACATAAACAGCTGGAACGTATAATACCGTAAACAATAAAGAAGAAGGGCACCGTCAGATGCCCTTCTGTATTTTCGCCTTATCACTGAAATGAAATCAGTTCGTTATATACCTTAATCGCATATCCGTCCGTCATACCCGAAATATAATCAATAACCGCCCGGATATAGTCCTTCTTATCGCTGAGGTCCGAATAAATCTTGCGGTTTTTACAGCGTTCTGCATTTTCTCTGTATTTTTCGGGCACTGCGTCGGGCTCAATATATTTATTCAGCCAGTCGGCAAAATCACCTGCAAGCGAGGGATAAAAGCTTTTCATTTTTTCAAGCTCCGCAAAGGTGCCGCGTCCGCTGTACGCGCTTTCAAGCGCACGGAAAACGGAGTTTATTACAAGCGCCGCATATTCGCCGAAATATGACAGTCTCGGGTTATTGTAAATATACTCGTAATTGAAATCTTTTATCTGCTTTAAATAATCCGCATATCTGTCGCTTAAACATATTCCCTTTTCTATGCTGCTGTTTGCACAGGTGTCAATTATAAGTCTGTGCATTATTACCGTGGTGTTAATCGCATTCTCGTCAAACATTTTTGAGAAGCTTCTGAGCTTTTCAAGTCCTCTGCCGTCAAGGAAGTTTAATCTTTTTGCGTCCTCGATATCCCTGCCTACATAGGCGATTTTGTCAGAGAATTTTACCACGCAGCCCTCCCAGGTAACCGCCTCATACTGTCCCGGCTCGGTAAACTCATCAAGCGAAATAAACTCGCTTCTCGGTTTTAGACAATTTTTGTCTATCTCTCCGCAATGCGAAATGATTCCGTCCCGCACGGCGTAGGTCAGCTTGAGGTTCTGAAGACTTGACGTTTTATCCTCAAGCAGCTCCACGTCATCGACAAAATGAAGTCCGTTCTGCTCGTGCCAGAAGCTTTTGCCGAGATGCTTTTTTGTCAGCTCGTCAATTATCTTCTCTCCCTTATGTCCGAAGGGTGCGTGCCCCAGGTCATGCCCTATGGAAATTGCCTTGGTAAGCTCGGTATTAAGTCCAAGCTTTTCCGCTATCGTGTGGCTTACTGACTCGACGTGGGCGACGTGTTCCATGCGCGTACATATATGGTCGTTCTCAATATTGTAAAAAACCTGCGTCTTGTGCTTGAGCCTTCTGTATGCAAGCGAATGCAGAATTCTTGTATAGTCTCTGGAGAATTCGTCCCTTACCTCGTCATCACGGGTGTAAAGCTCCCCGTATCTTGCGGTAAGTCTGTCCCAATCGGGGTTGCCGCTTACTGCCGCGACGGATAAAAACTGCTTCATATTATCTCACCTCTGTATCTATTATATTTTATAAAGGTTATTAAATCAAGCAAAAAAGACAGGCCGAGGTACCGTTTAAGGTCCTCAGCCCGTCTTTTTTATTGGGGAAGAACGAGTAGGTCAGTAAAAATCTTTAAACGCGGATTGCGTTTCTTTAACTGAATTATACTACTGCATATTGCATTTTGCAAGTTATTTTTTAAATAAATTCATATTTTAATTTAAACGGGTTTTTGTATGTTTGTAACAAATTGCGTTATATCAACGGTTTATACCGATTTTCTTTAACGCTCTGCCGAAATAAAATCTGACATACTTTAAATTTTAACTTGCATTTTATTCAACACAAGACGGTTAAACTGTATAATACCAAAATTTAAGTCCGTATAATCGTACTCATCACAGAACATTTGTTTGATTTTTGTCGTTTTCGCTCCTATAATACAGAACGAAATCTAATTTTGTTACGAAAGGACACAAAAACCATGAATAAAAACATCACTCAGCTTGCCGAAATATACCGCAACGACGACCGAATTCTGACCGAAATGATAGAGGAACAAAAGAAGCGTATGAAATCTCTCCGAGGCGTCGCCCTGCACACGGCGAACAGGGAAATGCTGATGCTTTACGAAATGCGCAGGGACGTCAGAGCCACCGCCGAACACCTTGAACACTATTACGACAAAAACCGCAACTTAACCCTCTGCCGCTACAAATAAGGCGGCAAACAAGGACAGCGTGCCAAAACGGCACGCTGTTTTTTATTGATTTTGATTAGTTGATTATTTCAATATACTATTGTATAATTTATCTGTATTTATTGATTAAAGGTTATTTTGAGATGAAGGCAAAAGCATTTTTAAGCAAAAATCTTAATTTCATATCTGCGGCACTTATGATGTGCGTGATTTTGACGGGAGGATTCAATGATTATCTGTCCTGTTTTTTCAGCACGGTTTTTTTATGCTTCCTTGCAGTAAAAATCATCAAAAACAAAACGGCCGTTATTTACCCGAATCTGCAGTTTATTGCTTCGGTTCTTATAGCTGTTTCGTATTTTGCCGTTATGTTCTGGGCAGTTGATAAAGGCATGGCGTTTATCGGCTTTCTCAAATTCCTGCCCGTTCCTCTTTTTGCCTTATCGATAATGCAGGAGGATAGAGAAACATACGATTATCTTATTCCTCTGCCCTATCTGTGCTCCGTGCTTGTTATTGTTTCGGCGGTTTTTACAAAGCTCGGCATATTTGACGGTTATTTTTCCGTTTCGGGCAGAATCTCGGGCACTCTGCAGTATCCTAACACCTTTGCCCTGCTCTTGCTTGTAAGTCTTATAATAACCGTGAGCAAGGACAAACTGTGCAAGGCAGATTACGCCGTTATCCCCGTACTGCTCGCCGGAATTATCCTCACGGGCAGCCGTACCGTCTTTGTGCTTACGGGTTTAAGCGTTATCGCACTGCTCTTTATAATAAAAAACAAAAAAATAAAAATAGCCGTCGTTTCACTCGGCGCAGCTCTTACACTGGCGGCGGGAATATACGCTCTCGTCAGCGGAAACCTGTCCGGCATAGGAAGATTTCTGACAATTTCTCTGTCCGAAAGCACCTTCGTCGGCAGATTTCTGTATTTCAAAGATGCGCTCCCGATAATACTCAGGCACCCCTTCGGGCTCGGATATATGGGATATTTCTTTGAACAGTCCGAGTTCCAGACGGGCGTATATTCCGTAAAATATATTCATAACGAATTTCTTCAGCTTATGCTTGATGTCGGCTGGATACCTGCGGCTGTTTTTGCCGCCGCTTTTATCAAAACGCTTTTTACAAAGAGCGTTTCCGTCCCTCAGAAGCTTATTATCACGGTTATTTTTCTGCATCTGATGTTTGACTTCGACCTCGCTTTTATTTCTGTATGCTTTGTTTTGCTTTGCGTTGCGGACGTAAAATCGGGGGAGCCTGCGGAATTCGCTTTTTCCCGTATCGTTACCGTTTCTCTGTGCGCGGCGGCCGTGCTTTTAAACCTGTATATGCTGTTCCCGCTTACGCTTAATCACTTCAAAAAATACGAGCTTTCGCATAAGCTTTATAAATACAATACTCTCAATAACATCTCGCTTATGGAAATTACCGAGGACGACGGGAAATACGCGCTTTCAGACGAAATACTCAAAGCGAACAGCCATGTTTATCAGGCTTATGACGTCAAGGCGCTTTATTACTATTCGCAGGGCGATTTTGAGAAAGTAATAAAGTACAAGCACGAGGCTTTCAGACTCGGAAAATTCGCCTATGAATCAAGACTTAATTACTGTAAAATGCTGATAAACGGCATTGAACTTTACGCAAAGGCAAAGGACTCATACAGCGCAGACATCTGCCGCAAAGAACTTCTGGAAACAGCAGAGGACATTACCGGCAGTAAAGATAAACTCAGTAAGCTCGGCAGTATGATAAAGGACCAGCCGACAACGGAGCTTGATACGGAGACGGAAGAATATGTTAAAAGTATTAAAAAGTAAAAAAGCAATTATCCCGATTTGCGCCGCAGCTGTTTTGATACTTGCGGTGTGTATAATCGCGCTGTTATTAAACACAGGAAAAACGGAGGGCTGCGCCGTAACCGATAAAGACGGCATGGTTATTGCCGTTGCCTACAGCGAGGACGACATACGCTGTAATGACGAATCGTACGGGGAATACTGCAGCTGCGCGGTAAAGGAAGCCGTAAAAAAACTGTCGCAAATAAAGAATTGTTCCGAAAAATCAGCCGCAAAGAAGCTTTTTTCGGGCTGCACCGTTTCAACCCCGTTTGACGCAAAAGCACTTGACGCGGTCAAAGCCGCTTACTCCGACTATCTGCAAAACGGCATTGACTTCGCCGCTTGCGTTACCTCTCCGAAGGGTGCGGTAATGACGGTTTACAGCGTTTCGGAAAACGGCAGGACGGCCTGTGAAAAGCGTTCCCCCTTTTCATCGATAAAACCCCTGAGCGTATATACGCCCGCAATAGAAAAAGATATTATAAACTGGTCAACCGTTACCGAGGACAGTCCCGTCAAGGTAATTCAGAATGAAGACGGTTCGCTCAGAGACTGGCCCTCAAACGCATCGGGCAAGTATTCTTACGAGCCCGTCTGCGTTGCCGACGCAGTTAAATACTCTCTCAATACCGTAGCCGTCAAAACGCTTTTAAAACTCGGCGTTGCAAATTCGTTTGATTTCCTTGAAAAGAGCTTTGAATTTGACCTTTCCAAAGAAAAAAGCACTGTTGAAGCGTACGGCGAAGACGAGGTGCTTGCCGACCTCGGTCTCGGCTATCTTTCGTCGGGAGTTTCCTGCGTTGACATGAGCGGTTACTATGAGATTTTCATTACCGCAGGAAAATATACAAAACCGTATTTTGTGTTGCATATCTCCGATAAAAATGATAAGATAGTTTATGAATATTCGGGCGCTCCGAAGCAGGTCATAAGCGAAGAAACGGCTTATATTATGAACAGAATGCTTGTCGGAACGGTTACCCCCGGCGGAACTGCCGAAAAAGCACAGTCGGGCAGGATTGAAGTCGGCGGCAAGACAGGCACCGGCAACGATAACACAAGTTACTGGTTCACGGGATTTACCCCCGAATACATAATCTCGGTATGGCACGGTTCAAATCCTCAGAGGGATAATATGTGTCCCGAGCTTTTTGCCGACGCAGTTGCGGGTATGAGCAATAATCCTTCGGCAGAATATCCCGTTTCGGGAAACGTAATAAAGCTTCCCTACTGCACCGAAAGCGGTATGCTTCACTCGGAAAACTGCTTCGGTTTTGAATTCGGTTATTATAAGTCCTCAAACGCACCTTCACGCTGCACGGTGCACACGGGACGATAATATAAATTTTTATTAGGAGAGTGGTTAGTTTTGAAAAAGTTTTTAGCAGTATTGTTATCAATGATAATGGTACTCGGCACGGTTACCTGTATGGACCTGTCGGTATTTGCCGCACAGATTGACGCCGGTGTTATCAATTCCGGCGAGATAAAACAGGTAAACATTGAAAACGCAGGAGATGTTTACGCTTTTTCGTTTACACCGGCACAGAGCGGAACATATTTCTTTAAGTCCTCCTCACCGTCGGGCTATCTCGACACATTCGGGAGCATTTCCGCACCCGATGATATGCTGGGAAGTAACGATGACGGTGCGGGAAACGGACATTTCTTAGTGTCCTGCTACCTTTCACAGGGCGTAACCTACACATTAAGTGCGCGTCTTTTATCCGAAGATAACACAGGCAGCTTTAATGTAACCGTATATCCCGATTTGCTTACCGGCGTTACGGCTGTATGGAGCGCCGGCAAAATCTATGACAAAACCAATTTCGGCTATTATGATACCGATGAGTACTATGATGATGCAGCGAATGATTGGGTTGAAACGGACGAATACTTCAAGTACAGTTTTGACTCCTATTACTTTTCTTATACCGTAGTATATAACGGCGAGACTCACAGCAATCTCACAAAGAATGAGGTACGCAGTCTTACCGGATACACTCCCTCTGTTTCAGCTCCGGGTCAGAGCTTTAACAGTCAATGGGGCATCGGCAAGCATAATGTTAACATTACTGTCGGCTCTGTGAGCTGCACGGCAGAGATAGAGATACTCCCCGACCCGATTACAGGCTTCTCCGCAACCTTTGCGGAACATCTGTATGACGGAATCGAGGGCGGCTATTTGTGTAATAAATATGACGATGACTGGAATGTAATCGACACCTGGTATAAATACAACATCTACGCCTCTTCCTTCACTTATGACATGGTTTATAACGGCGTTTCCTACACCGGCTTAAGCTATGATGAGGTTTATGAGCTTACCGGGATATATCCTTCCGTCAGCGGCGATGACCAGTCGTATGAAAATCAGTGGGGCGTAGGCACTCACAATCTTACCGTAAAATTCTTTTCCTCAAGCATTACAGTAGGCGTTGAGGTTGAGGAAAACCCCTATGTTTCCCTCGAGATACTTGAAACTCAGCCCGTAAATGCATATTCAGGCTCACTCTGGGTTTGTTTCAAATATCAGGTAACCGATAAGGACGGAAATAATTTTATCGGCTTCCGCAATTATTACGGTATGGATAGCTATTATTACAGCGAGGACAACCGTTTCAACCTGGAGGTTGAAAAGCTCGGCACCTGGGCGCCGGGACCCGGAAACCAATTCAGGGCAACTATCGGCAAAAAACTCTCCGCCATAGGCGAGGTTGAGTGCTATGACAGTCCCGACTGGGAATACACCGTAATAGACGGCGGCGCATATATTTCAGAGGGAGATTTTTCTGAAACAGAGTGTACAGTACCCGTTACTATTGACGGGTTCCCCGTTGTCGGTATTTCGGGATTAAACATGGGCGACTCGTGGGTTGTTCCCGATACATTAACAATAACCGTACCCGACAGCGATAACGAAATATCTCTTTCTCAGAGATGGCTCGGAAGCGGAAACCCGGAAGGCTACCAAGTTATAAATCTCGGCAAGTCTGTAAAAAATATCGACAACGATATGTTTACCGGATGCAAACGTCTTAAAGCGATAAACGTTTCTGCGGACAACCCGTACTACACAAGCGTCAACGGCGTTGTATATACCAAGGACATGAAAACGCTTGTTGCTTTCCCCAGAGGCTTTGAGGGCACATACAATGTTCCCGCAGAGGTTGAAAATATAGATGTACTTACCCTTAGCATTTATAGTGATATTGAGAAGGTATTTCCCAATACCTCGAGCTGTAATTTTGTAAAAGAGAACGGCGTTACCTATAACAAGGACAAGACCGTTATCCTCTTCAGCGACAAGAACATAAGCGGCAACTATGTAATGCCGTCAAGCGTTAAGGAAATCAGGGAAAAGGCATTTGACGGCTGCACAAATCTTACCGGTATAACAATTTCTTCAAATGTTACCGAAATCGTTTATGCAGTATTTGCAGACTGCTCATCTCTTAAGAATGTTACTATTCCCGACAGTGTTAAGAAGATAGGCAATACCGCCTTCGGTGGCTGCTCGGCTCTGACCGCTGTTAACATTCCGTCAGGCGTTGAAACAATAGATACAAATGCGTTTATGCGGTGTTCGGGACTCGAAAATGTTACCTTTAATAACGGTCTTATATCGATAGGAAACCACGCTTTTGAGGAATGTACAAGTTTAGCCTCGGTAACTATTCCCGACAGTGTAAAGACGATATGCGGCTACGCATTCATCAACGACACTGCACTCAGCTCGCTTAAGGTTGGCAGAGGAATTGAAAATATCGACTATTGTGCATTCAGCGGCTGCACCTCACTTAGCAGCATTACGCTTCCCGATAAGCTCTTCAGCCTTAACGCTGAAGCTTTTGGAGGCACTGCTGCATGTAACAGCAGACAAAACGGACTTTTCTATGTCGGAACCTATCTTGTACAGGCTTTCCGCGATGAAATAGGCGAGTCGGTAACGGTAAAGAGCGGAATTAAATATATTACACCCGGTGCCTTCAACACTATTGTATATAGTGCTAAATCCCTGTCCCTGCCGGCAAGTCTGGAATATTTTAGCAACACGCGAAGATGGGACAATAACAACCTTGAAACCATTACGGTTGACAGTACTGCATATCTGTCAAAGGACAATATTGTCTATGAGAAACAGAGCGGAAAAGCGGTTTACGCTGCCCGTGAAAGCAAAGGTACATCTATAACGGCTCCCGACAGCGTTACGGAGTTTGTTTATGAGTGCAGAGCAACCGGCACGGTTTCAAGCATCAAGCTTCCCAACAAGCTCGTTTCGCTCAATAAAAACTTCAACGAAACAAAATGGTACGAAAATCAGCCCGAGGGCGCTGTTTATCTCGGCAAATCACTTTACTTCTATAAGGGCCGTCCCTCTGACTACTTCTCTGTAAGCATCAAAAACGGTACGCTCGGTATCGGCGCATACGCATTTGAGAATCAGCTTTGCCTTGCTTCGGTTACCTTCCCGAACACCCTTGAGGAAATCGGAAAGTCTGCTTTCAGAAACTGCTTCAGTCTTACTGAGCTTTCATTTCCCGCATCCTTAAAGACTATCGGAGACGATGCCTTCGGAAGCTGCAAAAATCTTCATACGGTAACCCTTGCAAACGGGCTTGAAACAATAGGCAATTTCGCATTTGCAGGCTGTTCCAACCTTAAACAGCTGACCATTCCCGCTTCCGTAAAGGAAATAGGAATCGGTGTATTCTCAAACTGCCCCTCGCTCGAGGTAATCTCGGTTGACCCGTCCAGCGAATACTTCAAGGTTGTTGACGGCGCGCTTTACAGCAAGGACGGTTCCAGATTCATCTGGTGTCCGTCTTCAAAGACCGGCTGCATTACTCTTGACTCAAGCGTAATTTCCGTTGACCCGTATGCCTTCGGAAGCACAAGTCTTACCGATATTTACATTTACAATGCAAGCCTTGACATTTCCGCCAAAGCATTTTCCACAATATGGTATTATGCTTCGTATGCGGAATATCGTACAAGTTCAAGCGGCGATATTAAAACCGTAATTCTTCATTCGCTTGCCGACTCCACGGCTGAAAAATATGCAAACAGCTCCTCAAAAATCATGTTTGCAGAGCTTGAAAATGTCGATACGGAAAAGCTTGAAAAACTTTCCGAACTCAGCGGCAGAATACTTGAACTTAAGAATATTGACACAAGCAATCTTACAGAGGCGTCAAAGGCAGCTGTTGCACAGGCTGTTGCACAGGCACAGGCGGCTCTTAACAATAAGGATATTACCGTCGAGGAAATCAACCGCGAAATAGAGAGAGTTACAGAGGTTATGAACTCTCTTGAAGAAGTTCTTCCCGATAAGGAATTCCCCGACGTACCGAAGGGCGCATGGTTCTATGAAGCGGCAACGTACTGCGCAAACAAGGGCTTTATCAACGGCTACGGTAACGGAAACTTCGGCGCAACAGACCCGTTACAGAGACAGGACTTTGTTGTAATACTTGCAAATATTGCAAAGGCAGATTTGTCAGGATACACCACCTGCAAACTCAAGGACGTAGATATGAACGCATACTACGGCAAGGCAGTTGCATGGGCAGTAGATAAGGGAATTATTGCCGGCTATCAGAACGGTAAGTTCGGTGTCGGCGACCCGATTAACCGTGAGCAGGTTGCGACTATACTTTACAGATATATGAAGAACCCTGCCGTATCCGATGTTGACGGTAAACTTGCTAAATTCCCCGATAAGGGAAATATCAGCGAGTTTGCAAAAGCGCCTCTTGCATGGGCAGTTGAGAATAACATTATCTCAGGTATGCAGGACGGCACGGTTGCTCCCAAGGGCACGGCTGTCAGAGCGCAGATAGCTTCGATAATTATGCGTATGGACCAGAACGGTATGTTTAACGCATAAGTAAAATTACAATAAAAAAGAACCCTCTTGAAAAAGAGGGTTCTTTTTGCATGGGCTGAAAAATAACAGGGGCGACCGTTGGTCGCCCCTATAATTCAATATTCAATTTTTAATACTCAAACTTCAGCTTAAAAATCTTTTTGTCTCCCGACGTACCTGAAACAAATGCAGACGTGTCGGTTTCGTTTATGCCGAGTTCAAAGCTTTCTCCGCATTTTGCCTCGCCTGCATATTCGGCGGCGGCATATTTCGGGCTGATTCCCTTTTTGGGAAATGATATTCTGTCCTCGGCTATATCAAAGTACCCCGTGTTTGTAAGATGCCCGTTTATATCCGTAAGACTGTAAGGCACACAGAATTCCTCAGTTCTGCCGATTTCCTCCTGCTTAAAGGGACGGGGAAGCTCAATTTCGTCTCCCGTAACCGTCTCTCTTATGCTGATGCCGTTTTCATCCGGAAAAACAAGTCTCCTCGTTTCGGCGTCAATGAGCGTCCACAGCGCGCTGCCCCTGATAATCGATTTTCCGCTGCTGTCGGAAATATCGTAAAACCTCGGGAACATAACGTGCATGGTTTTGCCGGGCCATGAAACGAGCTTTATTTCCTCGTCGTATTCGGGCAAGCGGTCAATATAGGCGTGCTGAAGGGAAACTACCCACAAAAAGCCTCTGTCAAGGGTTTTTGCCCTGCCTGCACCGAGTTCCTCGGTGTGATGTATTGCCGCCTCCTGCATAAAGGTAAACAGCTTTGATATGCGCAGTTTTCTGAACATATCAACCTCGGAGCTTTGTATCTTATATGATTTTATATACAGTTCCATATTTATTTAAGTCTCTTTTCAAATGCGTCAACCACGTCGCCGAGCGTCTGAATTTCCTGCCACTGTCTGTGCGGAATTTTGACATCAAAAACTGCTTCGAGACGGCATATTATGAGCGTAAGTCCCATCGAATCAATGCCGGTGTCGGTATTGATAACTGTATCCTCTGTCAGTTCCTTGCCCTCAAGGTCGGGAGCGCAGTCATAAACCTCGGCTATTGCCTTCTCAAGAATTTCCTGCCTTGTCATATTTTTTCTTCCTCCGTTTTTTGAATTTCCCAGCGTTTAACCTTACCTGTTGCCGTTCTGGGAAGCGGCCGGTCGGTAAAGATTATATCCTTAATCTGCTCCGTCCTCGAAAAATTCTTCATGGCGTTGCCGAGCAGCTCGGTAACCTCCTCTTTTTTCCTTCTCGTTTCGTGTATTACGAGAACGGGTTTTGAATCTATCAGAATTACGGCGAGTTCTCTGTTGCCGAGCGCCGCGGCGAGCTTAGCCTCATACTCGGGAAGGAATATTTTGGTACCGCTCGGAAGGACGAGCATTTCCTTCTTTCTGCCCGTAATATGAAGCCTGCCGTTTTCATCTCTGTAACCGAGGTCGCCCGTATAAAGAAAGCCGTCTCTGAGCACCTCGTCTGTACTCTTTTTGTCCTTATAATAGCCCTTCATAATGCAGGTCGGAGCCTTTATAACGATTTCCCCGTCCCTTGCTATCGTAATTTTATCGTCGGGGCATATATCCATGGCGTGAGGGTCTCCCGAAACGCTTATTGCAACACCCGAGCTCGTTTCCGTAAGCCCGTAGCCGAAGCAGACTCTTTTGCCGAGCGCCCTGGCGCCGTCTATAAGGGAATCGGGACAGTCGCCCGCGCCTATAAGTATAAGCTTCAGTTCGTCGTTAAAGAGCTGACCTTTGAGAAAAAAGGCGAGCAGCATAGGCACCAGAGAAACTGCGGTAGGTCTGAAGTATCTGCAGTCCTCGGTAATATACCTCGGACCTCTGCCGAGCGCAACAGCCGCACCGCAGGAAAGTCCCCACAGCAAACTGCAGATAAAGCCGAAAACGTGAGCCAGCGGCAAAAGGCACATCAGAATATCCGACTGCTCCAGCGGAAGCATTTCGGAGCCGTTGTATGCGCTCGCACAAAGGCTCTCCTGAGTAAGCACTACCGCCTTTGACATACTCGTTGTTCCCGAGGTAAAGAAAAGAATTCCCCCGCCGTCGGTAACGCCTTCCGTAAGATACGGCTCGAATTCCTCAACGAGCTCATTCTCGCTGCTCCATAAAAAATCCGTATCGGAAGCCTCTATCTGCTTTATAATGAATTCCGAAGAAGTATTCGGGTCAAGCATAACAAGCTGAAGTCCCGTTTCGGCGGCAGCAAAAACCGTAATTATACACTCCGGGCTTGATTCACAGAAAACGCCCAGACAGGTTTTACCCGTGCTTTTAAGCTCCCGTGCTTTTTCCCGAACCGCAGAGTGCAGCTCCGCATAGCTCATTGTCTTTTTTTCTCCGTTTTCCTCATAAATGAGGGCAACGCTGTTTCCTCCCTGATTCTCATAAAAAGAAAGCATTTCGGTAAAGGACTTAAAACGCATATAAACACCGCCTTTTTTTCAGTATAACATCTTTTACATCATATTCATAGACCTTGAAAAAAATTTTTTCTGTTTTTTCAAAAAAGTGCAAAAAAAGTAGTGCAATTTTCAAAAAAATGTTTTATAATGTGTTTGTGATATTTTTATCAATATTAATTCACAATATTTTTGGGAGGAATGTCTTATGGATAAAAACATTCGTATCGCAATTATCGGCGGCGGTCCCGCAGGACTTTCGGCCGGTATGTATCTCGAGAAAAAAGGGTATGAAAACTATACCATTTACGAGAGGCTTGACCGTGTAGGCGGCAAATGCTGGTCTCCTACATACAACGGCAGACGCTATGAAATGGGCGCTATTATGGGCGTTGACTCATATTATGCCGTTCATGACGTTGAGGAATTCTGCGGAATTACTCACGACGGTCCCAAGCTTAACAGAAACTACAAAAACAGCAAGGGCGACATTATCGAGCCCTTCGAGCCGAAAAAGAACATTACAAAGATTCCGCGTCTTCTCAAGATGAAGAAGCAGATTAAGATTCTCGGCGAAATTCTTGAAACAAAGTACAAGGGCTACGATGTCAACGGCCACAGAGGCGTTGCAGAGGGCAGATATGAAGGCCTTTCACAGAAGAATTCAAAGCGTGAGCCCGTCAGCGGCGTTAACCCCAACCTCAAGGACCTCGCCCTTCCCTTTAACGAATTTTGCAAGATGAACGGCGTTGAGCTTGTTCAGGACGTTTGGATCGGACCGTTCACTTCCTTCGGTTACGGTTATTTTGATGAAATTCCCGCAGCTTATGTTCTTAAATATCTCGACTTCCAGACCTGCATGAACTTTGTAAAGGTTAATCTCTGGACCTGGAAAGACGGCACACAGTCCATCTGGGAGAGCCTCAACGACCATATCAAGCATCCCGCAGTTCTCAACTCAAACATTGAAAAGGTTGAGCGTAAGGACGGCAAGGTTTACATTACCGTAAACGGCAAGGTTGAGGAGTTTGACAAGGTTATCGTTACCGCTCCTCTCTATATCCCCAACAAGCGCGCTGACGGTCAGGTAGGCATGGTTGACTACTTTGACGCACGCGAGGATGAGAAAGAACTCTTCTCAAAAATCGACTATGAGCGCTACGACGTTCTCGCTGTTGAGACAAAGCCCGAGGATCATCCCGAGATTTCATACTATGTATTTGAGAATATGACTCCCGGCACGCTCGGACACCTTATGGTTTACTATCGCCGCTGGAAGGATACAAAGGACCAGGTTATCACAACCTATGCACTTCGTAAGCACAAGAATTCAAAGGAAATTCCTTATGAGGAGTGCAGACAGATGGTTCTTGACGACCTCAAGACCATGCACAACCCCGCTTCCAACGTAGTAAACGAATGGAGCGTTTACTACTTCCCGCATGTTTTCACAAAAGACTATGCAGACGGCTGGTATGACAAGGTTGAAGCTATGCAGGGCAAATATGACACCTACTATGCAGGCGAAATTATGTCCTTCGGCGATATGGACGAAACTGCCGAGTACTCAAAAGAGCTTATCGACCGTTTCTTTTAATCCGTAACACACCAATTAAAACAGGCCGCTTGAACGCGGTCTGTTTTTGACAATGAAAGGGATACAAAAATGAAGTATTTTAAAGACCATTATGATGTCATCATAATCGGCGGAGCGCTTTCGGGACTGTCGTCCGCACTGCATCTGCAGTCAAAGGGCGTAAAGGATATACTTATCCTTGAAAAGCACAATATGCCCGGCGGTCTTGCAACCGATTTTGTAAGAAACGGTTTCGAGATAGAGGCAACGCTTCACGAGATGATGTCGATAGGCCCCAAGGGCAACCGCCTGAAAATCGGTCAGTTCTTTGACGATATGGGCGTTGACATTGACTGGCTTCACGTTCCCGAGTGCTACAGAGTTGCTCTCCCGAATTCGGGTATCGACGCAATTCTTCACGAGGGCTATGAGAACGCCGCCAGAGAGATTGACGCGGTTGTTCCCGGCAGCTTTGAGAAGGTACACGAATTACTGCTCCTGTGCAGAAGGGTTTACGACAGTATGAATATACTTTCCGTAACCCCGATGAGCAAGGTTCAGATGCTTTTAAAGCACCCCGACTTTGTTAAGACGGTCGGCTACTCGGCAACCGAGGTTATCAACACCTTTAATCTGCCGAAAAAAGCCGTCGAGATGCTCACTCCCTACTGGATTTATGTCGGCAACCGTATGGATGACCTTCCGTTTACCATTTACGCTTTCCTTATGGCGGACTACTTTATGGGTAGCTATGTCTGCCGCGGCTACTCTCACGAAATGAGTATGAAGCTCGAAAAGAAGGTCGAGGAAAACGGCGCTCAGCTTGAATTCAAGCAGGAGGTCGAGAAAATTCTCGTTAAGGACGGCAAGGTTTACGGCGTCAGAACAAGAAACGGCGACGAAATTCACTGCGACTATGTTATCTGCGGCGCATATCCGCACAAGGCATATACGCAGATGATAGAGCCTCTCTCCGAGGTTCCGAAGGGCGCGCTTAAAATTGTCAACGGACTTAAACTCTCGGTCTGCCCCGTTTCGGTTATCGCCGTACTGGAAGGCACTCCCGAGGAAAACGGCATTACAAACTATTCCACGTTCTCGGGAACTACAATGGACACAAACGAAATCTGGGAGAATTACAAGAACCTTACCGAGCCGTACAACTACATCACTACGATCTGCTTAAACTATGCAAATCCCGACTGTGTTCCGAAGGGCTATACTCAGATTTCCGTAACTGCGCTTGTTCCCGTTACCGCCTTTGAGGGCGTTAAGGAGGAAGAATACTTTGACCTCAAACGCAGACTCGCAAACGAAATGATGGAGGAATACATCAAAATTTCGGGCGTTGATTTCAGACCCAACATTACCGAAATAGAGGTTACTACTCCTATGACCATCGCGCACTATGTCGGCGCCTGGAAGGGCAGTATTTACGGCTATTTGCACTCTATGGACAACCATGCCGTAGCAAGACTCGGCATGAAGCACGAGGACCATTTTATTGACGGACTTGAATTCAACGGTTCGTCGGGAATGTCGGGCAACGGCATGGGTCCCGCGGTAACAAACGGCAGAGCGGCGGCAAAAGCCGTTCTTGAAGATATGGAAGCAAAGGAGGCGGCGAAATGAGTATTAAAGTAAAAGGTTTTTTAAGTGATGTCGGCGGCGCTTCGAGAGTTACTCAGATGCGTAAGGACGCTATTGCAAACGCTTCGGATGTTCCTCAGCCCAAGGACTTTGTCCGCGAGCTTGCCGATAAGCTTCATCCCGCTTCAATGCAGTTCAGGGTTGTCAGCGTTAAAGACGCTTCCCCCACCTCAAAAATTTACAGACTCGCTTCGGTTGACGGTCATATTCCCGTATTCCAGGCAGGTCAGTATATAAACTTCCGTCTTAAAATCGGCACGAGCCTTCTGACAAGACCTTATACCATCAGCTCCGCACCCTTTGAGGCAAGAGGAGAGAACGGCTTCGTTGAGGTTACTATCAGAAGAAACAGACCTTACCTTGTCCCCGATTACTTCTTTGACAATGTTAAGGAAGGCGATATTCTTGACGCTAATATGCCCTTCGGTTTCTTTTACTGGGAACCTCTCAGAGACAGCAGCAATATCGTTGCTCTCGCAGGCGGCAGCGGAATTACTCCCTTCCTCTCAATGGCGAGAGAAATCGCATACGGCAAGATGAAGGACTGCAAAATCACAATTATTTACGGCTCTGTCAATTCAAAGGACATTGTTCTTAAAGAAGAGCTTGACGCAGTGGAAAAGGCAAGCGAAAACGTCAGAGTTATCCACGTTCTTTCCGATGACCCCGAGTGGACGGGCGAAAAGGGCTTTGTAACAAGAGAAATCATTGAGAAGTATTCGGGCGATGACCCGACCTATATGTTCTGCGGACCTCTTCCGATGTATAAGCTGCTTGTCGGCATTATGAACGATATGGGAGTCCGCCACAAGAGATTCCGTCATGATGTTATGAATAACCCGACAGACGCAACTCAGATTCCGGGTTATCCCGCAGGCAACGAGCAAAAGACCTTTAACATCACTGTTGTCAGAGGCATTAACGAAACGGTTATCCCTGCTTCCGGCGGAGAACCCGTTGCGGTAGCCCTTGAAAGAGCGGCGATTCCCGTTGACACCCATTGCCGCTGCGGAGAATGCGGCTTCTGCCGTACACAGCTTCTCGACGGAACAATATTTGTTTCGCCCGAGGGAGACGGCAGACGTCTTATGGATAAGGAATTCGGCTGGTTCCACGCCTGCGCAACTTATCCGACAAGCGATTTAAAAATCAAAATTCCCATTATATAATCATATTTATTAAAAGGAGAAGAACAGGGAGGAGGCGGCTGTAATGCCGAGAGATGTTAACCCTAATATCCATGTAAACGACTGGGATTTTCCTCATGAGGATTACCACTGTGACGATCCCGAAAAGAAAGAGCTGGTAATGAAACTCGCTCTTATGATAACGGATAATATTCCGCGTAAGCTCCCCGGCGGTATGAAGGAAAACCATATGGATTTCTGGATACTTGACAGACTTCTTACCAAGGAAGAGGTCAAGTTTATGCTCAGCTTTAAAAAGAGGAGAGTTCCTCTGCGTGTAGGCGAGCTTGCAAAGAGAAACAATATGTCCGTTGAGGAAGCTCAGAAAATCATTGACCATATTCTCTGGATAGGACTGCTCGAGCAGAACCGTGAAAACGAGGACAGAGGACGTCAGTTCCTGATTCCGAAATGGGTTGTCGGCTCGGGCGAATATATGGTAGAGCACAAAACGCTCTGTGATGACCACCCCGAGGTTGCCACAATGTTTAACCTCGCCCCGCAGGAACCGCTCGAACTCGCTTCAAAGCTTATTCCGCCCGGAGGCGCGGGAATAGGAATGCACGTTATTCCCGTTGAGAAGGCCATTGAGCACGAGAGTACCTCTGTGAGTGTTGAACACCTCTCGCACTGGCTTGAAAAGTATGACAAATTCTGTTCCATGGTCTGCGCCTGCCGTAAGGCACAGCGTTTCAGAGGCGAAGGCGTAGGCGATATTGAGGGACATATGTGCATAGCGGTCGGCGATATGGCTGAATATCTCGTCGAATCGGGCAAGGACGCAAAATACATAACCCGTGAGGAAGCTATGGAGATAATTCTCCGCTCGGAAAAGAAGGGTTATGTCCATCAGATTACAAACCTTGACGGTCCCGACAAAATAGTCGGTATCTGCAACTGCTCTCCCGGCAGCTGCTACGGACTGAGAACCTCTCAGCTCTTCAACACGCCGAATATGTCGCGTTCAGCATACCGCGCTCATGTAGAGCCCGAGAAATGCGTTGCGTGCGGAAAGTGCGTCGAAGTCTGCCCCGCAGGCGCCGCAAAGCTCGGACAAAAGCTCTGCAAGGCTGACGGCACAAAGGTCGAATATCCCATGCACGACCTTCCCGATGACCATCCGTGGGGAGAAGACAGATGGGATAAGGATTACCGCGACCACAACAAGATAAACTGCTATGAGCAGGGTACATCTCCCTGTAAAACCGCCTGCCCCGCACACCTTGCGGTTCAGGGCTATATAAAGATGGCTTCCGAGGGAAGATATAAGGACGCTCTCAGACTTATCCGTCAGGATAACCCCTTCCCCGCAGTATGCGGTGCGGTCTGCAACAGACGCTGTGAGGACAGATGCACCAGAGGACTTATAGATAAACCTCTCGCCATTGACGAAATCAAAAAATTCCTTGCATACAGAGAACTCGACAACCTTGATGAATATGTTCCCGAGGTTTGTTACAACGGTGTCGGAGAACAGTGGGACGATTATAAAATTGCCGTTATCGGCGCAGGTCCCGCAGGACTTTCGTGCGCATACTACCTTCGTACCGAAGGCTATCCCGTAACGGTGTTTGAGAAGGAAAGCCGTCCCGGAGGAATGCTCACAAACGGTATTCCGAATTTCAGACTCGATAAAAAGGTTGTCGAAGCAGAAATAGAAATAATAAAGAAAATGGGCGCCGAAATCAAATGCGGCGTTGAGGTCGGCAAAGACGTTACCATTGACGAACTTCGGAAGCAGGGCTACAAAGCCTTCTATATCGCAATAGGACTTCAGGGCGGCCGCCTTGCAGGTATTGACGGCGAGGATGCAAGCGGCGTTGAGTCGGGAGTCAGCTTCCTTCGCAGGATAAATCAGGACAACAGCATCCGTCTTGACGGAGATGTCGTTGTTGTCGGCGGCGGTAATGTTGCAGCGGACGTTGCAAGAACTGCGGCAAGAGCAACAGACGGCAAAGTAAAAATGCTCTGCCTTGAATCAAGAGACGAAATGCCCGCCGCAAAGGATGAGATTGCCGAGGTTGAGGAAGAAGGCATTGAGATTCTCAACGGCTGGGGCCCCAAGGAAATAATCAAGGACGGGAACGGTGCCGTAAAAGCCATTGTATTCAAAAAATGCACCCGCGTCTTTGACTCGGAGCACCGTTTCTCTCCCGAATACGACGAGAACGATACGATTACCGTAGAGTGCAAAAACGTGCTTATGGCTATCGGTCAGTCCGCAGAGTGGGGCAAGCTTCTTGAAGGCACTGCAGTCAAACTTAACCGTAACGGTACTGCAATAGCCGATAAAATTACCCTTCAGACAGACGAGCCCGACATCTTTGTCGGCGGCGACATATATCACGGCGCAAGATTTGCCATTGACGCTATCGCCGAGGGCAAAGAAGGTATGGTTTCCATAAACAGATTCGTTCATCCCGGCCAGTCTATGACTATAGGCAGAGATTTAAGAGAATTCATTGAACTTGACCGCGACGACATCAAGGTTGATTCCTATGACAACGCAACGCGTCAGGCACCCGGCATGAGAGAGGGCGACCCGCTTAAAACCTTCAGCGACCTGCGTGAACCCTTTACCGAGGAGCAGGTTAAAAAAGAGGCGGCAAGATGTCTCGGCTGCGGAGCGACCACAGTTGACCTTAACCAGTGTATCGGCTGCGGACTTTGCACCACAAGATGCGAATTCGACGCAATACACCTTTCAAGAGATATTCCCGAGGCAAGCGATATGCACACAGCCGAGGAAATGATGAAGGTTGTCGGTCCCTATGCGCTCAAGCGTTCAATGAAGATTATCAAACGCAAGATTACAGGCAAATAAGGAGAAGCTTATGAAAGACCAGAAAAACCGTATGGTAAACAGCCGCGATTTCGTTCAGGATAAGAATTATTCCGCTCCCGATAAGGAGAAGGAAAAGCTCGTCCTGAAGCTCGGCAATATGATTACCGACCGTTATCTTGTTAAGTACACTCATACAATGACTACGGACGACCCCGAGTATTGGGCGCTGGATGCCGTACTTACAAAGGAGGAAGTAAAATTCCTTCTCAGCTTCAAGAAGTGCCGCGTTTCATACAGCCCCGAAGAAATTGCCGAGAGAAACAACCTCTCTCTTGAAAAGACCAACGAGATGATTAAACATCTCTGCTGGGTAGGCGTGCTCGAAATGACGAGAGAAAGCCCCGATAAGAGCAAGGTTTACAACGTTCCGATTTTCGTTCCCGGCTCTGCCGAGTTTATGATGATGAACGACGAGCTTACCGACGCTCATCCCGAGCTTGCAACCTTCTTTAACCTTATGACGCAGATGCCTCTCGAGGGCATAACCCAGATGGTTCCCCCCGGAGGAAACGGAATAGGTATGCACGTCATTCCCGTTGAGAAGGCCATTGAGCACGAAAGCACTTCGGTTAGCATAGAGCATATTTCTCATTGGCTCAATAAATACGATAAATATTCCGTAGGTCAGTGTACCTGCCGTAAACAGCAGGCCATGCGCGGTGAAGGCAGCGGCGAAATCAACGGCGAATTCTGTATGGGCGTCGGCGATATGGCTGAGTACTGTGTTGACAAGGGTATGGGACGCTACATAACTTACGAGGAAGCTCTTGAACTTCTCGAGAGGTCG
Source organism: Oscillospiraceae bacterium (assembly GCA_015066635.1). Lineage (GTDB taxonomy): Bacteria > Bacillota > Clostridia > Oscillospirales > Acutalibacteraceae > Fimenecus. The sequence continues at coordinate 224,853 of SVOA01000001.1, read as the reverse complement.
GAGCGCCACGGCTTTGTCCACCAGACCACAAACATAGACGGCGAGGACAAAATCGTCGCTATATGCAACTGTGCGCCCGGCGTTTGCAATGCTCTGCGTACTTCACAGCTTTATAACACACCCAATATGTCCCGTTCCGCTTACCGCGCGCACGTTGAAAAAGAAAAATGCGTTGCCTGCGGAAAATGCGTTGAGGTTTGTCCCGTAGGCGCAGCAAAGCTCGGACAGAAGCTGTGCACCAAAAACGGCGAAATCGAATATCCCGTAACCGAGCTTCCCGACGCAAAGAAGTGGGGCGCTGACAAGTGGAATCCCAACTACCGCGAGGACGCAAAAATTAACTGCTACGATACGGGAACGGCACCGTGCAAAACCGCCTGTCCCGCTCATCTTGCGGTACAGGGCTATGTCAAAATGGCGGCAGAGGGCAGATATCTTGACGCTCTCAAACTCATCAAGCAGGATAACCCCTTCCCTGCCGTCTGCGGCGCTATATGCAACAGACGCTGTGAGGACGCCTGCACGAGAGGCACGGTTGACGAGCCCGTTGCAATAGATGAAATCAAAAAGTTTATTGCCGCACAGGAATTAAACGAAGCAAACCGTTTTGTCCCGATTTGCGAAAAAGATGACGGCGGTATGTGGGGACCCGATTATAAAATGGCTGTTATCGGCGGCGGTCCCGCAGGACTTTCCTGCGCATACTACCTTCGCACAAAGGGCTATGACGTAACGGTTTTTGAAAAAGAAAAGCAGCTCGGCGGTATGATGCTTAACGGTATTCCGAGTTACAGACTTCAGAAAAACACGGTAGAGGCCGAAATCGACGTTCTCAGAACTATGGGCGTTGAATTCCGCTGCGGTGTTGATGTCGGAAAGGACATAACTCTTGACGAGCTCCGTAAAGACGGTTACAAGGCCTTCTATATCGCAATAGGACTTCAGGGCGGCAGAACAGCGGGTGTTCCCGGCGAAGACGCAGAGGGCGTTGTTTCGGGTATTGACTTCCTGCGCAAGGTCAACCAGTCGCAGCAGGATAAACTCTCCGGAGATGCCGTTGTTATCGGCGGCGGTAACGTTGCGGTTGATGTCGCAAGGTCGGCTGTCAGGATGACGGACGGCAAGGTTACAATGCTCTGCCTTGAGAGCGCAGAGGAAATGCCTGCCGCAAAGGACGAAGTCCTTGAAGCAAAAGAGGAAGGAATTGAGGTTCTTAACGGCTGGGGTCCCAAAGAAGTGCTTAAAGACGAAAACGGCGCGGTTAAAGCCGTTGTCTTTAAAAAGTGCGTAAGCGTATTTGACAGCGAACACCGCTTCTCTCCCGTTTATGACGAAAACGATACAATAACCGTGGAGTGTAAGGCCGTGCTTGAGGCCATCGGTCAGTCCGCAGAATGGGGCAGACTTCTCGAGGGTACAAAGGTTGAAACGAGAAGAAACGGCACCGCGGTTGCAGACCCCGTAACCTTCCAGACAGCAGAGCCCGACATTTTTGTCGGCGGAGATATATGCTTCGGCGCTCGCTTTGTTATTGACGCTATTGCCGAGGGTAAAAAGGCGTGTGAATCAATGCACCGCTTTGTTCATCCCGGTCAGTCGCTTACGATAGCCAGAGACCTCAGAGAATTCAAGGAGCTTGATAAGGAAAATATCGCTCTTGAGAATTATGACAACGCACCCCGTCAGGCGCCCGGTCACAGAAACGTTGACGCTGTCAGCACATTTGACGACATAAGACTTCCGTTTACGGAGGAGCAGGTCAAGGCGGAGGCGGCAAGATGCCTCGGCTGCGGAGCTACCGTAGTTGACCTCAACAGATGTATCGGCTGCGGACTTTGCACCACGAGATGCGAGTTTGACGCAATTCATCTGTCGAGAGACCTTCCCGAGTGTACCAATATGATAAGGTGCGAGGACAAGGTTCTGCCTCTGGGCAAATATGCGCTCAAACGAGGAATCAAGATTATAAAGAACTCGGGTAAATAAGCTATGCACGAAATGGGAATTATTCTGAACCTCGCAAAAACGCTTGACGAAACCGCAGAGGAACAGAATATAATCAAAATCGGTAAGGTTGTGCTTCAGGTCGGCGAGGTTTCGGGAATTATGACCGACTACTTCGTTGACTGCTGGGACTACTTTAAGGGCAGACACGAGATTTTAAAGGACTCCGTGCTTGAGCTTGAAACAATTCCCGCCGTTACCTATTGCTCCGCCTGTCAGAAAACCTACGAAACCGTAAAGTACGGCAAAACCTGCCCGTACTGTCAGAGCGGCGAAACCTGGCTTGTCAGGGGCAACGAGTGCGTTATAAAGGAAATTGAGGCAGAAACTTCCGAATAGACAAAAACAAAGGCTTCCCGCATAAACGGGAAGCCTTACAAATACAATATTCTTGACAAAACCGCAGTTTCGTGATAGCATTATTACACAAGTTAACGGCTCCGAAGGGGAGTAGCTTTCATTTGATGGTCAACATACATGGCATAATTGCCTGGTCATCAAACCAAAGAAATTTGGCAGCAAGACCTTCGACAGGAATTTAATTCTGTCGAGGGCTTTTTTCTTAAAAGCCCCCGAACAAATCAAGGAGGATTACAATGAAATACTATCTTGAGTCACTCGAAGAAAGCTTCAAAGCGGTTGACTCTTCCGAAAACGGTCTGACCTCTGACGAGGCGGCAAAACGCCTTGAACAGAACGGCAAAAACAAGCTTGCCGAAGCTAAAAAGGAATCGCTCATTATCAAATTCTTAAAGCAATTCGCAGACCCGATGATTATTATCCTGCTTATAGCAGCAGTCATTTCGGGCATCACATCGGCATTTGAGGGAGAGTTCCCCTCGGATGTCATTATCATTTTGTTTGTGGTAATCGTAAACGCTGTTCTCGGCGTTTATCAGGAGAGCAAGGCGGAAAAAGCCATTGAGGCGCTTCAGGAAATGGCTGCCGCCATGAGCAAGGTTATGCGCGACGGCAAGGTTGTCCATGTAAAGAGCGAGGAACTTGTTGTCGGCGATGTAATTCTGCTCGAGGCAGGAGACGCCATCCCCGCAGACGCACGTATTATCGAAAGCGCAAGTCTTAAAATTGAAGAAGCTGCGCTTACGGGGGAATCCGTGCCCGTTGATAAATTCATTGACATTATAAATCTCGGTCAGCTCAAGGACATTCCTCTGGGCGACAGAAAAAATATGATTTATATGGGTTCTTCCGTGGTTTACGGACGCGGCAAGGCCGTAGTTACCGCTACGGGTATGGATACCGAAATGGGTAAAATTGCAGGCGCCCTCTCAGCCGCAGAGGACGGCGACACACCGCTTCAGAGAAAGCTTGCTCAGCTGAGCAAAATTCTGAGCGTTGCCGTTATCGGAATCTGCGTTTTCATATTTGCCTTCGGTATTATCAGAAATCTCGTTACGGGACAGCCGGTCAACTTTGACTTTGTGCTTAATACCTTTATGATAGCCGTTTCTCTTGCAGTTGCCGCAATTCCCGAGGGACTTGTCGCAGTTGTTACAATAGTACTGTCGATAGGCGTTACAACCATGTCAAAGAGGAACGCAATTATCCGCAGACTTACGGCGGTTGAAACTCTCGGCTGCGCACAGATTATCTGCTCGGACAAAACGGGTACTCTTACCCAGAATAAGATGACTGTTGTCGAAAGCTATACCGATAACGAAGAGTTGCTTGCAAAAGGTATGGCGCTTTGCACGGACGTCAATATCGACCCCGACGGCAATATAGTCGGTGAGCCCACCGAAGCTGCGCTTGTTGCCTATGCGCTGACTAAGGAGCTTAATAAAAACGACCTCGAGGCAGATATGCCGAGAGTTGCCGAGGCACCGTTTGACTCTATGAGAAAGATGATGACAACCTTCCACACCTGCGCAAACGGCGTTGTTCAGTTTACAAAGGGCGCTCCCGACGTGGTGCTCGGCAGATGTTCAAAGCTGCTTAAAAACGGTCAGATTACCGAAATGACCGACGCGGACAGAAAAGACATAATAAAACAAAACAAGGCGTTTGCAGATAAGGCGCTGCGCGTGCTTGCCCTGAGCTATAACGAATTTACGGAAATTCCCTCGTTTACCAAACCCGAGGAGGTTGAAAAGGATCTTATTTTCTGCGGACTTGTCGGTATGATAGATCCCGTCCGTCCCGAAGTCAAGGCTTCCATAGTCGAATGCAGAAGCGCGGGAATAAGACCTATAATGATTACCGGCGACCATAAGGATACCGCCGTTGCAATAGCTATGGAGCTCGGAATTATCAAAAATCCGGACGAAGCCATTACAGGCGCAGAGCTTGACGAAATCTCCGATGAGGAATTCGCAACGGCTGTTAAAAAATACTCGGTATATGCCAGAGTTCAGCCCGAGCATAAGACAAGGATAGTCAATGCATGGCGCAAGCTCGGTATGATTACCGCCATGACGGGAGACGGCGTTAATGACGCTCCGTCCATCAAGAGCGCGGATATAGGCGTCGGTATGGGTATTACCGGCACGGATGTAACAAAAAATGTCGCCGACATGGTACTTGCGGACGACAACTTTGCAACTATAGTTTCCGCCATCGAAGAGGGCAGAAGAATTTACGATAATATCAGAAAAGCTATTCAGTTCCTGCTCGGCTCAAATATGAGCGAGGTGCTGTCGATATTCTTTGCCAATATCTTCGGCTTCACGATTCTTGAACCTACCCACCTTCTGTGGATAAATCTTGTTACGGACTGCTTCCCTGCCCTTGCTCTCGCTATGGAAAAGGGAGAGAGCAACCTTATGAAGCGTGCTCCGAGGAAATCTACCGACGGCATTTTCTCGGGCGGCGTGGGCTTTGACGTCGTATATCAGGGCATACTCGTAACGGTTCTGACTGTCAGCGCATACGTTTTCGGCGTAATGATGGCTGCAGGCAGGGTTATGAATCTGCTTGATGTTTTTGCGGTAAACGATACAACAAATGCAATATGGCATCAGAACGGTATGACTATGGCTTTCCTGACAATGTCTATGTGCGAAATTTTCCACTCGCTCAATATGCGCTCTCAGAGAGGCTCGGTAATCAAAATGAGTCTTAAAGGAAACATAAACGTATATCTGCTGCTTGCGGCGGTCGGTTCGCTGATACTCACAACCGCAGTAATATATGTTCCCTTCCTCTCAAAAGCGTTTGACTTCGCTCAGATTACGCTCACGGAATACGCAACGGCGCTCGGTCTCGCCTTCCTCATTATCCCGCTTGTTGAGATTGTAAAGGCAATTCAGCGCGGCTTTGCAAAAAGCAAAACAAAATAATATAAATAGAAATCCCGATGCATATGCATCGGGATTTAATTGGGATTTTTGAATATTAGCTGTCAAGAAGTCCACCACAAACTCCTTAACTTAGGTTGTCTATATAATAACAGTTGAATATTGCAAACCAAGCACAAAATTGTGAACAAATTGTTAACATTTTTCTTTTTATTCTTTTTTCAGGCAGGTTTTTCAGTTTACCCGCTTCTGTCTTTTATAATAATTGCCAAAACAACAGATAACGCCTAATTTTTCTTTTTTTGCTTGACATTTATGGCCTTCTAATGTATAATAAACTCCAAATTACAGTAAAGGGAGGGAATAAGATGAGCCAAGTTAAGGTTAAGGACAACGAGTCTTTGGAAAGCGCTCTGCGCCGTTTCAAGAGACAGACCTCCCGTGACGGAGTTATTCAGGAAGTCCGTAAGAGAGAGCATTATGAAAAACCTTCTGTTAAGAGAAAAAAGAAATCAGAGGCTGCTCGTAAAAGAAAGTACAAATAATCAAAAAGAGAGTGGGCTTTGGTCCACTCTTTTGATTTGAAAGGATAATTGAAATGTCAGATATTAAATTTGAAAACACAGCCTGCGACGCGGCTCTTATCGTTTCCCCCGAAAACAGATTTTACTATACCGGCTTTGAGTCGTCCGACGGTTTTCTTATCGTAACTGCGCATGACGCCTTCTTTATAACCGATGGCAGATATATTGAGGCGGCGCAGAACACGGTAAAGGACTGTAAGGTTATCTTGCAGGAAAAAAGCGCAGAGCAGATAAAGAATATACTTGACGGCGCCGGCGCAAAAAAGGTTGCCGTCGAGTCGGACAGAATGACCGTGTCCGACTATGCCATGTTTGCCTCGGCTCTTGACGGAATCGAGCTTATTGCGGACGGCTCCCTTGACTGCGGCATAAATGAGGCGAGAAGCGTAAAATCAGACGATGAGGTTGAAAAAATTGTCCGCGCGCAGAGAATTGCCGAGGAAGCGTTCAGCCACATCCGCTCATTTATCAGAGAAGGTATGACGGAGAAGGAAATACAGCTTGAGCTTGATTATTATATGCTGAGAAACGGTGCGGATGCCCTCTCCTTTGAAACTATTGCCGTAAGCGGCGCAAACGGCTCAATGCCCCATGGCGTGCCGGGCAGCAAAAGAGTGGCAAAAGGCGACTTTATCACTCTTGATTTCGGTGCCGTTTACAAGGGTTATCACAGCGATATGACACGCACGGTTGCTCTCGGAAACGTAACTGCGGAGCAGGAGAAGGTTTATTACACCGTTGCCGCTGCGCAGAACGCCGCCATAGAAGCCATAGGCAGACACGTTTCCGGCAAAGAAGCGGATGAGGCCGCAAGAAAGGTCATTGAAGATGCCGGTTACGGCGAATACTTCACTCATTCAACGGGACACGGCGTCGGCGTGGAAATTCATGAATATCCCAACGTTTCGCGCACCAACGAAAAGCCTCTCTCCGCAGGTAACGTTGTAACCGCAGAACCCGGAATTTACATTCCCGGAAAATTCGGCGTAAGAATTGAGGATATGATACTCGTTACCGAAAACGGATACCGAAATCTCACTCAATGTCCAAAAGAGCTTATAATACTTTAAAAAGCACTTGAAAAACCCTATAAAATAGTTTAGAATATAATTACAGAAATATGATTATTAAACGGAGGATAATTTTATGATATCAGCAGGTGATTTCAGAAACGGCGTAACCTTTGAGGAGGACGGACAGGTTCTTCAGGTTGTTGAGTTCCAGCATGTTAAGCCCGGCAAGGGCGCTGCCTTCGTAAGAACTAAGACAAAGAACGTACTTACGGGCGCAGTTGTTGAAAAGAGCTACAACCCCACGGCAAAATTCCCGACCGCCTTTATCGACAGAAAGGATATGGAGTATTCATATTCGGACGGCGACCTTTATTACTTTATGGATCAGGAAACCTACGAGATGACACCCATTTCTGCTTCCGAGCTTCCCGACAACTTCAAGTTTGTCAAGGAAAATATGATTTGTAAAATTCTTTCCTATAAGGGTAAGGTATTCGGTCTTGAGCCGCCTACCTTCGTAACTCTCGAGGTTACCAAGACAGAACCCGGCTTTGCCGGAAACACCGCAACCAACGCCACTAAGCCCGCCACTCTTGAAACAGGCGCTGAAATAAAAGTTCCGCTCTTTATTAACGAGGGCGAAATGATAAACGTTGACACAAGAACAGGCGAATACATGTCAAGAGCATAAGGAGGCAGATTATGATGACTGTTACCGAAAAGGCTGCATATGTAAAAGGTCTTGCAGAGGGTCTTAACCTCGACGAGTCCAAGCCCGAAACAAAGCTTATCAATGCCATGCTTGACGTTATTGACGACCTCGCGCTTTCAGTAGCAGACCTTGAGGACGAGCTTGCCATAGTTTCAGAGCAGGTTGACGCCGTTGACGAGGATCTCGGCGACCTTGAGGAGTATGTCTATGATGACTGCTGCTGCGACGACTACGACGGGGACTACGACGACGAGATGTATGAAGTTGAGTGTCCTTCATGCCACGAAACCGTTGCCTTTGACGAGGCTTCGCTTATCGAGGGCTTTGCAGAGTGTCCCAACTGCGGCGAAAAGCTTGAATTCGACTTTGACTGCGACTGCGACGACTGTGCAGACGAAGAATAAGCAATAATAATTTAAAAAGACCGAAGGTTTTGCCTTCGGTCTTTTATTCTGCCTTTTTCTGCCGTCCCGTACTGTCAATGCGGTAGTTATCCTCATATAATAAATCGCTGAGCGTTACGAATTCATACCCTTTTGCGGAGAGGTCGGCAATAACCTGCCTTAAAGCATCGGGAGTATTCTTTACCCCGTTATGAAAGAGAATTATCGAGCCGTTTTCGGCGGCGGAGATAACTCTCTGCGCCATTTCATCACTGCCGACGCCCTGCCAGTCAAGTGAATCGACCGACCACTGCACGGTTCTCATCCCACACTCCTTGGCGGCGGTTTCGGAAATGTCGGTGTAATCGCCTGACGGGGAACGGAGATATTTCGGTCTTTCTCCTGTAATGCTTTCAAGTGTTTTGTTGCATTTTTCAATATCCGCCTTGATTTCCTCTTTGCCGAGTTTGCCGTAAAGCGTGTGATTGTACGAGTGATTGCCTATCTCGTGCCCGTTACCGTAAAACTTCTTTACGCTTTCGGGATATTTTTCCGCAAAGCTTCCGACAATAAAGAATGTGGCTTTTGCGTTGCCTGCGGACAGTATATTCAGTATTTCATCCGTATCCGCGTCATCCCACGCCGCGTCAAAGGTCAGGGCAATTTTCTTCTGTTCCGTTTCAACGCAGTAAACGGGTATTTTCCTCTGTGCATTTGACGATACGGGGGTCTGCTTTCTTTCCGTAAATCCTGCGGCCGCGACAACTGTCAGAAGCACGGCAAGCGTAAATACAAAAATTCCCTTTTTTGTAATTATCATATATCTCAAATCTCTCACCCCGTTTATTTATATTTGAGCGATTTTTAATAAAGAACCTTTTTTAATTGTATATACCGTATTTTATTGACTTTACGCCAATGAGTGATATAATATATACGGCTTTTACCCTATGTCGGAAAACATAACTATTCTTTATAACAAGGAGTAATTTGATGAAGATTGTAATTGCAGGCGCAGGCCGTGTCGGTTATTCAATCGCACAGGAGCTTGTAATGGAAAATCACAATATAATCGTCATTGACGAGAGTGAGGAAAGAATCAAGGAAATTTCAAACAACCTTGATGTCCTTACCATAGTCGGAAACGCCGCGTGCTATGACACATTAAAAGAAGCAGACCTTAAAAACGTTGACCTGCTTATAGCTGTTACAAAAATGGATGAGCTTAACCTTTTAAGCTGTCTTACCGCAAAGAAATTGGGCGTTACCCACACTATTGCAAGAGTGCGCAACAGCGAATACTTCAAGCAGGCTATCTTCCTCAATGATGAGCTCGGTCTGTCCATGACAATAAATCCCGAGGAGGAAACGGCAAGCGAAATTTCCCGTATTCTGCGTTTTCCCATGGCGTCAAAGGTCGAGTCCTTTGCCAACAGCAAGGCCGAGTCAATAGAGATTAAGGTCGCATCGGGCAGCGCGCTTGACGGCGTAAACCTCAGCGATCTGCGTTCAAAGATGGGCGACGTTCTTGTCTGCGCAGTCAAAAGAGACAAAGAGGTCTTTATCCCGAGAGGCGACTTCATTATAGAGGCGGGAGACCGTCTTAACATAATCGGTTCATACAAAAATATAAACAGCTTCATCAAAAAAGTCGGCAAGGCGCATAATGCCAAAAAGACAATAGTTTTCGGCGGCGGTACAATTACCTATTATCTTGCCGGTCAGCTCGTCAACACCGATATTTCTCTTAAAGTTATCGAAAAAAGAAAGGACGAGTGCGCCAAGATAAAGGAAGCCTTCCCCAAGGTCAGCGTAATTTGCGCAAACGGAAACAATCCCGACATTCTCGGAGAGGAAGGCATTGAGATTGCGGACGCCTTTGTTGCGGTTTCAAACGACGACGACGATAATGTCATAAGTTCAATGTACGCTCTGTCCTCGGGTGTTGAGAAAGTTGTTACCAAAATCAAGGAGGGCCATATTATAGCAATGCTCTCCAACGACCGCCTTGACAGTATTGTTCAGCCGTCAAGTATAGCCACTCAGAGAGTCGTCCGTTATGTGCGTTCAATGCAGAACGCTTACGGCGACAGCGGAATTGACGCAATGTACTATATTTTTGACCAGAAGGTTGAAATTCTCGAAATGAAGGTTAACGATAACTTCCACTACAAAGGAATTCCGTTAAAAGAGCTCGAGGTTTCCCACGACGCCATTGTTGCGTCTATTATCCATAACGGAAAATGTATTATCCCGACCGGTAATGATGTTATAAGTTCCGGCGATATTGTTATTCTGGCAACTACCCGCAAGGGCGTACTTACCCTCGGGGATATAGTGGAGACTAAATAATGAATTACAGAATTATACTCAAAATTGTCGGCAGAGTTGCCGGAATAGAAGCAGTTTTTATGCTTCTCCCGACAGCTGTCGCGCTGCATTACAGAGAGAGCGTCAAAGGCTTCCTTATATCAATAGGAATTGCCGTTGCGCTGCTGCTTGTCTCTGCTCTTTTTACAAGAAAAGGCGAAAACAGATTTTACGCCAAGGAGGGCTTTACAAGCGTTGCTCTCTCATGGCTTGTAATATCACTCATAGGCGCTGTTCCCTTTGTAATCGAGGGCGCGATTCCGAATTTTGCAAATGCCTTCTTTGAAACCGTTTCAGGCTTTACCACAACAGGCTCAACGATTATCAAGGATATTGAGGTGCTGGGCAGAGGAATTCTTTTCTGGCGCAGCCTTACGCATTGGATAGGCGGTATGGGAATACTTGTCTTTATGATGGCGGTTGTCCCTATGTCCGAAGAATATTCAATGTATATAATGAGGGCTGAGGTTCCCGGTCTTGAAGCGGGAAAGCTGACGGCTAAAATTCAGCACTCATCCCTTATCCTTTATGTTATTTACATCTTTATTACTTTAGCCGAGGTAATCGCGCTGATTATCTGCAAGCTGCCCGTCTATGACGCGGTGGTCCACGCCTTCGGCACGGCAGGTACGGGCGGTTTCAGTATCAAAAACGCAAGCGTAGGCGCTTACGGCAGTCCTGCCGTCGAAACGGTAATTGCTGTTTTTATGATGCTTTTCGGCATAAACTTTAACCTTTATTTCTTTCTGATTTTAGGCAAATTCAAATCGGTATTCAAAAACGAGGAGCTTCGCTGCTATCTCGGAATAATTGCGTTTGCAACGCTCACGATAGCGCTTAACATAAAACATATTTACGGAAACTTCTCCGACGCCCTGCGTCATGCGTTTTTCCAGGTCAACTCCTTTGCCTCAACAACGGGCTTTGCCACCGCCGACTTTGACAGATGGCCGACCTACAGTAAAATGATGATGTTCCTGCTTATGCTTATGGGCGCGTGCGCGTGCAGTACGGCAGGCGGTCTGAAAATGTCGAGAATTATGATTCTTATAAAAACTGTCGTCGTCGAAATCAAGCATATGCTTCATCCCCATTCCTTCAACCCCGTAAGACTTGAAAACAAAACGGTAAGCAAGGAAATTCTCAGAGGTACGCTCGTATATTTCTCAATAGTAATAATCGCGGTTTCTCTCGGAAGTCTGCTGATCTCACTTGAAGGTCATGACCTTGTAACAACCGTGTCAAGCGTTGCGACCTGCATCTCAAACGTCGGTCCCGGCTTCAGCGACGTCGGTCCGACCTGCAACTTCTCTTTCTTCTCAGCACCGTCAAAAATACTGCTGTCGATGTATATGCTTATGGGAAGACTTGAGATGTTCCCGATTATCATACTTCTTTATCCGAGCACCTGGAAAAAGAAAGGTCAGTTTTAACAGAAAAAACAAAAGACCGGAAACCTGTTTTTCCGGTCTTTATTATTATCCTGTTTCTTTAGACGTTTTTTAACTATTCCTCTTTCGGCGCAATAAGCTGAATTCCCAGATCGCCGAGTTGAGCGTTGTCAACGGGCGCAGGACATTCGGTCATGGGCTCCGAAGCGTTCTGAACCTTCGGATATGCGACAACATCTCTGAGACTCTCACAGCCGAGCATCTGCATACAGAGTCTGTCAAGACCTATTCCCATTCCGCCGTGCGGCGGAGCGCCGTAACGGAAGGCGTCAAGCAGATAGCCGAACTTCTCGTAGGCCTCCTCCTTGGACAAACCGAGCAGGTCAAAAATCCTTGACTGAAGCGCGGGGTCGGTAATTCTGATAGAGCCCGAGGAGAGCTCGATTCCGTTAAGCACCAAATCATAGCACTTTGCCCTGACATTCGCTTTATCGCTCTCAAGTATATCGAGACTGTCGTCCATAGGCGCCGTGAAGGGATGGTGCATGGCAACCCACTCCCCTGCTTCCTCGTCATACTCAAAGAACGGGAATTCGGTTATCCAGAGGAAGTTAAATTTATCCTTGGGAATAATGTCAAGTTTTCTTGCAACCTCCTGACGGAGTGCGCCGAGAATCGAAAGCGCCTTTGTATTGTTTGAATCGGCAATTACAAGCAGTACGTCGCCCGTTTTAAGTCCTGTCCTTTCGGAAATGGCGTTCATTTCCTCATCAGTCATAAACTTTGCGAAGGATGAAGAAACCGCTTCCTCTGTCATCCTTATCCACGCAAGTCCCTTGGCTCCGCTGCCCTTTGCACTCTCGGTAAGCTTGTCGATTTCTTTTCTTGTAAGAATATTCGCAGCGCCGTCTGCTTTGATAGCCCTTACGCTGCCGCCGTTCTCAAGAGCGCCCTTGAATACGACAAATTCGGAATTTCCGACTATGTCGCTTAAATCAATAAGCTCCATACCGTATCTCGTGTCGGGCTTGTCCGAACCGTATCTCTCCATCGCCTCTTTAAACGTAAGTCTCGGAAGGGGCAGAGGAATATCAACATCAAGAACATCCTTGAAAACTCTTTTAACGTAACCCTCGCCTATTGCGAGAACGTCCTCCATCTCAACAAAGGACATTTCAAGGTCTATCTGAGTGAATTCGGGCTGACGGTCCGCTCTTAAATCTTCATCTCTGAAGCAGCGCGCTATCTGCATATATCTGTCAAAGCCCGCAACCATTGAAAGCTGTTTATAAAGCTGAGGAGACTGCGGAAGCGCATAAAAGCTGCCGTTATGAATTCTTGACGGTACGAGGAAGTCTCTCGCTCCCTCGGGCGTTGAACGGATAAGCATCGGAGTTTCAATCTCTATAAACCCGTTCTCGTCAAAATAATCTCTCGTAACCTTTGCGACCTTATGGCGCATTATTATATTCTTCTGTAAATCGGGACGGCGCAGGTCAAGGTATCTGTATTTAAGCCTTGTCAGCTCTCCCGTCTGCGAATTTTCGGTAATTTCAAACGGAGGCGTTTCGCTCTTTGCAAGCACTCTGAGCTCGGTAACATCTATTTCGATTTCGCCCGTCGGAATTTCGTAATTCTTTGAGCTTCTCTCTCTGACCGTACCTACTGCGGCAAGTACATATTCTCCTCTGACGGAAAAAGCCTTGTCAAAGATTGCCTTGTCGGTGGTTTCGTCAAATGCGAGCTGAACTATTCCCGTTCTGTCTCTCAGGTCAACAAATATCAGCGAGCCGAGGTCTCTCTGGCGCTGTACCCAGCCGAATACGGTAACCTCTCTGCCTATATCCTTTGTGTTGAGCGTACCGCAGTAATCCGTTCTTTTAAGTCCGTGTATGGTTTCCATTTACATCCCCCTAAAAAATATCAGAAACATCAATATCGTCAATGTCAAAGCCCTCGAGAGCGGACATATCAAAGGTGCTCATCGCCTGCTTTATAACTATCGACTGAAAGCTGTCGGTAAAATCTGCAAGTTTAATTTCCGTCTGCTCTGCATTTGACATATTTTTTAGCATCGCCTTGCCCGAATCAAGCTCATCAGAACCGAGCACTACGGTATAAAGCGCTCCGATTTTATCGGCATACTTCATCTGTGCCTTTACCGACCTGCCGACCGTATCAAACTCTGCGGACAGTCCCTCGTTTCTCAAATCGGATGCAAGCACCGAGGCTCTGATATTTTCATTTTCGCCTGTACTCGCAATAAAAATGTCGCACTTTTTACTCTCGGGGAATTCGCATCCCTGCTTATCCATAAGCAAAAGCAGTCTTTCTATGCCGAGTCCGAAGCCGAGCGCACTTGTTGGTTTGCCGCCCATTTCCTCAACGAGACCGTCATATCTTCCGCCTCCGCAAACCGTGCCCTGCGCACCGATTTCGTTTGAAACAAATTCAAATACCGTTCTTGTGTAGTAATCAAGTCCCCTTACTATGGTCGGGTTTACGGTGTAATCTATATTGTTTTCGTTTAGATATTTTTTAACTAAATCAAAGTGATCATTACAGTCATCACACAGATAGTCAAGAATTTTCGGCGCTCCCTTTGCGATTTCCGAGCAAACGGGACTCTTACAGTCGAGTATCCTCATGGGATTTTTCTCAAGTCTGCCTCTGCAGGTCTCACACAGCTCGTCAAAATGAGCCGTAAAATACTCTCTTAACGCCTGCTGGAATTTTGCTCTGCACGCGGGACAGCCAATCGAGTTTATCTCGAGCGAAATATTCTTAACTCCGAGATAGTTAAAAATCTCGTTTGCAAGCAGAATAACCTCTGCGTCCGCCGCGGCATTGGGCGCGCCTAAGCACTCAACGCCGAACTGATGAAACTCCCTCAATCTGCCTGCCTGAGGTTTCTCATACCTGTAACACGAGGTCAGATAGTAAACCTTCTGCGGCATGGGCTCATTAAAAAGTCCGTTCTCAAGAAACGCGCGCACCGCACCCGCAGTACCCTCGGGACGAAGCGTTATCGACCTGCCGCCCTTGTCCTCAAAGGTGTACATTTCCTTCTGCACAACGTCGGTGGTTTCTCCGACAGAGCGCTGAAAGAGCTCGGTGTGTTCAAAAACGGGCGTCCTTATTTCGCGGAAGCCGTAATTACCTGCGACCTCGCGCATGGACTGCTCAACATACTGAATTCTGTGACTGTCGTTCGGAAGTGTGTCAAGCGTTCCCTTGACAGCCTTTGTAATCAATGCCATTTTTTTACCCTCTATACATAATGCCTCCTCCTTAGCGGAAGAGGCGGAATTTCCCTGATCGTTTTATTTGGGATTAACAATATTTCTCCAGTCAAGGTCGCCCCTGTCAAGACTGTGTATAAGCGCCTCGGCAGTAGCGATATTGGTTGCCACCGGAATATTGTGAACGTCGCAGAGCCTTAAAAGATTGCTCTCGCTGGGCTCGTTGGGTTTCGGCTTCTGTGAGCGAAAAACAAGAAGCAGGTCAATTTCGTTGCACTGAATTCTTGCCTCTATCTGCTGACCGCCGCCCTGACTGCCGCTGAGATACTGCATTATTTTAAGTCCCGTTGCCTCTGAAACAAGCTTTCCCGTTGTTCCCGTTGCGCACAGATTATGGCGCGACAGAATTCCGCAATACGCTATGCAGAACTGAATCATAAGCTCTTTTTTATCGTCATGTGCCATTAAAGCTATGTTCATACCTAACCTCCCCAAATTCATTTACAGTTAAATGTTTCATATACATCTAATATGATAACAAATTTTAAGGTTTATTTCAACCTTTATTCTAAGAAAAATAACGTTTATTAAAAATAACCTGCTCGCCGTTAAGTCTTTGCGCCGTCCGATAGAAAGCCGACCTCGGCGACTCTGCAAGAGGTCCGCCCGATACCATAAGCCGTACGCTGTCGCTCTCGGGTATAACCCCTATAAGCTGTGTATGCGTAAGATTTATCACGTCGTCAAGCTTTAACTGCCTGCCCGACAAAACTTCGCTCTTTTTAAAACGGTTAATTATCATCCTCGGTTTAAGCTCTCCGTTGACCTCAAGCGCTCTGTCCACGGCAATATCGGCGCTTCTCACGGAAACCGCGTCAGGAGTTACCACAAGCAGCGCGGAGTCGCTGACAGAAGCGAGAATTTTATGGATTTCTCCGCTGCCTGCCGGAGCGTCAAGAAAGATAAAATCAAATTGCCCGTCATAATGCGAGAGCATTTCGCCGAATTTTTCTTTATTTGTGTCGATTCCGGATACCGACGGTGCAGAGAGCAGAAAAAGACTGTCGTTTTTCTTTACGAGAGCTTCCTGTGCGGTGCAGTTCCCGTTTACCACGTCAAGCCAGTTATAAACTGCTTCCGAGCCCGTTCCCATAATGAGGTCAAGACTGCGGAAACCTATATCCGCATCAATGCACAGCGCCTTTTTACCGAGCGCCGTAACAGCCTCGGCAAGACATACCGTAACGGTAGATTTTCCCACGCCTCCCTTTCCGGAGAGGACAAGTATTTTCTGCGCCATCTTTATTTCCTTTCAGTTAAGTACCGTATTGTATCCGACAGAGGTGTCAACCTCGCTCTTTACGCCGAAGTACGCTCTGTATATATCGGCGGCAAGCGTTGCGGTTGCGGCACCGCTGTTTAAATTCTCTATCGCCACGCAAACAGCTATTTCGGGGTTTTCGGCAGGTGCAAACGAAACCATAAAGCCGTTAAGTCCCGATTCGATTTTACCTGCGACCTTTGCCTTTGACTCGGCAGTACCTGTCTTTGCCGCTACCGTTACGGGCAGGTCGGCAAAAGCGGCTGTTCTCTGTCCGAGCCTTACCATACCTTCCCTGACTATGTCAAAGCTTCTCTGTGAAATGCCTGTTTCGTTGAGAACAATAGGTGTGTTTTCTATGTATGTTTCGGAGTAATCCGCGCTCTTAACGCTCTTGACAAAATGCGCCTTGTAGCGCGTTCCTCCGTTCGCAACCGTGGCAACATAACTGCACAGCTGAATCGGTGTATAAAGGTTATCCGACTGACCGATAGCCGCCTGAACGGTGTCGCCGGGGTACCAGATGCCGCCGTGCGACTCTCTGTATGCGATACCCGCAAGCACTCCCGTTGACTCGCTGACCTCAACGCCCGTTTTCTGACCGAGACCGAGACGCGAAGCGTAATCGTTCATCTTCTCAATACCGAGCAGTCTGCCCGTTTCGTAAAAGAAAATATTGCAGGACTGGTTAATTGCCTCCCTGACGTCAATATTTCCGTGAGTTCCGAGGCATTTAAAGGTTGTGTCCTCAAACTGGTCGTATATATGGTTACAGTGGAATTTGGTGTTTTCGTTGATAACGCCTTCCTCAAGTCCCGCAAGCGCAACGCTCAGCTTAAAAGTCGAGCCGGGCTCGTAGGTGCTTTGAAGCGCTCTGTTCCAGAGCGGAGATGCCTTATCCTCAGAAAGCGCCTGATAGTCGTCATAATAGGTCGCAAGATTATATCCCGGATAAGTGGCACAGGCGATAACCGCGCCCGTATTGACCTCCATAACTACTGCCGAGCCGACAGCAGGTATCGACCTGTTTTCCCTGTGGCTCTCGACGAAAGACGCGAGCGACTGCTGAACGCTTTTCTGAAGCTCCGAATTTATGGTTGTTACAACTGCGCAGCCCTGCACGGGCGCAACAGTAATCTGTGTCGTTTTGTTTTTCTGTGCGTCGGTAACGGTGCTTTCAATACCGTTTGTTCCGCGCAGATAGTTCTCCATTGACGCTTCAAGCCCGAATTTACCTATGATATCATCCATAGAATAGGCGCGGAGCTTTAACCTCTCAAGCTCTTCAGCCGTCTTGGTTTCGTCCTTCAACGCCTCCTGAAACTCCTCGGTCTTACTGTTGTATTCCTCAGCATTGAGTTTGCCGACAACACCTATAATATGAGGGGCGATAGTTCCGTCAAGATACTGTCTTTCGGAAACAACCTTGATTTCAACGCCTTGATAAAAGGAACTGTTTTCCCTTACCTTTGAGGCAAGCTCAACCGAAACATCATCCGCAAAGGTGTAGGGGTTAGCCGTGGAGAAAGCTTCCTTTTTAAGGGAATAGCAGACCGAGCCGATTTTGAGTGCCTCGCTGTCCGAATAATTCCTAAGATTGAATTTTTCCTTTAATTCGTCAAAGCAATTCTGCGCGGTCGCATAATCGTTGAGATAAAGTATGCTCTTTGATTTAAGCGCGCGTATATCCTTATCGCTGTCGGGTTTAAACTGAATCTGCCCGTTCTCGTCAAAGTACATCGGAATATCAAAATTCCACGCCGTTCCGTGCTTTTCAAGCAGATTTATGAGCGACAAAATGATCTCGTTTCTCTGCTCCTGCTCCTTGGTTGACGGGAAATACGAGCCGTTGAAAACTATTGAATTTATCTGTCTGTTAGTAACAAGAGGTATGCCGTTGGTATCGAGGATCTCTCCTCTTGCCGCCTCAATCACGGTGTCGCTTGTGCTAAGCGCAACGCTTTTAACCGTGTAGTCCTCCGCGTGAACTATCTGAATTCTGAAAAGGTCAGCCGCAAACAGGGAAAAAACAAGAAGCACTGCGACGGTAAACGCCGTAATGCGTCTTTTTATGTTTTTTGAATTCTCTCTCATTACAGCGCCTCCTTTGTCAGTATTTCTCCTCAACCGTTGTAGCCCTGACAACGCCCATTACAAAAATGTAAAAAACGGGTGTGAACAGCGCCGTGTAAACCGCGCCCGTCAGATAATATCTGAAGAAAAGATATGCCGAGTCCTCCATACCCTGCGCAACTATAAAGAATATGACATACAGCAGAGCATATAAAACGCTTGCTCCGAAGCTCAAAATCAGAGCCGTAAGCAGATGATTACGCATCAGCACGGTAATCAGCAGTCCGCAGACAGCGCCGAAAAGCATAAGAACAAATGCGTTGTAGCCGTCGCCGAGCGGAGTAACGGTATCCCACAGAGCGCCGGCAAAAAGTCCGAAAAACGCGCCTGCATATTTTCTCTCAAACATGCCGATACAGACAGTAGCCGGAATAAGCAAAAACGCTCTTACCCCGAAAATCTCGGGGAAGAAGCCCTGCGTATTCTGTAAAATATTTATAATTATTATCATCAGCGCAAAAGTAACCCATCTGATGATTAAGAGTCTTGTCCTTTTACGCATCGCCCTTACCCTCAAAATCAGTTATGACAAATGCGTCCTGAACCTCGCTGATGTCGATTTCGGGTCGAACCTCGGCATAGTATGAGATGTTGCCCTCCTCTTTTTTAACCGCGGTAACCGAACCGATGATAAGGCCTCTCGGAAAAACTCCTCCGACTCCCGAGGTACAGACTATTCCGCCCTCTGCGACCGCAGTATCCTTGGTAAGTCCCGTGAATTTAACCGTGGAGTCAACAGCAAGTTTTACCGTGGTTTCGGTATATCCGAGCTCGCCCGTTCTGATTTCATACGCCGCGGCGTTAACCTTGGGGTCGCAGATTGACAGCACCACGCAGGTCGTGGGCGTAACCTCCTTGACCACGCCTATAAGATATTCTCCGCTGATAACGGGGTCGTTGACTTCAACGCCGTCATTACTGCCGCAGTTAAGCTGAAACGAACCGAAGGTATCGGCTGAATCTCTGCCTATAACCGAGCCGGCAGTAAAACGGAAGTCGGGACTTTTCTCTTTTATTTCGAGGAATTTTTCATAAGATTCGACTTGTTTTTTAAGCTTTTCGTACTCAACGAGCTTGCTCTGATAGTCGGCAACCTGCTCCTCAAGCTGCTCAACCCTTGCTCTGTACGAGCTTGCCGAAATAAAGCCGCCCGTAAAGCTGTCGAATTTTTCCGCTATGTATGAAGCCGCTCTCGAAAGAGGCGAAAAAGCAAAACTTGCCGCCTTTGTCACGGGAGAAGATTTAGAGCTTATCGACGCGGCTGCGGCTATCAAAGCAAGCAAAATAACCGCCGTTGCAAGCAGCACTCTGAACGCCTTGCTTTTAATAAAGTGTTTCATTTTTTCACCTTCCTTTCATCGGGTTTAAATAAGACAGGTTACCCTGCCTTATTTATCAGATATAGTCTTTTTTGCCGAGATGAGCCATATTCTCAAGGAATATTCCCGTACCCTCAACGACGCAGTCAAGGGGATTCTCGGCAACGTGAACGGGAATTTTTGTTTCTATGGAAATAAGCTTGTCAAGCCCTCTGAGCAAAGCGCCGCCGCCCGTGAGCATGATGCCTCTGTCAATTATGTCGGCAGCGAGCTCAGGGGGAGTTTTTTCAAGCGTTGAACGTACTGTGTCTATAATCTGACCGACAGAGTCCGAAAGCGCTTCTCTGACCTCCTCCGAGGTTATTTCAATGTTCTTGGGAAGTCCGTCAAGCAGGTTTCTGCCCTTAACGTCCATAGCGCCTTCGCCGTCATAGGGATAGGCGGAGCCGATTTTTATTTTTATATCCTCTGCTGTTCTCTCGCCGATTAAAAGATTATGCTTTCTTCTGATATATGCGATAATCGACTCGTCAAAGTTATCGCCGGCAACTCTTGCGGACTGCGCGGTAACAATGTCGCCGTAGGAGATAACCGCAACCTCCGCAGTACCGCCTCCGATATCGACTACCATACTGCCTACAGCTTCGGAAACGGGAAGTCCCGCGCCTATTGCCGCCGCCATGGGTTCCTCGATAAGACTTACGTGCTTTGCGCCCGCCGAACGTGCAGCGTCATGAACGGCTCTCCTCTCAACCTCGGTAACGCCCGAAGGAATACAGATAACAACCCTCGCCCTTGAAAACGGAGACGAAGAAATTGCCATCTTAATAAACTCTTTAAGCATATCCGATGTTATGTCAAAGTCGGCGATAACGCCGTCTTTAAGAGGTCTTACCGCCGTAATCGAACCGGGGGTTCTGCCTATCATCTGCTTTGCCTTGTTGCCGACCGCAACAACCTTCTGCGGATAGGAGCTTACGTCAACCGCAACAACCGAGGGTTCTCTGATAACAATACCCTTGCCTTTAACAAAGACCAGCGTATTTGCCGTACCTAAATCAATTCCGATATCCTGTGAGAACAACATTTTTCTGATTCCTTTCTCTTTTTTAATTATCTATATTCCGTAACTGTATATCTGCCCATTTTAATATAATAAATATATTATAACCTTAATATATAAAATTCTCAACCATAAAAAGCAAAAACTTTGTAAACTTACCGAATTTTTATTTTTCGGATGCAAAATCGGCTGAATTGCGCCTGTAATGGAAAAGATACTGCTGGGCTATGCCTTCGCTCCCCTTTATACACTCGGGAAGCCCCTGCGGATACATCTCGGCAAGTATTCTCTTAACCCAAACGTCAACGGGAAACGCCTCATATTTACCGAAGCCGTAAAGCAGGGTGCATTCGGCAACCTTTTTGCCGACCCCCTTTATTTTTATAAGCTCCTGCCTGCCGAATTCTATATCGTTTTTTTCTATTTTTTCAAAATCGACCTCGCCGCAGTTTACCTTCTTTGCGGCGTCAATTATGTATTTTGCCCTGAAACCCGCGCGAAGCGGAGCGAGTTCCTCGGGAGTTAGCAGGCAAAGTCTGTCAAAGGACGGGAAAGTATAGTTTTCTCCGTCAATACAGTCGCCGAAGCTCTTGCAAAGTCTTGAAATAATGCCCTTGATTCTCGGGATATTGTTATTCTGCGAAATAATGAAGGAGCAAAGCGCCTCCCAGGGCTGCTGACGCAGTATTCTGATACCGCTGTACTGCTGCACCGCTCTGCTGAGATATTTGTCCGACGCAAAACTGTCGGTCAGTTTTTTGTAATCTCTGTCAAAATCAAGGTAAGGTCTTAACACCCTATCAAACTCCGCGGCGCCGCAGTTGCAGCAGAGTATGCCGTTTTCCTGCTTCAGTCTGTAAAAACGGTCTGCGACAACACCCTGCATATATCCCTCGTCGTCCTTGCTCCACCTGAACGCCTGACCGCAGTCAAGCGACAGTTCAAGGTCAAAAACCTCGGGTATTTTTACTTTGAATTCTTTTGCCATATCCTGTCTCCGACGTGCAGAATTTACACGGGTAAATTTGCACAAATAATTTTTCTTTGCATACTTAAAAAATTACTACAAAAAGTATAAAAGGTAAAGTTTGTATAACTAAATGTAAAAGTTTAAAACTTTCAAAAAAGTTATTAGCATTTTTAAAAATTTGCTCGAAATTGGTAATTTCAGCCGTTTTTGAGCTTACTTTTAATCATTTTGAACAGGGTTTTGAACATTTTTGAACTAAAGTGAATTATACTGTGCGTATATTTTTTGAGAATAAATATTTTGTTAAATTTTCCATATTGACAAAAAATCATGCACAAAAGCCTGCAAAAAAATAGACAAAACCGGTAAAAACGAGGCGTATATTTTTCTGTCTGCCGACAATACTAACCAAAAAGAAAATAATCGGAGGCAGCCATGATAAAAGGTATCAATAAACAGGTTATTGAAATTCATGACACGGGCAGCGAATACTTTGAGAGAGCCATACTCTTTGTAAAGCCCGAATATGCCACTCTCGGCGAGAAAAAACTCAGAGATGAGCTATGCAAATCTTTTTCAAACGTCTGTATCCCGTCCTGCAAAAAAGCGGATAAAGCCTCCGTTATAAAGGGCGCGATGTCCCTCCTGCTCGCCGCCGTGCTCGGCGCGTTTGCAGTGCTTATATTCAAATAGTCTTCCTGAGTATTACCGCCGAGGTTTTTTTGACTGTTACGCTGTCGGTAACCCCGTCCGAGGTCATAAGATTCTCGGCGTATTGCCACTCGGCGGGCAGATTATATACAATATCCTCCTCGTTTCTGTTTGCAATAATCAGAAGCGAATTATGTCCGTCCGTTCTCCTGAAGGCGGTACAGCCCAACATTGAGGAAACAAAGAAAATTCTTCCGTCCTTAAGGCAGCTGTTTTCTCTGCGTATTTTACAGAGCTTTTTATAGTGCTCGGAAAGCTCGGCGTCCTGATTATCCCAGTCAAAGTAACAGCGGTTAAACGGGTCCTTATAGCCCTGCATACCGATTTCGTCCCCGTAATAGACCGAAGGCACTCCGGGGAGCATAAACTGAATCGACGAGGCAAGCTTTAAAAGTCGTATGCCTTTTATTTTTTTATTCTTTGGCAGGTTATGATGTTTCTCCTGCCAGAGTCTGCCGTGATTTTCGGAATTCTCTCCGACAAGACTCGTTATCGCCCTCTGCGTGTCGTGCGTACCTATGTGGTTCATCATAACGTTCAGCGCCTCGGCAGGATAGTTCTCGACTATTTCCATAATGCTGCGCGAAAATTTCTCCGCCTCTCCGTATCTTGCGAATTCAAGCACGGCGTTGGCAAAGGGATAATTCATTATGCTGTCAAACTGTCTGCCGAGCAGGAAGTTCCTCCTCTGCCCGTAAGAGAATTTTGTAGTCGCGTCCTCCCAGACCTCGCCGAGAAGCAGAGCGTCGGGTTTGACGCGCTTTACGGCGCGTCTGACGGCATCTATAAAGCTGTCGGGAAGTTCATCGGCAACGTCCAGTCTCCAGCCGTCCGCACCGAGCGTAAGCCATTTTTCTATAACTCCGTTTTTACCTGTAATAAATTCCGTATATTCCTTGCTTTCTTCATTTACCTCGGGCAGGGTTTCAAAGCCCCACCAGCTTCTGTACTCGTCGGGATATTTAAAGAAATCATACCACTTGTAGTAGGGAGATTTTTTAGTGTTATACGCTCCCCCGTCGCCGTAACGGCGGTATTTGTTAAAGTAAATACTGTCGTCGCCCGTATGTGAAAATACTCCGTCAAGAATAATTCTGATTCCCTTTTTATGCGCGGCTTTGCAAAGATTTACAAAATCTTCTTCCGTGCCGAGCAGAGGGTCTGTTTTCATATAATCGGCAGTATTGTATCTGTGATTTGAATGCGCCTCAAAAATAGGATTAAGATAAATGCAGGTTATTCCGAGGTCCTGAAGATAAGGCAGTTTCTTTTCAATTCCCTTGAGGTCTCCGCCGAAATAATCGTTATTGAGCACCTTGCCGTCTTCGTTGGGCCTCCAGTAGGGAAGCGCGTGAACATCGTCCCTGATAATTCTGTCTGACGGAACCCTTTTCTTTTTTGAGCCCGAGTTATAAAATCTGTCGGGAAAAATCTGATAAATAACTCCGCCTTTAAGCCAATCGGGTGTTTTAAAGTTTTTCTGATATACGGTTAACTGCCACTCCGTCCTCTCGGTATCAGCCGACAGAAATCTGCCTATACCGTTGCCGTCATTGTAGAGGGCGCTGTCGCCCCAGGGAGACGAGAGGTCAAAGTGATACCAGTAAAGCCCCGTCTTTTCAAGACTGATTTCAACGTCCCATACCTCGCTGTCCTCAGAAAACATCCCCGCCCAGTACATACCGTAACGGGTAAAATCTTCCTCGTCGTCGCGCCTTACGCACAGAAAAGCTCCGTTGCACATAAACGAACGCGGCATAACGATTTTAAACCTTACGGGCGTGTCGTTTTTTACCGCTCCGAAAAGGCTTTTATAAAATGTGTCTCTTGAGTTGTAGGGAATAATACTCATTTTTGCCCTCTTAAAAACCGTATTTATATAATTATATCACAGTTTAATATATAAATAAACAGAATAATTAAAAAAACAGGCGTCTGCGACGCCTGTTTTTTACTCTATTGAAGTTACGGTAAAGCCCGCCTCTGCGATACCCTTTTTTATTGCCTCCGCGTCCAGAGGAACGTCGCTGTAAAGGGTTGCCTTACCCTTTTTTAGACTTGTTCTTACCTTCTTTACGGGACCTGCGCCGAGCAGTGCCTTCTCTGCCTTGGCAACACAGTGCTCGCAGTGCATACCTTCGATTTTAACCTCTGTTTTCATATATTTCCTCCTTTTAATTATTTTTTGTAAAGTCTTAACGCGTTTGTAACCACAAACAGCGAGGATAAGCTCATAGCTCCCGCAGCTATCATCGGATTCAGAAGAATTCCGAAAGCAGGATACAGCGCTCCCGCGGCAACGGGAATACAGATTACGTTGTAAATGAACGCCCAGAAAAGGTTTTCCTTTATATTGAGCATTGTCTTTTTTGAATATGACACCGCGTCAGCCGCAGACAGCAGGTCGTTTTTCATCAGCACTATATCTGCGGAATCTATGGCGATATCCGTACCGTTTCCGACAGATATGCCGACGTCTGCCTTTGCGAGTGCGGGAGAATCGTTTATGCCGTCGCCTATCATCGCGACCTTTCTGCCGTCATTTCTGAGCTGCTCAACCTTTAAGTATTTATCCTCGGGCATTACGTTTGCCTCGTAGCTGTCAACACCTGCCTTGCGCGCGATTTCCGACGCCGCGCCCTCGTTGTCGCCCGTGAGCATAACCGTTTCCAGCCCTTCCGTTTTGAACTTCTCTACGGCTTGCTTACTTGTCTCTTTTATTTCGTCCTTTACTCCGAAAACGGCAAGCAAACTTCCCTCTTTAAAGAAAAATGCGAGAGTTTGCCCGTCTGCGCTCAAAGAATTTATGTATTCTCTGTAAGGCGTCATATCAATACCGAGCGAAACGGCATATTTCTCTGTTCCCGCATAATATCTTTCGCCGTCTGCCGAGGCGCTTATACCCTTGCCGGACTCGGAAACAAAGTTTTCGGCTTTTATTTCCTCTGCGCCCTCACAGTATCTGACAACCGCGTCGGCAACGGGATGCTCGCTGTTCTTTTCAAGAGAAAGCGCTATGCTTCTGATTTTTTCTTCTTTATCGGAGAAGTATTTTGCTGACACGACCTCGGGTCTGCCCTTTGTTACTGTTCCCGTCTTATCGAGCACAACCGTATTGCAGGAACTTAAATTCTCTATTGCCTCCGCCGATTTTATCATAATTCCTTTGCCCGCGCATCTGCCGACCGCGACAGTTACGGCAACGGGGGTTGCAAGTCCGAGCGCGCACGGACAGGAAATAACAAGCACGCTGACCGCACAGCGAAAGGCAAGCGAAACATCCCTGCTGAAAATCAGCCATATTACTGCCGTAAGCAGAGAAATGCACATAACAACGGGCACAAACACCGCCGCAATTTTATCGGCTGTCTTTGAAACAGGCGCCTTTGACGCGCCTGCGCTTTCAACAAGGTCGATAATTTTTGAAAGCGTTGTTTCATAACCTACCTTCTCGGCTCTCATCTTAAACGAGCCGTTGAGGTTTATGCCTGCCGAAATCACGCTGTCTCCGACCGTTTTTGACACGGGCATACTCTCACCCGTTATCGCAGACTCATCGACGGACGAACTGCCTTCGGTAACTTCTCCGTCAACGCAGATCCTTTCGCCCGGACGGACAACTATAATATCGCCTTTTACTATATCCTGTGCGGAAATAACGGTTTCTTTGCCGTCTCTTATAACCGTTGCCGTTTCGGGCGACAGGTCAATTAACTTCGCCAGCGCCGAGCCCGTTTTTTTCTTTGAACGGTCCTCAAGGAATTTTCCGACGGTAACGAGAGTAAGTATCATTGCCGAGCCTTCAAAATAAAGATTCGATGCATATTCCAAAACCGTCTGCATATCTCCCTTTTTCATAGAAACTGCAATTATAACGGTCGATACAATTCCGTAAACAAGCGAAGCGGCAGAGCCGAGCGCAACAAGCGAATCCATATTCGGATGCCTTTTAAAAAGCGTACCGAAGCCCGAATAGTAAAACTTTCTGTTTAAATATATTACGGGAAGCGCAAGAAAAAGCTGTGTAAGGCAGAATACAAGCGCGTTGCCGTGAGGCGTCATAATGTGCGGCAGGGGAAGTCCCGCCATATGTCCCATTGACACATACATCAGTAAAAGAAGGAAAACGACCGACAGAATAAGCCTTGTCCTTATGGGTGTGTACTTCTCCTCCTCCGCGGGAAGCGTATCCGAATAGCTGAAAACTCCCGCGCCGTAGCCTGCGTCCTCAACAGCCTTGATTATTTTGCTGTCATCGGTAAGCGTTTCGTCAAACTCGCACAGCATATTATTCGCAAGCAGATTTACGCGCACGTCCTTTACGCCCTCACACTTTCCGACTGCCTTCTCAACCGCCGCAGAGCAGGCAGAGCAGGACATACCCGTTATTCTATATTTCTGTACCATCGTTTCGCCTGCCTTTCGCCGTTTTAAATGTCTTTAAGAACCGTTTTAAGTCCGGAAATACTCGTTATCTCATAATCGGGAATAATATCCGTTCCGTTTTTTATCCCGTTTCTGTTAAACCATACCGTTTTAATGCCGAAATTCTGTCCGCCCTTAATATCGGAGGTCAGGGTGTC
The DNA here is from genome assembly GCA_015066635.1 of Oscillospiraceae bacterium. GTDB lineage: Bacteria > Bacillota > Clostridia > Oscillospirales > Acutalibacteraceae > Fimenecus. The sequence goes on along the minus strand of SVOA01000001.1, from coordinate 197,797 downwards.
CCCGACAATTACCGCATTTTGCACGGAAAAATCTTTTACCGACGAAAACGCCCTGTCAAAGAATTCCTTTGACGGCTTATCGGCTCCCATTTCCTCGGAAATGAATATCCCGTCAAAAAACTTCCCTATCCCCGCTTTTTCTATTCTCGCCGTCTGCGCCTTTTTGGCGCCGTTTGAAACGAGAAACAGACGGTATTTCCCGTAAAGCGCGTCAAGAAGTCCGAGCGCACCGTCAACAAAGAAAATCTCCTCAACAAGTCCGCTTTCGTATTTTGCGGTCATCTCGGCGGGAAAAACGTTTTTTACTCCGATTTTTTCAAACAGTATTTCATATCTCGAGGTCTTAACTTCGTCCCGTGTCAGAAGTCCCTTTTCAAGCTTGCGCCACTGTCCCGCATTGATTTCATGATAAAGGTCAACCGTACTGTCCGAAGGTTCAATACCGAAAAACAAAAGAGCAGAGGTAAGCGCCCTGCGCTCCGCGCGGGTAAAATCAAGTATAGTATCGTCCAGGTCAAATAAAATATCCTTAATCATAGTATAATTCTCCGCGCATATTATATCACACCTTGCCGAAACTTCAAAATAAAAATGAAAAAAACCGTATCTGCATACGGCTTTTCTCACAAAAAAGGGGTTAGGATTGTATATGAAAAAGTTAAACTCTATATATAAACTCGCCGGAGCGAGATTATCACGAAATGCGCTCTCGTGTTTTTGTGAGCATATAATAACACCGATTGTAACATTTGTCAAGTGTTTTTTACTAAATTTTTATAAAAATATTTGTGCAGATTTACCCGTGCGCGCTTTTGAGAATCTCGCCATCCTCTGTTTTTGGCTTTAAATCAAGGGTTATGAGCGTTTTGCAGCGAATTGAAATTCACTTTTTGCTGTTTCGGTTTTCGTCAAAAAAGCAAAAAAGAAAGGCCCGAAACGAGCCTTTCTTTAAAAAATCATATTATTTTTTTACGATTTTATCCTTGCCGCCCATATACATTCTGAGCGGTTCGGGGATGTTTACGGTTCCGTCCTCGTTGAGATTGTTCTCAAGGAAGGCAATAAGCATTCTCGGGGGAGCAACAACCGTGTTGTTGAGCGTGTGGGCAAAATAGTTTCCGTCCTTGCCCTTTACTCTGATACCGAGTCTTCTCGCCTGAGCGTCTCCGAGATTTGAGCAGGAGCCAACCTCAAAGTACTTCTGCTGTCTGGGGCTCCACGCCTCGACGTCAAGACTCTTAACCTTCAGATCGGCAAGGTCTCCCGAACAGCACTCAAGAGTTCTTACGGGAATATCAAGACTTCTGAAAAAGTCAACAGTGTTGTTCCACAGCCTGTCATACCACATATCGCTGTCCTCGGGCTTGCAGACGACAACCATTTCCTGCTTTTCAAACTGATGAATTCTGTAAACGCCTCTCTCCTCGATACCGTGCGCGCCGACTTCCTTTCTGAAGCAAGGCGAATAGCTCGTAAGGGACTGCGGAAGCTCGTCCTCCGAAAGAATGGTGTTTATAAACTTGCCTATCATTGAGTGCTCGCTCGTACCGATAAGATAGAGGTCCTCGCCCTCGATTTTATACATCATATTCTCCATCTCGGCAAAGCTCATAACACCCGTAACAACGTCGCTTCTTATCATAAACGGAGGAATATAATAGGTAAAGCCCCTGTCTATCATAAAGTCTCTCGCATAGGAAAGAATAGCCGAGTGAAGTCTTGCAATATCGCCTTTGAGATAATAGAAACCGTTTCCGCTGGTCTTTCTTGCGGAATCAAGGTCGATACCGTCAAAGCTCTCCATAATGTCAACGTGATAGGGAATTTCATAATCGGGAACAACGGGCTCTCCGAATTTTTCTCTCTCGACATTTTCGGAGTCGTCTTTGCCTATCGGCACTTCGCTTCCTATCATCTGAGGAATTACCATCATCCTCTTTTTAAGCTCGGCGGACAGTTCCTCCTCCTTTGCTTCAAGCGCAATCAGCTCGTCGTTGATTTCCTTGACCTTTGCCTTTGCGTTTTCTGCGTCCTCAAACTGCTTTTTCGCCATAAACATACCGATTTCCTTGCTTATGCGGTTACGGTCTGCGCGAAGCGCGTCAGCTGTGTTTTTGGCGTCTCTGAATGACTTGTCAAGCTCTATCGCCTCATCAACAAGAGGTAATTTTTCGTCCTGAAACTTCTTTCTGATGTTTTCCTTTACTGCCTCGGGGTTTTCCCTTACAAATTTAATGTCAAGCATTTATATTTCCTCCAATAATTATTCAAGTTCGTCTATCTGGTTTGCAAGTTTTTTAAGGTCATCCTTTGAGAAGAATTCAATTTCAAGCGTGCCTGCGCCCGATTTTGAATTATAAACCTTAACCTTCCTTGCAAGAGAATTCGTAAGTGCTATTTCGACCTCGTCATAGAATTTATCGCGCTTTGCCTTTCTCTTTTCGGTGTTTTTCTTTCCCCTCTTTGCTCCCTTTGCAAGGCGCTCGACCTCTCTGACGGAAAGACCGTCTCTGGCAACGGCATTGGCGATTTCAAGAGCCTGCTTCTCATCGTCAAACGAAAGCAACGCCCTCGCGTGTCCCATTGTGATTTTTTCCGCCTTTAAAAGCTCAGCGATTTCCGTAGGAAGCGAAAGCAGTCTTAAACTGTTTGTTACCGCCGTTCTCGACTTACCGACTCTTTCGGCGGCTTCCTCCTGAGTAAGTCCGAAGGTTTCTATAAGGGTTTTAAGTCCCTCTGCTTCTTCAATAGCGTTTAAGTCCTCGCGGTGCAGATTTTCTATCAGGGCAAAGAGACTCTCCTCCTCGTCCGTCATTTCCCTTACCGTTACAGGAACCTCCGTAAGCCCTGCCATACGCGCGGCTCTGTATCTGCGCTCGCCCGCGACAAGTCTGTACCCTCCGTCTGCAAGCGGTCTTACAAGCAGCGGCTGTAAAATTCCGTGTTCCTTAATACTTACCGAAAGCTCCGAAAGCGCGTCCGGCTCGAAATTCTTTCTCGGCTGAGCGTGATTGGGCTCTATTTCGTCTATGGGAAGCTTTACGGCATCTCCGACCGAGCTTTCTATTGTGTTGTCGTACATAAGGGCGTCCATACCCTTTCCGAGTCCGCCTTTTTTATTAGCCATTACTGCTGTCCTCCCTGAAACCTTGCATACGCCTCTGCCTCCTCGGGATTTATGTCCTTGAAATAATCTTCCCCGATAAACGACATGGCGTTTTCTCCGTTTGAAAGCGAAGTTATAAGAATATATACTCCGCCCTTATACCAGATGTAATTCATTTTGCCCTCTGTGGGACTGTACTCTGCGTGCGGTCCGTACTGAGAGTCGTAAAAGACAAGCGCATTGTTAAGCACAAAGCCGTTATCCGTTGAGGAAGCATACTGTATCTCGGCAAGTCTTGCCTTTCCGTCAAAAATATAATACATCAGCGTACTGTCTGTTTCTCTTGTAAAAGGAAGTCCCTTTTGCTCCGTGATAAAGAAAACTATTCCCGTATCGTTGACCTGAACCGCGAAGTCTCTGCCGATACTTGCCTTGACCTCCTCTATATCCATACCCATCCTTGCGCCGAAAACCTGATAGTCGCTGTATTTGTAAGTAACCTTCTCTTCTGTGGGTTTTTCCGTTGTCGTTACAGTAACCGACTCGAAAATTTCCGGATCGCCGCAGGAGGTAAGCAGCACGCATATACATACTGTCGCCGCAATAAGAAGGACGCAAATCAATAAAATCTTTTTCATCCGACACCTCCGAATTACTGCTTTTTAAGGAATTCCGAAGCCAGCGCCTCATACGCCGCAGCGCCCTTTGAATTCTTATCGTAATAGATTATCGGCTCGCCGTAGCTCGGCGCCTCCGAAAGTCTGACATTTCTCGGAATTGTTGAGGAATACACTTTTTTCGGAAAGAATTTTTTAACCTCGTCAACAACCTGATTTGTAAGGTTAAGCCTGCCGTCATACATGGTAAGCAGAACTCCCTCAAGCTCAAGTCCGGGATTATATAATCTCTTGATCTGGCGGACTGTCGCTATAAGCTGTGCCAGTCCCTCAAGCGCATAGTATTCGCACTGAATCGGGACAAGGAAGGTGTCGCTTGCGCACAGGGCGTTTATAGTGATAAGTCCCAGAGACGGCGGACAGTCAAGGAAGATATAGTCATATCTATCCCAGATTTCCGCAAGAGCCATTTTGATAAGACTCTCTCTCCTGCCCAGTCCTATCATTTCAACCTCTGCTCCCGCAAGGTTCATATCCGAAGGAAGTAAATCAACATTTTTAAATTTTGTGTTGATTACGATTTCGGACGCTTTGATATTGTTTATGAGCATATCGTAGGTTGAGTTTCCGATTTCTCTCTTGTTTACGCCGTATCCGCTCGTGGAATTGCCCTGCGGGTCTATATCGACAAGCAGAATTTTTTTGCCAAGAGCGCCCAGCGCAGCCGAAAGATTAACGGCAGTCGTGGTCTTGCCTACGCCGCCCTTTTGATTTATTACCGAAACGGTTTTTGCCATCTGTATCTACTCCATTTATTTGATTATTAAGAAGTATATCACAATTAGTTATAAAATTAAATACTTTTATAAAAATATTTTTTAAATAATGTTTCATGTGAAACATAGCGAAACGGCGGTCCGGAATTATCCGAAACCGCCGTTCCGCTTTTTTGGATGTGGGGTGTGAAAGAGAAGGATATGGGTATATAAAACGGCTTACGCAACAGGGGTTTATTGCAAAGCCCGTTTTACCTGATTATATCGCCTCCTCCGCCTCGCCTGGCAAAGGAAGTCTGAGCTGTTCCGTCTTGGGAATTCTGACTACATATTCTATGTATTCCTCGGTTTCGCTCCTCGCCGTGTCTGCGTCAACCCCCGCCCGTCTTATTGTATCGACTGCGTGATTGAGCGTGTTTATAAAGAGTCTTACGTCGCGTATTCCTCTGAGGGCGTTATGCTGTCTTTTTGCCCTGTTGAGCATCTGCTGTATCATTCTCTCGCTTTCCGCGACATTAAGGCGTCTGTCGATTATTATGGACAGCGCTCTTTCCCTTTGCGCGTCATCGGGAAGCTGGAGCAAAGCCCTCGCGTGTCTTTCCGTAAGATTAGCCCTTGACAGCCGAAGCCGCATATCCTCGGGCAGTTTCAGAATTCTCAGCTTGTTTGACAGCGTGGACGGGGCAATTCCGAGTTTTCTGGCAACATCGTCCCTGCTCATTTTGAAATCTGTCAGCAGGGTTTCTATCGCCTGCGCCTCCTCAAAGAAGTCCAGATCCTGACGCTGAAGGTTTTCTATGAGAGCAAAAACAGCCGAACGCCCTTCCTCCATATCGAGCACAATGGCGGGAACCTTCATAATTCCCGTAAGTCTTGCAGCGCGGAGCCGTCTCTCCCCCGCTATGAGTTCATATTTGCTGTCGTCCTTTTTTCTTACGGTAATCGGCTGGAGAATTCCGTTTTCCCTTATACTCTGCGCAAGAGATTCAAGCTCGTCAAAGTCAAATCTTTTTCTCGGCTGGTTCGGATTCGGTAAAATCATTTCCTGAGGAATGTCGTAAACCTCTGCCGTGCATTTCAGCTTCTGCTTCATAAAAAATACCTCCGAAGTGCTTGTCCTTGTCTAAAGAATAGCATCGCAGAGGCAGGGTTGTAAAGAAAAAGCGTTCGCCCGAAAACTACGTGTTTTCGGGCGGTTTCGGGTTTATTTCAAGGGGTTTTTGGCGATTTTTGCAGAAGGTCTCGGATATTGTGTCGGGGTTTGCGATTTCTTTTTTATGAGAATTATGCGTCTGGGCATTTCTTCGACCAAATCAAACAGAATATCCTTTTCCGTTTCTCCGCCGAGAAGTTTTATCGCCTTTTGCGCGGCTTTAATTTCGTCCTCCGCTTCCGCGGACTTCATTGAAATAAAGACTCCGCCTTTTCTGACAAAGGGCAGACAGTATTCGGACAAATCGGTAAGGTTGGAAACCGCCCTCGCCGCGGCAAAATCAAAGCGTTCACGGTATTCCCTGTTCTGTCCGGCGTCCTCCGCCCTCGCGTGCAGAATTTCGGCGGAAACACCCATTGAGTCCGTAACCGACTGAATAAAGCCAAGTTTTTTCCTTGTCGAGTCAAGGAAAGTCATTTTCAAATCGGGACGGGATAGCAAAAGAACAAGTCCGGGAAAGCCGGCTCCCGTGCCGACGTCGATAATCTTTGCGCCTTTCGGGAAGTCAACATACTTATATAATATAAGACTGTCGGCAAAATGCTTTACCGTAACATCCTTCGGCTCGGTAATCGCCGTTAGATTAAAGCTCTCATTGGTTTTAACGAGAATATCGCTGAAGCTGTCAAGCCTTTTGAAAGCGCTGTCGTCAAGAGACAGCCCGTGTTTTGCGAGTATCTCATAAAGCAGGGTTCTGTCAAGCATTTTTATCACCTGCCCTCTCTCTTTTGCTCAGATATATAAGCAGTACCGATATATCCGAAGGAGAAACTCCCGAAATTCTTGACGCCTGACCGACGTTGTCGGGTCTGATTTTGCCGAGTTTTTCTCTCGCTTCAAGGCGCAGACCCTCGATTTTGTTATAGTCAATGCCCTCGGGCAGTTTTTTAACCTCCAAACGTTTCATTTCCTTAATCTGTGCCTGCTGACGCTTTATGTAGCCCTCGTATTTAAGCTCCGTTTCAACCTGCTCGAAAATCTCTGCGGGCAAATCGGGTCTTTCGGGGTCAAACGGCGTCAAATCGGCATAACTCAGCTGAGGACGTTTTATAAGCTCTATAAGTCTTACGCCTTTTTCGAGAGGCGCAGTCCCCTTCTCTTCAAGCAATTTCTGTAACTCTTCGCTTATATGAACCGTGGTTTGCTGCGCTCTCCTGATTTCTTCGGCTATAAGTTCCTTCTTTTTATTGAATTTACGGTATCTTTCCTCGCTGATAAGTCCTATTCTGTAACCGTAATCGGTAAGTCTAATGTCAGCGTTGTCCTGTCTTAAAAGCAGACGGTATTCGCTTCTTGAGGTCATCATCCTGTAAGGGTCCATACAGCCCTTTGTAACAAGGTCGTCAATCAGCGTACCTATATAAGAGGTTGAGCGGTCAAGTATAAACTCGTCCTCGCCTTTTACCTTTAATGCCGCATTGATTCCGGCAATAAGTCCCTGCGCTGCAGCTTCCTCATATCCCGAGGAACCGTTAAACTGTCCTGCGCCGTAAAGTCCTTTAAGGTCAAGGAATTCAAGCGTCTGCCTTAAAGCGAGCGGGTCAACACAGTCATACTCTATGGCGTAAGCCGTGCGCATAACCTCAACATTTTCAAGTCCTTTAATCGTTCTGAGGAATTTCAGCTGAACGTCCTCGGGAAGCGAAGACGACATCCCCTGCAGATACAGTTCCTCCGTATCAAGTCCGCAGGGTTCGATAAAGAACTGGTGGCGGAGCTTGTCCGGAAACCTGACGATTTTATCCTCAAAGCTCGGACAGTATCTCGGACCTATCCCCTCGATTTTACCGCTGTATAACGGCGAACGGTCAAGATTTTCAAGTATAACCTTCTTTGTTTCGTCGTTTGTATATGCAACATAGCAATATGATTTGTTTTCGTTTCTGCCCTCCGTTTCAAAAGAAAACGAAGTGTCCGTCTCCCCGTCCTCCTGTTTTTCGAGAACCGAGAAATCAACGCTTCTTCTGTTAACTCTTGACGGAGTACCCGTTTTGAATCTTCTTAACGGAATACCGAGCTTTCTGAGTGCTTCTGAGAGCTTTGCCGCCGGGAACATACCGTCAGGTCCGCTCTCAAACGAAATATCGCCTATATATATTCTGCCGCCGAGGAAGGTTCCCGTTGCGATTATAACGCACTTTGCGGTATAGACCGCCTCAAGCATGGTTTTAAGACGCCATTTACCGTCCTCTGTCTGCGTTAAGTCGACGATTTCCGCCTGCTTTACGTCAAGCCCTCCCTGAAGTTCAAGAACATGCTTCATATATTTGGAATATTCCCGTCTGTCTATCTGCGCGCGCAGAGAGTGAACCGCAGGGCCCTTGCCCATATTCAGCATACGGGTCTGAATCTGGGTTTTATCCGCTGCCTTGCCCATTTCTCCGCCGAGAGCGTCAATTTCTCTTACAAGATGGCCCTTGCTCGTGCCGCCTATTGACGGGTTGCAGGGCATATTGCCTATGGAGTCAAGGTTAATTGCAAAAATGACCGTGCTGACGCCAAGCCTTGCGGCGGCGAGTGCGGCCTCGATACCTGCATGACCTGCGCCTATAACGGCAACATCATATTCCTTTGCAAAATACTCCATAACGAACTCCGTTTATATCAATGTTTCATGTGAAACATACAGTAATCAAATTTTATTTGCCTACGCAGAATCGGGAAAAAATCTCATTTACTACGCTCTCGGTTGCCCTCTCTCCCGTAAGCGTATCAAGACTTTCGACAGCGGAATCTATGCTGACATTTACCGCGTCTCTTGTCATCCCTGATTTCAGCGCGGTAATTGCCTCCTCCACGCTGTCGGCGGCGGCGGAACAGCAAATCAGCTGTCTTTCGTTCATAAGCATAGGCGCCGAGGTGTCAAAACCTTCCGTCCCGAGCAGTTTTTCAACGGTTTTTTCAAGCATTTCAAGCCCGTTCTGCTCTTTTGCCGATATATAAACAACATTTTTAAAATTTTTGTCTATTATCTTTGTATCTATCCTCTGCTCCAGGTCCGTCTTGTTTATAACCGCAACGGACAGCTTATCGTGGCAGAGGTCAAATATTTTTTCGTCCTCGTCATTCAGCTCCTCGGACGCATCAAAAACCGCAAGAATAAGCGAAGCTCTTTCGCTCTTTTTCCTTGTTCTGTCAACGCCGATTTTCTCAACCGTGTCCTCAGTTTCACGAAGTCCTGCAGTATCGGCAAGATGAAGCACAGTATTGCCCAGAGTAACGCTCTCCTCCACAATATCTCTTGTCGTACCTGCAACGGAAGTAACTATCGACTTCTCATAACCGGTAAGCATATTCATAAGCGTTGATTTGCCGACGTTGGGACGGCCTATAATCGCAGTCTCCACGCCCTCGGTAATGATTCTGCCCGTATCAAAATCGGAAATAAGTCTGCGAAGTCCGTCAAGCGAATTTTCAAGAGAGGAGAGCAGGCGCTCGTCGCTTAAATCCTCGATTTCGTCATCGGGATAGTCAACCCATGCAGCCATCTGCGCGGCAATACCCTTTAACGAGCCCGAAATCTCCGAAATTCTCTTATAAAGCGTGCCTTCAAGCGCCGTGAGCGCCGCAGACTTTGCCTGCTCGGATTTTGCACAGATAATATTCATAACGCTTTCTGCCTCAGTCAAATCCATTTTACCGTTTAAGAAAGCCCTTTTTGTAAACTCTCCCGGCTCTGCGGGAACGGCGCCGTTTTTAAGCGCGGCTCTCAAAACCTGCTTTGTAACAAGCAGACCTCCGTGACACGACAGCTCGACAACATCCTCGCCCGTATAGCTTTTGGGCGCTCTGAAAACAAGCGCAACCGCCTCGTCAAGATATTTTCCGTCGTCCTTTACCTTGCCGAAGGCTGCTCTGTAGCCTTTGAGTTTTTCCAGTTTTATACCTGATACGCTTTCAAAAATTCTGTCGGCCACAGACACGGCGTTTTCGCCCGAAATTCTTACTATTCCGATGCCTCCCGCTGCCTGTCCCGTAGAAATTGCGGCTATCGTACTCATAAAACTCTCCTAAAAAATAAATCGGGAGAGGATTTGCCCCGCCCGATTTTCACGAGGGAATACCCTCAATTATTCTTCGTCCTTTTTTATTTCGATTTTTCCGTAAACCGAAGCGCCGGAATAGTCGCTCTTTTTCTCACGGTTCTCGTCAATGTGAGGAACATAAGCTTCCTTTCTCGGTCTTCTCTGACGGTCGTTTCTGCCGCCTCTGTCTCTGTAAGAACCGCCGTTCTGTCTGCCGTTCTCGGAAGCTATTACGACGCGCCTTTCAAGGTCGAGACCTGTTGAGAAGGAGGTAGCGCCCTCAACATCATGAACCGCGGTATGAATAATTCTTCTCTCATAGGGATTCATCGGCTCAAGAGTGATGTTTCTGCCCGTTCTGACGGCTCTTGCCGCATTTTTCTTTGCAAGAGAAACAAGAACTGCCGTTCTCTTCTGACGGTAGTCGCCGATATTAACCGAAACCCTCTTATATCCCGAAGTGCTGCGGTTTGCAACCATCCTTACGAGATACTGAATCGCGTCAAGGGTTTCTCCGCGTCTGCCGATAACGATACCGTAATCGTCCTCACAGCTTACCTCAAAAAGTATATCCTCGTCGTCGGCAAAAACCTCGATGCCGCAGTTCTCAATTCCGAGAGAGGCAATAATGCTTTTAAGATATTCCGCTGCCGAAGCGTACTCGTCCGTCTTTTTTAAAGATTCCTTTTTTTCCTCGTAGTTTATGGCTGTGTTGTCATAATCTTCGCGGTTTTCCTGCTTTGCATTTTTCTTATCGGCCTTTTCGACCTTAACCTTAACCGCTTCCTTTTTCTGCGGTTTTTTATCCGTTTTCTGAGGCTTTTCATCGGGAACCTCAACTGAAATCTTAATCTCGGCAGGGGAGCCGCCGAAAAGTCCGAGCAACTTCTTTGCCGGTACCTTTAAAACCTCTACTTTATATTCGTCTGTTTCGGTAAGTCCGAGTTCCAAAAGCGCCAAGCTTGTGGCTTCCTCGATAGTAGGAGCCGATTTGATAACTTCTTTAATCATATTTTACACCTGCTGTTTTCAGTCATTTTTGAATTCGTTAATCTTTTTTGTATTTTCCTCTTTTGAACGGCGATAAACCGCTTCGTCAACCATTACCTTTGCAAGCACCTTTTTAGGCGAATAAACATGGTTGAGCACTATCATCTGAACAAGTGAAATTGCAGATGACATAATGATATAAATACCGATACTGATAGGGAAGAGGAAGGCAAAATAAATCTGCATTGCGGGCGTAAAGAGCATCATACAGCCCATAGTCGGATTTTTTGCCATTTCGGGATTTGTTTTTTTCTGACGGATAAGCGAATAAACCGAGGTAACCAGCGCAATAATTCCCGAAACTATCGGAATTATCCAGTAAATGTTGAATTCCTTAAAGTTGGGAGTTCTTGAAAGGTCAAGTCCCATAAAGGTAAACCTGCTGATAAACAGCTCGATTTTGCCTATCATCTCCTGAGTAAGACCGGTAACCGAAGAAAGGTCAAGCTTATCCCAGTTCATAAGCGCGGTAAGCTCAGAGCGGTACTCGCTCTTTTCATAAGCGTTTGTTGCAAACTGAACTCCCAGCTGCTTTAACTGGCTTACGACCGAGGAGTCAATTCTGAGCACCATTGAGAAGGGATGAAGGTTAACCTGATAAAGTCCCAGCATAACGGGAAGCTGGATAAGCATAGGCAGACATCCGCCGCCCATGGCAGAAAAGCCTTCCTTCTGATAAAGCTCCTGAGTTTCCTGCTGAATTTTCTGCTGGTCGTTGCCGTATTTTTCTCTGATTCTTCTTAATTTCGGCTGCAGTCTCTGCTGCATGGCTATGCCCTTCTGCTGTTTTATGGCAGAGGGGAGCAGACAGATTCTTACGAGCAGAAGAAGAAAGAAAATGGAAAGTATATAGTTTCCCGTAAGCGAATAGAACAGGAATATTATAAAACCGAACGGAATACCGAGGTATTCGTATATTTTCTGCATATATGCTCCTCCGAACAAAAACGGCTGTTTTTGTTTTTATTATCTTGTTTTCTTTTCCGGAACCGGATCGATGCCTCCCTTTGAGAAGGGATTGCATCTTAAAATGCGCCATACTGCGAGTAAACCGCCCTTGACTATTCCGAAGCGCTCGATAGCCGTAACGGCGTAGTGCGAGCAGGTTGGATAGTACTTGCACTGGGGCGGAAAAAGCGGTGAAATTCTTCGCTGATAAAACTTAATAAATTTAATAGCGATGTTTTTCATTTTAAGGCACCCGCTTTTTGAAGTAAATCAGTTAAAACAGTTGTTAGCTGAGAGCTTGTCAGATACTGTGTCTTGCTTCTTGCGACAAGGACTATGTCCCAGTCTCCGATTATTTCCGGTCTTATCTGTCTGAATGCGGCTCTCATAATGCGTTTGCAGCGGTTTCTTATAACTGCACCGCCGATTTTTTTGCTTACAGTTATTCCTACACGACAAAGTCCCGCACCGTTACGTCTTAAATAAACAACCAGTGCAGGATCCTTATAGGCTTTTCCCTTATAATAAAGGCGTCTGAAGTCACAATTACGATTTAAAGTTTCCGTATTACCGTTCATTGCCTTTAACAAATCAGTACGATAACTGCTTTCTGCCCTTTGCTCTGCGTCTAGCGAGAACTTTTCTGCCGTTTTTTGTTGACATTCTCTTACGGAAACCATGTTCCATCTTGCGATGACGCTTTTTGGGCTGATATGTTCTTTTCATATTTCACGACCTCCATTTCACTTAATAATTTTAACCTATGGACTGATATTATATAATAATTACCTGCAAAAAGTCAAGAAAATTCGGCATTTTCAGGCATTTTAAATTTTAATATCCATAAGTAGTGGAGGATGTGCGCAGAAAAATCAAAATATAGTGTTTATTACTTTTTATCCAAAAATGAGGCCTCTCTATAGTTATTATTTATATTTAATATATATAAATTTTTTCTATTATAAATAGTTATTGAAATAAAAAAACATTTGTGTTAAAATGATATTTGTTAGAATTTTGATTTTTTGGGCTGTTATTTTAATTTTAGGCGTTTTGAGCGATTTTTACGTTTTTTACCTTAAATTCAAAAATAAGCCGTTTAATTTAAAAATACAGAAAAAGGGGACAAGTTATGGAATCGTTACAGGATATGTGGGAGGAAGTCTGCAACTATGCGTCCGAGCATCTCGGTATAAGCGATACGGTCAGAAAACTGTGGTTTACTCCCATCACTTTAAAAAGTTTTGACGGACAGTCGGCTCTGCTTACCGTAAGTAATTCGTTTTTATATCCGACAATAGTCAAGCAGTTTAAGGAACCCATCAATAAAGCTTTTAATAGTGTTGTCGGTTTTGATGTTGATATTGAAATTGAGCTTGACGACAAAAAAGAGGACAGCGAGGTTGAAGTTAAAAACAATACGGGTGCCGTTTCAAACCGCACTATTGTTGACAGCTTTGAAAACTTCGTTGTAGGTAAATCAAACAGTTACGCCTACGCCGCGGCAAAGAAAGTTGCGGAAGATCCCGGAGAGTCTTATAACCCGTTGTATATTTACGGAAAAAGCGGACTGGGCAAGACACATCTTCTCAAGGCGATTGAAAACGAGCTCAGAAGTAAAAATCCCGATGCTAATATCATTTACATCACAAGCGAAAATTTTACAAACGATCTGGTTTACCATATTAGGACAAAAAATACACACGAATTTCACAACAAATACAGAAATGCAGACGCACTTCTGGTTGACGATATTCAGTTTATCGCTCAAAAGGAGCAGACGGAGGAGGAATTCTTCCATACCTTCAACGCTCTTACCGAATACGGAAGACAGATAGTTTTGACCTCGGACAGACCGCCAAATGAAATTCCGATTTTACAGGAAAGATTAAAGCAGCGCTTTGAGTGGGGTCTTATGGTTGATATTCAGCCGCCGGACTTTGAAACGAGAATGGCTATTATAAAGAATAAAGCCGATCACTGTAATCTCATTATTTCAAATGAAATTGTTGAGTTTATCGCATCCTCATTAAAAAACAACGTCCGTCAGATTGAGAGCTCCATTAAAAAGATGAAATCTCTGTGCAATATCAGAAATAAAAACGAGCCCTCAATGGAGGAGGCAAAGGAAGCTATCAAGGAACTTACGAGCTACAGTATGCCTGTTTCCGACGTTATAAATAAAATAATTGAAAATGTCAGCAATACATACGGCATTTCAGTTGAAAATATTTTATCTGACAAAAGAGATAAAAATATTAAAAATGCAAGACATATTTCAATTTATATAATAAGGGAAATAACCGGTCTTTCTCTATTAAATATAGGCGAATATTTCGGGGGAAAAACCCATACAACCATAAAACATTCCTACGATTATGTAAAAGATAAAATGGAAAAAGATTTTTCTTTTAAAAAGACGGTTGAGGATATTATTAAAAATATTCAGGAATATTAAAAGTTTTAAACAAGTTTTAGTTTTGAACGTCTCATTTTTAAACAGTTAATTTTTATCTTAAAATTTAAAATTAAAATTGCCGTTTTTTATTAAAATTTTAAACACCGAAATTTTTTGATATTTAAAGCTCTATTCCGTTTTTAAACAATTTTTTCATATTCTACTAATAATACTATTTTTTATTTTTAATTTATATTATCTGAAAGGATTTTTTATTATGAAATTTATTTGTGATACCCAGAAGTTCTCAGAAATATGTTCAAATGTTCAAAGGTCGGTTTCTACCAAATCGACTATTCCCGCAATAGAGGGAATACTTATCACAACTACCGACAATTCGGTAACCGTTACCGGATATGACCTTGAGGTAGGCGTTATTACTTCTGCTCCGGCAAAGGTAGAAGAGCAGGGAAGCATTATCTTAAATGCAAAGATTCTCTGTGATATTCTCAGAAATCTTCCTTCGCAGACAGTCAGCATTGAAGTTGATAAAAAACTTTCTGCAAAAATAAAGAGCGGAGACGCCGAATTTTCCCTTCTCGGAATAAATCCTCAGGAATATCCCGAGCTTCCTACCGTTAACAGCACCTTCCCGATTTCGGTCAAGGGAGAGTTATTAAAGGATATGATAAGAAAAACTATTTTTGCCACAAGTGAAAATGATATAAAGATAGTTCATACCGGCGTCAGATTTGAAATCTCAAACAAACTTATAAGACTTGTTGCCGTTGACGGATACAGACTCGCTATCCGTAATGAGGAGTTAGATTATGAAGGCGACGAGCAGATATTTGTAGTGCCTAAAAAAGCGCTTAATGAAATTATTAAGCTTGTTTCCGACGATGAGGCTCCCGTTGCAATGAATATAGGCAAAAGGCACATAGTTTTTGAAGTAAATAATTACATTATTGTTTCAAGACTTCTTGACGGAGAATTTTTAAATTACAAGGCAGCTATACCGACAAATGAAAAGACAAAGGTAATTGCAAACTCAAGAATGCTTATAAACAGTATTGAGAGAACGGCTCTTGTTATTACTGACAGAACGAGAAGTCCTATCAGATGTATTTTTGATGAAGATATGATAAAAACATCCGCTATGACAACTCTCGGCGCGGCAAATGACAGAATTCCTGCAGAGGTAAGCGGAGAAAGAATAGAAATCGGTTTTAATAACAGATTTATTCTTGATGCTCTCAAGGTTTGCGATACGGATGAGGTTTTAATTAAACTTGTAAGTCCCGTACATCCCATCACTATTGAACCTAAGGAAGGCAACAGCTTCTTATTCCTTGTTCTGCCTGTTAAATTATAATGAAAAAGTTTAAAAACATCAGAGTAAAAGTAAAAGAAAAAGAAGTAAAAAAAATAGAAATTTCAACGGACTTCATAAGACTTGATTCCGCTTTAAAGCTTTGTGATATTGCTCCGACGGGAGGTATTGCAAAGATAATTATAGGCAGCGGAGATATAAAGGTTAATAATGAAGTCTGTATTCAGAGAGGAAAAAAGCTCAGAAGCGGAGACTGCTTTGAGTTTGAGGGTACGGTCTACGAAATTATCTGAGGATAAGTTATTATGATTATAAATTCTCTATGTGTTACCGATTATAGAAATATTGATTTTATAAAAATAAATCCGTCAGAAAATGTAAACATTATCTTCGGCGAAAACGCTCAAGGTAAGACAAATCTGCTTGAAAGTATCTGGCTTTTCACGGGCTGTAAAAGTTTCAAAACAAAAAAAGACAGTGAATTGCTCGGCTTTAATAAAGACTTTTCAAAAAACAGAATTGAATATTCTGCTTTCGGCAGAGAGCAAAATATTGAAATGGTAATCGATACAAAAAGAAAGATTACCAAAAACGGAATTGAATTAAAAAGTTCTGCCGAGCTGATAGGTAGCTTTTATGCGGTTATTTTCTCTCCGATGCATCTTTCTCTTATTCAGGACGGACCTGTAAACAGACGCGCTTTTCTTGACACGGCGCTATGTCAGCTAAAGCCGAATTATGCAAAGGGACTTGCCCGATACAGACACACTCTCGAGCAGAGAAATGCGCTCTTAAAGGATATTCAGTTTCACTCGGAGCTTTACGATACGCTTGACATCTGGGACGAGAAATTATCCTCATACGGTGCGGCGGTTGTCTATGAAAGAATAAAATATGCCGAAATACTGTCCGAGCACGCTAATAAAATATATTTCGGAATTTCGGACGGTAAAGAGGAATTAAAGGTAAATTACATAAACAACACCGGACTTTATATTAAAGACCCTTACGAAATCAAAAATTTCTTAAAGGAAAGATTAAGGCAGACCAGACGGGACGATATTTTCAATAAGATTACGGGTATAGGTCCTCAGAGGGACGACCTCGATATTACCATAAATGACCTGTCTGTCAGAAAATTCGGTTCTCAGGGGCAGAAGCGTTCCTGCGCGCTTGCTTTAAAGCTCAGCGAGGCAAATATTATCAAGGATATAACGGGGGAGGAGCCCGTAATACTTCTTGACGATGTTATGAGCGAACTCGACTTAAAGAGGCAGGACTATATTCTCAATCATATCAACGGACGGCAGGTTTTTATTACCTGCTGTGACCCCGTTACGATACTCAGAATGTGCGAGGGCAAGACCTTCCATATTGATAAAGGACATCTTATATAATATGTATTTACAGATAGGCTCTGAAAAATTTATAGAGGCGCAGAATATTATAGGTATTTTTGACCTTGATAATACCACGGTGCAGAAGTCAACGAGAGAATATCTTAAAATCGCCGAAAAAAGCGGAGAAACCGAAACAGTATCCTACGATTTGCCTAAATCGTTTATTGTTTCGCTTGAAAAAGGGGAGAGGAAGGTTTATATAGCCTCTTACTCAACCAATACCCTGCTTAAAAGGATTAACGAAAAAAATGAATTACACGGATATTAACTCTAAAACCATTGACAGATGGATTGAGGAAGGCTGGGAATGGGGCAAGCCCGTTTCTCACGCAACAGTACAAAAAGCCAAAGAGGGAATGTGGGATGTTTTTTTGACTCCCACCAAGCCCGTACCGCATAAATGGTTCGGAGATTTAAAGGGTAAAAAGATACTTGGACTTGCGAGCGGCGGCGGACAGCAGATGCCGATATTTTCCGTGCTCGGAGCAAAATGTACCGTGTTTGATTATTCCGAAAAACAACTCGAAAGTGAAAAAACCGTTTCCGAAAGAGAGGGTTATAAAATTCGCATAGTAAAGGGCGATATGACAAAGCCGCTTCCGTTTGAGGACGGGGAATTTGACATAGTATTCAATCCCGTTTCAAACTGCTATGTCGAGGAGGTTCGCCCGATATGGAAAGAATGCTTTCGGGTGCTCAAAAAAGGCGGTTATCTGATTTCGGGGACAGACCATTATGTTAACTATATAGCTGACAGTGACGAAAAGAAAATAATAAACACTCTTCCCTTTAACCCGCTTAAAAACCCCGGGCAAATGGAACAGCTCAGAAGGGATGATGCGGGAGTACAGTTTTCACATTCACTTGAAGAGCAAATCGGCGGTCAGCTTGAAGCGGGCTTCAGACTGCTTGATATTTATGAGGACACAAACGGCGAGGGCAGGCTGCATGAAATGAATATACCCACATATATCGCAATGCTCTCAGTTAAATAGATAAATTTTAATAAATACCGAAAACACATTATAAAACGGAGGAAAATATGGACGAGCAAATTAAAAATGTTCCGATTGATGACGAGGAGGTAATGAATACAGTCGTTACCGAGGAATACGGCGCCGACCAGATTCAGGTTTTAAAGGGACTTGAAGCGGTCAGAAAGCGTCCGGGTATGTATATCGGCTCAACGGGACCGAAAGGACTTCATCATCTGGTATATGAAATAGTGGATAACTCAATAGATGAAGCTCTTGCAGGCTACTGCACCCATATTGAGGTTGAAATTCTGCCTGACAATATCATTACCGTCAGGGACAACGGACGAGGAATTCCCGTAGGAATCAACGAGGAGGAGGGACTTCCCGCGGTTACGGTTGTTCTTACAATACTGCATGCGGGCGGTAAATTCGGAGGCTCGGGCTATAAGGTTTCGGGCGGTCTGCACGGTGTAGGCTCCTCCGTAGTTAACGCGCTGAGCGAGTGGTTTGAGGTCGAGGTCAGCCAGAACGGTCATATTTATAAACAGCGCTTTGAGAGAGGCGAAATTGTTTCCGACCTTGAAATAATCGGCGATACAGACGAAACGGGTACATTTATCCGCTTTAAGGCAGACCCCGATATTTTCCAGGAAACCGTAAAATACGACTATCACACTCTTGAGAGAAGACTCCGCGAGCAGGCTTTCCTTAACGCCGGACTTTCAATCTCTCTTACCGATAAGAGAAAGAGAGACGACAGAAACGAGGAGGACGGCAAAAAGTTTGAGGACGAGGAGCACGGCGACGTTTACTGCTATGAGGGCGGAATACGTTCCTTTGTCGAGTATATCAACACCTCAAGAGCATTAACTCCCATACACGACGAGATTATGCACTTCTCAACTGTTCAGGGCGACAGAAGCGCAGAGGTCGCTATTTCCTACAACGACGGCTATAACGAAATGATACTTTCCTTTGCAAACAATGTCCGCACCATTGACGGCGGTACCCATGAGGACGGTTTCAAGGATGCACTCAGGAGAGTTTTCAACGACTACGGCAAAAAATTCAGACTTCTCAAAGATAACGACAAAAATCTTTCGGGCGAGGACGTCCGCGAGGGACTTACCGTTGTAATAAGCGTCAAGCTTACCGAAGCCGAGTTTGAAGGACAGACAAAGGGCAAGCTCGGAAATACCGAAATGAAAAGTCTTGTCAGCAAGATGCTCTATGACAAGATGATGACATATTTTGAGGAGAATCCCTCTATCGCAAAGACGATTTTCTCAAAGGCTCTTGACGCGTCAAGAGCAAGAGAGGCGGCGAGAAAGGCGAGAGATTCCGCGAGAAGAAAGTCGGCGTTTGAAGGCAATTCCCTTCCCGGCAAGCTTGCCGACTGTATTGACAAGGACCCCGAAAATACGGAGCTTTTCATTGTCGAGGGAGATTCGGCGGGCGGCTCGGCAAAATCGGGCAGAGATAACAGAATTCAGGCGATACTTCCGCTCTGGGGCAAGATGCTCAACGTTGAAAAGGCAAGAATAGACAAGGTTATCGGCAACGATAAGCTCACTCCCGTTGTGCTGGCTCTCGGTACGGGTATCGGAGACGAATTCGATATAGAGAAAATTCGTTATCACAAGATAGTTATTATGGCGGATGCCGACGTTGACGGTCAGCATATCAGAACTTTGCTTCTGACCTTCTTCTTCAGATATATGCGTCCGCTTATAGACGAGGGTTATGTCTATATAGCCCAGCCTCCGCTTTTCAAACTCTCAAAGGGTAAGCGCCACGAATACGCTTACTCGGACGAGGAAAGGGACAGACTGATAGAGGAAATGGGCGGAAGCTGCGATATTCAGCGTTACAAGGGCTTGGGCGAAATGGACCCCGAGCAGCTTTGGGAAACCACTATGGACCCCGCGTCGAGAGTAATGCTGCGAGTTACTCTTGAGGATGCGATGGAGGCGGACGAAACCTTCTCTATCCTTATGGGCGATCAGGTTGAGCCCAGACGCGAGTTTATAGAAAAGAACGCGAAGTATGTACGCAATCTGGATATTTGATAAAGAGGTAAGATAAATGGCTGAAAAAAATCTGAATCACAACACGGGCGATTATATTCCGCTCGACCAGCAGCACATTATCAATGTTGAAATCAACAGGGAAATGAGAAACTCCTTCCTTGACTATTCAATGTCGGTTATTACTGCGCGTGCGCTGCCCGACGTCAGGGACGGACTTAAACCCGTACACAGACGTATTCTCTATACAATGTTTGAGAACGGACTTTCTCCGGACAAGGCATACAGAAAGTGCGCGGACACCGTCGGCGCCGTCCTCGGACGTTACCATCCCCACGGAGACGCGTCCGTTTATGACGCTATGGTAAGACTTGCTCAAACCTTCTCAATGAGATATGTGCTTGTTGACGGTCACGGAAACTTCGGTTCCATAGACGGCGACCCGCCTGCGGCTTACCGTTATACAGAGTCCAGAATGAGCAAAATTGCTCTTGAAATGCTTACGAATATCGACAAGGACACCGTCGATTTTATGACCAACTATGACGACAGACTCAAGGAACCCACGGTTCTTCCGTCAAGGTATCCCAATCTGCTTGTCAACGGCTCAACGGGTATCGCTGTCGGTATGGCTACAAATATTCCGCCTCACAATATGAGCGAGGTAATTGACGGTATCTGCACGGTTATCGACAACCCCGACGCCTCTCTTGAGGATATTATGGAGCATATTCAGGGTCCCGACTTCCCGACTCAGGGAATTATTATGGGCAGAGCTGGCATACGCGCCGCCTATGCTACGGGCAGAGGCAAAATCACCCTGAGGGGCAGAGCGGAAATTGTCGAAAACGAAAAAACGGGCAGATTCCAGATTATTATAACGGAGCTTCCCTATCAGGTTAACAAATCAAGACTTATCGAGTCCATAGCCGAGCTTCACAAAGATAAGAAAATCGAAGGTATGGCTGATGTCAACGACTACACCTCCGAAAGAGGCGGCGGTATCAGAATAGTTATTGACTTAAAACGCGACGCCAATCCGCAGGTTATCCTCAATCAGCTCTATCAGATGACTCAGCTTCAGATTTCCTACGGCATTATTCAGCTTGCTCTTGTCGGCGGCGTGCCGAAAATTCTCACATTAAAGGAAATCATTGAGCAGTATATTGCTTTCCAGTGCGAGATTATCACAAGAAGGACGCAGTACGATTTAAAAAAGGCGCAGGCGAGAGAACATATACTTGAGGGACTTGCCCGTGCGATAGATATAGTTGACGATATTATCGCAACCATCAGGGCCTGTAAGGGCGGTAAACCCGAAGCCAAGCAGGCAATTATGGAAAAATTTGATTTTGACGACCCGCAGGCAACGGCTATCGTAAACTTCCAGTTAGGTCAGCTCGCAGGTCTTGAAATCAACAAGATTATTTCCGAACGCGACGAGCTGATGAAAAAAATCAGCGAGTACATTGAAATTCTCGGCTCCGAGCACAGAATCAAGGAAATTCTCAAAGAGGAGCTTACCGCTATCGGAGAGAAATACGGCGACGAGAGAAAAACGGAAATCGTCAATGTCAGCGGCGAGGTTGACATTGAGGACCTCATCCCCGAGGAGCAGTGCGTTTATACCTATACAAATATGGGATATATCAAGCGTCAGCCCGTTGAAACCTATCAGAGCCAGCGCAGAGGCGGTAAGGGCATAAGAGGTATGACCAGACGCGAGGAGGATTACGCAAAGACCATGTTCACCTGCTCGTCTCACGATTATATTATGTTCTTTACCTCGCTGGGTAAGGTTTACAGACTCAAGGGATATGAAATTCCCGAGGGCAGCAGAAACTCAAAGGGTATGAATATAGTTAATATACTTCCCATTACTTCGGAGGAGAAGGTAACTTCAATGATCAGAGTTCCCGACTTCAACGAGGAGGAGAATTATTATCTGTGTATGCTTACCCGTTACGGCGTAATCAAGAGAACGCCGCTTAACGCTTACAGAAACATACGCAAAAACGGCATACTCGCAATAAATCTTGACGAGGGCGACGAGCTTGACTGGGTTGCTCTTACCGATGGTACAAAGAATATAATGGTAGCCACCAAAAACGGCTTCTCGATTACCTTTAACGAAAACGACGCGAGAGTAATCGGCAGAACCGCAAGGGGTGTCAAAGCCATTACGCTTCGCAAGGGCGACGAGGTTACCGGAATGTGCATACTTGAGGACGGCAAGAAGGTTCTTACAATTTCCGAAACGGGTTACGGCAGACGAAGTGAAATCTCAAACTACCGCGTTCAGAACAGAGGCGGCAAGGGTATCACGAACTACAAGACCGCGCTTTACGGAAACGTTACCGCAGTTTCAATGATAGATGACGAGCAGGATATTATCATAATTTCCTCCGACGGAATTATCATCAGAATCAAGGCAACCGACATCAGCACCTTCTCAAGAACCTCAAAGGGCGTCAGGGTAATGAGAGTTTCGGACGGCGAAAAGGTAGTTGCCTTCTCACTTGCCGAGCGCGATGAGGACGAGGAAACCGAAATTCCCGTTGACGACGGCGAAGGCAATTCCGAGGAAATCACGGAAGATAACGAAGGATAAAAAAAGATTCCCCGTCTTATCAGGACGGGGAATCGCATAAAATTATAATATTATTATTTATTTGGTAATAATTTGTTAATCAAATAGCATTATAATCAAGGGCAGATAATAAATACAGAAGGAAACGGATATGCAATATTATTACGGACAGAATAACGGATATTTCGGTTACGGATACGAAATGCAGCAAAAGCAAAGCGAAAAAAGGCGCATTGCTTTTATCAGTATGGCTTGCGGCGGCGCAATACTCGCCTTTTTAGGTCTGAACCTTTTAATAGGTCTGCTGATAGGAAGAATATCTCCCGTATATGATTCTTATTTGAACAATTCCGATTTTTCCGAGTCAATAGGGATGGTAATAGCAATTTTTGCCCTTTTGATTCCGTTTGCAATCGCGTATAAACTTGCAAAAAACCGTTCGTATGTCTCTGAGCTTCCTCTCGGTAAGCCCTATGACAAATCCGAAATGGGCAAGCTTGTTGCAGTGGGTATTATGGTTTGTATTCTTGCAACCATAGTTACCGGAGTATTTGCTTCTGCGGTCGAGGCGTTTTTCGGCGTTGAGCTTTCTTCTCCCGAGGATACTTCGGATTACGGTTCGGTAATGGGAGTTATATTATCCGCGGTCGGAACGGCTGCGCTGCCTGCCGTTGTCGAGGAATTCTGTATCAGAGGCTTTGTGCTTCAGGCGCTCCGCAGATACGGAGACGTCTTTGCGATAATGATGTCAAGCTTTGTGTTTGCGATACTTCACGGCAATATGATTCAGATTCCGTTTGCTTTTATGGCGGGAATTATGATTGGCTACGCCGTAATCAAGACGGGAACAATGTGGACGGGAATTATCATACACTTTGCAAACAATTTAATCGCAGTTATTCAGATGACGCTTTCTGAGATGCTTACAGACCTGCAATTTAATGTATTTGTGAGCGCTCTTTATATAACGATATTCATTGTCGGAGGCATTTGTCTTGCGTTTTTCTTAAAGAAAAATCCGAGACCTGTATCTGTTCTGTCACGCGGCGAGTGCAATATTCTGAGGACCTCCGAAAAGACCTCGGCTTTTCTGCTGACGGTACCGATGATTGCCGCGATAGTTGTACTTGGCATAGAAACTGCGTTCTTTATAAATTCATGACAAAGACAGATTATATGAGAATTGCTCTCACGCAGGCAAAGAGGGCAGGCGAGGAAGGCGAGGTGCCGATAGGCGCCGTAATAGTTAAGAACGGCGAGGTCGTTTCCGTGGGAAGAAACCGCAGAGAAAAGGAAAAAAACGCCCTCTGCCACGCAGAAATCGAGGCAATAGACTCAGCCTGTAAAAAGCTCGGCGGCTGGAGACTTTGGGAGTGCGAGATTTATGTTACTCTTGAGCCGTGTCCTATGTGCGCGGGCGCAATAATAAACGCAAGACTTAAAAAAGTTACTTTCGGCGCAAAGGACAGAAAAAACGGCGCAGTTGTTTCCGTAATGAATATGTTTTCCGAGGGCTTTACACATATTCCCCTGTTTGAGGCGGGGGTGCTTGAGGATGAGTGCTCAGAGCTTTTAAGTAATTTTTTTAAAAATCTGAGAGATAATAATTGATTTTAAAATAAGGAGAAGAAAAATGAGCGAAGGGTGTACACATGACTGTTCAAGCTGTTCTCAGAACTGCAGCGAAAGAGATTTAAGAATTCCCGCAAACGAGTACAGCACGGTAAAAAAGGTTATAGGCGTTGTCAGCGGTAAGGGCGGCGTCGGCAAAAGCACGGTAACAAGTCTGCTTGCGGTTGCGGCGCAGACAAAGGGTTATCAGACCGCAGTTCTTGACGCGGACGTTACGGGTCCGTCAATTCCCAAGGCATTCGGTATTCACACGAGGGCGGAGGGCGACGAGCAGGGACTTTTCCCCGCAGAAACAAAACTCGGAATCAGAGTTATGAGCGTTAATCTTCTGCTTGATAAGGAGGACGCTCCCGTAGTATGGAGAGGTCCCGTCATTTCGGGCGTTATAAACCAGTTCTGGCAGGAGGTTGTCTGGGGAGACATTGACTTTATGTTTGTCGATATGCCTCCGGGAACGGGCGACGTTCCGCTGACCGTTTTCCAGGGACTTCCGCTTGACGGAATTATTATAGTTACAACTCCTCAGGACCTTGTAACTCTTATAGTGAAAAAAGCTTACAATATGGCGAAGCTTATGAATATTCCCGTACTAGGATTTGTGGAGAATATGAGCTATTTTGAGTGCCCCGACTGCGGTAAAAAGCATTCGGTATTCGGCGAGAGCAAAATTGACGGAATTTCCTCCGAGCTCGGAGTACCCGTGCTTGCGAGACTTCCCATAGACCCCAAAACAGCTTCGCTCGTTGACAGCGGCGCGGTTGAGCTTTGCGACACCAAAAACTTTGACGCCGTAATCGAGCGTCTTGCAAAATAAGTCAAAAACACTAAAAACACCTGCAAATATGCGGGTGTTTTTTGATAAATGTCTATTGAATTGAATTGTATAAAAATGGTATAATTTTATCTGTAAAAATAGGAAGATTTTTATTTTCTTGACAGGAGTGATTTCGTATGAATAATTACACAACGGACGCGCTTAATTTCGTAAGTGAATATGACCCTGCGGTAGGCGAGGCGATGAAGCTTGAATTTGAGCGTCAGCAGAGGAATATTGAGCTTATCGCGAGTGAAAATATCGTTTCTCCCGCGGTTATGGCCGCTATGGGCAGCGTGCTCACAAACAAATATGCAGAGGGCTATCCCGCACACCGTTACTACGGCGGCTGCGAGGATGTTGACATAGTTGAAAACATAGCAAGGGACAGAGCAAAGGAGCTTTTCTCGGCAGGCTTTGCAAATGTTCAGCCACATTCGGGCGCTCAGGCAAATATCGCCGTTTACTTTGCGCTTCTTAATCCCGGCGACACGGTTATGGGTATGAATCTTGCCGAGGGCGGACACCTCACTCACGGAAGCCCCGTAAATCTGTCGGGAAAATATTATAACTTCGTTCCTTACGGAGTAAACGCAGACGGTTTTATAGACTATGACGAATTTGACAGAAAAGCAAAGGAATGCAAGCCGAAGCTTATCGTTGCCGGCGCTTCCGCATATCCGAGAATTATAGATTTCAGCAGAATTTCGGAGACCGCAAAGTCCGTGGGCGCATATCTTATGGTAGATATGGCTCATATTGCGGGACTTGTTGCGGCGGGACTTCATCCGTCGCCGATGCCGTATGCGGACGTTGTTACGACCACCACTCATAAAACGCTCAGAGGTCCGAGAGGCGGACTTATCCTTACCAACAGCGAGGAGCTTGCCGCAAAGTTTGACAAGGCAATTTTCCCCGGTACTCAGGGCGGTCCGCTTATGCACGTTATAGCAGGCAAGGCGGTATGCTTCGGAGAGGCACTTAAACCCGAGTTCAAGGCATATCAGCAGAGGGTTATCGACAACTGTAAAACTCTCGCCGACGGACTTCTGTCAAGAGGCGTAAGCCTTGTTTCGGGAGGCAGCGACAACCACCTTATTTTAGTTGACCTGCGCTCGGTAGGAATTACGGGCAAAGAGCTTGAGCAGAGACTCGACAAGGTCTATATTACGGCTAATAAAAACGCTATCCCCAACGACCCCGAAAAGCCCTTCGTTACAAGCGGTATCAGACTCGGAACACCTGCAGTAACCACAAGAGGCTTTACGGCTGAGGATATGAAGAAGGTTGCGGAATTCATCTATCTTGCCGCTACCGATTTCGATGCCAGGGCAGATTACATCAGAGAAGGCGTTACCGAAATCTGCACGAGACATCCCATATACAAATAATTGCGACCGGAGGCATAACCCTTAGGGTTCGGCAGTATGAGAAATATTATTATTGCATCTGCAAACAGACGCTCCGCGGAAAGAATTAAAAATCTCCTGCAGTCGGGCAAGCTGTTTGTCAATAATATATTTTCATCGGGCAGTGAAGTTTTGTCATACGCAAGTATTCATCCCGATTCTGTTGCCGTGTGCGGAAAGCTCAGCGATATGTCGTCGGTTTATCTCGCACAGCTTCTCCCTTCGGGATTTGATCTGGTAGTGCTTCTGCCATCGGGCGAGGCACAGACGGCGTATTTCAGCAATATGGTTACTCTGAATATGCCCGTTAATATTTCCGACCTTATAGATACGGTCGGCTTTCTCGCGAGAAGCACCGACCAGAAGCAATCGGCGCACGCCGCCGCAGATTCGGAGAGCGACAGGCTTCTTACAGCGGCAAAAAGAATTATGATGGACCGCCATCATATCTCGGAAAGGGAGGCACACGCTTTCCTGCGGCACAGAAGTATGGAAACGGGAAGAAAGATGACGGATATTGCTCTGATGATAATAGAGGGAACTTATGAAATTTACTAAAATGCAGGGAGCCGGCAACGACTACATCTACATAAACTGCTTTGAGGAAACCGTAACCGACCCCGCTTCGCTTGCCGTTAAAGTCAGCGACAGACATTTCGGTATCGGCTCCGACGGGCTTGTGCTTATAAAGTCGAGCGACTCGGCAGATTTCAAAATGGAAATGTATAACGCCGACGGCTCACAGGGTAAAATGTGCGGCAACGCGTCGCGCTGTATAGCAAAATATGTATGCGATAACGGTATGACCGACAGGGAAACGGTTACTCTGGAAACTCTCAGCGGAATAAAAGAGATTTCCGTAAAAAAAGAGGGCGGAAAGGTAGTTTCGGCAACCGTCAATATGGGAGAGCCCATACTTAATGCGAGGGATATTCCCGTTAATCAGGACTCGGAAAAGATTGTTAGACAAAAATTAACTATAAACGGAAAAGATTACGAAATAACCTGCGTTTCAATGGGCAATCCTCACTGTATTGTATTTGAAAACAATGTCGGCGGGCTTGAGCTTGAAAAAATCGGACCTCTTTTTGAGAACAATGCGCTTTTTCCCGAAAGGATAAATACGGAATTTGTTAAGATAATAAGTCCTTCGGAAATTGAAATGAGAGTCTGGGAGAGAGGCTCGGGCGAAACGCTTGCCTGCGGTACGGGAGCCTGCGCGTCGGTTGTTGCGTGCGTGCTTAACGGCTTTTGTAAGAGGGCTGACGATATTACGGTCAGACTTCGCGGAGGAAATCTTGTTATTAACTGGTCTGAAAACGGCGAGGTCTTTATGACCGGACCGTGCGAAAAAATATGCGATGGGGAAATCGGGTAATTTTTTGTAAACTTTTGAAAAGGAGAAATTATTATGAAAACAAGAATAGGAATTGTAGGCTACGGCAACCTTTCAAGAGGAGTAGAGAGCGCAATAAGACAGAGCGACGACCTTGAGCTTGTTGCGGTATTTACGAGAAGAAATCCCGACAGCGTTAAAATCAGAACACAGGGTGTCCCCGTTGCCGGTACGGATGAAATTGAGAAATGGAAGGACAGAATAGACGTCCTTGTTATTGGCGGAGGAAGCGCTACCGACCTTCCCGTACAGACTCCGAAATATGCGGAGATGTTCAATGTTATCGACAGCTTTGACACTCACGCAAAGATTCCCGAGCATTTTGCAAATGTTGACGCCGCCGCAAAGAGAGCGGGAAAAGTCGGCATTATTTCAATAGGCTGGGACCCCGGTATGTTCTCGCTTATGAGGATGATTTCAACAGCCGTTCTTCCCGAGGGTAAGAACTACACCTTCTGGGGCAAGGGCGTAAGTCAGGGACACTCGGACGCGGTACGCCGCATTGAGGGTGTAGTTGACGCAAGACAGTACACCATTCCCGTTGACAGCGCAGTTGATACGGTAAGGCGTGGAGAAACACCCGATTTTACCGCAAGACAGCAGCATACAAGAGAGTGCTTTGTAGTTGCCGAGGAGGGCGCGGACAAGGCGAGAATAGAAAAAGAAATCAAGGAAATGCCCAACTACTTTGACGCATACGATACGACCGTTCATTTTATCACGGCAGAGGAAATGAAGCGCGACCACAGCGGACTTCCTCACGGCGGTTTTGTTATCAGAAGCGGCAGGACGGGCTTCGATAAGGAAAACAAGCATATCATTGAGTACAATCTCAAGCTTGATTCCAACCCCGAATTCACGGGCTCGGTAATCGCCGCCTATGCGAGAGCCGCACACCGTCTGAATATCGAGGGACAGACGGGCTGCAAAACGATATTTGACATCCCTGCGGCATATCTCAGTCCTCTTTCCGCAGAGGAACTCAGAAGAACGCTTCTGTAAGAAAACGGCGGTTAGTTAAAAATTATCTATAACGCAAATTTTGTTTATTACAAGGGAAAAGCGAAGGTGCAGATTATGAAAGATATTTATGAGAGTCCGCTTAATTCAAGGTATTCAAGCAAGGAAATGAAATATATTTTCTCCCCCGACTGTAAGTTCAGAACATGGAGAAAGTTATGGATTGCGCTTGCCGAAACCGAAAAGGAACTCGGACTCAACATAACGGATGAGCAGATAGCCGAGCTCAAAGCGCACGCCGACGATATAAACTATGAGGCGGCTGAGGAGCAGGAAAAGAAGGTCCGCCATGACGTTATGAGCCACGTTTACGCTTACGGACTTCAGTGCCCAAAGGCGAAGGGAATAATTCATCTGGGCGCAACCTCCTGCTATGTAGGAGACAACACCGACGTTATCATTATGACCGAGGCGTTAAAGCTTGTCAGAAAGAAACTTGTAAACGTAATCAGCGAGCTTTCAAAGTTTGCGCTTGAGTATAAGGATATGCCCTGTCTGGCATATACACACTATCAGCCTGCACAGCCGACAACGGTAGGCAAGAGAGCGTCTCTCTGGCTTCAGGATCTGGTAATGGATATGCAGTATGTAGAGTTTCAGCTCTCACAGATGAGACTGCTCGGTTCAAAGGGTACCACGGGTACGCAGGCGTCCTTTGTAGAACTGTTTGACGGCGACAGCGAAAAAATCAAGGCGCTTGACCGTAAGATTGCCGAGAAGATGGGCTTTGACAGCTGCTTTACGGTTTCGGGACAGACCTATTCGAGAAAGCTTGACTACAATGTGCTTTCCGTACTGTCGGGAATTGCTCAGTCGGCATATAAATTCTCGGGAGACCTGAGAATGCTTCAGCACGAGAAGGAAATAGAGGAGCCCTTTGAAAAGAATCAGATAGGCTCATCCGCTATGGCTTACAAGAGAAACCCGATGAGAAGTGAGAGAATTTCCTCGCTCGCAAGATATGTAATTGCAGACGCCATCAACCCTGCGATTACCGCCTCGACACAGTGGTTTGAGAGAACGCTCGACGACTCGGCAAACAAGAGAATCAGCGTTCCCGAGGCATTTCTTGCGGTTGACGCGATATTGGAATTATACTTAAATGTAGTCAGCGGACTTGTTGTTTATCCCAAAATGACGGAAAAGCATCTTATCGCGGAGCTTCCGTTTATGGCTACCGAGAATATTATGATGGCAGCAGTTAAAAAGGGCGGCGACCGTCAGGAACTTCACGAGAGAATCCGTCGGCACTCAATGGATGCGGGCGCAGTCGTTAAGGCGGAGGGCAAGCCCAACGACCTTGTTGAGAGAATTGCCGCCGACAGCGCTTTTTCGCTGACAAAGGAGGAAATACTTGCAGAGATGAAACCCGAAAACTTTATCGGCAGAGCGCCCGAGCAGGTTGAGGAATTCATTGACAGCGAGGTTAAACCTCTGCTTGAGAAATACAGCGACGAAATAGGCATAAAAGCCGAGATTAAAGTCTGATTATTATTACAAAGAGATGATATTATGAATTTCATTGGAGAGAAATGTCCCGTCTGCAACAAGGCGTTTACGGATAAGGACGATATAGCGGTCTGCCCGATATGCGGAACTCCGCACCACAGAGAATGCTATTTACAGAGCAACAACTGTTTTAACGAGGCAAGACACGGCGAGGGCTATGAGTGGACTCCCGAGGTTGGCGAAAAGCTGCCCATGATTGAGCATATTCCCGTACAGAACAAGGTTTTCTGTCCGTACTGCGGTTCGGAAAACGCCGCGGAGGAGCCCGTCTGTACAAATTGCGGAGCAAGGCTTTACAACAACCGTAACGACGCACCGTTTCCGTTCCCCGGCGCAAATACGCAGGGTGCGGGCTTCGGCACAAATGTAGTTCAGATTAACCCTAACGATATTCTCGGCGGACATACGGTTTCGGACACAGCCGAGTATATTCAGAGCGGCGCTGACAGATATATTCCGAAATTCTATAAAATGGAAAAGACCGGCAAGAGAATTTCTTTTAACTGGGCGGCGTTCATTTTCGGTCAGTACTGGTTCTTTTTCAGAAAGATGACAAAAATCGGCATTTTTATTTCGCTTGCGGTTATTCTGATTACCGCATTGTGCACTACGCCGCGGCTGACAGATAATATGACCGAATATCAAGCGGTTATGGAGGAGTACTATCAGGGCAAGGCGACAAGCGGCGAGCTTGCGGAGGCTCAGCAGGCAATAATTTCGCTTGTCGAGACAAAGGTGCTGCTTGTTTCCGAATTACTGATTCATCTTTTCTGCGGCTTATACGCAAACACGCTTTACAAGAATAAGGTTCAGCAGGACATCGGCAGGATAAAGGCTACCGTACATTCCGAGGAGGAATACAGGGGCACGCTTTTCAGAAGCGGCGGAGTCTCTGCCCTGCAGTTTATACTTTCCGTCTTTTGCTTTACAATAGCTTCCGAGGCGGTATCAATGCTGATTTCAATGATAAGATAGTTATATAAAACGGGGGAAAGGTTATGAAAATCACAAAGGCAATTATCCCTGCGGCAGGTCTCGGAACAAGGGTTCTGCCTGCGTCCAAGTCAGTGCCCAAGGAAATGCTCAACATCGTTGACAAGCCTGCAATTCAGTATATTGTTGAGGAGGCTGTCGCGGCGGGAATTACGGATATTCTCATTATCACAAACAGAGGCAAGGGCGTTATCGAGGACCACTTTGACCACTCGTTTGAGCTTGAGGCAAACCTCAGAAACAACCCTTCAAAGCAGAAAATTTATGAGGACGTTTTATATCCCGCAAATCTTGCAAATATCTACTACATCCGCCAAAAGGAAACAAAGGGACTTGCGCACGCAATACTCTGCGCCGAGAAGTTTATCGGCAACGAGCCGTTTGCAATTCTTTACGGAGACGACGTAATAGTTTCTCCCGAGGGAAACCCCGTAATCGGTCAGCTTATAAAGGCTTATGAGAAATATGATGCGGGCTGCGTAGGCGTCAAGGAGGTTCCGAGGGAGGACGTGCCGAAGTACTGTTCTCTTGACATCACGCCTCTTGAACAGAAGATAATGCAGGTACACAACATTATCGAGAAGCCGACTCCCGAGGAGATTGTGTCCTGTTACTCGATTCTCGGACGTGTCGTTATGCCGCCTGAAATATTTGACTGTATCAGAAGAACCGAGCCCGACAAAAAGAGCGGAGAGGTTTACTTTACCGACTCTATGCTTATGCTCGCCGCAAAGGGCAAATTAAATGCGGTGGATTTTGACGGCGTACGCTATGATATGGGCAACAAGCTCGGCATAATGAAGGCAAACTGCGAGGTTGCGCTGAATCATCCCGAAATCGGCGAAGATTTCAAGGCCTATCTCAAGGAGCTTGCGGCGGCATTATAATCAAATATCGGATATTGAAAGGGAACGGGGAACCGTTCCCTTCTTTTGTCCCTTACAGGACAAAAACGTACTGAATTTGTGAAAAATCAATAACAAATTCACAAAAACTTAAAAATTTTTATTAAAAAGTTCAAAAAATATCTTTATTTTGTTAAATCTGTGTGCTATACTAAAGACAGAAAGACATCATAGGCAAACAAGGGCGCAAGCCTTTGAATATATATAAAGGGGATGTCACAATGAACATTACCATTATCGGCAGAAAATGCACACCGAGAGAATCTTTTAAAGAAAGGGCTGAAACTAAACTTCGGAAGGTTGAGAAATTCTTCGGACCCGACGCAGATGCAAAGGTTACGGCAACGGTTGAGAAAAACGCCAAAATTGTTGAAATTACCCTTTCAAAGGGTGGATATATATTCAGAGCGCAGGAGCGCTCACAGGATCTGGAGGAAGCGCTCGACGCCTGTGTTGATTCGCTTATCCGCCAGATAAGAAAAAACAAGACCAGACTTGAAAAGAGAATCCGTGAGCTTTCGTTTGACGATGTTTTCAACAGCGCCGACGAGGATGAAGCGGAATTTGACGTTGTCAGAACAAAATCGGTAATCGTAAAACCCGAAAGCGTTGAGGAAGCAATATTGCAGATGAATTTGCTCGGACATCAGTTCTATATGTTCCGTAATTCCGAAACGGATATGCTCAGCGTGGTTTACAAACGCAAGGACGGAGGCTACGGGGTAATAGAGCCTTCGGCAGAATAATTCTTTAACGGCACCGCGCCCGTCCCCTTTGGGACGGGCGCTTTTCATATTTTTACCTCCTGCGGCATAGATATAAAGGAATAAAAGGGAGGTTATAATATGACGGATAACGGCAATCTTGCAAGGCCGAAAATTGCGCACAATGTGATTCTTGAGGACCGCCACAGTCTGAACGTTTCGGGTGTAAACGACATAGATTCCTTTGACGAGCAGTCTGTAATTATTTTTACCGAGCTCGGGCAGCTTACCGTCAGGGGTGCGAATCTGCACATTAACAGACTTAATCTCGAGGTCGGCGAGCTGTCGGTCGAGGGAGATATTGACGCGGTTGTCTATTCCGAAAGGCAGCAGAATACCTCGGGCGGCTTTTTCTCAAAGGTTTTCCGCTGATGGAGTACATTATCAGTCTGTCCTCGCAGGCAAAGGCGTTTTTGCTGTCGGTGGGCTTCGGAGCGCTGCTCGGAATACTCTATGACATTATCAGAATTATACGCCTGACATTTACAAAGTCCGTAACGGCGCTGTATGTTTCAGATGTGCTTTTTGTCGTGCTGTCCGCGTTTGCGTCATTTCTGTTTACCCTTGCCGTAACGGACGGAGAGGCGAGACTTTTTATACTGCTCGGAGAGGTAACGGGCTTTTTTATTTACTATTTTACCTTCGGCGTTATCGCCGTACATTATACCGAGGCAGCCGCAGACAGAATAAAAGAATTCTTTATAAAAGTCTTTCGCATAATATTTGCACCTTTCAGACGGCTTTTCCGCTTTTTGAAAAAGAAAGCAAACAGTTTTAGTCAATTTTTATCCAAAAAGTCGAAAAAAGCAGGCAAAATTATGAAATTTCGCTTGCAAAGTAAAGCCGCTTTGTTATATAATATAACGGATAAGATGCATATTTTTTCAAAAAGTTCCGTTAACGGAGAAAGTGAAAATCAATATGAACCGGAAGACAAAGAAAAAAATAACTGAAAAAAAATACAGTTTCTTTTTCATAATTGCATTGATTGCACTGTTGTTTTACTTTGTTGTTAACTATATAAGTATCGGTATGAATAACAGAGCAAAGGAAAAAGAAATTGCTCAGCTTAAAGCAAAAAATGAGGCTCAGCTTGAGGAGAACGAAGCTCTGCAGAAGGTCATTGACGGCGGCGACCAGAAGGAATACATAGAGCGCGTTGCCCGTGAGAAGTTAGGGCTTGTCAAACCCGGGGAAAAGGTTTACTACAACGTTACTCCGAGTAACTGATTCCCGATTTTGAGGAGGATACATTTTTAATATGTTTTCTATCGGCGAAATACTTGACGGCAGAGTTACGGGGCTGACCAAGTTCGGGGCATTCGTCAGCTTACCCGACAACAAAACGGGGATGGTACATATTTCGGAGGTTGCTTCTTCCTTTGTAAACGACATCGGCGATTATTTAAAGGAGGGGCAGGAAGTCAGGGTTATGATTATCGACATCACGGATGACGGTAAGATAGCTCTGTCCGTAAAAAGGGCGGCGGACGGCGGCGTGAAGCCGAAAAGCGAAAAGAAAAAGGAAGCCGCACCCGTAAACACATGGAAAGGCACTCCCGAGAGGGAGCAGCCGCAGACCTTTGAGGATATGATGGCACAGTTCAAGCAGAGAAGCGACGAAAAGCTCGCCGACCTCAAACGTGCCACAGACTCGAGGAGAAGTTCATATTCAAGACGCAAATAATTTAATGCAGCCCCAAAAAGGCTGCATATTTTTTAAAGAAAAATGAGGACGTTATGAGAGAAGTCAACGTAAGCGAAATAAAACAGACGGTAAAAGAGCTTGTAATAAAGGCAAATAAAATACTGCCGGACGATTTGTGCGCTCTTATCTGCGGTGCGGGTAAAAACGAGCAGGAAGCTCTCCCGAAAAAGATTATGTCGGAGCTTGTCAATAATCTTGACGCGGCAAAAGAGCTTGACATCCCGATTTGTCAGGATACGGGTATGGCTGTCATATTTCTTGATATAGGGCAGGACGTTCATTTTGTCGGCGGCGACCTTTATGAGAGCGTAAACGAGGGAGTTGCCGCAGGATACTGCGAGGGACTCTTGCGCAAGTCGGTCGTTAAAGACCCGTTTGACAGAGTGAATACCGAAGACAATACGCCGGCGATAATACACACAAGGATAGTTGCGGGGGATAAGGTCAGAATTACCGCCTGCCCCAAGGGCTTCGGAAGCGAGAATATGAGCGCCGTGAAAATGCTTACCCCGTCGGCAACGCCTGACGACGTCGTTGCCTTCGTTGAGGAAACTGTCAGAAAAGCGGGGGGAAATCCCTGCCCGCCGATGGTAATCGGAGTAGGTATCGGCGGCGACTTCGAGTACTGCGCCTTCCTTGCAAAAAAAGCTCTGTGCAGACCCGTCAGCGAGGAGAATAAAAATGATTTTTACCGTGAACTTGAAAAAAAGATGCTCGACACGGTAAACTCTCTTGATATAGGACCGCAGGGCTTCGGCGGAAGGACTACGGCTTTTAAGGTCAATATCGAAGCCGCGCCCACGCATATAGCGGGACTTCCCGTAGCGGTAAATATCGGTTGCCATGTAACAAGGCACGCCGAAAAGATTATATAAAAATTTTTTGAATTTTACCCGCTTTTGTCTTGACAAAGGGCAAAAACGGTGTTAATATAGGGAAAACTTAAAAAAGGCTGTGACGAAGACGGCAGAGTTCTTTGACTGTAAAGAGATTCGGTGGTTGGTGCAAACCGAAAGCAGAGACTTAACGCTTATCCCTTCCGAGCCGGAAGCCCGAACGACCCGTATGGGTTCAGTAGATACTTCCCGTGATTGCTGCGTAAAGGCATAGGAATTGTCAGATTCCGAGAGCGGCAGCCGACAGGCTGCAATTTGAGTGGTACCGCGGATGTGATTTTCACACTCGTCTCAAAGATTGAGACGGGTGTTTTTTATTTATCAGTAAAAGGAGTAAAGTTATGGAAATGCCAAAAAACAATCGCGCAAAAGACGAATTGATGGAAGTAGCCATGCGAATACGCGAAATGCGTGAAATTTCCGGACTTACAGCAGAGGAAATGGCGATTGAAACTGAGGTTACCGTTGACGATTACCGTAAGTATGAGGCAGGGGAAATGGATTTTCCGTTTACCTTCCTGCACAAGTGCGCCCACGTTTTTAATATTGACATTACAAACATACTTGAGGGCAAAAGCGCGCATCTTTCCTCATACACCGTTACAAGAAAAGGCGAGGGACAGAAAACGGCAAAGGAAGAAGGCATTGACATAATTAACCTTGCTCCCAAATTCCGTAAAAAACTTGCCGAGCCGCATTGGGTTAAATACGACTACGACGAGTCGCTTCAGAATAAGCCGATTCACTGCACCACTCACTCGGGACAGGAATTCGACTATGTTTTAAAAGGACATCTCAAGGTGCAGATAGGCAACAACACCGAAACCCTGCACGAGGGCGACAGCGTTTACTACAACAGCTCAACACCTCACGGTATGATAGCCGTTGACGGCGAGGACTGCCTTTTTCTTGCGGTAGTTATGCCCGGCAACGAGGAGGACGAGGAAATCGTCAGAGAGACACTTATTCCCCTTGCAGACAGCAACAAGAAGCTGGTTTACGAGAAGTTTGTAAAAACCGAAACTGACAGTAAAGGTTATCTTAAAAAAATCGACTTTATAAACGAGGACAAATTCAATTTTGCCTTTGACATAGTTGACGAGATAGCAAAGAAGGAGCCCGACAAGCTCGCTATGCTCCACATCTCAAAGGATAAAACCGAAAGACGCTTTACCTTTAACGATATGAAGCGCGCGTCAAATCAGTGCGCCAACTATTTCAAATCGCTCGGCATAAAGAAGGGCGACAAGGTTATGCTTGTTTTAAAGCGTCATTATCAGTTCTGGTTTGCAATGCTTGCGCTCCACAAGCTCGGCGCCGTAGCGATTCCCGCCACAAATCAGCTTCAGTCGCACGATTTCGAGTACCGTTTCAATGCGGGCGATGTCAGCGCAATTCTCTGCACGGCCGACGGCGATGTTGCCCATCAGGTTGAAATCGCCGAGAAAACAAGCCCGACCTTAAAGCTCAAAATTATGGTCGGCGGTTCGAGAGAGGGCTGGAGGGACTTCAACGAGGAATACTCGCTTTACAGCGCGCATTTTTACAGAAGCGACGACACAGCCTGCGGAAACGACCCGATGGTAATGTTCTTTACTTCGGGTACTACGGGTTATCCCAAGCTTGCCATGCACAGCTATAAGTATGCGCTCGGACATTTTATCACGGCTAAATATTGGCACGGCGTCAGCGACGACGGACTTCATTTCACGATTTCCGAAACGGGCTGGGGTAAGGCGCTCTGGGGCAAGCTTTACGGACAGTGGCTCTGTGAGGGAGCGGTATTTACCTATGACTTTGACCGCTTTGACGCGTCGGATATACTGCCGATGTTCAAAAAGTATCAAATCACAACCTTCTGCGCACCGCCCACAATGCTCAGAATGATGATAAAGCAGGATATATCAAAGTATGATTTATCTTCGGTACGCCATATGACAACTGCGGGCGAGGCGCTCAACCCCGAGGTTTACAAGCAGTTTGAGAAGGCAACGGGACTTCAGATTATGGAGGGCTTCGGTCAGACCGAAACGACTCTTTCCGTAGGAAATCTTATGGGTTCAACTCATAAAATCGGCTCTATGGGCAAGCCTTCTCCGCTTTACGACATTGACATTGTTGATGAGAACGGCAACAGTGTACCCGTAGGCGAAACGGGCGAAATCGTTATCAATACATCAAAGAAGGTTCCCTGCGGACTTTTCCTCGGATATTACAAGGATGAGGAAGCAACGCATAAGGCGTGGCACGACGGATATTACCACACGGGCGATACCGCCTGGCGCGACGAGGACGGTTTCCTGTGGTATGTCGGCAGAGTTGACGACGTTATCAAGTCATCCGGTTACAGAATAGGACCGTTTGAAATCGAGAGCGTTATTATGGAGCTTCCCTATGTTCTCGAATGCGGAGTTTCGGCAGAGCCCGACGAGGTAAGAGGTCAGGTAGTCAAGGCGAGTATAGTTCTCGTAAAGGGCACAGAAGGTACAGACGAACTCAAAAAGGAAATTCAGAATTACGTCAAGGCAAACACGGCGCCCTATAAATATCCGAGAATTGTCGTTTTCCGCGACGAGCTTCCCAAGACCATCAGCGGAAAGATTCAGAGAAACAAACTGTAAGAAAATAACCTTCTTAGGTTCGGCATCAAAAATACTGTTGACAAACAAAAAAAGTTGAATTATAATAACCGTTAAAGGCGTTGAAGAAGAGTGCAAAAGCATTGTCAGACCTTTCAGAGAGATAACATTTGGTGCAAGTTATCGGTACTGCTGTTTTTGCTGTAGCTTCCGAGCCGAGAGAAAGAAAGGCGTTCGCTTAGTAGAATCTCTCCGTGATTGCTGCGTTAATGCATACGGCTTGTCAGAGCCTGAGAGGCAGCGTCGGCTGCAATTTGAGTGGTACCGCGGGTATTAAATTTTGATTTAACGCTCGTCTCAAAGTTCAACTTTGGGACGGGTTTTTATTTGTCCCGAAAAAGAAAGGTATTGTATCTTATGGAATTCAAAGGAATTGATTTCAAAATCAGGGAAATGTCCTCCCGTATCAAGGAGCTGCGCGAAATCACGCAGCTGACCGAGGAGGAAATGGCTGAGAAGACGGGCGTTTCCGTAAAGGAGTATATTGACTGCGAAAACGGAAACAGCGATTTAAGCTTTGCGTTTATCTATCGCTGCGCTCTTGCCTTCGGCGTTGACGTAACCGACATTATCGAGGGCGTTAGCCCAACTCTTAATTCAATAGTTATCACGAGAAACGGCGAGGGACAGAAAATAGAGCAGGCTCACGGTATGGTTTACTATAACCTTGCGCCGAATTTTCGCAACAGAATTTCCGAACCCCTGCTTGTCGAGTGCGCTTATAATCCCGATGCAGAAAAAAAGGAAATAGAGCTTACCACTCACGAGGGACAGGAAATAGACATAGTCATTTCGGGCAAGCTTCTCGTTCAGGTCGGCAAGCACAGAGAGGTTCTGAACGCAGGCGACACGGCATACTATGACAGCTCTACGCCTCACGGTATGATAGCCGTCGGAGGAGAGGACTGCAAATTCTATGCGATAGTCCTTAACCCCGCAGGCGAGCAGCACAGGTTTTCCAGGGAAAACACCGAGACCGTCATCAAGGCGAAGGAAGATAAAAAATCAAGAATATATAAAAAGTATATAGATGTTGTTAAGGATGAAAACGGAACTCCGGTTAAAATTGACTTCAAAAATACGGAGCATTTCAATTTTGCCTTTGACATAATGGACGAAATAGCAAAGAAGGACCCCGACAAGCTTGCGATGCTCCACGTTTCAAAGGACAAGACCGAAAGGCGTTTTACCTTTAACGATATGCGCAAAATGTCAAATCAGTGCGCCAACTATTTCAAATCGCTCGGCATAAAGAAGGGCGACAGAGTTTTGCTTGTATTAAAGCGCCACTATCAGTTCTG
This sequence comes from Oscillospiraceae bacterium, assembly GCA_015066635.1. GTDB lineage: Bacteria > Bacillota > Clostridia > Oscillospirales > Acutalibacteraceae > Fimenecus. Next base: position 158,351 of record SVOA01000001.1, on the reverse strand, counting down.
GATAGCGATGCTCGGACTTATCAAGCTCGGCGCAATCGGAATTCCTGCCGTTGCACAGCTTCAGTCGCACGATTTTGAATACCGTTTTCAGTCCTCGGGCGCCTGCGCGGTGCTTTCAACCGCTGACGGCGACACGGCTCATCAGATAGAGATAGCCGCACAAACCTGCCCCGGACTTAAAACAAAGATTATAGTAAACGGCACGAGAGACGGCTGGAGAAGCTTTGACGAGGAGTTTAAGCTCTACAGCAGCCACTTTGAGAGAACAGCCGACTCAACGGGCGGCGACGACCTTATGCTTATGTACTTTACCTCGGGTACTTCGGGCTATCCCAAGATAGCAACCCATAACTGCAAGTATCCGTTGGGTCATTTCCACACCGCAAAGTACTGGCACTGCGTTGACCCCGACGGGCTTCATCTTACGATTTCCGACACGGGCTGGGCAAAGGCGGCATGGGGCAAATTCTACGGTCAGTGGATGTGCGAGGCGGCGCTGTTTGTATATGACTTTGATCGCTTCGACGCGGCGGACATACTTCCCATGTTCGCAAAGTATCAGATTACGACCTTCTGCGCACCGCCCACTATACTGCGTATGATGGTCAAGCAGGATATATCGCATTACGATTTTTCTTCGGTAAAGCATATGACGACTGCGGGCGAGGCGCTTAACCCCGAGGTTTACCGTCAGTTTGAGAAGGCGACGGGACTTCAGATACTTGAGGGCTTCGGTCAGACCGAGGGCACAATGCTCATAGGCAATATGAGAGGCGCAAAGCATAAAATTGGTTCGATGGGTAAGCCCGCGCCGATTTATAAAATTGAGCTTTTAGATAAGGACGGAAACCCCGTACCCGTAGGCGAAACGGGAGAAATCGTTATCAATGTCAAGGACGGAGCTCCCTGCGGACTGTTTGTCGGCTACTACGGCGACGAGGAAAAGACAAGAGAAGTCTGGCACGACGGCTATTACCATACGGGAGACGCCGCGTGGATGGATGAGGACGGCTTCTTCTGGTATGTCGGCAGAGTGGACGACGTTATAAAGTCTTCGGGGTACAGAATAGGACCGTTTGAGATAGAGAGCGTTATTATGGAGCTTCCCTATGTTCTTGAGTGCGGAGTTTCTCCCGCGCCGGACGAGGTCAGGGGACAGGTAGTCAAGGCGAGCATAGTTCTTGTCAAGGGTACAGAGCCCACCGAGGAACTCAAAAAGGAAATACAGGACTACGTCAAGACACATACGGCTCCTTATAAATATCCGAGAATAGTCGTTTTCCGCGACGAGCTTCCCAAGAGCACCAGCGGAAAGATTATGAGAAGCTTACTTTAAGAGAGGTAATAATCATAGAATATAAGAGATTAACTCTTTTGTGCGGACACTACGGCAGCGGCAAGACAAATATCGCGGTCAATATGGCGCTTGATTTAAGACGGCAGTATGACAGCGTTGCGGTTGCCGACCTCGACATAGTAAACCCATACTTTCGTACAAAAGATTCGGCTGAGGATTTCAAAGAAGCAGGCATACGGCTGATAGTTTCACAGTTTGCAAACACCAACCTTGATCTGCCTTCAATGCCTCAGGATTTATATGCAATAACCGACGACCGTTCAATGAAGGTTGTGCTTGACATAGGCGGCGACGACAGGGGAGCGCTGGCGCTCGGCAGAATTGCTCCGCGCATAATTGAGGAAAACGATTACGATATGCTTATGGTAATCAACAAATACCGTCCCCTGACGCCCGACGCGCAGTCAACGCTTGAGGTTATGAGAGAAATTGAGGAAGCGGGAAAAATCCGCTTTACGGGAATTGTCAACAACTCAAATCTGGCAGAGGAAACAACGCCCGAAGACGTGCTTGCTTCACTCGGTTATGCCGAGGAGGTTTCGGCTCTCTCGGGACTTCCCGTAGTAATGACAACGGTTAAAGACAGCTTATACGGGAGTCTCAGGGGAAAAATCGACGGTCTTTTCCCTCTGACGCTTCAGAAAAAGCCGATAAACTGATAAATTATCTTTGCAAAGGAGTAAACAAAATGGCAAAGCTTACATTTAAAACCGACAACTGTAAGGGCTGCGGACTTTGCGTTGACGCCTGTCCCAAGGGACTTTTACAGCTGGCAGCCGACAAGATTAACAAAAAGGGACACCATCCAGCCGAGATTACGGATCAGGAAGCCTGCATAGGCTGTGCCTGCTGCGCTATGATGTGCCCCGACTGTATTATCAAGGTAGAAAGGTAAGGTGCAGATAATGGCAGATAAAGTTTTGATGAAAGGCAACGAAGCCATCGCAGAGGCCGCTATCAGAGCAGGCTGTCTGCATTACTTCGGTTATCCGATTACGCCTCAGACAGAGGTTGCCGCATATATGGCAAAGAAAATGCCTAAAATCGGCGGCGTATTTCTTCAGGCAGAGTCCGAAATTGCCGCAATCAATATGGTTTACGGCGTTGCTTCGGCAGGCAAAAGAGTAATGACCTCCTCCTCAAGCCCCGGAATTTCACTCAAGGGCGAGGGAATTTCATATCTTGCAGGCGCCGACCTTCCCGCGCTTGTGGTAAATGTTCAGAGAGGCGGTCCCGGACTCGGAGGAATTCAGCCCTCACAGTCAGACTACTTCCAGTCAACAAGAGGCGGCGGACACGGAGATTATCATATGATAGTTCTCGCTCCCGCTTCGGTACAGGAAATGGCGGAGCTTACCGTTAAGGGCTTTGAGCTTGCCGACAAGTACAGAATGACCGCTATGGTTCTCGCCGACGGTACAATGGGACAGATGATGGAGCCCGTTTCGCTCGATTTTGATGTTGCAGCTCCCCCCGAGAAGCCGTGGGCAACAACGGGAACAAAGATGGCAAGAGAGCACAACATTATCAATTCTCTTTCGCTCGTTCCCGAGGAGCTTGAGCAGCTCAACTTTGCACGTTACGAAAAATATCAGCAGGTTATCGATAACGAAACCCGCTATGAGGAATATATGACAGAGGATGCTGACATAGTTATCGCGGCATTCGGTATTGCGGCGCGTGTTTCAAAGAACGCCGTTAACGAGGCGAGAGCACAGGGCATCAAGGCAGGACTTATCCGCCCGATTACTCTCTGGCCGTTCCCGAAGGCACCCTTTAAGAAGGCGGCGGAGCACGCAAAGCAGTTTATCTCCGTTGAGCTTTCAATGGGCCAGATGATAGAGGATGTCAGACTCGCTACGGAATGCAGAGTTCCCGTAACTCTCTGCAACCGTGCAGGCGGTATGATTCCGAGTCCCGAGCTTGTACTCGAGGCAATTAAAAAAGCAGCAAAAGACGGAGGTGTTGAATAATGGCAGTAGTATTTGATAGACCGCATGCACTTATTGACGTGCCGCTTCATTACTGTCCCGGCTGCACGCACGGTATAGTTCACCGTCTTGTGGCAGAGGTTATTGACGAGCTCGGTATTGAGGGCAAAACAATAGGGATTGCTCCCGTAGGCTGCTCGGTTATGGCATACAACTATTTCAACTGCGATATGATAGAGGCGGCTCACGGCAGAGCCCCCGCTGTTGCGACGGGCGTTAAGAGAGCAGACCCCGACAACCATATAGTATTTACCTATCAGGGCGACGGCGACCTCGCATCTATCGGTATGGCTGAGACCGTTCACGCCGCGGCAAGAAACGAAAATATTACAATCATATTTATAAATAATGCAATTTACGGTATGACGGGCGGACAGATGGCTCCGACTTCGCTTCCCGGTCAGGTTACACAGACCTCGCCTTACGGCAGAGACCCCAAGCTTTGCGGCTATCCCATCAAGGTTTGCGAAATGCTTTCCGAGCTTGAGGGCGCAGAGTACCTTGAAAGAGTTACCGTAAACAGCGTTCCGCATATCCGTCAGGCAAAGAAGGCCATCAAAAAGGCCTTTCAGAATCAGATAGACGGAAAAGGCTTCTCGCTTATCGAGGTCGTATCCTCATGTCCTACAAACTGGGGCATGACTCCTCAGAAGGCGCTTGAATGGATAGAGGAAAAAATGCTTCCCTATTATCCTCTCGGCGTATATAAGGACAGAAGCGCAGAAAAGGAGGCTGAATAATATGTCTGCAAAACAGTTTTTATTCTCAGGCTTCGGCGGACAGGGAATTCTGTTCGTAGGCAAATTCCTTGCATACAAGGGGCTTATCGAGGATAAGCAGGTAAGCTGGCTTCCCTCATACGGACCCGAAATGCGAGGCGGTACGGCAAGCTGTTCGGTAATCGTCAGCGACGAACCCGTAGGCTCTCCGATAGTTTCAAATCCCGATATTCTTATTGCGATGAATCTTCCCTCGCTCGACAAGTATGAGAAGGCCGTCGTTCCCGGCGGAATGATTTTTGCCGACTCAACTCTCATTGAGCGCAAGGTTGCAAGAGACGATGTAAAGGTTTACTACATCCCCGCAACAAGACTTGCGAGTGAAAACGGATTCCCGACACTTGCGAATATGATTATCTGCGGAAAAATCTTAAAGGCTCTCGACGAATTCGACGAGGAGGGCGTAAAAAAGGCGCTCGGCAAAGTAATTTCCGCAAAGCACGCAGATATGCTTGATGTTAACCTTAAAGCTATGAAGCTCGGCGCAGATTACGAAGAATAAAATTGAAATATACAGGAGGAAACAATAATGGAAATCAAAGTAGTAAAAGCACAGACACTTAAAGCAAAGCCCGATCCGTCAACACTGGGCTTCGGCAAAATCTTTACAGACCATATGTTTATGATGGACTGGAATAAAGAAACCGGCTGGCATGATGCAAGAATTGTACCCTTCGGCTATCTTTCAATTCATCCCGCTTCAACCGTACTTCACTACGGCTCGGAAATTTTTGAGGGCTTAAAGGCTTACAGAAGAGCTGACGGCAAGGTTCAGCTTTTCAGACCCATCGAGAATATCCGCAGAATGAACAATTCCGCAGAGCGTCTCTGCCTGCCTCAGATACCCGAGGAGGACGCGCTTGAAATCTATACAAAGTTCGTTGATATGGAAAAAGACTGGACTCCTTCTCAGGAGGGCACATCGCTCTATCTTCGCCCGTTTATGTTCGGTAACGACGAGTCTCTCGGCGTTCACGCCGTTCACAACGCAACCTTCATTATAATTGCTTCGCCCGTCGGCAGCTATTACAAGGAGGGCATCAACCCCGTTAAGATTATGATCGAGGACGAGGATGTAAGAGCAGTACGCGGCGGCACGGGTTATGCAAAGTGCGGCGGTAACTACGCTGCTTCCAACCGTGCAGGCGAGAGAGCAGAGCAGAAGGGTTATTCTCAGGTACTCTGGCTTGACGGCGTTGAGAGAAAGTACATTGAGGAAGTCGGCGCTATGAACGTAATGTTCAAGATTAACGGCGAAATCGTTACTCCCAAGCTTACGGGCTCAATTCTTCCCGGTATCACGAGAAAGAGCTGTATCGAAGTTCTCAAGTCAGAGGGCTACAATGTTAACGAAAGACTCTTAAGCCTTGAGGAATTAACAAAGGCTATGGCTGACGGCACTCTCGAGGAAGCATGGGGCTGCGGCACGGCTGCGGTTGTATCTCCCATCGGCGAGCTTTGCTACAAGGATCATAAGTACACAATCAACAACGGCGAAATCGGACCTGTTACCCAGCACCTTTACGATACCCTTACAGGTATTCAGTGGGGCAAGACCGAGGATAAATTCGGCTGGACTTATCCGATCGACTGATGCCGTTAAAAACGCGCAAACCAAATAGACTGCCTGATTACGATTATTCCCAAAACGGCGCATATTTTATAACAATCTGTACCAAAGATTCAAAAAGCACTCTATCGCAGATTGCTGAAGATACATCCGTAGGGGCGACCTGCGGTCGCCCGAAGATAATACTGACAAAAATCGGTGAAATCATTGAGGATGAAATCAAAAGATTGAATACAGTCTATTGTGGCGTAAAAGTAGACAATTATGTTGTTATGCCGAATCATATTCATTTGATAATATCAATCAATATAGAAAACGGGCGACCGCAGGTCGCCCCTACGATATCGAGGGCAATACAACAGTTTAAAGGGAAAGTAACCAAAACGGCAAAACAGCCTGTTTGGCAAAAGGGTTTCCACGACCACGTTATACGCGACGAGGAGGATTACTTAACCCGTTGGCAGTATATCGACGAAAACCCCCGAAAATGGCTGATTGGCAAAGACGAATATTACAGTTTATAAAAAGTTAAACCCCCGAGCTATGCTTGGGGGTGTTTTTAATAAATTGCAATTGCGGTTGCATCGTGAGGGCGATTCACTGTTTATCCAAAAAAAGAAGTGATGCAGTTTTGCATCACTTCTTTTTAAATTCTTTTCCTGTTATCAGATAGTTAATAGAAACATTAAAATAATCGGACATTGATACGAGTAGAGCTAAGCTTGGCTCTCTTTTGCCATTCTCGTAGTAAGAGAGAGCTTCTCTTGATATATTAAGATCCATAGCAACTTTTTGCTGGTTAAGATTTCGCGCTTTTCTTATTTCTCTTAAGCCTGTCAAGCGTACTTTCCTTTCAATTATTTCATTGACTTTATTGTAACAAACTGTTACAATAAAAATGTAACAATATGTTACATAAATAAGCTTCCAATGATTTGTTGATGAGGAAAGAATAAAGTATGAAAACATATATCAGTATAATTACGCCGTGCTATAATGGAGAGAATTACATAGAAACCGCAATAGAGTCAGTTCTATCTCAATCGTGTATTGATTTAATAGAATTAATAATAATTGACGATGGATCTACAGATGCAACAGGCAAAAAATGCAAAAATTATATTTCTGATACAGTTAAATATTATTATACTGAAAACAAAGGAGCCGGTCATGCGAGAAATCTTGGCATATCAAAAGCACAAGGGGTTTGGACAATGTTTCTTGATGCTGATGATATGCTTTTGAAAAATTCGATTGACGAGGATTTTATTAACAAGCTTCGCTTATATGAACAACAAGAAAAGGATGTCATTTATGGTGCTAAAATTAAATGTGATATGAAGCTGGAGGATTATTATGAGATTTGGTTTCCCGAAACAGAAGAAGAGGTACAACATATTCCAAGGCTTGAATTTTGGACAAATATTTTTAGGACAAAATATTTAAACGATAATAATATTCGATTTTTTGAGTATCGGGAACAAGATATAGAAAGTGCTTTTAGGTACAGAGTTAGAGAGTATTCACCGAATACGGCAACAGATAAGGATGTTTTTTTTATTCTACAAAGAGAAAATATGTTTAGCAACACGCATACTTGGAAAGAGGATGTGATGCATTTAATTAAGGCAGTTGTTTACATGGAACTTTTTAGAGAAAATACAAATGAACAAGAAAATGAATGGCTTGTTTTGACAGCTCTTGAGGAAACGTTTAAATTCTATGAAAGTTGCATTGAATTGAAAAGCGTAAAAAAAGAGGATAAGAAAACAATTGACAAATTGTTTGCAGAGCTTTTCAAAAAGGCAAAAAGCAAGGGCAATTCCAATGCCAAAAACATACAAACTAAAATGAAATCTCTTAAAAGAAAGCTATGGTTTGTACGACATAATCTTAATAAAAAAGCAGAAGCAAACCATGGGATTAAAAGCAGTAGTATAACTATTGATATGAACACCTTTTATTATCATTGGGAGAAGATTAGTGAATATGTAAAATCAGGTTATTTAACTGGAAACGGAAGTTTACAAGTTCTTTTCAATCCCGAAAACACTTGATGCGCTGTGCTACGCCCTTGATTGCGACATCACCGATATAATTAAATTCGTTAAAGAATAAACCGGACAGCGTGTTGCCGTCCGGTTTTATTATCACATATTATCACTGTCACATATACGTTCTTACGAAAATTGTCGCTACCTGCGCTCTTGGAGCAAGTCCGCCGGGATTAAGCGTTGTAGGATTCATACCCGTAATGAAGCCGTTATGAACAGCCCATGCCATAGCGTCCAATGCATAGGGGCTGATATTGCCCTCATCGGCAAAAACGCCGAGTTCCTTATAATAATTGTTGACGTTGCCGTCAAAGCCGGTTCTGCACGCCTGACGGAAAAGTATTGCCGCTATCTGCTCTCTTGTTATCGGATCGCCGACGCCGAAGCAACCTGCTTTGGCACCGCTTACGTATCCGGTAATAATGCCGTTTTCAACAGCCCAGTTAACCGCACCGGTGTAATACTGACCTGCCGTAATATCCTTGAGAGTCGAGGCTTTTGCGGCATAGGTTTCAAGGTCGGCGTTAAACATTCTTGCAAGCATTACAACGAAGTCCTGACGCTGAAGAACGTCGGCAGGACCGAAGTTGCCGTTAGCATAGCCCTTGATTACGCCCTGAAGCGTGCATCTCTTTACGTAATTGTAGTACCATTCTCCCTCGGGAACGTCCGGGAAGGTTCTGTAAGGGTGAAGCACGCACTTCTTATATCCCCTGCAGACGCCCTCATCGAGCGGATACTGGGTATAACCGCTTACATCGGGTTTTGAGGACGAAAGGTCGCTGAAGCTGTCAAAATGAACGTAATCCATTGTCCGGTCGTCAACGGCGAAAACTTCAATTACGGCGCTGTCGGCGTTGTAATCATAACGGTAAACGGGTGAAAAAGCGAAATTGTCGCCCTCGGCGGTAAAGTCGCCCTTCCAGTCCTTGATGTCCATTGTGATTTTATGTTTACTGCTGTTGCCGTAGATACCCAGACCGCTTGAGCAGTAGAACGGAGCCGAAGCCTTAAGATCCTTTTTGGCATAGCCTGCCGCCGCAGGATTCAGAGTAATATCGGTAAGGATATTGCCGCCCTTGCAGTTTACGGTTGCATTGTCAACGAGCTTGAGAGTTCCGCCGTTCTGAAGTATTATTCCGCAGCTCGCCGCAACACATTCGCCGCCCGTTGCGTTGAGAGTAACGTCACCGCTGACGGTCAAGGATTTACAACGGATGCCTGCGGTTGTCATCCAGTAATCTCTGTAGCCGTCTCTGCCCGCAGCGGCATTGATAGTGCCGTTTCCGCCGACAGAAACAGTTGAAGACTCGGCGTTGATACCAAAACTGCCGCTTTGAGAGGTTTCGCTGTTTCCTCCGATAAGGTTGAGCGTTGCGCCGTCAACCAATTCGAAGCTGAGATTCCAGTTGCTGTAATATGCGGCCGCACCCGAAGTGGAATAAGTACTGTCTGTTGACGCGCCTTTTACGGTATTTTCACCGATAGCTTTTATATTAAGAGTATGCTGAGTTGCGTTGTCGTCGTCCCAGATACCGTAATAAATACCGTTCATACAGAAGCCGTTATCTTTCTGCCCTGCTGCTTCTATATTCGCATTGTTAAGAGTAAGTGTTTCGGTTTCGGCATCATAAGAAACCGTTCCGTCTGAGAAAACGTCGTCACAGTTTTCACTGTTGACTCTTACTCCGCCTACATAAAGGGAATAAGCTTTTCTGAAGGAAGCTTCGACATAGCGGTAATTCCCCTGAAAATGTGACTGACTGTCGTAAAAACCGTTTGCCGAATAATCGTAGTCTTCAAGCTGGGAGCCGTCATAGTTGACAGAGCCTTTGATAACGGTTTCATCCGAAACCCTTCCCTCAAGAGGACCGGCAACTACGGGAGCAAAGCCCTTGCAGATAAACTTTCCTCCGTTGACCGTCAGCAAATTGCCGCTTGTGGCATTAAGAGTAACACCGTAAGGATTGTTCTGATAACCGTTTCCCATATACCGCTCTTCGGGAGCTATGCAGTAAACGGTACCGCTGTTAACCGTTACGCTGCCGACACGGGCGGCGCCGTTTTCACCGGTCGGAGTTGTTCTGGCATTAATTGTCAGAACCGCGTCTGAAGACGCACCGTTGAAGATAAATGCGGTATAAAGGCCTCCGAGGGCATTGCACAAACCGTTTGTATTGCCCTCACAACCGATAGTATTATCACCCGAGAACTCAATTGTAAACGTCTTGACGGATGACAGAACGGAAACCGTTACATTATTTCCGTAATTGCTGCTCGATGTACCGTCAATAGAAGCGTTATCAAGATGAAGAGTGACGGTCGACGGATCAAAGCTGACAGTACCGTCAACACCGTCGATGACAGAAAGGTCGCCTGCATTATCGCTTGTGACACGTACGCCGCAAATATAAATGTCGTAATTATCGACCGCAAATACCGAAACCGGCGCAACACAAAGCACAAGCATAACACAAAGTAAAACGCTTATAACTTTTTTCATAAGATTAACCTCCTTATTCCGGAAAAAGCGTTATTGCTTTTCGGTTTTGCAGGGATTTTGCAAAGGGAAAGAATAACGCTTTATGTTTGAATTTATAATAGCATATATTATAGTTTAAAGTCAATTACACAAATTTGAGTTTATCGGGGAGTTTGATTTATCGCCAAACGTTGCTTCCCCTGAGAGGGGAAGGAACGAAAGATGTTTATCAATCTCCCCGACAAGCTCCGATTTGTTTTATTGCCAATGTAAAAATGATATGATATTATTAAATTGGAAAGAAAATATGTGAGGTGGATTATGGGTTATATTGAAGAACTGAGAAAAATAATCGGGCACAGATGCATTTCGCTGACGGGAAGCGTCGTTATAATAACCGACACCGACGGCAGAATACTCCTGCAGAAACGCACTCACCCAAAGGGCAGGTGGGGACTGCCGGGCGGACTTATGGAGCTCGGAGAGTCGTGCGAGGAAACCGCCGTGCGCGAGGTGCGCGAGGAAACAAGCCTCGAGGTACGGAATTTAGAGCTTTTCGGGGTTTATTCGGGCAAGGATTATTTCTGCACGGGCGAAACGGGCGACGAGTGGTACGTTATAGTTATCGCATATACCTGCAAAGATTTCAGCGGTCAGCCGAAAATCAGCGACGGCGAATCGGAGGAGCTTCGCTGGTTTTTACCCTCGGAAATACCCGAAAGTCTCGCCAACAGCCACAGACAGATAATTCTTGATTATGTAAAAAAGCAGACAGAATAATTAAACCCCCGTCAAAAAGGGCTGGGTTGTTAAACGGTAAAAAATGCAGACAGCCGAATATAAGAGAAAGCTGTCCGTTATTTTTCGCTTGACAACAAAAAAATACTGTGCTAAAATACATTTCACATTGACAAATGCATTGATGGAACTAATTGTTATCCTCACTTCATTAAAGAGAGCTGCCGTCAGGTGCGAGGCAGTATGAACGGATATCAAGTCTCCTTCCGGAGCAGAGCTGCCCAAATACAAGTAAGCAGCTACGGCTTGCCCCGTTACCAAGGCAGAGAGTTTGTCAGAACTCTGATGAGAGGCCGTTTTATGTAAAACGGCAAACAGGGTGGTACCGCGGATATTCCGTCCCTGAAGTCCAATAGGGCTTCAGGGACTTATTTTTTTAGTACGCAAAGGAGAAATGGTTATGAAACAGGTAAGAATTGCAGACACAACACTGTGCCGTGAAAAGAGCAGCTTCGGTTTTAAGGAAAAAATCGAGATAGCCCGCCAGCTTGAGAAGCTGAACGCGGATGTTATCGAACTGCCCGAAATCGAGAATAAGAGAGCCGACATCCTATTGGTGCGTACTTTATCGTCATTTGTAAAGCAGAGCGTAATATCGGTTGCGGCGGGACTCAGCGAGGAGAGCGTTGACCTCGCGGCGGAGGCGCTCTCGTCAACAGAGCATCCTTCGGTCAGAATCGAGCTTCCCGTTTCTCCCGTAGGTATGGAATACACCTGCCACAAAAAGCCGGACAAAATGCTTGTGTGGATAGATAAAATAGTTAAATATGCAAAGGAAAAGTGCGCAAACGTCGAGTTTGTTGCCGTTGACGCGACAAGAGCCGAGGAGGAATTCCTCATAAAGGCAGTCGATACCGCCGTTTCGGCAGGCGCTGACAGAGTAACCTTCTGCGACAGCGCGGCTGAGATGATGCCTGACGATTTTGCCGGGTTTATAAAGAAGCAGTGCGACAGCATTTCGGTTCCCGTAAATGTAAAGTGCAGCGACAAAAACGGACTTGCTGCCGCCGAGAGCATACTTGCCGTAAGATGCGGAGCCGAGGGAGTAAAGACTTCTGTGGGCGCAGACACGGTTTCGCTTGAAACATTTACTTCGATTATTAAGAATTTCGGTCAGAAATATGACCTGACCTCGTCAATTCGCTATACTCAGCTTAACAGAATAGTTAATCAGATAAGATGGATAGCCGACAATTCAAAGAACGAAAAGACGGTTGTAACCGTTTCAAATGAAGGCTTTGAGTCTATTCATCTCGACAAAAACGACGACAGAGCGGCAGTTGCCTCCGCGGTAATGCAGCTCGGCTATGACCTCTCCGAGGAGGACGAGGCAAAGGTCTATGAGGAGTTTTTAAGAGTTGCCGCCAAAAAGAATGTCGGCGCAAAGGAACTTGACGCCATTGTTGCGAGCGCGGCTCTTCAGGTTCCCGCAACCTATAAGCTGATAAGCTATGTTATCAATAACGGAAATATCATTACCGCAAGCGCGCATATTACCCTGCAGAAAAACGGCAAGGATATTGCCGAGGGTATTGAAATCGGCGACGGTCCCATTGACGCTTCGTTTATCGCCATAGACAAGATTATCGGACATCATTACGAGCTTGACGATTTTCAGATTCAGGCAGTTACCGAGGGCAAGGAGGCCATGGGTTCGGCTATCGTCAAACTGCGCTGTAACGGCAAGGTTTATTCGGGCAACGGAATTTCAACCGATATTATCGGCGCAAGCATACGCGCTTACCTTAATGCCGTAAATAAAATTCTCTACGAGGAGGGCTGAGAGTGAAATTATCGTTTTCTACAAAGGGCTGGCACGACAGCTCGTTTTCGGATTTCTGCGATATTGCGCAGGAGCTGGGCTTTCAGGGAATAGAACTTCATAATATTCACAACCGCCTTTTTACCGAGAAGGACGGCGCTTTCCACGATTACACTGCGGCGGCTACCGTAAGAAATCTGTTTGAACGCAGGTTAAAGCTTACCTGTATCGACGCGGTTTGCGATATTTCGGACAGAAGCTCGCAGGAAAAAAGTCTGGAGGAAATAGAGAAGTGCCTTAAAATAGCAAAGGCGCTTTCGATTCCGTATATCAGAGTACGTGCACATGCCTCTTACAGCGAGGACGCGTTTAAGAGCACCGCTGAGCTTATAGAGAAGTTTCTGCCTGCCGCCGAGGAGTGCGGAGTAGCGGTGCTTATCGAGACCTCGGGTATGTTCAGCGATACCGCTGTTCTGAGAGATATGCTCGAATACTTTGCCTGCGACAGCGTTGCGGCTCTGTGGAATGTCAGCGCCGCATATTTCAGCGCTCACGAGAGCCCTGCCGAGATTATCAGAAACCTCGGCGCTTATGTAAAGCATATACATTTAAGCGACGCAAAATCGGTTGACGGTAAGGTTGAATACTGTCTTATCGGCGAGGGAGAGCTTCCCGTTGAGGATATGATGGCGGCTCTGCGCTCGGTAAACTATGACGGTTTCATTTCTCTTGTCTGGAATCCCGAATGGTGCGCCGAGCTTGACGATATGGAGATAGTTTTTTCTCATTTCGTTACATATATGAAGCAGTTTGCCTCTACAAGAAAGAAAAAGTCGCTTTACTACAACAGAGCGCATACGGGCAGATTTATCTGGCAGAAGGAAAGACTTATCGACAAAACCTTTTCGGGCGTGCTTGACGCCATGGTTGAGGAATTCCCCGACCAGTACGCCTTTAAATACACTACTCTCGACTATACGCGCACATATTCCGAATTCCGCGACGACGTTGACGAATTTGCAAGAGTGCTTATCTCAATGGGCGTAAAAGCCGGCAGCAAGGTTGCAATCTGGGCGTCAAACGTGCCGCAGTGGTATATTACCTTCTGGGCAACGGTAAAAATCGGAGCAATTCTCGTTACTGTCAATACGGCTTACAAGATTCATGAGGCCGAGTATCTTTTCAAGCAGTCTGACACACATACCCTTGTTATGACCGAGGGCGCGAAGGACACGCATTACGGCAAAATTATGGCGGAGCTTTGCCCCGAGCTTGAAAACACAAAGCCCGGTTCGCCGCTTCACAGCAAAAGACTTCCTTTCCTTCGCAACGTCATTACGGTCGGCTTCCGTCAGAAGGGCTGTCTTGAGTGGAACGAGGCGCTTGAAAGAGCAGGCGACGTTCCCGTAGAGGAGGTTTACAGGATGGCGGCAAACGTTGACCCCGACGACGTCTGCAATATGCAGTACACCTCGGGTACAACGGGCTTCCCCAAGGGAGTTATGCTGACACATTACAATATAGTTAACGACGGCAAATGTATAGGCGACAGAATGGACTTGTCAACAGCTGACAGAATGATGGTGCAGGTTCCTATGTTCCATTGTTTCGGTATGGTGCTTGCCATGACGGCGACCATGACGCACGGCGGAACGCTTCTGCCCCTTCCTTACTTCTCGCCTAAGGCTTCGCTTGCCTGTATTCACAACGAGCATATAACCGCCTTTCACGGCGTTCCGACTATGTTTATAGCCATGCTTGAGCATCCCGACTTCCCCAAAACGGACTTCTCGTATATGCGCACGGGAATCATGGCGGGCAGTCCGTGTCCGATTTCGGCTATGAGGGACGTTGTCGAAAAAATGAACATGAGGGAAATTACCATCGTTTACGGTCAGACCGAGGCATCTCCCGGCTGCACAATGAGCTCGACCGACGACTCTATTGAGGTAAGGGTTACCACCGTTGGCAGACCGCTTCCCGAAATTGAGTGCAAAATTGTTGACCCCGAGACGGGCGAGGAATGTCCCGACGAGGTTACGGGCGAATTCGTTGCACGCGGATACAATATTATGAAGGGTTACTATAAAATGCCCAAGGAAACCGCCGCCGCTATCGACGAGGACGGCTGGCTTCATACGGGCGACCTTGCCTGCCGCACTCCCGAAGGAAACTTCAGAATTACGGGCAGACTCAAGGATATGATTATCCGCGGAGGAGAAAATATATATCCTAAGGAAATCGAGGAATTCATTTATACCAACCCGAAGGTCAGCGACGTTCAGGTCATAGGCGTACCCGACGAGCAGTACGGAGAGGAAATTATGGCGTGCATAATTCTCAAAGAGGGCGAAACCATGACCGAGCAGGAGCTTAAAGACTTTGTCGGCGCAAGTATGGCAAGACATAAGGTTCCGAGATATGTCGATTTCGTTGACAGCTTCCCGATGAACGCCGCGGGCAAGATTCTGAAATATCAGATGAGGAAGGACGCTGTTGAAAAACTCGGACTTCAGAAGGCGGAAAGCGTGGAGACGGCGTAATGGTTGATAATAAATACTTTGCCATAGATGCGCACTGTCATGTCTATCCCGATAAAATAGCGCAGAAGGCGGCTGATGCCACCGACAGATTCTATGACGTTCACGGCTTCGGGGACGGCACTATCGGTATGCTTATGCGCGAGGGCAAAAAAGCGGGAATCGACAGATTTGTTGTTCAGTCCGTTGCCACAACGCCCAGGCAGGTTTCGAGCATAAATAATTTTATTGCCGATTCCGTAAACAAAAGCGGAGGAATTCTTACAGGGCTCGGTACTCTGCACCCCGACAGTGATGATCAGGAGAGGGACGTGCTTGAAATAATCTCTCTCGGACTTCACGGTGTTAAACTGCACCCCGATATACAGAATTTCAAGATAGACGATTACCGCTGTCTTAAAATCTATGAGCTGTGCGAGAAACACCGTCTGCCTATACTGATGCACACGGGCGATTCGAGGTATGACAACTCAAATCCCAACAGACTTGTGCCCGTTCTTGAGATTTATACCGACCTTATTGTTGTCGGCGCGCATTTCGGCGGCTGGTCTATCTGGGAGGAGGCTTCAAAAAAGCTTCACGGCATTAAAAATCTGTATGTTGACTGTTCGTCGAGCTTTGCATGGCTTCCCGACAATGAAAAGGTTAAGGAGATTATATACCGATACGGAACCGACCGCGTTATGTTCGGAACCGACTATCCTATGTGGTCGCCGTACACCGAAATCGAGAGGTTTATGTCGCTTAATCTGAGCGAAGAGGACAACAGAAAAATTCTTTCGGAAAACGCCGTCAGAATTTACGGCATAGAGGAATAATAAAAAAGGAGAATAAGGGGCTTGAACACACCTTGCGGCGTCGTCCCGATATTCTCCTTTTAATATTTTTCTTGCGAAATCAAAGTTTTTGTGGTAGTATAAAATTGAAGAAAAATTTATTGTAAAGGGGTTAATAACATGATTTGTAAAAAATGCGGTTCACCCATAGAAGACGGCGCGCTGTTCTGCGCAACCTGCGGAGCATCAGTTGCCGATGAAGCTGTTGACGAGGCTGTTGCGGCAGTTAACGAGTCCGAAGCAGTCAGCAACGATACGGAAGAAGCAGGTATCGTATTCAGCAATTTCGATGAAATGGGGGGAGAGACCGAAACCGAAGATGAAGGCATTTCTTTCAGCAATTTCGACGAAATGGCAGGAGAGACCGAAACCGAGGAAGAAGGCATTTCTTTCAGCAATTTCGACGAAATGGCAGGAGAGACCGAAACCGAAGAGGAAGGCATTTCCTTCAGTAATTTTGATGAGCTTGAAGCTGAAGCCGAGGCAGAGGCGGAGGCAAAAACGGAAGAAGCAGGCATTGTATTCAGCAACTTCGACGAGGAGTTTGAAAAGGCAGAGGCGGCGGCAGAAGAAGCCGCAACAGAGGAACCTGCTATTGAGGAACCCGTAATTGAGGAGCCCGTAATCGAGGAACCCGTAATCGAGGAGCCCGTAATTGAGGAGCCCGTAATCGAGGAGCCCGTAATCGAGGAGCCCGTAATTGAGGAACCCGTAGTTGAGGAGCCCGTAGTGGAGGAGCCCGTAATCGAGGAACCCGTAGTTGAGGAGCCCGTAATCGAGGAGCCCGTAATCGAGGAACCCGTAGTGGAGGAGCCCGTAGTTGAGGAACCCGTAGTTGAGGAACCCGTAATTGAGGAGCCCGTAATTGAGGAGCCCGTAATTGAAGAACCTGCAATTGAGAAACCTGCAACAGAAGAACCCGAGGCAGACGAACCTGTTGTAGGAATTGAAGAGTATGACGACGAGGAGTCGGCGTTTGACGAGCACATTATTCAGAAGCCCGAAGCAGAGGAGCCTGCAAAAGCACCCGATTTGTTCGGCGGAAACGCAAGCACCTTCGGCGCAAGAAGACCCTTCGGTCAGAGGAAAGAGGAGACAACCGCTTCCGATTATCAGCAGGCGGCACCTCAGATTTTCACTCCGAACCGTCAGGCGGGCGCTCATATAAAAACTGCCGACACTTCCGTATCGGATAAACCCAAAAAGCTCAACTTGCCTGCAATTATTGCGGGAGCGGTCGGAATTTTAATTGTTATTGCAATTATTATTTTCTTCCTGTTAAAATAATCGGATAAATAAGATGAAAGCAGTCTGCATAAAGCGGACTGCTTTTTTGTCAAAATTGTTGACAAATAAAAAATGCGAGTATATAATATCATTTATCAAAGGCAAGGACGGAGCAAAGTACTGTGAAAATGTGCTTGCAGAGAGCGCGGCAAAGCTGGAAGCCGTGCAGTTACACTCACAGGAAGAACCCTCCCGAGCCTCAAACCGAAAAGAAAGCACTCAGTAGGGGAGACGCGTGCCGAGCGTTACAACGGCAGACTTTAGATCTGAAGTCGCAGAGAGGCTCATAAATGAGCAAAATAGGTGGTACCACGGGTTTCAGTCAGCTCGTCCTATTAAGGACAGAACTGACTGTATTTTATTTTCGGGAGGTTTCAATATGAAACACACAGACATCAGAGAAATTTTGACAGCCGACAAATATGTCGGTAAAGAGGTAACCGTTTGCGGTTGGGTCAGGACGGCGAGAGATTCAAAAAACGTCGCTTTCCTTGCGCTCAACGACGGTACGTCGCTCAACCATCTGCAGATAGTTATCGACAAGCAGGCGCTTAATGACGTTTCGCCCGAGGCAATGAAGCTCGGCGCATCCGTCAAGGTAACGGGCGAGGTTGTAAATAACGAAAGAAACAACACAAACGAAATAAATGCAAAGGAAATTACGGTTCTCGGCAAATGCCCTGCAGACTATCCGCTTCAGAAAAAATTTCAGAAGCTTGAAACCCTGCGTGAGATGCCTCATATCAGGGTCAGAACAAATACTTTTAACGCAGTATTCAGAGTACGTTCGGTTATTGCGGCGGCTATACACCGCTTTTTCCAGGAGAAGGGCTATGTGTATATCAATACTCCGCTGATTACTGCGTCTGACTGTGAGGGCGCGGGAGAAATGTTTCAGGTAACAACCATAGGTTACAGCGACAAGTATGATAACGCCGATGATTATTACCGTGACGATTTCTTCGGCAAAAAGGCGGCGCTTTCCGTTTCGGGACAGCTTGAGGGCGAGGTTGCCGCAATGGGACTAGGTAAAATTTATACCTTCGGACCCTCGTTCAGAGCCGAGAATTCAAATACTCAGCGCCACGTTGCTGAGTTCTGGCATATTGAGCCCGAGGTTGCTTTTGCAGAGCTTGACGATGTTATCGAGCTTGCCGAGGAAATGATAAAATATATTATCAGAGACTATATCGAGAAGTGCCCTGAGGAGCTGAAATTCTTTGAGGAGCGCTTTGAGAAGGGACTTACCGAAAAACTTATGTCGGTCATCAACAGCGATTTTGAAATAGTTGACTACACCGACGCTATCGAACTGCTCAAAAAGGCTGACGTCAAGTTTGAATTTCCCGTTGAGTGGGGCTGCGACCTTCAGTCCGAGCATGAGAGATATATTACCGAGCAGGTGTACAATAAACCCGTGTTCCTTATTAACTATCCAAAGGCAATCAAGTCCTTCTATATGAAGCAGAACCCCGACGGCAAAACCGTTGCCGCGACAGATTTACTTGTTCCGGGTGTCGGCGAAATTATAGGCGGCTCCGAGAGAGAGGCAGATTATGACAAGCTTCTGGCGGCTATGAAAGAGAGAGAAATGTCAACCGAGGGTTACGAGTTCTATCTCGACCTTCGTAAATTCGGCTCCGTTCCTCACGGCGGCTTCGGTCTGGGCTTTGAGAGAATTATTATGTACTGCACGGGCATGGCAAACATCCGTGATGTAATTCTTTATCCGAGGACTGTCGGCAACATAAAATAATGAAAAGGAGGGGTTAAAATGATAACCTATCCCAAGGACTATAAATCAAAGCTTTCCCGCAGAGAAACACAGTATGCGATTAAAACCGTTAAGGACAGTTTTCAGGTTGCACTCGCAAAGGCGCTCAACCTTGACCGAGTAACCGCACCGATTATGGTAACAAAGGCAAGCGGTATCAACGACGACCTCAACGGAGTAGAGAGAAAAGTTCATTTCACAATGAAAAACGTTGACGGCGAGGCAGAGGTCGTACAGAGTCTTGCAAAGTGGAAAAGAATGGCTCTTTACAGATACGGCTACGAGCCGGGCGAGGGCATTTATACAGATATGAACGCCATACGCCGCGACGACGATACCGATAACCTTCACTCGCTCTTTGTTGACCAGTGGGACTGGTGCAGGGTAATTTCCCCCGAGGAGAGAAACGAGGAATTCCTGAAGGACATTGTCAGAAAAATAGTTAAAGCCATTTGCGATACAAACGAAAAGGTCAGGGAAAAATATCCCGTTCTTGACTTCAGGATGAATGAAGATGTTTACTTTGTAACCACGCAGGAGCTTGAAGATATGTATCCCGATATGGACGCAAAGCAGAGAGAAAACGCTGTCGCGAAGGAACACGGTACGGTATTCCTGATGCAGATAGGAGGCAGACTCAAGAGCGGAAAAAAGCACGACGGCAGAGCTCCCGACTATGACGACTGGGCTCTCAACGGCGATATAATTGTCTGGAACGACGTACTTGGATGCGCTTTTGAAATATCTTCAATGGGTATCCGTGTAGATGCGGAGAGTTTGCATCGTCAGCTCGCAGAGGAAAACTGTCTTGAAAGAGAGCAGTTCCCCTTCCACAAGGGAATACTTGACGGTACGCTTCCCCTTACGATAGGCGGAGGAATAGGACAGTCAAGACTTTGTATGCTTCTCTTGCAGAAGGCTCATATAGGCGAGGTACAGTGCTCCGTATGGCCCGATGAAATGCGTGAGGAGTGCAAAGCCCACGGAATAAATCTTTTATAAAAAGTAAAAGACCCTGCCGTACGGCGGGGTCTTTCTTATAATATAATGCAATTTCAGTTGGTTAAAAGTTTTTAACAAAATACTTATCAGTCAATAATCTTAAGCATATTAGAATCAACTAATTCAACCTTACATCTAAGGGTTCCATTATTAATTCCATCTTTGCCAAACAAATCTTTTATTATTCCCTTATTAGCAATCGTCATTCCTTTAATGGGTTTTCCATTATAACTTTTTCTTTTTATCGGTATTGTTACAAGACATCGGACGCTTGACGAAATGCTTTTTCTTAGAAAAACCATGGACAGTTTTCTGAGAATATACTCTTGTAATGACTATCACAGAATCTACGAGATTGGTCCCTGTTTTCGTAATGAGTTTATCACTTCTATGTGCGCATCAGAATTTGAAATGCTATCGGTATTCAGTAATTATATTTCTATAGCAGAATCAGTAACGATTGCGTTTGAATTAATCGAATGTATCTTGGGTGAACCCATTCATTATGTTAAAACATCTGAAAAAGAATACATAGCATATATTGATAACCGATTAAAAGAACGTAACTATCAATTTGTAGGCACTTATGATAAGCACAAACAAAAAAGTGAAGCGGTTGACGATATTTTCGAAAAATACCATTTGTCTCATCCAGAATATGCCATATTTGAACATACATCGTGCGCTTTAAGCTATTTATACGGAAAGGCGGATTACAACCAACATTTTTTCAGCAAAGCATGTAATAAAAGCTGCGATAATTACACTCGGTGTATGAATGACTATATACCCTGTGATGATGCAGATATTGATACGGCGCTGAGGGCGATAGGCATCACTCATGGTTGGCGACAAGAAAACGAGAAACTTATCATTGATGCCAAGATTACAGATGAACAGCGCTCATATATCAGACACATTTTGCAAAGAGTAGTGGTAGCGCCGAACCGTGAACCTACCTATTCTGAAAAAATCATCGAGAATTGCAACAGAGGCGATGAATAATGGAAGTATATTTTGATTTTCATGATGTTTTTGTTTCTTCCGCTGAGGCATGGAAAAATGCTTTAAGACAACTTGGTGCAGATGAAGCGGCCGTAACAGATTATGAACTTGGCATTTCAAAACGGTTAATATGTGAAAAATATCATGTTTCTTATGAAAATCTTGAAGAGGAATACAGAAAACAACTTAGACCGTTCAAAAGGAATATTACTTTTGCCAAGAAACTGTCTGCGTTTGTCGAAATCAATATTCTTTCTGCCGCACGACGTGAACGATTACTTAAAGATATTGATAAGTTCAATCTTGGCGAATTGTTTACCAGTGTTTATGCAAAAGGCGATTATACAACTAAGGAGGATTTTTTGACGCAAAGAGCGAAAAATTCAGATTGGATATTATTTTTTACTCATACATGCCAAGACCCAATGCAAATTAGTAATGTTGTTATAATACCCATTGATTTTTACAAAGATCGTAGCATTGCTGATATCACTAGCTTTGATGATCACGCTAAAACTAAATTGTTATATAATCAATTGAGCAGTTACTATATGGAATCAATTGCCAATGACACTTTAAAAGAAGTTAACCTTCTTGAAAAGGCATTTCATCTCAGCCCAAAACACATTAACAGCGTCTTGGATTGCTGCTGCGGTGTCGGCAGGCACGCATATGCATTGGGTCAGTTGGGGTACAACGTTCTTGGTGTTGACTTTTCACAGGAACAGATTCACAATGCCCGCCGCCTTCATAAACATCAGAATGTAAACTATCAGGTTGCAGACGTGCGTTCAATGCATCTTGTAGATACTTTCGATGCCGCAGTCTGTATGTGGACCACTTACAACTATTTATCCAAGTATGCTGAATTAAGAAATTTTTTTGAAAATGTGTGGGATGCTTTAAATGATAATGGTATATTTTTGCTTGATGCAAAAAACATTCCTGCTTTGGAGAATAGAAGGGTTTATATTCGAAACAATCACACACGTAGTGATGTGGATCTTACATTGCTTGTTAACAAGGAAATAAGTGGCAATATTCAAAATTCGCAGTATTTATATTTTATTAAACACAACGACGACAGTTTGTTTTATATTGATCACGAACATGTCCGGTTTTATACTGTCAACGAAATTAAAAAAATATGTGGCGATTTATTTGATGTTGCATCAGTGTACGGAAATTTTGACGGGGACGATTATGATGAAAACAAAAGCGAACGGCTCATCATTGTTTTGCAAAAACGGTCAGCCTGATTTTAAAAATGTTATTGACAAATTAAACAGTGAATATGAGCATACTGATGAATCTGCATTGATTTTAGCTTATAAAACCGCTAAGTTATATTCAACCTGTCGCTGCTGCGGTGTTGGAAAAGGCGTTGGAGCTATTTTTATAAAGAACGGAAAGATTATTTGTTTTGGCTATAATGGCGTTTCAAAGTACATTCAGCCTTGTACTAAAGACACCTGCATTAGAGTAGCTCTAAAAATACCCAATCATACGAATAGGGATATCTGTTATGGAGATTGTGCGGAAAAACGTGCAATTGCAAACGCCGTCAGTAATAGTATAGACCTGGAAGGGTCAACTGTGTATATTACCAAATCGCCCTGTGTATCCTGCACTAAAATGTTGATTGATGTAGGTGTAAAAAAAGTTATATACCATAAGGTGTATTCAGACCCGGATTTCTCTTTCCGTTTGATGGATATGGCAAATGTTGAATATACTGAACTAAACTCACCACGATTAACTGTTATAAAAAGAAACGATTTTTAACTTTTAAACGGGAATTATATTATCCAGTTAGCAGGGATTTGTAAAATATACTTCATATAGTATAAACTCGCTGCTAACGTCGAAATTGAATCTAAATATATGCTAAAATTATCATATAATCGTAGCAAAATCGTGTGTTTCATATAATACAACAGATTGTGTATGTTGCGTAAATCCGGATGCAAACGGCACAAATATGTTGAAAAAGCGGCAATATCGGCCACTATTTTGGATGCTTTTTGCTACGATGTTTTGGACCACTACGTCAGAAGCGACACTATATGTTGTGTGGTTTTGGGACTACTATTCAAAGTCCCATATATGTGGTAGAAAAAAGTTTATCCCTGATTTCTGGATAATATAAAAACGGGAAAAATTGTTTGACAAATGCTCTTAAAGATGATATCCTAGTATAAAGCGTTGAAGAAGACAGTAACTACACACATGTTATCACAGAGAGAAAGGGTGCTGAGAACTTTTATAATAGTGTGCAGTGAAAACCACTTTGGAGCAGACCAATCAGTAGGTATCGAAATTTGGTACGTAAACCGCGTTAAGGTTGAAGAGTAAAACATCAAGGTGGAACCGTGCTATGCACCCTTGACCGTCTGTATATACAGATGCGTCGAGGGTTTTTTAGTATGTTTTTATATTTAATCGGAGGATAATTGAATGAAAACTGAGAATTTTTCGGAAATCTACAGACACTCCATGGCGCATGTGCTTGCCAAGGCAATCGTCGAAATATTCGACCACAGTGAAGACGTGCAACTAGCTATTGGACCACAGATTAGCGACGGCTTTTATTATGATTTTCTGCTGCCTCGTACTCTAACACCAGACGATTTCCCTGTCATTGAAAACAAAATGAAAGAAATCTTAAAGAGAAAAGAGAGCTTTGTTTACAGAGAAGTGTCTAAAGAAGAAGCGCTGAGTGAGTTCAGTAATCAGAAATATAAGCTTGAACTGATCAATGATTTACCGGAAGACGCCACTATCAGCATTTATGATACTGGTGACGATTTCAAGGATTTGTGTAAAGGTCCTCATGTCAACAATGCTGCCGAATTATTAAGTTGTGCTTTTAAAATTAAGTCTGTTTCATCTGCTTACTGGAGAGGTGATGAGAAAAATGACATCTTACAGCGAGTCTATGTAATGGCTTTTGAAACAAAGGATGAATTAAAGAAACACCTTGCTTTTCTGAAAGAAGCATCAGAACGAGACCACAAAAGACTTGGTCCAGAATTGGATCTGTTTTTCATGGACCCAACAGCCCCAGGTATGCCATATTGGCTTCCAAGAGGATGGAAACTGTTTAATTTAATTCTGGATTTTTGGAGAGAAGAGCATGAAAAGAGGGGATATCAGGAAATATCATCACCGTTAATCAATCATAATTCCCTTTGGATTACTTCCGGTCACTGGGATCACTATCAACATAATATGTTTACTATTGATGTTGATGAAAACACCACTTACGGCGTTAAGCCGATGAACTGCCCGAATTCTATTGTTGTCTATAAAAGAAAGACGCGTAGTTATCGTGATCTGCCACTTAGACTTTCTGACTGTGATGTACTGCACAGAAAAGAAAAGTCTGGTGAATTAAATGGCTTGCTTAGGGTTCAGATGTTTCGACAGGATGATTCGCATAACTTTATTACCGAAAGCCAAATCCATGACGAAGTCAATGCAATTTTGGATATTGCTGACCTTTTCTATGGCGTATTCGGTCTAAGTTATCGTCCAGAATTGTCAACTCGTCCCGCTGACTTTATGGGTGATATTGAATTATGGAATCAAGCAGAAGCGTCGCTGAAAGCTATTCTTGACGCAAGATACGGAACAGATGGATACGATATCAATGAAGGTGACGGTGCATTTTATGGACCAAAAATTGATATTATGATGAAAGATGCGCTACAAAGACAATGGCAGATGGGCACCATCCAGTTGGATTTCCAGTTACCGCGAAATTTTGATATCACCTATACCGACAGTGACGGCACTGAGAAAACGCCAGTTCTTATTCACAGGGTTATTTATGGTTCACTGGAAAGATTTATCGGTATTCTGATCGAAAATTTCAAAGGCTCATTCCCGTTTTGGATTTCGCCGGTACAGGTTGGAATTGTTCCCATAAGGGAAGAGCATGCGGAATATGCCGTTCAAGTTAAAGAGGCTTTACAGAAAATGCGAATTCGCAGTGAACTCGATTTGTCTGAAAATCACATGAATAAAAAAATCAAATATTTTAGGAATTATCGCGTACCATATGTATTAGTTATTGGAGACTCAGAAGTAACCAATCGAACTGTCTCTGTGAATATTCGAGGCGGAAAAAAGGCGAACGATATTCCTCTTGAAAAATTCATTGATTTATGTAATGAACTCAATGATAGTAAATCATTAAATATTGTTGAGGATTTTTCAATAATTTAGCGATAAAAAAAGCAGGGCAATGCCCTGCTTAGTCATAGGGAATCGAACCCGAGCACTTTTAAAGATGCTTTGCAGTTTACCAGACCGCGACCACTACCATATGGCGTTTGACCAATGTTATTATACATTAAGATTAAAGCATTTTCAATCTTTTTCTAATCTTTTATAATTGTTTTGGCAAAAATGACATCTGTCATCTGAATCAATATTATTTCACGTATTCTCTCAATTTCATTTTCTACTTTGAGTGTTTAGCTAAAGTTCAAATAGTAACCACAGGTGTTGAACCTTACCTGTGGTTATTTGTTTTTATGAAGATTGGCTCACTATTCAAATTAACACCTCCTTGCTTTTGGAAATAAAAAAAGCCACCTGCTTATTTTCATAAACAAGTGGCTATGTATATATTAATAGGTATATTTAATTGTTTGCTTCAAGGATTTCTTCAAGCGTTCTTGGTCGGTAATTCATATATTTCATCATACATCCGACATTGTACATCTGGCTTTTCTTTTGGTGCTGCTCTCGCATTTGATTCTGAAAGTCCTCTATCATAGTCCATTCAAAAGTAGCGTGAACATGACCGTACAGATGATACCAGTTGTAGAAGTGCTTATTGTAACAAGGAATAGGGTAATGGCAAAGCACAACGCCTGTGCCGTCACCGAAGGATATTTCCTTGTAGTCAACGATTTCAACAAATTGATGTTGAAAGTCAACACTCTTAACGAGCTTGTGATCGTGATTACCAATGCACAAATGCTTTTTGCCGTTCAGCCTTTTCAGAATGATTACGGTTTTCAATGCTGAATACCAACTTATATCACCAAGTATCCAAACATCGTCATCAGTGCCTACAGTATCATTCCATTGGCTGATGAGATATTCATCGTGTTCTTCTATCGTTGAGAACGGGCGGCAATCAAACCTTAAAATGTTTCTATGACCGAAGTGTAGGTCTGATATGAAGTATGTCATTTTAGCACCTCCTTTTTGAACAGTATAACTGAAACAAGATAAAGCGTTAATTATGCGTTATTGGCGTACAAAACGATACAGTTCGTTACTATCCAATTTTGACCTAAAACCGAGTTACACGGACTCCGAAATTAGCAAGAATTTTTGCAAAAAATTTTTCCGATTAGCAAAATGAGCATTTTCATTAGCAAAAATCGGGTCTTTCTTGCTAATCATTAGCAGGCTAATTTTGTCCGTGTGAGCGAGTTCATTTTTTCCTCGTCTACAAAATTTCAGTTTTTTCATTGAACCTTTGGAGAAAAATCAAAGCGCTGAAAAGTGGCTTAAATAAAGGCTTTTCAACGCTTTTTTGGCACCCACGATTGGAGTCGAACCAACGGCCTACCGCTTAGGAGGCGGTCGCTCTATCCTACTGAGCTACGTGGGCATATGAACTTTTGTTACACGGACTTTTTCCCGCAGTCCGTGGGACGTCCCAGCCCTTAGGAGGGGTCTGTTATATCCATTTAACTATGGAGGCAATTTTTAATATCATAAGCGGGCTTGTTTAGCCGAGCAACGCCTGCGTTGCGAACGCCAAGGTTTTGAGTTTTTCTCAAAACCTTATATCCATTTAACTATGGAGGCAAATCCCAACGCAAAGTATTTTACCAAATAGCAGGGAGTTTGTCAATGAAACGGGGGCAGTTTCGGTTAGTTTTGGCATATCCCGTCTTGTTTTATTTTTTAAAATGTGATAATATAAATTCATTAAAGATGAAAAGAGGGTAAATATGGAAAAAAACAAATCCAAGCTCGGTACGGTTTTAAGTATCTGCTTTTTCGTTGTTATATTTGCGGGACTGCTTATTACGGCAACCTTTACCGACCTTCAGATAAGTCAGAAGCTCGTCCGTCTTGATGAGGGACAATACTTCACAACAAATCTTTTCGGCGCAATTTTTGCAAGTATCGGCTCATGCCCGACTTACATTATGCTGTCAGCCGCGTTTGCAATTATTTATTCCAATACGCTCAGATCTGAGAATAAGGTTCTTAAAATTCTCGGCAGTATTGCGGCGAATGCGGCGAGCGTCGTTGCGATGGTTTACATAGTTTTTGATATTCCGCGTTATCTTGTAAAGCACTTCGGCGAGGACATTATTTTTAATCAGACCTATATTAAGGTTGTCTTTATTTTTGCGGCTGCTGCCATTGCCGAGCTGATTTGCCGGTATTTTGCAAAGCTTGATGACAAAACTGCTATGGCGCTGCTGAAATTCTCGTTTATCGTTATTTTTGCGGTTATACTTTCAAATATTTTAATCAATATCATTATCAAGAACGTTATGTGCCGTCCGAGGTACAGAACAATGTGGTATCTCGGCGACTATGAGTTTACGAATTTCCGCAGATGGTATCAGAAGTCGGTTATGCCGGAGGCAGGCAACCCGCTGTATTTTGAGGCGGTTAACGGAATTCATGTAGGACACGACGCCTACCGTTCCTTCCCTTCGGGACACACTAACGCGGCGGCTGCCGTT
The DNA here is from genome assembly GCA_015066635.1 of Oscillospiraceae bacterium. Taxonomy (GTDB): domain Bacteria; phylum Bacillota; class Clostridia; order Oscillospirales; family Acutalibacteraceae; genus Fimenecus. The sequence goes on along the minus strand of SVOA01000001.1, from coordinate 130,383 downwards.
TACGGTCTGCTTGTACTGCCCAGAGTTCTCAAAAAGTACAACACAACGGCATGGAAAATTCTGCTCGTCCTTATCTCCGTCGGAATTACGGGCGTTGTTGCGGTAAGCAGAATAGTCTGCGGCGCACATTTCTTTTCGGACGTTCTTGTCGGAGGAACGATTATGTTCCTGTGCGTAATGCTCGGAATAAAGATTTTTATCAGGTCCGGTTTTGAAAGAGCGTAAAAGCATATAATAAAAAGCAGGTGCGTTTTCACACCTGCTTTTCTTTTTACGGTCTCAGCTTTACTGACTGAGCCTTTTTTATTGCGTTTACAATGGGAATAACCAGAAGCGCCAGAAAAAAATTGCTTAAGCCGTGTATTGCGTCATACGGAAAACCTGCGATTATCCATGTTATCATGCCTTGGAAGTCAAGATGGAACATCAGCGCCTGATACGGCGCATAGAGGGTTCCGTACAGAAGCCCGTGCAAAGCGCATACCGCCATATAGACAAACGGCGCGACATTTTCAGGCATTTCTTTCGGCAGCAGCATTACCGCGCCCCACAATACCGTCCACAGATACAGATAAGGTACCCACCACACCGCAAAGCCGTTGAAAAGACCTGTTATAAGTACAAAGGTATAAATGGGATAAAGAGCCCGTTTTCTGTAAACAAGAGTTTCCGCAGTTACAAAAACCGCTATAAGGTGAACGTTTGGGAGTATCTCCAGCGCTATCTTTGACGCATACATCAAAGCGCCGAGCATACCGAAAATCGCAATATCGACTATCGTGATTTGTTCCCTGCCGTGTTTCATTATTCTACCGCGAAGGTATATGCCGAGCCCGCAACAAGCTCTGTCGCGTCAACGCCTGTCTGAGCGTATTCGCCGTTAACATAGAAAGCCCAGTATTTGCCGTCGGTATCATAGTCAACGGTAATTCCGTTTACGGTCTTTACGTAAAGTCCGTATTCGCCCTGATCGCCTGCGATAAGGCTGTTTTCAAGAAGTGCCTCGCCTACCGTTGCGGCATTTGATGAAATAAGGAATTTTGTTTCCTTGCCGTCAGCGTCTTTTACGGTAAAGGTAAATTCTTTTTCGCCTTCTCCGAGTTTAGTGGCTTCTTCCGCAACAGCTTCAGTCGTAGTTGCAGGTTCTTCCGTTTTTGTCTTAGTGCAGCCCGATACCGTAAATGCGATTGCCGCAACAAGCACAAGGCAAAGGAGCACTGACAAAAGTTTAGTGAATTTTGTCATTTTCATTTGCTTTTCTCCTTTTAAAAGTTTTGAGTATTTCCGACCGGCGCCCGCAGTCATAAGGAAATTTTCGGCTCAAAGGATATTTCGGCTTAATGCCTTTTACCGCCTTCTCAAGAAAAATCTCAATGGCTTGTCCCCGAATTTGCGGCTTCGGGCAAGGTAAAAGTTAAATGCATATTACGGCGACGGGCTCGCACGGGATTTGCACCCGTTTCCCCTTAAAGCCACAACTATTTTAGCACATTTTACAGTAACAGGCAATAAAAAATCGGACGGTAATTACCGTCCGATTAAACCGTATTATTTTTTAGCCGTCTTTTTGGCAGGGGCTTTTTTTGCCTCGCTCTTTTTTGCGGTTGATTTCTTTGCGGCGGGCTTTTTGGGCTTTGACAGCGGTTTTTCGGTTCCGAAGGCGCTGCTCGTATGCCAGATGTTAGCCGCATATTCGTTTATCGCTCTGTCGGCGGCGAAAATTCCCGCACCTGCGATATTCAAAAGGGACATTCTGTTCCAGTTTTTGCTGTCCTTATATGCGTTCGCAATATCAAGCTGTCTCTTTCTGTAATCCTCAAAGTCTGCAAGCACCATATACGGGTCGTGATGAATAATCGAGGAGGTTACCTCGTGGAAGAACTTTCCGTTAATTCCGACCTGATTTGCAAAATTGAGGATTTTCTGAATTTCGGAATTGTTGTTGTAATACTGCTGCGGGTCATAGCCGCAGGTCTGCAGTCTCTTGACCTCGGGAGTGCTCATACCGAAGATAAAGATATTGTCCTCTCCGACAGCGTCGAAGATTTCAACATTGGCACCGTCCATAGTGCCGAGGGTTATTGCGCCGTTGAGCATAAATTTCATATTGCTCGTGCCGCTTGCCTCTGTGCCTGCAAGAGAAATTTGCTCGGAAATCTCTGCCGAGGGGATAAGTCTTTCCGCCATGGTAACATTGTAATCTTCAACATAGATAACCTGAAGCTTGCCTTTGCAGTCGGGGTCATTGTTAATCATATCCGCAAGAGAGCAGATAAATGCAATTATTTTTTTGGCTATGAAGTAGCCTGCAGCCGCCTTTGCGCCGAAAATGTATGTGTGAGGAACAAACTCGGCGTTGGGGTTTTCCTTTATATAGAGATACTGCGAAAGGATATTGAGAGCGTTGAGGTGCTGACGTTTATACTCGTGCAGTCTCTTTACCTGAACGTCAAAAATTGAGTCGGGGTCAAGAGAAACACCTGTCTGCTTCTTTATAAAGTTAGAGAAATTTTCCTTGTTTGTGCGCTTGATTTTGCCTATTTCGTCAAGCACCGACTTGTTGTTTTTGTATGCCTTGAGCTTTGAAAGCTCCGAGGCATTGTTTATAAAGCCGTCGCCGATAAGACTCTGAGTAAATTCGGTAAGCGCAGGGTTGGACTGACACATCCAGCGGCGGTGCGCTATACCGTTGGTAACATTTGTGAATTTATAGGGAGTAAGCGCATAGAAGTCGCTGAAAACGGTTTCCTTGAGTATTTCGGAGTGAAGCGCCGAAACACCGTTTACGCTGTGTGAACCTGCAACGCAGAGATTAGCCATTCTGACAACGCCGTTTGACGTAATTGCCATTCTCTCAACCTGGTCTGCATTTCCCGTTGCCTGCCATACGAAATTCCTGAAACGGTTGTCGATTTCCTTGGTAATCTGCCAGATTCTCGGCATAAGTCTCTTGTAGAGGTCCTCGGGCCAGCATTCAAGAGCTTCCTTCATAACGGTATGGTTTGTGTAGGCGATAGTCTTTGTAACTATATTCCATGCGTCGTCCCAGCCGTAGCCGCACTCGTCGAGCAGTATTCTCATAAGCTCGGGAATTGCAAGCGTGGGATGCGTGTCGTTGATGTGAATTGCAACCTTTTCGGGGAAATTGTCCATAGTGCCGTATGAACGCAGATGCTTATGAACAATATCCTGAATCGAAGCCGAAACAAGGAAGTACTGCTGACGGAGTCTTAAAGACTTACCCTCGGGATGGTTGTCGGCGGGGTAAAGAACCTTGGAAATAACCTCTGCCATGGCGTTTCTCTCAATAGCTCTCATATAGTCGCCCTGATTAAAGAGCGTCATATCGAGTGCGGGAGCAACAGACTTCCACAGACGCAGTACGGAAATACCCTTACCGTCCTTGCCGGCAACGAACATATCATAGGGAATGGCCTTGACGGGAGTTGCGTTTACGATTTCAACATTGTGGAACTGATTTTCCCAGGATTCGGCAACCTCGCCCTCAAAGCAGACTTCGATAGCGCTTTCTTCATGAGGAACAAGCCATACCTCGCCGCCGGGAAGCCAGAAATCGGGAAGTTCTGTCTGCCAGCCGTCAACAAGCTTCTGCTTGAAAATTCCTGCCTCGTAAAGAATAGAATATCCTCTTGCGGGATAGCCCTGAGTTGCAAGTCCGTCAAGGTAGCAGGCAGCAAGTCTGCCGAGACCTCCGTTACCGAGACCTGCGTCAGGCTCGCACTCATAAATATTCTCAAGCTTTACGCCGTAGTCTGCGAGTACGGATTCAAAGGTCTTTGTGAGATTGAGATTGTAAAGATTGTTTTTGAGCGAACGTCCCATAAGGAATTCCATGCAAAGATAGTAAACCTTCTTTGTGCCTTCCTTTTGGGCAGCTTTGTTGAATTCGGCTCTGCCCTCGCTCATCATCTCGCGGAGTATGAGCGCGATTGCCTTATAATACTGCTCGTCGGTAGCCTCCTCGGGCGAAACGCCCATATTGTGGGAGAGCTTTGCCTCAAGCAGCTCTTTTGCCTTCTTTTTTGTAAGCGAATAATTCATCAATTAACCTCCGATGTATATAAACACTGATTATAAACTTATTTGCATTTGTCATATATATTATACTATTTTTAATTAGATTTCAACTTAATAATGACAGCGCGGTAAAATTTCGGCGTTTTTCCTAAAAAAATTGTTGTTGACAACGAAAATACTTTGTTATATAATACTAACGCTAAATCGGTATTCACGGAATATGGCGCAAACTCCCGTGCGGGAGTACTCACCTGACCTTATCCTGTGGTATTCGACGGCAAATATTATTAAATGAGGTGAAAAAGAAATGACAAAAGAAGAAAAGCAGGCTATAATGGCTGAGTACGCTGTTCATGAGGGCGACACAGGTTCTCCCGAGGTTCAGATTGCAGTTCTTACAAAGAGAATTCAGGACCTTACAGAGCACCTTAAGGTTAACCAGAAGGACCATCACTCAAGGAGAGGCCTTCACAAGATGGTTGGTCACAGACGCAATCTTTTAGCCTATCTTCAGAAGGTCGATATCGAGAGATACCGTTCTATCGTTAAAAGACTCGGTCTTCGTAAATAAGCTCTTTTTGAGGCAAGCAGGCTTTACTGCTTGCCTTGAATTGCTTTTTAAAGACCAAATTAAATTGCAAATTACAGGGCAAAGCTGTTACGGCATTTAGCGGTAAATGGAGTTATTAACAGAGCTTTGATAACCGCATTTATTGCTAAAGCGTGGTTTTGCCTTGTGAAATAAAAAAAGAGAGGTAAAACTATGTTCTTTAAAAATTTCAGAGTTTGGGAAACCGAGCTCGCAGGCAGAAAACTGTCTCTTGAGACAGGCAAAATGGCGGGGCTTGCCAATGCGGCAGTAATGGTACGTTACGGCGATACAAACGTGCTCTGCACGGTTACTGCATCGGCAACACCCAGAGAGGGCGTTGACTTTTTCCCTCTGTCGGTTGACTATGAGGAAAAGATGTATTCGGTAGGCAGAATTCCCGGTTCCTTCCAGCGCAGAGAGGGTAAGGCAAGCGAAAAGGCAGTTCTTACTTCACGCTGCATAGACAGACCTATCCGTCCCCTTTTCCCCAAGGATCTCAGAAATGACTGCACCGTTGTTGCAACGGTTATGTCGGTTGACCCCGACTGCAGCCCCGAAATCGCCGCTATGATAGGCGTTTCGGCAGCTATTGCAATTTCGGACATCCCGTGGGACGGCCCGATTTCAGGCGTAAACGTAGGTCTTGTTGACGGCGAAATCGTTATCAACCCCACTCTCGAGCAGAGAGCCAAGACAGACCTTAATCTTACCGTTGCCTCAACAGCCGACCTCGTTGCCATGATAGAGGCAGGCGGTAACGAAATCCCCGACGACCTTATGTTTGACTGCATTATGGCAGGCCATGAGGAAAACAAAAAGATAGTTAAATTCATTCAGGGTATAGTTGACGAGGTAGGCAAGCCGAAGTTCAGCTATGAGTCGTCAGACCCCGACCCCGTTATCTTCAAGGAAATAGAGGACTTCTGCATAGAGGATGTTAAGAAGGCTCTTGATACAGACGACAAAAATGTCCGTGACGAAAGACTGCTTCCGATTTATCAGGCAGTTCACGAGAAGTATGACGAGCAGTTTGAGGGCAACGAAACAAAACTTGACGAGATTATGTACCTTGTTCAGAAGCATGTTGTACGCTCATGGCTCAAGGATGAGCACAAGAGAGTTGACGGCAGAGGCATAGACGATATTCGTCCTCTTAACGCAGAGGTTGACCTTCTTGCGCGTGCACACGGTTCGGGTATGTTTACCAGAGGACAGACACAGGTTCTTTCGGTAGCTACTCTCGGTTCAATGAGTGATGCTCAGCAGCTTGACGGTCTTGATGAGCAGAAGGAAAAGAGATATATCCACCACTATAACTTCCCGTCATATTCGGTAGGCGAGACCAAGCCCTCAAGAGGACCCGGCAGACGTGAAATCGGACACGGCGCTCTTGCTGAGAAGGCGCTTGTTCCCGTACTTCCCACGGTTGACGAGTTCCCGTATACCATCAGAGTCGTATCTGAGGTTCTCTCATCAAACGGTTCAACCTCACAGGGCTCTATCTGCGGTTCAACCCTCGCTCTTATGGCGGCAGGCGTTCCGATAAAGGCTCCCGTTGCAGGTATTTCCTGCGGACTTATCACGGGCGACGAAGGCGTTTACGGCGACTTTATGACCATGGTTGACATTCAGGGACTTGAGGACTTCTACGGCGATATGGACTTTAAGGTTGCGGGTACAAAGAAGGGTATTACCGCAATTCAGATGGACCTCAAGGTTCACGGTCTTACTCCCGAAATCATTAAGGAAGCTTTTGCAAAAACGCACAAGGCAAGAGATTATATACTTGACGAGATTATGCTTCCCGTTATTCCCGAGCCGAGAAAAGAGCTTTCAAAATGGGCTCCCAAGATGCTCACCACGAGAATTGACCCCGAGAAAATCGGCGACGTTATCGGCAAGCAGGGCAAGGTTATACAGAAAATCTGCGCTGAGTGCGACTGTAAGGTTGACGTCAACGACGACGGTCAGGTATTTGTTTCCGCAGTTGATATTGACAACGCAAAGAAGGCTCTCTTTATAGTAGAGACTATCGCAAACGGACCCGAGGAGGGCGCAATTTACAAGGGAATCGTTACCCGTCTTATGAGCTTCGGCGCATTTGTCGAGATTGTTCCGGCGTTGAGGGTATGGTACATATCAGCCACCTTGACGTTAAGCGCACCGAGAAGGTCGAGGACGTTGTTAATGTCGGCGATGAGATTATCGTAAAGGTTCTTCCCAAGGACGACCAGGGCAGACTTAATCTCTCCCGCAGAGAGGCGCTTATCGAGGTTGAGGGACTCACTCCCGAGAATAATCTTTCCGAGCGCGCTCCCAGAAGAGACGGCAGAAGAAACCATTTTCACAGAAACGGCAAATAAAGGATAAAAATTGAGCAGGCAGTCAAAGACTGTCTGCTTTTTTATTGCCGTGTAAATTTAAAAATGGTATAATAACAAAAAAGGGGGTGCCGTGATGACGGACATTCAGAAGCTGGCGGAGCTTATTAAAAATTCAAATAAAATTGTGTTCTTCGGCGGGGCGGGAGTTTCGACCGAGAGCGGAGTTAAAGATTACAGGAGCAAGGACGGAATTTACAACACCGCGCTTAATTACGGGAAACCGCCCGAGGAGATACTCAGCCACGGCTGTTTCTTTGATGATACGGAGCTTTTTTACCGCTTTTACAGAGACTATTTTCTCGGCGAGGCAGAGCCGAATTTCACGCATTACGCCCTTGCGGAGCTTGAGAAGTCGGGCAAGCAGGTTACCGTAGTTACGCAGAACGTTGACTCGCTTCATCAGAAGGCAGGCAGTAAAAACGTGCTTGAGCTTCACGGCTCGGTTGCAAGGAATTACTGCACGAAATGCAAAAAAGATTACACCGCAGAGTATATAAAAAATTATCCCGAAAACGTCCCGAGGTGCGAGTGCGGCGGAGTTATCAAGCCCTATGTTACGCTTTACGGCGAGAGTCTTGACGACAGAACCGTAAACGAGGCGGTATATGCTATCGCAAACGCCGATTTGCTAATTATCGGCGGTACGTCTCTCGCGGTTTATCCCGCGGCGTCGTTTGTAAGATATTACAGGGGAGATAATCTTGTTATCATAAACAGGGAAAGCACTTCGTATGACAGCTACGCCTCGCTTGTTTTCCACGACAGTCTGGGCAAAATCTTCCGCGAAGTGATGAAAATAATTAAATAAATTCATTTGCTTTTATAAATTCTATGTGATACAATACACTTTGCATAATGTAAAAATCTGCAGAGGAGACAGAGAATTGATAGAATTAAAGAATATCTCATACGAAATCAACGGCAAGTTGATTCTCGATAATATAAACTTAAAAATTGATGACAGATTTGTCGCAATAACAGGTCCCAACGGCAGCGGAAAATCAACGCTTGCCAAGATTATTATGGGAATTCTTACGCCTACCGCGGGCAGCATTATCTTTAACGGAGAGGACATCACAAATCTGTCGATTAATGAAAGAGCCGACAGAGGAATAAGCTTCGCTTTCCAGCAGCCCGTACATTTCAAGGGCTTAAGGGTTGGCGATTTGCTCAAATTAGCGTACAGCGGAGAGAAAAATCTTCAGGACGCCTGCGCCATACTCAGCGAGGTCGGACTTTGCGCGCGCGACTATCAGGACAGAGAACTCAACAGCACCCTGTCGGGCGGCGAAATGAAAAGAATAGAAATTGCCATGACCGCCGCGAGAGGAACTTCGCTCTCGATTTTTGACGAACCCGAAGCAGGTATTGACCTGTGGAGTTTTCAGAGCCTTATCAAGGTGTTTGAGAAGCTTTACGAAAAGACCTCGGGCAGTATCGTTATAATCAGCCATCAGGAGAGAATTCTCAATATTGCGGACAAGATTATTTACCTCAAAGAGGGTAAGGTTGAGAGATATGACGAGGGCAGAAAGGTTCTCTGCGAAATCGGGCAGGGCGACAGCCGGGCCTGTTCGGTGCTCAACGATAAAATGAATTGAAAGGGGAGTGAACCGTATGACAGAACTTGAAAAGCATATGCTCAAAGAGGTTGCAGAACTCGACTCGCTTCCCGTAGGCGCATACAATATCAGAAGCAACGGAAAAAGCGCAGCGAGAAACACCACCGCAAATATAAATATCGTTACCAAGCAAGAGGTTTCGGGCATTGATATTATCATTGAACCGAATACCGTAAATCAGAGCGTTCACATCCCCGTCATCATCAGCGAAAGCGGACTTAAAGAGGTCGTCTATAATGACTTCTATATCGGCGAGAACTGTGATGTTACCATTATCGCGGGCTGCGGAATTTCCAACTGCGGAGGCTCGGACAGCCGCCATGACGGTGTACACTCCTTCCATGTCGGAGAGAACAGCAGGGTAAGATATGTCGAGAAGCATTACGGCGAGGGCACGGGAGAGGGCAAGCGCCTTATGAACCCGACCACCGTTGTCGAGCTCGGCAAAAATTCATATATGCTTATGGAAACAACGCAGATATCGGGCGTTGACGATACGATAAGAGAGACGAAGGCGACAGTAGGCGAGGGCGCTTCGCTTGTGATTCACGATAAAATTCTTACCGACGGCAGTCAGAAAGCTGTCGCAAGGATGAACGTTGACCTCAACGGAGAGGATTCCTCCTGTGACCTTGTCAGCCGCGGCGTTGCCAAGGAAAACAGTTTTCAGGAGGTTGACCTCGGTATCAACGGTAACGCAAAATGCCACGGACACGCCGAGTGCGACTCGATTATTATGGACAACGGCGTTATCGTAGCGACTCCCGCATTAAAGGCGAGCAACGTTGACGCCTCGCTCATCCACGAGGCGGCTATCGGTAAAATCGCGGGCGAACAGCTCTTAAAGCTTATGACCCTCGGACTTGACGAGAAGCAGGCAGAGGAAATGATAGTTAAAGGCTTTTTGAGATAAATTTTAAAAATTAAAGGAGATGCAGAAGCATCTCCATTTTTATTTTGACTGTTTTTTTATCAGTTCGTTTAATTCTGTGGGCTTGGTGGTTGTTATGTTGTCGGGACCTATGGAAATGAGCTTCAGCATTACGGGCTTTGTTTTTGCCGTCCAGTAAGAAACGAGAAGCCCGTTTTTGTGAAACAGCTCACACATTTCCCTGCTGGCGTATTTGTAGTTGCAGTTTATCCCTACGGCTCCGCAGTTTCTAACCTTCTCAAGCACTGAATTCAGCTCGTCGGGGTCCGTCTTTTTTGATTTGTCGGGAGATATGTTGAGATAATACTTTATCGGAGCGCCTTCGGTGCGCACGGTTTCGGCGTTCTCTTCCTTTACTCCCGTATAGAAACAGCGCTCTGACATAGAGTATTCATCAAGAATTCTTACCACCTCGGGCAGATTTGAATACGCTTTGAGATCGAGGTTTACCCTGACGGTCTGCGAATTCTCACTAATGTATTTTACCGCGTCCTCAAACAGCAGACCCTCGTTGTCCTCGGCAACGTCCTTGTGCAGAAGCACGGGAGTTCCGTCTTTTCTGAAAGTCAGGTCAACCTCGAGGATCTGAACGCCTGAGCCGACGGCTTTTTTGAGGAATTCCATGGAATTGTCCTCTGTGTTTTCACTGCCCGAGTGAGCCGTAACCGTATAGTTTTCGGGAAGGTGTACGGCTACGGAGCTTTTGCTCGCGGTGTAGATAACAAAGTTTACTGCAATTAAAAGAACGCAGAATGATATTATTATCAGCGCAATGACGGGTCTCATTTTAATTTTTCCTTTCAATGATAAGTTCATAGTCATCCGGATATTTGTTATACATGGCTTCTTTTACCGTTTCAAGCAGGGGAAGAACGTCCCTTGCTTTACCGAAGTGAGCCAGCTTCTTTCCTATGCTGTCAATTATCGCCGACATAGCCTTGTACTCGGGCGTGCCCGGGCAGTAGGGCTCGTTGCCGCGGTAAACATTTTGTATGAGTTCAAGCGCAAAGTCTTTTAAGAGTATGTCCTTGACTTCCTTTTCAACAGAGGATGAAACACCGAGAAGTCTGCCCGCTTTGCCGAGCGTCCATTTCTGAAGTCCTTTGCCAAGAAACTGTATGGGAATACGCAATTTATATATCTTTTCGGGTGTCATACTGAAACTCGTTGACAGCTCTGCAAGACGGTCAATGTCGTTTGCGGCGGAGTCGAGAATTTCATTTATCATAAACGAGAAGCGGCTTTTAAGGTAATCGTTTACGCTCATACCCTTTAAATCCCAGTCAAAGTTTTCTATTGTTTCGGTATGAATTTCGATATTTTTACAGTCGATTTTAACCCTTCTCATACATGAGGGATAGCCGACGAGCGACGAGGTGTTGACGTCGTAGTATTCGTTGCCCTTTGCCGTCTTTTTGTAGCCGATATTCTGCATATGGGTATGTCCCGTAAACATCAGCTCAATACCCGCGTCGGCAAGCTGTTCGGTTGTTTGCTCCCAGTTGCCGAGCATTTCGTGAGGAGAAATAACCGTATAAAGCGGGAAGGGCGGAAGCGTCGGGTGGTGCGTCATTGCAAAAATGTAATCGCCCGCCTCTTTTGCTTCGTTTATCTGCGCGAATATCCATTTCATCTGGTCCTCGCCGTATCCGCAGAAAACTCTGTCGCCGTCGTCATTAAGACACAGAAGTCTGAATCCGTCCCGAAGCTTTACGCAGTAGGAGTGGCTTTCCTTATGTACGGAAACCGCGTCATCCATACCGAATTCGTGATAAAGCTCGATTAACTGTTCACGGCTTGTCGGCGTAGCGGGTACCGTTTCGTCTCCGACGCATTTAAACGCCTTGCCCGTGTTATTGCCCTCGACATAATAATCGTGGGTGGCGGTAATAAGATATATCTTTTTACCTGCCTTTTTAAGCCGTTGCAGTCTGGGTATCAAATCAAGGTGGCTTTCCATAGCTCCGTTGTTTGAAACGTCGCCTGCGATAAGGACAATATCAATATTCTTATCGTTTATAATTCTGTCAAAATACGCGTCAATTATCGCGCCCGTTTCGGCAAGACATTTCTGCTCCCGTCTGTCAAGCGCTTCAAAAGCGCCGCCGCTTGTCCCGAGTGAAGGGGCGTAGTGGTGCAGGTCTGTAACAAGATAGAATTCAAGCGCATTTTTTCTCTCCATAGCTTCACTTCCTTTCACGTATACAATTACATTATAAAATAAAAATAATCTTTGTCAACCGTGTCCGCAGAAAGCGATATAAGCGGGGGACAGTCTGTCGCAGAGCAGATTTTCGGCTGTCGTGATTTCCGAGATTCTGCCGCTCTGCGCAAACGGCAGTACAATGCAGACAGCGGTGTTTTTTAAGTCGCCGGCAAGAAACATATTGCCGCCGTTTTTTCTGAAAAGACGGTAGGCAAAGCCGATACTTCCGTGCGAGGAAACGGCGGTGTAAAATTCCCTGCAGTCAAAGAAGGACCGACTCCCGATTTTAATCAGAAGGCAGTTGCTGCTTTCGCGCAGGGTTACCGAGGCATAACCGTCACGGGAATATACGGCGCAGTTTGCGAGAATATTTAAAAAGGCAAATGAAAAATCGTCCTGCGGGAGTGAAATGTATTTGCCGAAAAAGTCGCACTCAAAGCCGAATTTCACATCGCCTTGAACCGACAGAATTTCAGCGGCAAATATGAGATTCTCGGTTAAGAGAGCCGCGTCATAGCGAAAAGCGTTACAGCATTTCGGCTCGGCGGCGTTGCGCAGCTTTCTTAAAAAAGTATATGCGCCGTCGAGCGTGTTTCTGCAGTCTTTTCCTCTGCACATCATATCGAAGCCCGCGTCAAAAAGTCCCTGCAGGGCTTCTCTCGCCGCAGCCGAATCAAGAGTTTGCGAGTAGTCGGTTTTTATTGTGTCAAGCATTTTATTCAAAGCGTCCGCGTTCAATTCATTACCCCGTGTTTTACAGATATTACATTATATTATTATTTGTGAATAGTATATCCTTTTTCGCGTATTAAACACAGAATTTAGTCAGTTTGACAAAATTTTGACATAACACAATAAACTGCTTGCATATTTGATTAAATAGTTATAAAATAATATCGCAAAAAAATAAAAACAATTTTTTGGAGGTATTACACATGTCAGTAAAAGTTGCTATTAACGGTTTCGGCCGTATCGGACGTCTTGCTTTCAGACAGATGTTCGGCGCAGAAGGCTACGAGGTTGTAGCTATCAACGACCTTACAAAACCCTCAATGCTTGCAAACCTTTTAAAGTTTGATACGGCTCAGGGCGGATATTGCGGAAAAATCGGCGAGAACCTTCATACGGTAAGTGCCGATGACGAAGCAGGCACAATCACAGTTGACGGTAAGACTCTCAAGATTTACGCTGTCGCTGACGCTTCACAGCTTCCCTGGGGAGAAATCGGCGTTGACGTAGTTCTCGAGTGCACAGGTTTCTACTGCTCAAAGGATAAGTCAATGGCTCATATCAATGCAGGCGCAAAGAAGGTTGTTATTTCTGCTCCCGCAGGCAATGACCTCAAAACTATCGTTTATTCAGTAAACGAGAATACTCTTACTGCTGATGACCAGATTATTTCTGCTGCATCATGCACAACAAACTGTCTCGCTCCTATGGCTAAGGCTCTTAACGAGTACGCTCCCATTCAGTCGGGCATTATGTCAACAATTCACGCTTACACAGGCGACCAGATGATTCTTGACGGTCCTCACAGAAAGGGCGACATGAGAAGAGCAAGAGCAGGCGCTGCTAACATCGTTCCCAACTCAACAGGCGCTGCAAAGGCTATCGGTCTTGTTATTCCCGAGCTCAACGGCAAGCTTATCGGCTCTGCACAGAGAGTTCCCGTACCGACCGGCTCAACAACCATTCTTACAGCAGTTGTCAAGGGCGCAGACGTAACCAAGGAAGGCATCAACGCCGCTATGAAGGCAGCAGCTTCCGAGAGCTTCGGCTACAATGAGGAACCCATCGTTTCTTCCGACGTTATCGGTATGAGATACGGTTCACTCTTTGACGCAACTCAGACAATGGTATCAAAGATTGCCGATGACCTTTATGAGGTTCAGGTTGTTTCATGGTACGACAACGAGAATTCTTACACATCACAGATGGTAAGAACTATCAAGTACTTTGCTGAGTTATAATTCCTTGAATTTATACAAAATGAAATACCGCCTTATTAACAAAAGGCGGTATTTTGTTAATTTTTGTTAAATTTGAAATTTTTGTTTACAAAACTGAAAGTGTGTGCTATAATACTTGTAATTCTGCATTGAGTATCATAGCTATCACTGCTCAGTGTACGAAAATATTTTTCTAAAGGGAGAGTTCCTAACATGAAAAAATTGGCATGCCTCATGGTTGTAGCTGTCCTTCTCGCAGTTTCTATGATCCCTGCTTTTGCAGCATCGGGAATCAATGATTTCGAGAAGAAGACAATTGAGTATGTTAAGACAGCATACGTTGTTGACGGCGTTACAATCACCGTTCCTCAGGAGTATTTCACAATTCTTGAGAACGTATTCGCTAAGGTTGATATGACTGAAGCACAGTACAAAGAGATCAAGAGCATTCTTGACGAAGGTCTTGCTTTCTGTAAGTCAAAGAACCTTACCGAAATTGAAGACATCACAAAGACTGGTTCAACCCAGACACTCCTTAACTACGGCAAAAGAGCTATCGCAGTGCTTGGTTATACTGTTTCAACACAGGGCAGTCTTACAGATGCCGACCACGGTCTTCTTATCATCGCTGATCCCGATGGCAATGTAATCGCTAAGGTACATCCTGCTATCGTAAAGAATGGCCCGATCGCTAAGACAGGCGCTGATTACACAGCAGCAGTTGTTTGCGGCGCATGTGCAGTTGCAGTTCTTGCAGCAACAGGCGTAGCAGCTAAGAAATTCCGCAAGGAATCAGATGAAGACTAATTCCGAAAAAAATCGGAGTAAGAAGGGCTATCGGAAGGGTTTTATACTTCTTCCGATAGTTTTTTTACTGTGCGGATACATACTGTTCTTCGTATGTCTTACCCCGATTATCAAACCCCTTGCTTCTGTTTACGGCATAGCGTTCTCAAACGCTAATGCAAATACCATTGGCGAAACAAGGACGAACAGTATTTTCAGTGGTTCAACCGGAATTCATGACGGTTATCTTAATTATGACGATTTTGAGGTCCCGTCCTGGGGCGATATTTTCGGCACGATAAAGGTCGGCGGTACCGATATAGACTGCGACCTTATCTTCGGCGACGACAGCGACCTGCTCAGAAAGGGTGCCTGTATGTCGATTTTCAGCCATATCCCGGGATGCGGCAGGGGCATATTGGTAGCTGCGCACAACAATACTTATTTCCATACGCTTCCGCAGGCGCAGAACGGCGACCTTGTAAATATAGAGACCAACTACGGTTCTTATGTTTACAGAGTTTACGATCAGAGAATTGTAAACCTGAACGACCCGAATAACAGAAGTCAGTATGCCGACGAGCTTAACGGCAACGAGGAAATACTGATTCTCTACACCTGCTATCCCATTGACACGCTCGCCTCGACACCCGAGAGATACTTTGTCTTTTGCGAGTTTGTTTCGGGACCGCAGGTCAATATGTACGAGTAAGGAGGCGGAGTTATGACAAAGACTGCAAAGAGATTCCGCTCCGTACTCTGCGGCGTAACGGCGTTCCTTATGTCGCTTGCGCTTACGCTTATCTGTGTACTCGGAACGGTAAAACTTACGGCGCTTAATCCGAAATTTGCCGTTAAGATAATAGAAAAATCGGGATATTCCGACTCGCTTCACGCGGAGCTGAAAAACCATTTTATTTCCTACGGAAGCGCGTGTAATGTCAACGAGAGCTTCTTTGACGGAGTGTTTGAAACTATAATTACCCCGTCTCAGATTACGGAGTTCACATCCGATTCTCTCAAAAACTTCTATAAGGGCACGGTTGACGAGGAAGCTGACACCTCGGCGCTTGAAGGAGAGCTTCTTGAGGCGCTCAAAAAATATGCCGAGGAAAACAACTATACGCTCAACGATTCGCTTATAGAGAATCTTGAGAAGATGTCCGTTGAAATGGGCGACATATACAAGGCCTATGTCGGTTTCTTTAATGCGTCTTACTTTAGGACGGCGTCGGGAATGCTCGCAAGATATATGTCTCTTTTGAATAAGGCGCTTATCGGTATGGCTGTTTTTGCCCTGCTGACGGTTACTGTTATCCGCCTTTCGTTTAACAAGGCAAAGAATTATCTGCGCTATTACATCTATGCCTTTTCGGGCGCGGCGCTTATGCTGCTTACAGGTCCCGCGGCAGCCCTTATTATGGGAGTCGGAAGTAAGGTAAATGTTGCAAACGCCTCGCTTTACGGTTTTGTTTCGGGCTTTATTAACGCAGTTTTAACCGCGTTTATAGCCGCTGCCGTAATAACGGCGGTCATTACGGCAATACTTGCGCTCATAAGAAAAAAGGCCGTTGAAAACAACAGATGAATTAAATAATAAAAAAAGACAGGTCGTTGACCTGTCTTTTTTATTTGCAATAGTTTATTTATCCTCAAAGAATACCTTGAACGCTCTGTATGCCATATAGACGTCGAGCTTGGAAACTACTTCAAAGGGTGCGTGCATTGAGAGTACGGGAACTCCGACGTCGATTACGTCGATATCAAGCGAAGCGAGGTACATAGCAACGGTTCCGCCGCCGCCTGCGTCAACCTTACCGAGTTCGCCCGTCTGCCAGACAATTTTTTCGCCGTCAAGCAGTCTTCTGACTTTGCCCATAAACTCTGCCGATGCGTCAGACGTACCGCTCTTGCCTCTTGCGCCCGTGTATTTGGTAACTACAACGCCCTTGTTGATGTATGAGGCGTTCTTTCTCTCGGAAACGTCGGGGAAAGTCGGGTCAAACGCCGCATTGACGTCAGCCGACAGACATTCGGTGTTTGAAAGTACGGTGTGATAGTTGATTCCCTGCGTCCATGCAAGGTCGGCGATAAAATATTTGAAGTATGAGGAATTAAGTCCCGTGTTGCCCTCTGAGCCGATTTCTTCCTTGTCGGTAAGAATTGCAACAGATGTGTATTCGGGCTTGTCAACGCTGAAAATTGCCTCTGCAGAGGTGTATGCGCAAACTCTGTCGTCCTGACCGTAGGAACCGACCATACTTCTGTCAAAGCCGATATCGGAGGCCTTGAAGGCGGGGACGATTTCAAGCTCTGCCGAGAGAAAATCGCTCTCAACTATGCCGTATTTTTTGTTAAGCATATTCATAATATTGAGCTTGACTTTTTCGCTTGCTTCATCCTTGCTGAAAGGACGCGAGCCGATAAGGATGTTGAGTTCCTCGCCCTTAACGCCCTCGGACAGAGAACGCTTCATCTGCTCTGCGGCAAGATGGGGGAGAAGGTCGGTAATAACGAATTTGGGCTCGTCATCCTTTTCACCTATGCTGATTTCGGCCTTTGTGCCGTCGTTCTTAACAACAACGCCGTGAAGTGCGAGCGGAATAGCCGTCCACTGATATTTTTTGATTCCGCCGTAGTAATGAGTCTTGAAGAAAGCGATTTCGCTGTCCTCGTAAAGAGGGTTCTGCTTTAAGTCAAGACGGGGAGAGTCAATGTGAGCCGCGGAAAGTCTGATGCCTTTTTTAAGGTCCTTTTTACCGATAACCGCAAGGATAATTGACTTGCCTCTGTTGTTATAGAAGATTTTGTCGCCCGCTTTGTATTTTTTGTCGCGGTTGAATTCCTTATAGCCGAGTTTTTCGGCTCTTTTCTGAATAAACTTTACCGCTTCCCTCTCTGTTTTTGAAGCGTCAAGGAAATCCTTATATCCTTCGCAGAAGCTGTCGCAGAGCTTGATTTCCTTATCGCTTGTAAGCTCGGCGGCGTGCTTCTGATTATAGAAGAGCTTTTCCTTGAGTTTGTCTGACTTTGATACTTCGTTAGCCATGATTATTTAACTCCTTTTCATAAAGATTGTTATATATTTCTTTTGTTTTTATAACCTTATTCAGATAGTGCGCGGTTGTGCGCGAGGGGATTTTGTCGAGCGTTTTGCCGTCCGAGGAATACTCGGGGTTGCGCAGCCAGACGGCAACCTGATTTATTCCCGCGTGGTAGGCGCATATCGCTTCGTCGAGCGTTCCGTACTTTTCAAGCAGTACCGAGTAAAACAGAGCGCAGTATTTAATCGAAATTTCGGGATTTTTTAAATCTTCCTCGGTATAGTTTTCCCCCGTTTTTGTCTGGAGCCACGCAAGAGTGTCCGGCATTATCTGTGTCAGCCCCACTGCGCCTGCGTGTGAAACGGCGTTCTCGTCAAAGCTGCTCTCAACCGAAATTGTCGCATATATCAAGTCTTCGGGAACACCGTATTCGGCGGCGTATTTCTCAACATAATTACTGTATTTCAGCGGATAAAGTTTGCCTGAAATCTTATCGTTTACAAGCGCGGTAACAATAATCAGCGCCATCGCAATAAAGAATACGCACACAAAAACCTTCAGCGGAGAAATGCGCTTTTTCTGCTTTCTGCTTTTTTTCCTACTCATAATTTAATACCTTTTTTACAAGCGTGTCAAGGTCATTTTTTCCGTTGTTTTCAAGGACAAGGTCGGACCTTTCGGCAAAGAAGCCGTCGTCCTTCTGCGCACGGATGCGTTTAAGCGCGTCCTCTTTGCTCAGAGCGTCGCGCGCGGTAATTCTTTTGAGTCTTGTTTTCTCGTCGGCAGTTACGGTTACGGTAAAATCGCATAATTTGTCAGCGCCGCTTTCAAAGAGTCCGATAGCGTCTATTATTATGCCCGAAAAGTTCTCTGCCGACTTTTCTTTTACAATTTTTTTGATTTCCTTAACAACTGCGGGATAAACAATATCGTCAAGTCTTTCCGCGGTTTTCTTCGTTCTGAAAGCGGCGGCGGAAAGTTCCTTTGAATTGAGCGTGCCGTCGCCGTTTAAAATGCCGTCTCCGAATTCGGCGCACAGTTTTTTTATGACGGAAGGGCTTTCGGCGAGAACTTCCTTTGCAACCTTATCTGCGTCAAGATGAAAGAAACCGTGTTCGCACAGCTTTTCGCAGACAGCCGTTTTACCCGCTCCCGTTTTTCCCGTAATTCCGATAATTCTCATATTTTTTTAAACCTCAATTATGTTAAACCCTGCCGAGCGGATAAGGCGGTTATACACCGCAAGTCCTACTCCGCTTATGTCGGGACATCTCGCATAGACGGTCTTTGCGCCTTTTTCGTCAAGCTCGCGCAGGGCGTCAAAAAGTCTTTTTGCCTGAGAAGCGGAGTCGTTTTCCCTTCCGTATGTAAGGGCGTTTCTGAAATGTCCTTCCTCCCCGTCAAAGCAAAGCACAAAGCAATCTTTATCCTTAACGAAGTTATAAAAAGCTTCAAAACTGCCTTTAACTACGGTTATTTCGGCACGCGGGGAATAGTGCTTGTATTTCATACCCGGAGACGCCGCTTTCTCTGTGTCTGCAAGCCGGTTGAGAACCGCGCCGTCTATCTCGATATCGCCTGTCAGTTCGATTATTTGCTCGGGAGTAATTCCGCCCGGTCTTAACAGACGGGGTGGCTCGCAGGCAAAGGATATAACGGTTGACTCAACCCCGATTTTGCAGGGACCCGCGTCAATAATAAGCGGAATTCTGCCGTTCATATCGTCAAAAACGTATTTTGCATTGGTAGGGCTCGGACTGCCTGAAAGATTTGCGCTCGGCGCCGCAAGGGGAACTCCCGCCGCACTTATTATTGCGCGTGCCGCTTCGCTCTCGGGCATACGCACCGCAACCGTGTCAAGTCCGCCCGAGGTAATATCGGGAATGACGCTGCTTTTTTTCATTATCATTGTAAGGGGACCGGGCCAGAATTCTGCCGCCATTTTTTTAACCTTTTCGGGAATTTCGGCAACAAGGGGCTCGAGCTCGGAAAAGTCGCCGATATGTACTATCAGCGGATTATCGGACGGTCTGCCCTTTGCAAGATAAATCTTTTTTACGGCTTCCGCGTTGAGCGCATTTGCCGCAAGTCCGTAAACCGTTTCGGTCGGAATTGCCACAACCTCGCCGTTTTTTATAAGCTCGGCCGCCTTTGTCAGCGCGGCGTCTTTTTGATTGAAAAAATCAAGTATTTCAGTTTGCATTTTCAAGTAATTCCTTTGCGTCTCGGTAAATCTTGAACTGCTCGTTGCAGATTTCTGTTATCTTTTCGGCATATTCCAGCTGTCTGTCCTTAATACCGAGGGTTTTGAAATACTCGAACAGCTTTGAATATACGGACGCCCTGTAAAGCTTATTGGGCTCGGTTTTATACGGCTTTCCGTCGGGACCCTTGACAAGGGAGTCGGTCAGCCATTTTTCAAATTTTTCGTCGTATTCCTCGGCGTTATAAAGCTTTAAATTACGTCTTAAAGTAAGCATAAGCTTATTCTTTTCCGCAAGTTTGCGGTAGATGCTTTTGCATTTTTTAAGACTGCTCTCGGCAAGACCGAGCTGTTTTGAATACTCGTCAAAATCGTGCTTGCGCAGGTAAATACTTGTAAGGAAGCCGTGCATTTCAAAGCACTGAAATTTTGCCTTGCCTCTTTTTTCTGCTTCGCGTGTGAAGTCAAGCGCGAGCTTTTCCGCCTCTCCCGTTTCGCCCATATCGTAGAGCGCAACGGCCTTTATATACTGCGCGGTGCCGATATAGTCGTACTGATTCGGCTTTAAAATCTCAAGAAAACTGTCGGCGGCCTTAACCGTACCGTACAGGTCAAGCTCGTTATTGAGATAGGTCTCAATTTTACGGAGCATAAGCGTTCCGAGAGTTTCAATATAAACACATATCGGAAAGCATACCGTAAAGTCTATCAGAAACAGCGCCCACATAGGCATATTCAGGGTAATGAACATACTGTGTATCAGAATAACGGCAACAATGACGAACACTATGCTCAAAACGGAATGGTTCCTGATTATAAAGCGTTTGAGTGGAGTGAGTTTTAAATTCATAATTATTCCTCTTTCAGTTTCGCAGCCGTATCGGCGGTGATGAGAGCGTCAATTATTTCGTCTATATCTCCGTTCATAATTGCTTCGATTTTATATAGCGTCAGTCCGATTCTGTGGTCGGAAACCCTGCCCTGAGGGAAGTTGTAGGTGCGGATTCTCTCGCTTCTGTCGCCCGTGCCGACCTGCGCGCGCCTTGCGCCTGCAATTTCGGCGTTCTGCTTTGCCTGCTCGATTTCAAGCAGTCTTGAGCGCAGAACCTTTAACGCCTTATCCTTATTTTTATACTGGCTTCTCTCGTCCTGACACTCGACCACCATACCCGTAGGGATATGGGTAATTCTGATAGCGGAGGAGGTCTTGTTGACCTTCTGACCGCCTGCGCCGGAGGAACGGAAAACATCTATCTGCAAGTCTGCAGGGTTCAGTTCCAGATCAACCTCGTCGGCCTCGGGCAGTACGGCAACCGTAACCGTGGAGGTCTGAATTCTGCCCTGACTCTCGGTCTCGGGAACTCTCTGAACACGGTGCACGCCGCTCTCGAATTTAAAGCGTGAATATGCTCCCTCGCCCTCAACGGAAAAGCTGATTTCCTTGTATCCGCCGAGTTCGGTGGCATTTTCGCTGAGTATCTCCGTTTTGAAGCCTTTTCTTTCGGCATACATTGAGTACATTCTGAAAAGCTCGGCGGCAAACAGCGCCGCTTCCTCTCCGCCTGCGCCGCCTCTTATTTCGACTATGACGTTTCTGTCGTCGTTGGGGTCCTTGGGCAGAAGCAGTATTTTAAGCTCCTCTGAAACTCTCTCGAGATTTTCCTTTGCCTCCTCGGCTTCCTCAAGCACGAGCTGTTTGAAATCTCTGTCGAGTCCGCCGCCGTCAAGCAATTCCTTTGACTCGTTGAGAGTGTCCTCGTATTTTCTGTATTCACGGTATTTCTCGACTACGGGAGCAAGATTTTTCTGCTCCTTCATAAGCGAGGCGTATTCCTTCTGGTCGTTGATAACCTCGGGAGAACACAGTAACCCGTTGATTTTTTCGTATCTTTCCTCGATACCCTTCAGTTTATCTGTCATCTTCTGATTCCTTACGGCTGATTTTCTTAATGTTTTTTTCTATCTTGACTCTCGGGACCATAATCTCTCTGCCGCAGCCGACGCATCTGAGACGAAAGTCCATACCCGAGCGGAGCACTTCCATTTCGCTGCTTCCGCAGGGATGATTTTTTTTCATTGTGAGAATATCTCCGACACGGACATCCATATTATTATCCCTCCGATACATATTACATTATATTGTACCACATTATTACGGAAAATAAAACACCGAATTTTGCACGTCTGCTATTCTCAAATAAACATTTGCGGCATATATTTTTAATACCCCCAAAACAGACAGAAAAACAGGTGATGATTATGGATAAATATTTGCCCGAGGGACTGCTTTTTGAAAAAGACAGACTCGGCGTAAAAATGCAGGACGAGAAATTCATAATACAGGCGTACAGGGACGGGCGCTGTCTTGAGGCAAGAGCCGTGATGTGCGACAGCGGACACAATCTGCACTTCCGCTTCGGTGCGGTAAGAGGTTTTATGCCGTATGAGGAGTGCGCCGAGGGAATAAGGGAAGGCACTCAGAAGGATATAGCAATAATCTCGAGAGTTAACAAGCTTACGGGCTTTTACATAACCGACCTTGTAACCGAGGAAACGGGGGAAATAACGGCAATCCTGTCAAGGACAAAAAGACAGAAAGAGTGCAGGGAGAATTATATCTCACAGCTTGTACCCGGGGACATTATTGACGCGAGAATAACACACCTTGAGCCCTTCGGAGCGTTCTGCGATATTGGCGCGGGGATAAACGCCCTGCTTCCGATAGACAGTATTTCCGTCTCGCGAATCCCCGACCCGTCGGCAAGATTTAAGACGGGGGACGATATAAAATGCGCCGTCAGGTGCATTGATGCGGACGGCAGAATTACCCTCAGCCATAAGGAATTACTCGGCAGCTGGGAGGAAAACGCCGCGCTTTTCAGCGAAGGGGAAACCGTAACGGGTATTATTCGCTCGGTTGAAAGCTACGGGGTTTTTGTCGAGCTTATGCCTAATCTGGCGGGACTTGCGGAGTATGTTCCTGAGGCGTCGGCAGGCAGGAGCGCAAGCGTTTTTATCAAAAGCATCAATCCGTCAAAAATGAAAATCAAGCTGATAATCGTTGACACGGATGAGCACATTTTCAGAAAGAAAACGAAGTATTTTGTCTCCTGCGGACACCTTGATTTCTGGCAGTATTCTCCCGAAAATTCGTCCAGAAAAATATATACGGACTTTACCGTTTCGCCGTTTTAAGTTTTTTGAGTTGTCCGTTGATTTTTGACATTTATTGTGATACAATTATACCGACCATAGTTATTGGGAGGTTTATCAAAATGTCAAAAAAGATATTAAGTATTGTTATGGCGGCAGTTCTTATGCTCGGCTGTATGCTTCCTTGCTTCGCTGAGACAAAGACTTGCGACTGCGGTAAGAACCCGATACTTGTTATTTCGGGCTTTTCACAGTATAAGTTCATTAACACAAGCACAGGCAAGATGGCGTGGATTCCCGACACGGGACTTCTTGTTGACGCAATTACAAAGGCTGTTTCGCCCCTTGCAACGCTCCTTGCTTCAAGCAGAAACAGGGGAGATTTCGACAAGTTCTGCGACGAGGTTATCCCGATAATAAATAACGTGCTTTATGATATCAGCGTTGCTCCCGACGGCACACCCGTCAATGACGACGTTAAGCTCGTTGACCAGTTCACAGGCCCTGTTTCGGACTATGACTACGCTCACGTCAGAGAGGTATTTGACAACGAAATCGTTGACGCTGTCTGCGACGCTGTCGGCAGAGACCATGTCTGGGTTTACGGTCTTGACTGGAGAGTTGACCCCATGATTCTTGCCGATGAGATTCACGAGTATGTCGAGAATATCAAAAAGACCAGCGGTCATGACAAGGTTTCCATTTCGGGTATCAGTATGGGCGGTATCGTTATGGCTTGCTACCTTACAAAGTACGGCTATGACGATATAAGCAATATCACAATGATTTCCTCTGCGTTTACGGGTCTCGAATATGTCGGTCAGATGTTCAACGGCAACGTTGAAATCGACGAGCAGGGACTTTACAGAATAATTACTCAGTCAATGGGCGATTCGACTCTCAGCGACACTATTGAAAAAACGCAGATACTTACAAAGCTTATGCCCGTAGTTGACGACCTTATCAAATATGAGAAGGACAGACTTTACACCGAGTGCATTATACCGAATTTCGGATACAATACGGGTATGTGGGCATTTGTCCCCCAGAACTACTATGACGGCGCAAAGAAATTCCTTATTCCCCGTATGGCGGACGCAACAAAGGATGAGCTTGCAACTCTCAAAACAAAAATCGACGCCTATCATGAAGTTCAGGCAAATATAGGCAAGCTTCTCAATAACGCTAAAAAAGACGGAGTATGCGTTGCGGTTGTTTCAAATTACAATATGCAGATGCCTCCCGTATCCCCCTCGTCAAACCTTATGGGCGACCAGGTTATTGAAACAATTCATACCAGCGGTTACGCTACTGCGGCAGACCTCGGTAAGACGCTTGAAATCAAGCAGCCCTCTGAGTATGTTTCCTCGGATAAGATGATAGATGCAAGCACCTGCTATCTTCCCGACAACACATGGTTCATTAAGGATGAGCAGCACGTCGGCTTCAGCAACTCCTCATCAAAGGATAACGGTATGTTCTATCAGTGGATACTTACTGCTCCCGCTGACACCGATATTCACTCGAATCCGAAATATCCTCAGTTTATGCAGTATAACACATCGGCAAAGGAACTTACCCCGCTTTCGCTTCTCGGCGATGTTGACGGCAACGGGTTCCTGACAATAACAGACGCCAAACTCATTTTGCGCGAGGTTGCAAAGCCGGGTACGCTTACGGCTGACCAGAAGATTGCAGCCGATATGAACGGAGACAACGCGGTTAAAATACTTGACGCAAAGCTTGCGCTTCAGGCAATAGCCGCTATGGCATAATCGGACAGGTATAATAAAAGACCTGCTTCTTAACGAAGCGGGTCTTTTGGTTTGTCAGGGTTTATTTGCGTTTGTAAAGTCTGTTGATTTTTCTGAAATATTCGGCGTCTATCTGATTAACCGTGTCCATTGTGGTACGGAATTGCCAGTTGCCGAATGCTCTGCCGGGAACGTTCATTCTCGCATCCGAGCCGAAGCCGCACATATCCTGAAAGGAAATAACGCTTATGAGCGAAGGACTGCGCCATACCGTTTCCGTAACCGCACGGCAGGAAGGACTGTGAAAGCCGCCCTCGCCCCAGTTATCTCCCTTGAACGAGCAGTAGTCAAGAGCAAAGCGTCTGCTGTTTTCGTCCGCTTCCCAGAGCCACGCAAGTATAGTCGTGTTATCGTGAGTGCCGACATAGGCTATCGAATTCTTCGGATAATTGTGAGGCAGATGCGTGCTGTCGCAGTTCGGGTCAAAGCCAAACTGTATTACCCTCATACCGGGGAAGCCCGTATCCTCAAGAAGCTTTACAACGTCCTCCCCGAAGGTGCCGAGGTCCTCGGCAACTATCGGCAAATCTCCGAGCTCCTTCTTTACGGCGTTAAAGAGTTTCATACCGGGGCCCTTGACCCACTCGCCGTTTTTTGCCGTTTCTGACTCTGCAGGGACAGCCCAGTAAGAGGCAAACGCTCTGAAGTGGTCAATTCTGACGGTGTCAAAGATTTTAAGCGATGCTTTAAGCCTCTTTATCCACCAGTCAAAACCGTCCTTTTCCATTTCCTTCCAGTCATACAGAGGGTTTCCCCAAAGCTGACCGTCAGCCGAAAAGTAATCGGGAGGAACGCCGGCAACTCTTTTTTGGGCAAAGGTTTTTTCGTTTATTTCAAACAGGCGTCTGTTACTCCAGACATCTGCACTGTCCATAGAGACATAAATCGGCATATCGCCGAGAATCTTTACTCCTCTGTCATTGGCATAGAGCTTGATTTCACGCCACTGACGGAATGCCGTGTACTGAACGAAGGTGTAAAATGAGGCAAGCTGCTCAAGCTCTGCCCTGTTTTTAAGGCAGTCTTCGTATTTTGCGAATTTTTTGTCCCACTCCCACCACGGCTTGTTACCGGAAAGCTCCTTTGCCGCGCAGTAGAGGGAATATGCTTCGCACCAGCCGTTTTCACGGGTGAATTCTTTGACTTCCTTTTTTGTCTTTTCATCTATCGCCGAAAAAGCTTTTTTAAGCAGTTTAAGTCTGCTGTTATACGCAAATTCGTAATCTGCCGTGTAGGGCGAGCCGTAATAAACGGAGCGCTCCGTATCCGCTTCGTTTACATATCCCGATTTTACAAGCTCATCGGGAGAGATAAACATATGCGAAATAGCAAAAACTTCGTTTGAAGTGTACGGCGAACCGTAAAAATCGGGAGGATTCAGGGGCAGAACCTGCCAGTAGGAAAAGCCCATATCGGCAATTTTGTCTATAAACTCCTTTGTTTCGTCTCCCATAACGCCTACTCCGTAGCGCGACGGTATGCAGCTCAGGTGCATAAGCACACCCGAGGCTCTTGTATTGAGCATAAATAACTCCCCTCGTCTAATATACTTTATTATCATACTCTATCTTAATAAAAACTTCAAGAAATAATTTCTTGTTGATATTTTTGCGCCGAACAAGTATAATTGAAATGTGAAAAAATATTATTCATCATTAAAAGGAAGATGTATATGAAAATAAAGAAAATAACGGCATTGGTTCTTGCGATTATTATGGCGATAACTGTTTTCTCGTTACCGCTGAGCGCAAAAACCGTAATAAAGAAAAGCGCCGACGGAAACTGGAAATATCAGCTTTTTGACGATGGCACGGCTTCCATTTACAGCGGAGAACTTTATAAGGCGGCTTATCTCAATACGGACACGACAAAGTTAACCGTTCCCGCAACGGTTGACGGACATACCGTTGTATCAATAGGAGAACACGCATTTTATAAGAATTCAAAGCTGACCGAAGTTACCGTACCCGGCAGTATAACGCTTATAGACTCAAACGCCTTTGAGTCCTGCACCGCGCTGACAAAGCTTACCCTTAAAGACGGTGTCAAAAGCATAGGCAGCGAGTGCTTCAAGGGCTGCGGAGCGCTTGCCTCATTTACCTTCCCCGACAGTTTAACCTCCATAGGCGCAAGGTCATTTACCGACACAGCTTTTTACAAGTCAAACAGCAACTGGGAGGACGGCGGACTTTATATAGGACACCATCTTATCCGGGTAGGCAATGTAACTGATTTTACCGTTAAGGACGGTACGTTAAATCTGGCTTTTTCCGCTTTCAGCGGTTGCAACAGGCTTGAAAGCATAGAAATTCCCGACAGCGTTACCCATCTTTTCTGGAATGCAGTCGGCTCGCTCCCGGCGTTAAAGAGCATTTTTGTCGGCAGCGGTAACGAGAATTACTGCTCCGTTGACGGCGTTGTTTTTACAAAGGATTTGTCGGGCATACTGATTTATCCTGCGGGAAAAGAGGATGCCGAATACGCTCTGCCCGACGGGGTAAAGGAAATTGCGGACAATGCCTTCAGAGGAAACAGTTTTCTTACTTCGGTTGTTATTCCCGACAGCACGGAGAGGATAGGTATTTTTGCCTTCCTTAACTGTACGTCGCTTGAGAATATCACAATGGGAAGCGGAGTAAAAGGCATTGAAAACAGCGCGTTTATGTCAACCGCTTACTTTGATAACGAAGATAACTGGGAAAACGGGGTGCTGTATATAGGCGACTGCCTTATCAAGGCAAAAAATACGGTTACCGCGCACGATATTAAGGACGGAACACGCACGGTCGCGACGAGCGCTTTCAGCGGATGCAAGGAACTCGCAAGTATTTCAATTCCCGAGTCCGTACAGAATATCGGCGAGTTTGCATTTTACTTCTGTCAGAAGCTTGTCAGCGTCGAACTTCCGGAGGGTATGACCGAAATCAGGGCTTCCTGTTTTGAGAGCTGTATAGCGCTTCAGAGCATTTTGATTCCCGACAGCGTGGATGTTATAGGCAACCTTGCTTTTAATAACTGTCCCGCGCTCAAAAAGGTTTACGGATACAGATTCTCTCCCGCAGAGGACTTTGCAAACGAAAATGGTATAGAATTTGTTTCACTCGGCAACAGTAAACTGCGTTTCCCCGATGTCAAAAAGGGCTCATGGTACTATGACGCGGTAATGTACTGCGCCGACAAGGGCTTTGTTCACGGCTATCAGAACGGATATTTCGGACCTGCGGATAATCTTCAGCGTCAGGACTTTGTAGTTATCCTTGCCAACATAGCCGGTGCAGATTTGTCGGGCTATACCTCGTGTAAGCTCACAGACGTTCAGATGAGCGCTTATTACGGCAAAGCGGTTGCCTGGGCGGTTGATAAAGGAATTATTGCCGGCTATCAGAACGGTAAATTCGGTGTAGGCGACCCGATAACGAGAGAACAGGTTGCGACAATACTTTACAGATATATGCGCTCTCCCGGTGTCGATAATGTTGACGCAACGCTCGCAAAATTCCCCGATAAGGGAAATATAAGCGACTTTGCAAAAACACCTCTGGCGTGGGCGGTACAGAATAACGTTATAACAGGTATGCAGGACGGTACCGTTGCTCCCAAGGGCTCGGCGGTAAGAGCGCAGATAGCTTCAATCATTATGCGTATGGACTTAAACGGTATGTTTAACGCATAAGCTGAATTACAATAAAAAGAACCCTCTTGAAAAAGAGGGCTCTTTTCATAGGGGCTGAAAAGAACAGGGGCGACCGGCGGTCGCCCCTGCGGTTAATTTTTTAATATTTTGCTTAAATCAGCCAATTATTTATGATATTTTCCGCCTGACTGAATCTGAAACGCTCTGTAAAGCTGTTCAAGGAGCATAACTCTTGCCATCTGATGCGGGAATGTCATTTCGGACATTGAGAATTTGAAATCGGAGAGTTTTTTGATTTCCTCCGACAGTCCGAAGGAGCTTCCGAGTATAAAAACAACACTGCTTTTTCCCTGAACGGACAGTTTAGACAAATTTTGACTAAACGCTTCGCTCGGCATCTGTCTGCCTTCAATGCACATTGAAAAAACATACGCTCCCGAGGGAATTTTCTTTTTTATCATTTCGCCTTCGTTTTTTAATGCGGCTTCAATTTCCGCCGCCGAAGGACTGTCGGGAAGCGCTTTGGGAGTCAGCTCGACAATATTCAGATTACAGTATGCGCTCAGCCGTTTAACATACTCTGCGGAGAAGTCCTGCATATATTTTTCTTTCAGCTTTCCGAGGGCGATAACCGTTATGTTTATCATAGCATCAGCGCCTTTCCGTCCCATACGGGCTTTGCAACCTTGAGTATATAGTCGCTGTCCTCTTTGGCGCCTGCCGTGTCAAGCGCTGAGTAGGTTGTGGTATATGCAAGCTCGGGGAAATTGTTTCTCTCGCTGAGATGTCCGAGAATCAGTCTCGTCGTACCGCTTTTTATGAGCTTTACCGCAAGCTCGGAGCAGGAGTCGTTTGAAAGATGTCCCTTGTCGCTCTTGATTCTCTGAATCAGAGGATAAGGGTACGGCCCGTTTTCGAGCATACGGACATCGTGATTTGATTCGAGCAGAACGAGGTCACAGCCGGATACAGCGCTTTCAACCTCGTCGGTAACCGTGCCGAGGTCGGTGCATACGGCAATTTTTCTGCCGTCCGGTGTCAGAACAACATAGCCGCAGCTTTCCTTTGCGTCATGAGAGGTCCTGAAGGGCTTTACCAGCAGTGAGGAAATTTCATTGCCGTCAAAGCTGACCGTGTTTATCTCGGTTTCGGGCTTTATGTAATCTCTCTGAGTCAGTGCGTCAAGCGTGCCCTCCGTTGCATAAACGGGGATATTGTGCTTGGCGGCAAAGACCTTTAAGCCTCCGATATGATCGGAGTGCTCGTGAGTTACAAACACCGCCTTTACGGAATCGGGGTCAACGCCTATACCGTAAAGAGCAAGTTCAGTGCGTTTGCAGTTCATTCCGACATCAATAAGTATGCCGTCCTCGCCGCTGCCTATGTATATCGCATTTCCGCCGGAAGAAGAAAAAAGCGGACAGAATTTTGCCATAAATAACCTCTTTTATTCGGGTAAAATTGAGTTTGTGGTAATAACCGTAACGCCTGCGCGGAGCATGGCTTCAAGCGAATCTGCGTCGTCAACCGTCCAGCACGCGGCGGTAAGACCTTTATCAAGCACCTTTTTTATCCAGTCGGGACGGCAGGCGTTGAAAACGGACGAGAAGTCCATACCCGTACAGCCCGCGTCAACGGCAGCCTGAATATTCTTGTTTGTAAGGTAGTCAACAAGATACCACATATCAAGCTCGGGGTCGATTTTGTGAAGAACTTTGAGGTCGTCGATAATAAACGAAATTATTGTTGCGTTTCTCGTAATGCCGTTCTTGACAAGAAATTCGTAAAAGTTGTACATAAGCTCGGTACGGTTGTCCTTGATTTCAATTATGGGACGGCAGCCGTGTTCAAGGCAGATGTCAACGTATTCCTGAAGCGTGCACATTTTAACGTCGAGGAATTTGCCGATATTTGCGCCTCTTATCATTTTAAGACTTTCAAGCTCTGCTTTTGTATAATCTCTTACGTCGCCCTCGCCCGAAAACAGCGAGTCGAGATTAGGGTCATGAACAGTCATCCATACGCCGTCCTTTGAGAGGAAGGTGTCGCACTCTATACCGTAGAATTTTCCGTGCTCGGCAGCCGCGCGGTATGACGGCGCGGTATTCTCGGGATTAACGCCCGACAGACCTCTGTGAGCGACAAACTGTATGTCCGATAAATCTCTGTCGGTAAGCAGACTTGCCTTTTTTAATTCTCTGGGTTCAATGGGCTTTTTCCTCATTTTCTTATAGACAAGTTTGCTGAAAACGGGAGAGAATTTGTTACCCATAAACGCCGT
This sequence comes from Oscillospiraceae bacterium, assembly GCA_015066635.1. GTDB lineage: Bacteria > Bacillota > Clostridia > Oscillospirales > Acutalibacteraceae > Fimenecus. Next base: position 99,746 of record SVOA01000001.1, on the reverse strand, counting down.
AAATTTGTTTAAATCTTTCATGTTACCGCCTCTTTCAAAAAATGTCGATATTATTATAGAATAAATACTCAAAAAAGTAAACAGTATAAATGAAGTGAAATTCGACAATAATAGCAGGGGAGATGATATTATGAACGAAATACACACAGCTGCCGAGTTTTTAAACAAGGTTTATGAAAATGCGGTTATGGGCGAGGAAGCGGTTAATATGGTTTCCGATAAGGTTGAGGACGAGGCTCTTATTAAAGAACTCGAGAGACAGTCGGGCGAGTACAAACGCCTTGCGCACGAGGCGCACACGGCTCTTACCGCCATAGAGGAGGAGCCGGACAGACAGAGCCCTCTCTCAAAGCTCGGGCTGTGGTCGGGAATACAGCTTAACACGCTTACCGACCGAAGCAGCGACAAGATAGCCGAAATAATGATACAGGGCGGTATAATGGGAGTTATTGACCTGACAAGACTGCTTAAAGAATATCCCTCGGTTTCCGAAGAATACAGGCATACGGCAGAGCAGCTCATAGCGTTTCAGGAGGACGCAATTCAAAAAATGAAGCAGTTTTTAGGATGACAGCAGGGCGGAAACACCTTCCGCCCGTTTTTTTATCTGTTTTTTGGCAAATAGAAACTTGACATTATATATTATTATATTTTATAATTATAATACATATATGCTAAAAGGGGTAGTGTCGCATGCAATTTGAAGAAAGGGAATTTTTACCCGTAATTCTCGGAGCCGATATTACGGCGTATTCGCTCGCAAGAAGCTTTCACGAGGAGTACAAAATCAAGTCTCTTGTACTGAGTATGTCCGAGGGCGGATATATCGCCAATTCGGATATTATTGAGAACAGAATTTTTCCCGGACTTGAAAATAAGGATGTGCTTATAAAACATCTTATTGAAATCGGAGAGGAGTTCAAGGGCAAAAAGAAGCTCATAGTTCTCGGCTGCGGCGACTGGTATGTCAGAGCGCTTATTGAGTCCAAAAAGGAGCTTGAACCTTACTACATTGTTCCTTACATAGATGAGGAGCTTTTAAATAAAATCGTTCTCAAGGACAAGTTCTATGAAATATTTGAGGAGCTGGGACTTGATTATCCTAAAACCTATGTCTACGAATGCGGCAAGGAAAACGATCTGAAATTTGACTTTGACTATCCCGTAATCGCAAAACCCGCAAACTCGGCTATGTATCACTATGCAAAGTTCGAGGGTAAGAAAAAAGTATTTTCCTTTGACAACGAAGCGGACCTCAGAGCCATGCTCGACAGACTTGAAGGGTCAAGCTATAATTACAAATTCCTTATTCAGGACAAGATTCCCGGCGACGATACCTATATGAGAGTTCTGACCTGCTACTGCGACAGAAATTCAAAGGTGCGTTTCGCCTCGCTCGGCAGAACTCTGCTTGAGGACCACACCCCCACGGCGATAGGAAACCCCGTTGCCATTATCAATGAGGTCAATCCCGACATTGTTGCCGCCGCGACTAAATTTCTGGAGCATATAGGATATGTCGGCTTTGCGAATTTCGACATCAAGTATGACGAGAGAGACGGCAAATATAAATTCTTTGAGATTAACGTGCGCCTCGGACGCAGTAACTTCTATGTTACGGGAAGCGGCTTCAACACCGTCAAGTGGATAGTTGACGACTACATTTACAACAAGCTTGACGATTATACGGTTGCCGACAATATAAATCTTTATTCGGTAGTACCGAAGGGCGTTATTATGAAGTACGTTCCCGAGAGCGACTTCAAGGACCTTGCGAGAAAGCTCTTTAAAGAGGGTAAGGTAACCTATCCGCTGCTTTACAGTCAGGATAAGAATTTCAAGCATAATTTCTATGCGAGAGCAGCGCTGTTTAATCAGTTCAGAAAGTTTAAAAAATATTTTTAATATACGGAATTAAAACAATGGATGAAAAAATTTTAGGCGTACTCGGAGGAGTAGGACCGCTCGCAACTATATACTTTGCGGACCTTGTCGTAAAGATGACGGACGCAAAAACAGACCAGGAGCATATAGCTATGGTCATACTTAACCACTCCTCAATTCCCGACAGAACCGAGTATATACTTGACAAGTCAAAGCCGAATCCCCTTCCGGTAATGGTAAGAGACGCAAAGGTGCTTGAGGAGGACGGCTGCAGTTATATAGTAATTCCCTGCAATACGGCGCATTACTTCTATGACGAGATTCAGAAGAGCGTAAACGTCCCGATTATCAACATACTTGAGGAAACGGTAAAATACTGCGAGAGCACGGTTCCGGGAATCAAAAAAATCGGCGTGCTTGCTACCGAGGGTACGGTAAAATCGGAGTCGTATCAGAGAATAATAAATAAACACTCTCTTGAGTGCGTGCTTCCCGACGGGGAGGACCAAAGGTCGCTGATGAATATCATCTACAATCAGGTCAAGGCGGGTCAGGAGGTTGATATTTTTGAGTTTCAGAGAATTATCGGCAACCTCAAAAAGCAGGGCTGCGACGCCGTAATTTTAGGCTGCACAGAGCTTTCGATAATTAAAAAAGATTTCAATATAGACAGACCCGACATAGTTGACTCTATGGAATGTCTTGCAAGGGCAAGCATACTTGCCTGCGGTAAAAAACTCAAAACGGTTTAAGAGGTATAAGCAGAATATGTGTGGATTTGTAGGCTATGTCAACGCCGAGGAAAACAGAGAATTAAATCAGAAAATAATCAAGTCAATGGCGGACAGAATTGTTCACAGAGGTCCCGACCAGGACGACTACTATGTGGATGATGAGGTTTCGCTGGGCTTCCGCAGACTTTCGATTATTGACCTTGAAGGCGGCAGTCAGCCGATTACCAACGAGGACGACAGCAAGGTGCTTGTTTTTAATGGCGAGATATATAACTATCAGAGCATCCGCGAGGAGCTTATCGCAAAGGGACATATTTTCAAGACGCGGAGCGATTCCGAGGTTTTGCTTCACGGTTACGAGGAATACGGCAAAGAGCTTCTCAATAAGCTGCGCGGAATGTTTGCCTTTGTAATCTGGGACAGCAAGGCAAAAAAGCTTTTCGGCGCAAGAGATATTTTCGGTATCAAGCCGATGTTCTACTATCTCAATGAGGGAAATTTCATTTTCGGCTCGGAAATAAAGTCCTTCCTTTCAAATCCGCTTTTTAAAAAGGAATTCAACGAGGAGAGACTGCCTGACTATCTCTGCTTTGAGTATATCCCGACAACCCAGACAATGTTTAAAAATGTATATAAGCTCGAGCCGGGCAGCTGCTTTGAGTACAAGGACGGGAAGTTTACTTCGGAGAGGTATTTTACCCCCGAGTATGACATAGACAATACAAAGGACATAGAATATTGGGAAAAGCTTATTGACGAAACCTTCAAGGGCTCGACCGTTGCTCACGGTATAGCCGACGTCGAGGTAGGCTGTTTCCTATCAAGCGGCGTTGACTCAAGCTATGTCGTTCACGAGATGGCAAAGAGAAATGACGTGAGAACCTTCTCCGTAGGTTATGCCGAGGAAAAATATTCCGAGCTTGACAGAGCGGTTAAATTCGCAGAGCATGAGAAGGTAAGAAACTATACAAAGAAGATTACGGCAGAGGAATACTTTGAGGTCGCCCCTATGGTTCAGTACTATATGGATGAGCCGCTTCCCAACCCTTCGGCGCTGGCGCTGTATTTCCTTGCAAGACTCGCTTCCGAGCAGGTAAAGGTTGTGCTTTCGGGCGAGGGCGCGGATGAACTTTTCGGCGGTTATCACTATTACAGGGAACCGCTTGACTTTGAAAGATATATGAAGGTGCCTCAGGGCATAAGAACATTAATCGGAAACATCGCAGAGAAACTGCCTGCTTTCCACGGAAAACGCTTCCTGACAAGAGGACGTTATCCCATAGAAAAGAGATTTATAAGGAATAATTATGTTTACGACCACTCGGAGGTCGATAAGGTACTCAGCAAAAAAATACCGTCCGAGGACCCTTCGGTTTATACCAAGCCTTTCTTTGATGAGGTTGAGGGACAGGACGATATTACAAAGATGCAGTATGCCGACATAAGGACATGGCTTGTTCAGGATATTCTTGTCAAGGCAGACAGAATGAGTATGGCAAACTCGCTTGAATTAAGAGTACCCTTCCTCGATAAGGAAATGCTTAAAGTCGCGCTCAGAATACCCTCGGAATACAGGGTAAACGAGGTTACCACGAAGGTTGCGCTCAGAGGCGCGGCGGCAAAGGAACTGCCTAAGGAAACATCCGAAATGCGTAAAACGGGCTTCCTTACGCCGCTTAACGACTGGCTCAGGCGTGATGAATTCTACAATATGGTCAAGGAAAAATTCGAGTCCGAAACAGCAGGAGAATTCTTTAACAGAGAATATATTATCAAGCTGCTTGACGACCACAAGGCGGGAACAAGCCACAATATGAAAAAAATATGGTCGGTTTACTCCTTCCTTCTCTGGTATGAGAAATATTTTATTGAGAATTAACCATACATTTTTGCTTGGAGGTTTAATATTATGATGTCGAATTGTGCCGCCATTGTTTTGGCTGCGGGGGACAGTTACAGAATGAAATCGGCAATGCCTCATGTTATGTTGAAATTGCTGTCAAAGCCCATGCTCCAGTGGGTTCTGACCGCCGCGCGACACAGCGGAATACGCAATATTGCGGTTATTTCATCAAGGGCAGATAATATGGTAGCTGAGTTCGTTCACGGCAGCTGTGAGCTTTTTGTTCAGTCCGAGCCTTTGGGTACGGCAAACGCCGTAATGCAGGCAAGGGAATTCATCAAGCGTTACAGCGGCGGAAATGTACTTATCCTTAACGGCGACGCGCCACTTATGGATGCCGAAACAATCAGAAATGCGCTTACTTCCCATATCAATTACGGAAACGACGCCACAGTTATATCCGCAAAGGTTGAAAAGCCCTTCGGATACGGCAGAATAGTGCGCGATAAGGAAGGAAACTTCAAAAAAATCGTCGAGGAAATTGATGCGGCAAGCAATATTAAAAAGATAGACGAGGTCAGCTCGGGAGCGTACTGGTTCAATGCGGACGCTCTGCTTGAGTCGCTTGAAAAGCTTGACCCGCGCAAGAGCGGAGACTATAATCTGGTCGATACTATCGCATGGCTTGTTGACAACGGCTTCAAGGTTGACACAAGCTTCTCCGCATATCCCGAAATCGCACTTGGTGCAAGCGACAGAAATCAGCTTCACGAATTAAACCACATAGCAAGAAGAAAGATTATAGAAAAGCACCTTGACGCAGGTGTTGACATCCCCTCATTTGAAAGCATACTTATAGGCCCCGATGTTGAAATCGGTATGGATACGCTCATACTTCCCGGTACGATACTCAGGGGAAAGGTCAAAATAGGCAAAAACTGCGTAATAGGCCCCAATACGCTGATAGTTGACAGCGTTGTCGGGGACGAGTCGGAACTCAATACCGTTCAGTGCTATAATTCAACCGTAAAAAGAGGTGCAAGCATAGGACCGTTTGTCCACATCAGACCGAATTCCGTAATCGGCGAGAACGTTCACCTCGGAAACTTCGTTGAGGTCAAGAATTCAAATATTGATGTCGGCACAAAGGTTTCGCACCTTACCTATGTCGGCGACAGCGATGTCGGCAAGCGTGTTAATTTCGGCTGCGGTACGGTAACGGTAAATTACACGGGTAAAGCAAAGTTCAGAACGATAATCGAGGACGATGCGTTTATCGGCTGTAATACAAATCTTATTGCGCCCGTAAGAGTAGGCATGGGCGCATATACGGCCGCGGGCTCAACCATTACGGATGATGTTCCCGCAGACGCTCTCGGAATAGCCAGAGCAAGACAGGTCAACAAACTCGGCTGGCGCAGTAAGAGAGATTCGGACTGATAAAAAAGGGTTGGGCTTTTACGCCCGGCCTTTTAACTTAAAATAAAAGAGGATAACTAATGTTCAGAAGACTTATGACAGGTCGCAGAACCTCAGGAACACCTGAATTCCTTGTCGCAGGGCTCGGTAATCCCGAAAGGCGTTACACCCTCACAAGACATAATTCGGGTTTTTTGTGCGTTGACGAACTTGCCGAAAAGCACGGTTTTAAAATCAATAAGCTTAAATTCAAAGCGGTTATTGCAGACACCTGCATAGCAGGGCACAGGGTTATTGTAATGAAGCCGCAGACTTATATGAATAACAGCGGAGAGGCGGTAGCCGAGGCGGCGAAATTCTATAAAATACCTCCCGAGAATATAATAGTAATATTCGACGACATTTCCCTTGACGTAGGCAAACTGCGGATAAAGAGAAAGGGAAGCGACGGCGGACACAACGGAATCAAGAGCATAGTCGCGCACCTCGGCAGCAGTGATTTTCCGAGAATTAAAATCGGCATAGGACAGAAACCCAATCCCGACTTTGACCTTGCGGACTGGGTGCTGTCGGAATTCAAAAAGGACGAGGCAAAGCCGCTCAAAGAGGCCATTGACAATGCCTGTGAGGCAGTCGGGCTTTTGCTTAACGGCGAAATTGACGAAGCAATGAACAGGTACAATTCATAATATCGGAGCATATTCAATGTCGGCATTTAACGGAGTACTCAAAATTTCGGGTGAATACAGACAGCTGTCCGACTGCGTTACAGCGGGTAGACTGCCCCTCGGAGCCATAGGGCTGTCGGCGGTTCACAAGGCTCATATTATCAGTGCCCTCTGCAGGGATAAAAACTGCAGAGGCGTTGTTGTTATGCCCGACGAGCACTCCGCCGTGAAGCTCTGCGAGGATTTGAAAACCTTTTCGCTCAATGCGGCGGTTTATCCCGAAAGAGATTTTAATTTCAGCGCCGCCGAAACTCGCTCTCACGAATATGAGCAGAAAAGAATCAAGGTGCTTGCAGGACTTCTTGACGGAAGTCTTGATGTCGCCGTCTGCTCGGCAAATGCCGCCGTTCAGAGAACAATACCTCCCGAACAGCTCAGGAAGTATTCCCTTACCGTAAAGAAGGGCTCCGATTATTCGCTTGACGGGCTTGTTTCAAAGCTCGTTTCCTGCGGTTATACCCGTTGCGATATGGTCGAGGGCGTCGGTCAGTTTTCGGTAAGGGGAGGAATAGTTGACCTGTTTTCTCCCGACGACGCTCAGCCCGTAAGAATTGAATTCTGGGGAGATACGGTTGAAAGTATGTCGCATTTTGACATAGAGAGCCAGAGGCGCAGCGACAGCGTAGAAAGCGTTTCGGTTATGCCGTCGGCGGAGATAGTCTTTGAGAGCGATGAGGATATGATAAACCGCATAGAAGCGTTTATCAAAACCGTCAGGGGCAAAGGCTCCGTCAAGGTCAGGGAAAATCTGAACTCCGACCTCGAAAGACTCAGAAGCGGAGTTAAACTCATCAGCGAGGACAAATATCTGCCGCTTGCCTACGGGCAGGAAAGCACGGTATTCGACTATATAGATAAAAATTGTCTATGTTTTGTCCTTGAAAGCGGAAGCGTAAAAGAAAAGGTACAGAATTACAATAAATTCAACAACGAAGAAATTAAATCGTTGCTCGGGGACGGAATACTCTGCAAGGGTTTAGATAAATATTATCTATCATTTGCAGAGCTCACGCGCTGCTATGAAAAGACAGGCGTAATTTATATGGATAATTTTGCGAGAGGCAGTTTTGACGTTCCCGTAAAGGAACTTATTTCCTTTACCGCCTCTCAGCTTCCGTTGTGGAACGGCAGTCTGGACGTTCTTGCAGAGGATATCAAACCCGTTCTTAATAAAAATTCTGTTACAGCGGTCTTTGCCGGAACTCCGAAATCTGCGCGCACTCTTGCCGAGGATTTGGAGAGTCTTGATATTCCCGCGGTTTATCTGCCTTCGGAACCGAAGGAACTGCCTGAAGGCAGGGTATGCGTTTTCAGCGGTACGCTGTCGGCAGGTTTTTCCTATCCCAACGAGAAGATTTATTTTTTCACTTACTCACGGCAGGTAAGCGCGGGGGGCAAAAAGAAAGCGGCAAAGTTCAAAGCGGGCAGAAGTCTGCACTCCCTTGACGAATTAAACAAGGGCGACTACATCGTTCACAGAACTTACGGCATAGGAATTTTTGAAGGTATAGTCAAAATCGAAAAGGACAGAATAGTCAAGGACTACATAAAAATTCAGTATGCAAAGAGCGACGTGCTTTACCTTCCCGTAACACAGCTTGACCTTGTTTCAAAATATATAGGGCCGCACGACGAGAATTCCAAGAGAGTCAAGATTAACCGTCTCGGGTCGGGCGACTGGGAAAAGACCAAAAAGAAGGTCAGCGCAGCGGTAAAGGAAATGGCGGACAGACTGCTTGCGCTTTATTCACAGCGCAGACAGATGAAGGGATTTGCTTTTTCGGAAGATATAGATATGCAGTCCGATTTTGAACGCAGATTCCCCTATGACGAAACATCCGACCAGTTAAGAGCCGCAGACGAAATCAAAAACGATATGCAGAAGCCGTATCCTATGGACAGACTTCTCTGCGGAGATGTCGGATTCGGCAAGACGGAGGTTGCGCTCAGAGCCGCTTTCAAGTGTATTGCGGACGGGAAACAATGCGCGATTCTCGTGCCGACCACGATACTTGCGCTTCAGCACTTCAAGACAATTCAGTCGCGCTTTGAGGGCTTCCCCGTAGAGGTAGAAATGCTCTCGCGCTTCAGAACGGCGTCCGAGCAGAAAAAAATCAAGCAGAAGCTTGCGCGCGGCTCGGTAGATATAATTGTGGGCACTCACAAGCTCATTTCAAAGGACGTGGAATTCAAAGACCTCGGTCTGCTCATAGTTGACGAGGAACAGCGCTTCGGCGTTGCGCAGAAGGAAAAGCTGAAAGAGAAATTCCCTTATGTGGATGTGCTTACTCTGTCGGCAACTCCCATACCGAGAACTCTTAATATGGCTATGACGGGCATACGCGATATGTCCGTAATTGAGGAGGCGCCTCAGGACAGACATCCCGTACAGACCTATGTTACGGAGCAGGATATGTCAATGCTCAGCGAGGCAATGGAGAGAGAACTGCGGCGCGGAGGACAGGTTTATTATCTATACAACAATATTGAGGATATAGCTTCAAAGGCGGCGGAGATTCAGTCTTATCTGCCAGATGCGAGGGTAAAATACGCTCACGGCAGAATGCCCGAGGAGGAACTCAGCGAGCGCTGGAGAGAACTTCTTGAGGGAGAAATAGACATCTTTGTCTGCACCACGATTATCGAAACGGGCGTTGATGTGCCGAACTGCAACACCCTGATTATTGAGAATGCCGACAGGCTCGGACTCGCCCAGCTTCATCAGATAAGGGGGCGCGTCGGCAGAAGCGCAAGACGGGCGTCCGCATATTTTACCTTTAACAGAAACAAGGTGCTTTCCGAAACCGCATATAAGCGCCTTGAGGCGATAAGGGAGTTTACCGAATTCGGTTCGGGCTTTAAAATTGCCATGCGCGACCTTGAAATAAGGGGTGCGGGCAGCATACTCGGCGCAGAACAGCACGGGCACCTTGAGGCCGTCGGTTACGATATGTATCTGGAAATGCTCGGCGAGGCGGTAAGCGAGGAAAAGGGAGAAGAAGCGCCGGTAAAGAAAAAGGAATGTCTTATCGACCTTCAGATAGACGCTCATATACCCGACGGCTATATCGGGAGCGTTCCGCAACGGCTTGAAATTTATAGAAGAATTGCCGATATTTACACCTTTGAGGATGCGGTTGACGTTAAGGATGAGCTTCGCGACAGATACGGGGAGATACCCGATTCCGTGCTTGGGCTTATAGACGTTTCAATGCTCCGCAACAGCGCCGACAGATTGGGAATATACGAAATCGGACAGAAGGGACAGAGCATAATTCTGTACTTTAACGAGATTCCCGCAACCGCCGTACTCGGACTGTCCGCTCAGCTGAGCAGACGCGTTACGGTGTGCGATTACGGCAAAAAATATGTCGCCGTTAAAATGACCGAAAGCCAGCGTCCTCTTGACACGCTCAAGGAGGTTTTCGGTTTCCTCGGAGAATAAATATACGGAATTTTTTCGGGCAGTCTTATGCGACTGCCCGATTTTTCGTTATAATATAGAAAAATTACCTTTTATTTTGTATATTTAATCAAATATATTTTTATTGAAATAATTATGCAAATGTGATACAATTTCCGTGTACTGCATTGAAAATTGTATATTTTCGTATATACAGTAAAGTAATTAACAGGGAGAAATCTATATGAAAAGTTACACGTCAGACAACATTCGCAATATTGCCGTAGCAGGACACGGCGGAAAGGGTAAAACAAGCCTTTGCGAAGCTATGCTCTTTATTGCGGGAGCAACCGACAGACTCGGTAAGGTTGCAGACGGCAATACCGCTCTCGACTTTGACGCAGAGGAAAAGCGCCGCAAGACTTCCGTTTCATCGGCTATGGCTGCTTTTGAGTGGGACAACAAAAAAATCAATTTGCTTGACGCTCCCGGTCTTTTTGACTTTGAGGGCGGCGTTTCCGAGGCAATCAGGGCTGCCGAGGCCGTTCTTATCGTTGCATCGGCAGGTTCGGGCGTTGACGTAGGTACTCAGAAGGCCTACAAAGCGGCTGACAAAAAGGGCATTGCCAAGATGTTCGCAATTACCAAAATCGATTCCGAGCAGAGAAGCTTCTATAAGACGTACGAGGCTCTTAAAGGAGAGTACGGCTCAAGTCTCTGTCCCGCAATCGTTCCCTATATGCAGGGCAACAACGTCAAGTGCCTTGTAAACTTCATTACCGGCGAAGCCTATGAGTACGGCACCGACGGTAAGGGCAAGAAGGTTGACGTTCCCGCAGACGCTCAGATAGGCGCTATGAGAGACGAGTTCAAAGAGGCCGTTGCCTCTGCAGATGACGCTCTTATGGAAAAGTTCTTTGAGGGCGAGGAATTCACTCACGATGAAATCGTCAAGGGACTTTGCGCCGGCGTAGCCGCAGGTGTAATTTATCCCGTATTTGCAGTTGCAGGACTTACAATGATAGGTGTTGACCAGCTCCTTAACGCTATTGCGTGGATTACTCCCAACGCCAAGGAAAATGCAGGCGAAACCGCCAAGAACGAAAACGGCGACGAAGTTAAACTCGCCTGTGATGAAAACGGTCCGCTTGCAGCTATCTGCTTTAAGACAATCGCCGACCCGTTTGTCGGCAAGATGTCCTTCTTTAAAGTTGTTTCCGGTAAGATTACGGGCGACACCTCGGCATATAACTTCCGCACGGGCGAAACCGAAAAAATGGGTAAAATCGTTACCGTCAAGGGTGCAAAGCAGGAGGACGCCAAGGAGATTACCGCAGGCGATATCGGCGTAGTTACAAAGCTCGGCGGCGTTAAGACCGGCGACACACTCTGCGACCCCAAAAATAAGGTTGAGCTTGCAGGCGTTGACTTCCCGAAGCCCTGCCTGTCAATGGCAGTATTCGCTAACAAGAAGGGCGAGGAAGAAAAGGTTGCTCAGGGTCTCCAGAGACTTATGGAGGAGGACCCGACTATTACCTTTGCGCTTAACAAGGAAACAAGACAGCAGGTTCTCTCCGGACTCGGCGAGCAGCATCTTGACGTTATTATTTCAAAGCTCAAAAACAAATTCGGCGTTGACGTTACTCTTGAGGTTCCGAGAGTTGCTTACAGAGAAACAATCAGAAAAGCAGTCGAGGCTCAGGGTAAGCATAAGAAACAGTCCGGCGGACACGGCCAGTTCGGCGACGTATGGATTAAGTTTGAACCCTGCGAGAGCGACGAACTTGTCTTTGAGACGGCTGTTGTCGGCGGCGCAGTTCCCAAGAACTACTTCCCCGCAGTTGAAAAGGGCTTGCAGGAATGTGTAGCCAAGGGCTTTGCGGCAGGATATCCAATGGTAGGACTCAAGGCAACTCTTTACGACGGTTCTTATCATCCCGTTGACTCCTCCGAAATGGCGTTCAAGACAGCCGCTTCACTTGCTTTCAAGGCAGCGATGCCTAACGCAAACGTTGCAATTCTTGAACCCGTAGGAACTCTTACCGTAAAACTTCCCAACGACAACCTCGGCGACATTATGGGCGACGTTACAAAGCGCCGCGGCAGAGTTCTCGGCACCAACCCCGTTGACGAGGGTCAGGAGCTTGTAGCAGAGGTTCCGATGGCTGAGATGGGTGACTTCTCGACGGTACTTCGTTCGATAACCGCAGGCAGAGGCTCATATTCTCTTGAGTTTGCCCGTTACGAGCAGGCTCCTCAGACCGTAGCCGACAAGGTTATTGCTGAAAAGGCTGCTGAGGAAGAATAAAATATTCCACAATATATGGGAGTTATTCTTGTAATAACTCCCATATTTTTTGTTTTTTTGACAAAATGCCTTGAAAAAAATCTTATATATGATAAAATAGAATAAATCATATTTAAGGAAGTTTTTAAAAATGGAAAAATCAAAAATTATTAAGCTGATTTCAGCTGTACTTACTTTCGTTCTTCTTATCACGGTATTCGCAGGCTGCGGCGGCAAAGAGCCCATCGAGCCGCTGGAGACCACTACCGAGGAACCGGAAACCACAACCGAGGCGGTACCCGCAGACCTTAATCCGCTTACCGGACTTACGGGACTTTCCGCAAGCGCTCAGGGCAAAAGACCTGTCGCAGTAGTTGTCGAGAATCATCCCGACGCGCGTCCGCAGTGGGGACTTTGCTCGCCCGACATCGTTGTCGAGGGACTTGCAGAGGGCGGCATTACAAGAATGCTCTTTATGTACGCCGATATTGCATCCGCTCCCAAGGTAGGACCTACGAGAAGCGCAAGGCATAATTACGTTGAGGTCGCTCAGGCATTTGACGCAATTTATGTTCATTTCGGCGGCAGTTATGCGGCATACAATCTTTTCTCAAGAGATTCTTCCATTGACCATATTGACGGTTCAAAGGGCGAGAACAGCTACTTCAAGCGCGACAAGTCAAGAGGCGTTGCGACCGAGCATACGGCATATACCACGGGCGAATGGATAACCAACGCCATAGCCGCAAAGGGATTCCGTACGGATGTAAACAGCGAATATGCAAAGCCCTTTACTTTCGCCAAGGAAAAGCGTACCCTTGCAAATCAGTGCCAGAGCATAAAAGTTGTATTCTCCTCAAGCTACAAGCATACCTTTGAGTATGACGCAAACGACGGACTTTACTACAACTATATGAATACGAATCCCATGAAGGACTCCGAAGGCAAGCAGATGGCGGTTAATAACGTAATCATCATTTACTGTAACGTCGGTTCCTTTAACGGGGACGCAAAGCTCGTTGAGTGGAATCTGAACAGCGGCAGCGGAATTTATGTCTCCAACGGCGGATACGAGGAAATTACCTGGAAGAAGGGCGCTACTCATGACAAGCTTCAGCTCTTCGGCGCTGACGGAAACGAACTCGTCCTCAATACGGGTAAATCGTATATCGGTTTCGTGCCTCAGGCAAACAGCACGTCAACCGAAATAGCATAAACCTGAAATATTCTTAACCGTAAGGTGTTTGTCTCCCTTTCGGAAAAGGTCGGAGCGTTATTGCTCCGACCTTCTTTTTTGTTCTTATTTAAGAAGTTCCTTTAAAACATCACGAACTTCGTTTATTTTTGCCCTGCCCTTTGTCGCCTTCATTATCTGCCCGAGCAGGTAATGAAGGGCGTTTTCTTTACCGTTTTTATACTGAAGCACCGCCTTTTCGTTTTTGCCGATAACGTCCTTTATCAAAGGCAGCAGTTCGTCAGCGCTGTCTATAAGCAAAAGACCGTTTTCCTCTACATATTCGGAGGGTTTAACTTTATCGTCAAGCACCTTTGCAAGCACGTCCCTGCCTGTGCTTCTGCTGATTTTTCCGAGCGTAACCATATTGATTATTTCGGCTAAATCGGAGGGAATAAGGCGGCTGTCTTCGGGCGAAAGTCCCCGCTCGGCAAACATTCCCGATACCTCGCCGATAATCCATTTTGCCGTTTGCGAGGGGTCGGAAAGTGCGGCGGTTTTTTCATAGAATTCACTCATGGCGGGACTGTCCGTAATAACGAGCGCCTCATATTCCGTAATACCGTATTCGGCGATAAACCTCTCCTTTTTTTGAGAGGGAAGCTCGGGTATATTCTTTCTGATTTCCTCAATGTATTCCTTTGACAACACAAGCGGCGGAATATCGGGCTCGGGGAAATATTTGTAATCGTTTGCCTCCTCCTTTGTCCTCATCGGAAGGCTTACGTTTCTGTCCTCGTCCCAGCGTCTTGTCTGCTGAATTATACTGTTACCGTGTTCAAGTTCTTTTATCTGTCTTTCACTTTCGTATATTATTGCTTTCTGAACGGCTCGGAAAGAACTTAAATTCTTCATTTCGGTTCTTGTGCCGAGCGCCTCGGAGTTTTCGGGTTTTACCGACAGATTAACGTCGGCACGAAGCGAGCCTTCCTCCATTTTGCAGTCTGAAACGCCTGTAAAGAGCAAGATTTTTTTTAGCTCGGTAAGGAAGGCGACAGCTTCTTCTGCGGAGCTGAAGTCGGGTTCGGTAACAATCTCAATAAGGGGAACTCCGCAACGGTTATAATCAATATGCGTTTCGCCGTCTTTGCCGTGAATAAGCTTGCCTGCGTCCTCCTCCATATGTATTTCGCGTATTCTGATTTCCTTTTTGCCTGCGTCGGTGTCAATTTCAATGTGTCCGTTTTTGCAGATGGGCAGATATAACTGAGATATCTGATAACCCTTCGGCAAATCGGGATAGAAATAATTTTTTCTGTCAAAACGGCAGTTTTCGGTTATTTCACAGCCGAGCGCAAGACCTGCCGTAACGGCAAGTCTGACAGCCTTTTCGTTGAGTACGGGAAGAGCGCCGGGCAGTCCTATGCAGACCTCGCATATCTGAGTGTTTGGCTTTGAGCCGAATGCCGTTGAGCAGCTGCAGAATATTTTTGACGCGGTCAGAAGCTCTGCATGAATTTCAAGACCTATTACTGTTTGATAGTTCACGGGCGGCCTCCTTCCGGTATCCTTTTATGATAATCTGTAATCAGCTGAAAGCCTCTGCCGAGATTGAAAAGTCCGGCTTCGGAAAAGCGTCTGCCGATTAACTGCACGCCGAGCGGTATACCCTCGCCGTCAAAACCGCAGGGAAGCGCAAGCGCGGGAAGTCCCGCAAGATTTGCGGTAACGGTGTAGACGTCGGCAGTATAAAGCTCGGCAGGACTCAGATTCTCTCCTAAGTCGGGAGCCGTTCTCGGATAAACGGGGGCAAGAATTACGTCAAAACGGCTGAAAACTTCTTCCAGCTTATCGGCAATTATTTGCTTTGCACGGACAGCCTTCTTATAGTAAGCGTCGTAATAACCCTTTGACAGCACAAAGTTTCCGAGCAGAATTCTGCGCTTTGCCTCTGCACCGAAGCCTTCGCTGCGCGTTCTGATATAAAGACTGTCAATACTGTCGCTGTCGGCATGGAAGCCGTATCTTATTCCGTCATATCTCGCAAGATTTGAACTTGCCTCTGCCGAGGAAATAATATAATAAGCGCTTACGGCATAGTCGGAAACGGGGAAGGAAAAGGTATCGACCTCCATACCGTTTTCGCTTAAAATCTTTGCGGCGTTCAACACGGCGCTTTTAATCTCGGGGCTGATATTGCCCGTAAGGTATTCTTCGGGAATTCCTATTCTCTTTTTTTCGGTCTTTTTGCTTACGGCTTTATTGAAATCAAATCTGAAATTCTTTGCAGAGGTGCAGTCTTTTTTGTCGTGACCGCAGATAATGCTGAAAAGCGCGGCGCAGTCAACGGCATCCCGTCCGATGGTTCCAACCGTGTCAAGCGACGAAGCAAAGGCAATAAGACCGTAACGGGATACTGCCCCATAGGTGGGTTTGAGCCCCGTTACTCCGCAAAAAGACGAGGGTTGTCTTATTGAACCGCCCGTATCCGTGCCCAGAGAAACGGGGGAGAGCATGGCCGCAACGCAGGCAGCCGAGCCGCCCGAACTTCCGCCCGCGGTTTTAGCAGTATTCCACGGATTTTTTACCGCGCCCGTGCATGAGGTTTCGGTTGTGCTGCCCATGGCGAATTCGTCCATATTCGTTTTGCCGAGTATCGGCATACCGTTCTCACGGAGCTTTTTAACCGCAAAAGCGTCATAGGGAGGAATATAATCTGCAAGCATTTTTGATGAGCAGGTGGTTAAAACACCGCTCGTGCAAAGATTATCCTTTACCGAAACGGGTACTCCGGCAAGCGGAGAGTCAAGCTCTGCGTCCGAAATCTGCTTCTGAATTCTGTCTGCGTCGGCAAGAGCCGTTTCGGGGCATAAAGTATTAAAGGCGTGCAGACTCCCGTCAAGCCGTCTTGCTCTGTCTATGTAGTTTTCACATACTTCTCTTACGGAAAGCTCTCCGTTTTTTATCAGACGGGAGAGCTCATAAGCGCTCATAAGCGGCAAACTACTCATCCCGTTCTCCTTTGAACATACCCGTTACGCTGTATTCCTTATCAAAGACTATACTGCTTTTTTCGGTGCAGTCGGCTCTTAAAACATTACAGAGCCCGTCCGCACACAGCCCGTCATTTCCGTCGCTGTCAAGCTTTTCGAGAACCGTCATTTTATCGAGAATCTCTCCGAGGTCTCTGAGAGCGGCGGCTTCTCCGTCGCCGTCAAGACATATTCTGCCGAGCGATTCAAGCTCTTTTACAAGAGAAATATCTATATCCATACTGCACCGCCTTCCGTTTTTATCATAGGATAATTGTAACACATAAAGCAGTTTTTTAACAGAAGAATTATTAAAACAATTAAAGAAAAATTCATTGAAATTAAAATGTTTTTATGATAGAATACCATTGAATATGTATATTTTTCATAATAAACGTTGCGGAGGTTGTTATTGTGAAACAAAGCAGAAAAATTATTATTGCCGCAGTTGCACTGCTGCTTACGGTTATACTTGTGCTTGCGTCGTGCAAAAGACCGGGTTCAAGCGACGAGGTTGTTGTCGTTACGGACAAGAACGGCGTACCTGTAACCGACGAAAGCGGCGAGGCAATTACCGTTGTGCTTGAAACCGAAATTGTTGAGATTACCAACGAAAACGGCGAAAAGGTATATGACGAAAACGGCAAGGTTAAGACATCGGTCATCTATCACTCTCAGAATGTAAAGGTTCCCGTAACCGATTCCGAGGGCAGATTTGTTACGGATAAAAACG
Organism: Oscillospiraceae bacterium; assembly: GCA_015066635.1. Classification (GTDB taxonomy): domain Bacteria; phylum Bacillota; class Clostridia; order Oscillospirales; family Acutalibacteraceae; genus Fimenecus. The sequence continues at coordinate 82,509 of SVOA01000001.1, read as the reverse complement.
GAGAAATCAAAAGCCAGCTCATAACCGTTCCTCCGCAGGTTGAGAAGTTTTCTTCCGTTCAGTATTTCACAGACCCCCTCGGCAGTACGCTATTTGACGGCAACGGACAGCCGGTTACAAATATTATAGAATACACTACGGGACACGCGGACCAGGGCGGCAACTCCGCTAACTGGGGAACCACCTTCGGCGGCAGCGCAAACGACTCTTATAAGGGCGTGGCGGCTACTCCCGACGGAGGCTGTGTCGCAGTATTCCAGACAAACTCGACAGACGGCACGCTTCAGGGAATTGCAAAGAAGGATTTTTCCGTTCCTTATATTGTGCTTACAAAATATGACAACACGGGCAGGCTCAAATGGCAGAAGGTCGTAGGCGGCGGAAACTCAATGATTATTGACGGAATTGCAACCGACTCCGAGGGAAATATCGCGCTTGCGGGTTATACTAAGTCGGGAAGTCTGGGCTTCCAGAATTACGGCGACTATGACGCTGTTCTGTTTAAGCTTAATTCCTCGGGAGATGTTCAGTGGGTAAAGAATTTCGGCGGCTCTATGACGGACGGCTTTACCTCCGTATGCTTTGCTCCCGACGGAGGAATTGTTGCGGCAGGTCTCTGCGCATCAAGCGACGGCAGCGCCTCGTCCCTCGGACTCGGTTCGGGACAGTCGGCAGCTCTTGTTGTTAAATTCGACGCATCGGGAAATCAGATATTTGCTCAGAAAGCAGGCGGCTCGGGCGACTCCTTTAACGGAGTATCCGTTGCCTCTGACGGCAGTATCTATGCAGTAGGACCGTTCACATCCAACACGGCGTTTGCGGGACACGGCAGAGCCGATGCGGGCGTGGCAAAGTTTAATTCCGACGGCAGCGTAGCGTGGGTTAAGGGCTACGGAGGAAGTCAGATAGAAAACTTCCACGGCATTACCGCAGTTAATGACGGCTGCGTTATCGCAGGACGTTCAAGTTCAAATGACGGCGACCTTGCTCAGCTCGGGAATCAGGGCGAATATGACGCCATACTCGTTAAATTCTCATCATCCGGAGACATAGGATGGCAGAACGCTTTCAGGGGACCGAAGTTTGATAACTTCCTGTCCATAAAGCAGTTGAGCGACGGCAGTTATGTCGCGGCAGGCTGTTCGGCATCAAGCACCAGAGATATGAGAACGGTCGGCAATAAGGGCGGCAAGGACGGTATTATTGTAACCTTCAATTCGTCGGGTATTATGACGTCCGTTCAGGGCTACGGCGGAACGGCGGATGATGAATTCAACAGCATCTGCGTTCTGTCAAGCGGCGAATTTGTTGCCTGCGGTTCCTCACTCTCGGCAAACGGCGACCTTGTCGGCACAAGCGCGCAGAGCGACGGCACCAATACTGTCGGTATGATAGCAAAATTTAAGTAAAGGGTTTTTTAAATGACGGAGCACAGGTTTGAGCCCGGATTTATCCCGAAGTCCCAGCTTGTTTTCTGGACGGTTATGAGAGTTGTTATACTCGGCTGGGGAATATACGGACTGCTTCACGGTTCGACAGTCGAATTCCTTGAGGCAATATTCGCGGTAATCTTTACGCATCTCTGGGACTTCTTTCAGATTTCCGGCGGCTCGACTTTCATAACGAGAGTTGACTATACAACGCAGACTATGCTTAATCTGTTAATCTTTATCGGCGTTGCGGTCGGCTCCACGCTTAACAACAGAACTGACTTCCACCACTTCGATTTAATCACGCACTTCTTTGCGGGCTTTATCGCTTCGTGGATAGCCTATGACCTTGCGGTTATCGTGCAGGGACCTAAAAGAAGGCTGTCTCCTGCTGTTGCGGGAATGTTTGCGATTTTTGCGGCGTGCTTTATCACGGTCGGCTGGGAAATGTACGAATTCACTATGGACAGGGTTTACGGACTTCTGCTTCAGAATTCTATGCCTATGTCAGACGAGGGAATTACCGATACCATGGTCGATATGATTATGTCGGCTGCGGGCGGACTTGTCGGACTGTTTGCGGTTGCTTTTTACCGCAACGGAATCATAGGCACACATAAAGAGATCTATAAAGAAAAAATGCGCAGACTTGAGGAGGACGAGCTTCTCAAGGAAAAATTGCTCAGGGAATACAGAAACAAAGAACGGAAATAACGGGAGGAAACGGTGAAAAAGAGAATATCGGTTACAGCGCTTGTTCTGGCTCTCGCCGTTTTGCTGTGCTCGTGTGCAGGCTATGCGCCCGTTAAGGTAAACGGAGTCAGCGTAAGCAAGGGCGTATATAATTACTTTAAAAACACCGCAGAGTCGGAGAATAAATCTGCCGACAGTCTGCTGTCGGAGTATGTTGCGGTTAACTCGGAATTCAATAACAGAGGGCTTACCCTTGACGCAGGAGAAAAGGCGGAGCTAAAAAACACTGTTGAAAATCAGTGGCATCTTTTCTCGGACTACTACGGAAAAGCAAAGGTTTCAAAGCAGGACCTTTATAAAATCGAGTTAAACAGGGTTTGCAGAAAAGCGCTTATGGTAAACTATTACGGCTCAGACGGGGAGAAGCCCGTTACCGACGAGCAGCTCAAGGAGTACTTCAATGCGAATTTTATCGCCTTCAGAGTAGTTACGGGCTTTCTTACAACGGTTGACGCCGAGGGCAATACGGTGTCTATGTCCGATAGCGAAAAGCAGGAGGTCATTGACATCTTTAAAAAAATGGCTGACGATATAAACTCAGGCGAGGGCTCGATAGACTCGGTCAGCACATATACCGATTCTGCCGTAATGACCGAAAATATAAAGGTTATTGACGCGGACAGCGGCGACTATCCAAAGGGCTTCTTTGATGTAGTCAAGGAAATGGGCGACGGAACCGCGCTGAGCTTTACGATAGGAGAATATGTCTTTACGGTTCAGAAATTCTCTATAAGCTCCGACGAAAACAACCTCTTTGAACAGTATAGAACGCAGTGTCTTACCGCGCTCAAGGGCGAGGAATTTGAAAAAATTGTTGCGTCGTGGAGTTCAAAATACACCGTAGGTAAGTAATTAAATAAAAGAAAACCGCTTAGCAACGCTAAGCGGCTTTTTTATATCGTTTTTTATGAAACGGGGAAGAATGCTCTGTGAACTGCCGAAACGGCTCTGTCGGCTTCCTCTGCGTTGATGAGAACGGAGATTTTGATTTCGCTTGTGGAAATCATTTCAATATTTATGTTGCTCTCAAAAAGCGCTTCAAACATCTTTGACGCTGTGCCGGGATGCGATTCCATACCTGCGCCGACAACAGAAATCTTGGCGATATTCGTGTCGCAGGTGATATTACTTTTATCAATATCAAGGAAGTCCTGCAATGCGTCAACGGCGCTCTGCGCGTTGTCCTTGGAAACCGTAAAGGTAATATCCTTAGTGCCGTCTCTGCCTACCGACTGGAGGATAATATCAACATTTATTTTTTTCTGGGCAAGCTTTGAGAAAAGCTTGAAAGCAATGCCGGGAATATTCGGAATATTGGTTACCGAAATTCTTGCGACATCCGTATCCTTTGTAACGCCTCTTACGAGCATTTTTTCCATCTTTACGACCTCCTTGACGATAGTGCCCGGAACTCTTTTGAGCGAGGAGAGCACTTCTATTTCAACATTGTATTTCTTAGCCATTTCAACCGAACGGTTGTTAAGCACCTGAGCGCCGAGCGTTGCCAGCTCAAGCATTTCGTCATAGGTTATTTCCTGAAGCTTCTGTGCGTTTTCAACCTTTCTCGGGTCTGCGGTAAAAACACCCTCGACGTCGGTGAAAATCTGACAGCGGTCTGCGTGAAGCGCTGCCGCTATGGCTACGGCGCTTGTATCGCTGCCGCCTCTGCCGAGCGTGGTCAGGTCGTCATATTTGTTGATTCCCTGAAAACCCGCAACAACAACTATATTGTGTCTGTCCAATTCGGCCTTGATACGGTCGGATTTTATTGACTTTATCCTTGCCGTTCCGTAAGCGGAGGTGGTATTGAAGCCCGCCTGCCAGCCGAGCAGCGAAACCGCGGGACAACCGAGCTTCTCAATAGCCATTGAAAGAAGCGCTACTGAAATCTGCTCGCCCGAGGTAAGAAGCATATCCATCTCTCTTAATGACGGCTTTTCGTTTATTTCGTGAGCCTTATCTATAAGGTCGTCTGTTGTGTCGCCCTGAGCCGAAACCACAACTATTACGTCGTTACCCTGACGGTAGGTTTCGGTTACAATCTGAGCGACGTTCATAACTCTTTCGGCATTGGCAACCGAACTGCCGCCGAATTTCTGAACTATGAGTCCCATTTTTTTGCCTCCGAACTGTGAGAATTATAAATCGGTAACCCTGATAACTGAGCAGGGAGTGAAGTTTTTAACGGAGCTGAGCTTTTCTCTGAACGCATTTTCCGAATCAACGCCGGTAATAAAGGCGAATTCGTCTTCGGGAGCACCGCTTCTCTCAAGAACGGTAAGCTTACCGAAAATATTGCCTGCCTCCTCAAGAGCGGTCTTTTTATCTTTTGAAGTGGCTCTGATATACATAGCGCAGCTGATAAGACCGTGGTCCTCAACATAGTTTTCCGCACTCGGTCCCCAGCCGAAAATCTTTTTACGGTTAATGTGCTTTGCACAGTCAATTACGTCGGCAACAACCGCGCTTGCAGTAGGCAGTTTGCCCGCACCTTTGCCGTAGAAAACAACGTCGCCCGTGGCGTCGCCCTTGACGAGAATTGCGTTGAAAACATCATTGACATTTGCAAGCTGACTGCGTTTCTTTATAATGCAGGGGCAGACTATTGCGGCAATTTTGCCGCCGGGCATTTTCTTGGCAATACCGAGAAGCTTTATAACCGAATTGTAGTTTGCTGCATAGGCGACATCCTCAAGGGTAATCTTTGTGATTCCTTCTGTATAAACCTCGTCGGGATAAATGTGCTTGCCGAAGCAAAGGGAAGCGAGTATGCAGATTTTACGGCACGCGTCGTGTCCCTCAATATCCGCCGTCGGGTCCTTTTCAGCGTAACCGTTATCCTGAGCAAGCTTGAGTGCGTCCTCAAAGCTCATATGCTCCTCTATCATCATAGTAAGAATAAAGTTAGTTGTTCCGTTAAGGATGCCCGCAATTTCTCTGATTTCGTTTGCGGCAAGGCACTGGGTAATAGGTCTTATTATCGGAACGCCGCCGCCGACGGATGCCTCAAACAGGAAATTGACGTTATTGTCCTCGGCGATTTTGAGCAGGTCGTATCCCTTTGATGCGATAAGCTCCTTATTGGAGGTAACAACGCTTCTTCCCGACTCAAGGAGAGCCGAAACATATTCGTAGGCAGGATGAAGTCCTCCCATTGTTTCGACAACTATTCTGACATCCTTATCGTTGAGAATGATATTGAAATCTTTTATGAATTTATCGCTGTTGGGGTCGTTCGGAAAATCGCGCAGGTCGAGAATATATTTAAGCTGAAGGTCTGCCTGCGAGCTCTTGCTGACGATGCTGTCGTGGTTTTTTGTGAAAACCTCGACAACGCCGGAACCTACCGTACCGTAGCCCATTACTGCTATATCCATTATTTCACATCCTGTTTCAAATAATATTTATACAGATAGCATTTTACCATAAAAAAAGGTAAATATAAAGCACATTTTTTATAAAATATTAAAATTCTATAAAACTTTGCATAATTTATTGTAAGTTTAAAGAAAATAGTATAAAATGTATAATATACTGTTATACAAGGAGTATCTGTAAATGGACCTTATTCAGAAACGGCGGAATTTTATAATTGATGTTGTTTATGCCACGCTTATTATCGGGCTTTTTTATCTGTTTTTCAAGTATGCCTTCGGCATGTGCCTGCCCTTTATAATCGCGGTGTTTATTGCCGTGCTGCTTCAAAAGCCCGTCAATGCAATTATGAAGAAAACTCACAACAGATTCAGAGGATTTTTTTCTGCTCTGCTCGCGGTTTTCTGCTTTGTTGTTGTCGGCTCGGTAGTTATTGCGCTGATTGTCAAGCTGTTTAATGAATTCAAGGACTTCGGCAGATACCTTCTTGACAAGATGCAGGACGCACCGCTGTTTATCAGTCAGGTACAGACCTGGATAAATACAAAACTGACCGTGCTTCCCGAGGCAATCAGGACAAGTATGTCCTCTTATGTGGGAGACACGCTCAGCAACATACTCGGAACGGCTCAGGAAAGCGCGGAGGTTACCGTTCAGACAAAGCAGGCTGTGGACTTCTCGTGGCTTGCCTCGCCGATAGGCGCCGTATGGGGCACAGCGAAGCAGATACCCATTATAGCCGTAGGAATTCTTGTAGCCATAGTATCCTGCTGCTTTATGACCTCTGACTATACATCGCTCAAGGGCATAGTTCTGAAGCTCGCAGGCGAAAAAAACGCGGTCAAAATAATTGCCGCAAAGAGAATTCTTTTTTCAACTGTTTCAAAGCTTATAAAGGCGTATGCCATACTGATACTCATTACCTTTACCGAAATGGTTATCGGACTCAGCCTTTTAAAGCTTTTCGGACTGTATAACAACGGATATATTTTCATTATTGCGCTGATAACCGCAATAGTTGACATTTTTCCCGTACTCGGAACGGGTACAATACTTATACCGTGGGGCTTGTGGTCGCTGCTGACAGGGAACATAGGTCTGGGAATAGGACTTATAGTGCTTTATGTTATCATTACCGTTATCAGACAGACGGTTGAGCCCAAGCTTGTCGCTTCTCAGCTTGGACTTCCGCCGTTTGTAACACTTATCGCCATGTATTTGGGAACTCAGCTTTTCGGAGTCATTGGACTTTTCCTGCTGCCGATAAGCATTATGCTTGTCAAGGTGCTTAACGACGAGGGCGTTATTCGTGTCTTTAAAAACGATGAAGTCAACGACAGCCGTATCGAGGAAGAAGTTGAAGAAGAAATAAACGAAAAGCTTAAACCCGAACAGGAGAAAACCAAATGATAGATTTACACTGCCATATTCTGCCTCAGATGGATGACGGTTCGCCGGACATTGAGGAAACAATGAATATGATAAGACTTGCCGAGCGCAACGACATTAATGTTATAGTGGCGACTCCTCATTTTACAAACTATGACGCCATTGAAGATTTCGTTGACGAGAGGAATATAAAGGCGGTTGACGTAAACCGTCTTATTAAGGAGCAGGGCTATAATGTCGTGATAGCCTGCGGCGCCGAGGTATTCCTTAGCAGCGAGATTTTTACCGCCGACAGTCTTGACCGGCTGACAATTAACGGCAGTAAGTATCTGCTGTGCGAATACACCCTTCAGCCCATAGAGAACGAAAAAGCTCTCGTCTATGCAGAGGAGGTAGTTTCAAGAGGATACATACCGATTATTGCGCATCCCGAAAGATACCCGTCCTTCTATGAGGACCCCACGGTAGTAAACGAGCTGTGGGATATGGGCTGCCGTTTCCAAATAAACGCTTCGGGACTTGCGGGACACGGCGGCAGAGAGATGCAGAGCTTTTCTCTTGACCTTATCAGGAGGGGCTTTGTTGACGTTATTGCAACCGACGCACACTCGTCAACCTTCCGCAACAATAAGATTATTTCAAAAATCGGAGAGTTTCCCGAGGAGCTGACAAAGCAGGAAATAGAGAATCTGATTCATAATTATCCTCTTGCAATACTCAGAAAAGAGGAACTTCCGCACAGAGAAGTCAGATATTTTTGACAAAAAACGCTATACTATTTATATATAGTTATATATAGATGCGCCTTCCGCAAAAAGAGGGCGCATTATTTTTGCGGCAAAAGCACAACATCTTGTGGTCAGAAATACGTTGAAATCTACAAAATAAAAGTTTATGCAACCAAACAAAAATTTTTTCAAAAAATTGTTGATTTCTACAAAATTATGTGATAAAATGGTCGAGCATATTGCGGGAATAGGGGAACTGCGCCCTATCGGCAATATTATGATGTGCGAAGATGTGATAGGTGGCTGCACTTTGATGCAGGGAATTATCACGGAGTATGTCCGATTAAAAAACCGGGCGAATTAGAGATACAGACCCGATTTTGCGTACCCCAACTGCGCAGAAACGGCATGAAGTATCAAGAGTGCTTTTTGAGCGTCCGAAGACAGAATTTCGGATTTTTATAATGCAGGGTGTAGGAACGCCCGGCTGGGTTGCAGCAAAAAGCATTGCCCTAATCATTAAGGAGGCAAAAAAATGGCAGCAGCAAAAGGAAAAAACATCAGAATCAGACTCAAGGGCTATGACCACAGCGTCGTAGATAAGGCAGCGGAGAAAATCGTTGAGACTGCAAAGCGCACAGGCGCTCAGGTATCTGGTCCCGTTCCGCTTCCCACGGAGAAGGAAATCGTTACTATCCTTCGTGCAGTCCACAAGTACAAGGACAGCCGTGAGCAGTTTGAGCAGCGTACACACAAGCGTCTTATAGACATTTTAAGACCCTCAAACAAAACAGTTGAGGCTCTTACAAGTCTTGAGCTTCCCGCAGGTGTCGAGATAGAAATCAAATAATCTGTCTTTAAGGCATCTACAGGTCATGTTGGCGTAACGCCAACCAATAACCGAAAGGAGAAATAAAAAATGAAAAAAGGTCTTATCGGAAAGAAAATCGGTATGACACAGCTCTTCGACGAGAACGGCAAGGTTATTCCCGTAACAGTCGTAGAAGCAGGTCCGTGCACAGTCGTTCAGAAGAAGACAGTTGAAAGCGACGGCTATGATGCAATTCAGGTAGGCTTCGGTGATGTTAAGGTTACCAGAGTCAATAAGCCCGACGCAGGTCACTTCGCAAAGGCGAATGTAGCACCCAGAAAGGTTCTTAAGGAATTCAAACTTGAGGACATCAGCGCCGTAAACGTCGGTGATATTCTTAAAGCAGACGTATTTGAGGTCGGTGACAAGATTGACGTTGTAGGCACAAGCAAAGGTAAAGGTACGGCAGGTTCTATCAAGAGATGGAATTTCGGACGTCTTAAGGAGTCACACGGTACAGGCCCCGTTGCAAGACACGCAGGTTCACTGGGCGCTTGTTCAGACCCCTCAAGAGTATTCAAGGGCAAGAAGCTTGCCGGTCACTTGGGTACAGAGAGAGTTACCATCCAGAACCTCGATGTTGTTAAGGTTGACGCCGAAAACAACCTCATCGCCATCAAGGGCGCTGTTCCCGGCGCAAAGGGCGGTATAGTTGTTCTGGCAGATTCAGTCAAGAATAAGTAAGAAAGGAGTGTTGAATAATGGCTAAATTAGCAGTATTGGATATGAAGGGCAAGAAGGTTTCCGACATTGAACTCAAGGACGAAATTTTCGCAATCGAGCCCCACAAACAGTCAATGCATCTCGTTGTACTCAGCTACTTGGCAGCACAGCGTCAGGGCACACAGTCAACACTCACTCGCTCAGAGGTATCGGGCGGCGGCAAAAAGCCGTGGCGTCAAAAGGGTACCGGCAGAGCAAGACAGGGTTCCACAAGAGCTCCGCAGTGGACTCACGGCGGTATCGCTCTCGGACCGAAGCCCAGAGATTACAAGCTTGATGTCAACAGGAAGGTAAGAAGACTTGCTATGAAGTCTGCTCTTTCTTCAAAGGTTGCAGAGGATGAGATGATAGTCGTTGATTCACTCGCAATGAGCGAAATCAAGACAAAGGATATGGCAGACGCACTTGCAGCTGTCAAGGCAGGTAAGAAAACTCTTATAGTTGTTCCCGAAAAGGACGAGGTTGTTTACAAGAGCGCCCGTAATATTGAGGGAGTTAAGGTTTCTCCTGTGAATACGCTTAACGTTTATGACATCCTTAACTGCAATACACTTGTTATTGCCAAGGATGCGGTTGCTAAGATAGAGGAGGTACTTTCATAATGAAATTCGTTCAGGATATTATCCTCCGTCCCGTTATCACAGAGGAAAGCATGATGGGCACCGCTGAGAAAAAGTACACCTTCAAGGTTGCTAAGGGTGCCAACAAGCATGAAATCAAGGAAGCAGTTGAAAAGCTTTTCGGCGTTAAGGTCGCAAAGGTTAACACAATGAATTGCAAAGGTCATTTAAGAAGATACGGCCGCTATGAGGGCTATACGGCTTCATGGAAAAAGGCAGTAGTTACTCTTACAGAGGACTCAAAGACTATCGAATTTTTTGACGGAATGATGTAATTCATCCCAACACGGTAATGTATGGAGTCGGACAGCTCCGCTAAGCCGTTATTAAGGAGAGTGAAATAATGTCTATTAAAGTCTATAAACCGACTACGAATTCAAGACGTAATACATCGGTTACAGATTATTCCGAGCTTTCAAAGGTTGCTCCCGAGAGAAGTCTTTTAGCTCCTCTTAACAAACACGCAGGACGCAACAGCTACGGAAGAATTACAGTTCGTCACCGCGGTGGCGGAAACAGAAGAAAATACCGTATCATCGACTTCAAGAGAGATAAGCAGGGCGTTGCAACAGTCCTCACTCTTGAGTACGATCCCAACCGTTCATCATTTATCGCTCTTGTAGAATATGAGGACGGCGAAAAGAGATACATCCTCGCACCCGTAGGTCTTAATGTAGGCGATAAGATTGAGTCGGGCGCAGCAGCTGACATCAAAGTCGGAAACGCTTTACAGCTTAAGGATATACCGACAGGTACAATAGTTCACAACGTTGAGCTTTATCCCGGCAGAGGCGGACAGTTAGCCCGTGCGGCAGGTAATGCGGCACAGCTTATGGCTAAGGAAAACGGCCTTGCACTTCTCAGACTTCCTTCGGGCGAGTTGAGAAATGTTTCTGCTGACTGTATGGCAACAATCGGTACTGTAGGCAATACAGACCACGAAAACGTAAAAATCGGTAAGGCAGGACGCACACGTCATCTCGGTATCAGACCTACAGTCCGCGGTTCGGTAATGAACCCGAACGACCACCCCCACGGCGGCGGTGAAGGTAAGTCTCCTATCGGACGTCCCGGTCCCTGCACACCTTGGGGCAAACCTGCTCTCGGTTACAAGACCAGAGATAAGAAGAAGGCTTCTAACAAGATGATTGTTAAACGCCGCAACGGTAAATAATAGAAGGGAGTGTAGATAATGAGCAGAAGTACTAAGAAAGGCCCTTATGTAGCACCTAAGCTGCTTGCAAGGGTTCAGGAAATGAATAAGAACGGCGAAAAGATCGTTCTTCAGACTTGGAGCCGCAGTTCAACTATATTCCCGGATTTTGTCGGACATACGTTTGCAGTTCATGACGGCAGAAAGCATGTTCCGGTATATGTAACAGAGGATATGGTCGGCCATAAGCTCGGTGAGTTTGCACCTACAAGAACCTTCAGAGGTCACTCTGGTTCAAAAACATCGAACAACGGTAACTAATCAGCAAAGGAGTGTAATTAACTAATGGAAGCAACGGCAAAAGTTACTAATGTACGCATTGCACCCAGAAAGGTAAAAATCGTACTTGATTTAATCAGAAATAAGCCTTGCGATGAAGCATTAGCTATTCTCAAGTACACACCTAAGGCTGCGTGTGAACCGCTTGAAAAGCTTTTGAAATCGGCAATGGCGAATGCAGAAAACAAGGATATGGACACATCGAGACTCTTTATCTCGGAGTGCCGTGTCAATCAGGGTCCCACTCTCAAGAGAATCAGACCGAGAGCACAGGGCCGCGCATTCAGAATAAACAAAAAGACTTCGCACATCTATCTTGTGCTTAAAGAAGCAGAATAATTAAGGAGGAGGTCATACAATGGGACAGAAAATTAATCCTACCGGTCTTAGAATCGGTGTTATTAAAGACTGGGAATCGCGTTGGTATTGCAACAAGAACGATTTCGGCGACACTCTTATTTCAGACGCCAAGCTCCGTGAGTATCTCCTCACTTCACTTGCACACGCAGGTGTACCGAAGGTAGAAATCGAAAGAGATGCGAAGAGAGTAAGAGTAAACATCCACTGTGCAAAGCCCGGCCTTGTTATCGGTAAGGGCGGCGCAGAAATCGAAAAGCTCAAGGCTGTCTGCCAGAACAAGCTCGGCGGCAACAAAGAGGTTTTCATCAACATTATTGAAATTAAGCAGCCCGATCTTGACGCTCAGCTCGTTGCAGAGAATATTGCTGCTCAGCTTGAAAACAGAATTTCCTTCAGAAGAGCAACAAAGCAGGCAATCGGCAGAACAATGAGACTCGGTGCTAAGGGAATCAAAACTCAGGTCAGCGGACGTCTCGGCGGCGCGGAAATCGCACGTTCTGAGACTTATCACGAGGGAACTATCCCGCTTCAGACCATCCGTGCCGACATCGACTACGGCTTTGCTGAGGCAAAGACAACCTACGGTCGCATCGGCGTTAAGGTATGGCTTTATAAGGGCGAAGTTCTCCACGAGAGCCGCAAACCTCGCAGAGAAGGAGGCACAAAATAATGCTTTTACCTAAGAGAGTTAAATACCGCAGAGTTCACAGAGGTCGTATGACCGGTACAGCTTCAAGAGGTAATAAGGTTACTTACGGTGACTTCGGTCTTGTGGCTCTTGAACCTGCTTGGATTACATCAAATCAGATCGAGGCAGCCCGTGTTGCTATGACAAGATATATCAAGCGCGGCGGTCAGGTTTGGATAAAAATTTTCCCGGATAAGCCGATTACAAAGAAGCCCCTTGAAACCCGAATGGGTAAAGGTAAGGGCGCACCCGAGTACTGGGTAGCAGTAGTTAAGCCCGGCAGAGTACTCTTTGAAATTGCAGGCGTTCCGGAGGAAACAGCCCGTGAGGCTATGCGTCTTGCAGCTAACAAGCTTCCCATTAAATGCAAGTTTGTTACAAAGGCAGATCAGCAGAAAGAGGATGGTGAAGCATAATGAAAGCAAATGAAATAAGAAAACTCTCCCCCTCAGAGTTGGATGCTAAACTCTTGGAGTTAAAGGATGAGCTCTTTAAGTTACGCTTCCAGCAGGCCATCAACCAGCTCGACAATCCTATGCGCATAAATGCCGTTAAGAAGGATATTGCGAGAGTTAAAACAGTTATCCGTGATATCGAATTACACGGCGCTGAAGGCTAAGGAAAGGGAGGACAATCATAATGAGTGAAAGAAATCTCAGAAAGACTCAGGTTGGTATCGTATCAAGCGATAAGATGGACAAAACTGTCGTTATTTCGATAAAAGACAAGGTTCAGCATCCGCTTTATAAAAAGATTGTCAACCGTACAGTTAAAATCAAGGCTCATGATGAGAACAATGAGTGCGGCGTAGGCGACAAGGTTCTCGTTATGGAAACCCGTCCTCTCTCAAAGGATAAGAGATGGCGTGTTGTAGAAATCATCGAAAAAGCGAAATAATTTTCTAAGGAGGAATGTACTGTGGTACAACAGCAAAGTTACCTCAAAGTTGCCGATAACACCGGTGCGAAAGAAATTATGTGCATTCGTGTACTCGGTGGTTCAGGCAGAAGGTATGCTAACATCGGCGACGTAATTGTAGCATCAGTCAAGAAGGCAGCGCCCGGCGGCACTGTTAAGAAGGGCGATGTTGTCAAGGCAGTCGTTGTAAGAACACATAAAGGCGTCCGCAGAGATGACGGTACTTATATCCGTTTCGACGAGAACGCAGCAGTTCTGATAAAAGAAGATAAGACTCCCAGAGGCACCCGTATCTTTGGGCCTGTAGCAAGAGAACTTCGTGATAAAGATTACATGAAGATTTTGTCGCTTGCTCCGGAAGTGCTTTAATGGAGGTAGTAAGAGATGAATAACAAAGTTCATGTAAAAACCGGTGATACCGTTGTAGTTATCAACGGTAAGAACCGCGGCAAGCAGGGCAAGGTTATGCAGGTAAGCCCCAAGGAAGGCAAAGTCATCGTTGAAGGCGTTAACATGGTAACAAAGCATGTTAAACCCCGTCAGATGGGTGAGCCCGGCGGACTTATCAAGGCAGAGGCCGCTCTCTATGCCGATAAGGTTCAGCTTATTTGCCCCAAGTGCGGCAAGGCTACAAGAATCGGTCACGAAGGTACCGGTAAGGATAAAAAGCGTGTATGCAAAAAGTGCGGCGCTAAGTTTGAATAAGGGAGGGACATAACAAATGGCAGCAAGACTTAAAGAATACTATAAGGCTGAAGTTGCACCTGCACTTCAGAAGAAGTTCAGCTACAAGAGTGTTATGGAAATCCCCAAGCTTGACAAGATAATCATCAACGTCGGCTGCGGCGAAGCTAAGGACAACTCAAAGGTTGTCGGCGCAATTATGAACGACCTTTCAATCATCACGGGTCAGAAGCCCGTAGAGTGCAAGGCAAAGAAGTCAATTGCGAACTTCAAAATCCGCGACGGCATGACTATCGGTGTTAAGGTAACACTTCGCGGCGACAGAATGTACGAATTCCTCGACAGATTTTTTAATCTGGCACTTCCGAGAGTTCGTGACTTCAGAGGCATCAACCCCAATTCCTTTGACGGCAGAGGCAACTACTCAATGGGCGTTAAGGAACAGTTGATTTTCCCTGAAATCGAATACGACAAGATTGACGCAGTTCGCGGCATGGATATTTGTCTTGTAACAACAGCAAAGACTGACGAAGAAGCAAGAGAGCTCCTTTCACTTATGGGCGCTCCGTTTGCAAGATAAGGAGGGATAACAAGTGGCTAAAACATCTATGAAAGTCAGACAGGCTCGCCCTGCCAAGTATTCAACAAGAGAGCACAACAGATGCAAAATCTGCGGCAGACCACATGCTTATCTCCGTAAATACGGCGTTTGCCGTATCTGCTTCAGAAAGATGGCTCATGCAGGACAGATTCCCGGCGTGAAGAAAGCAAGCTGGTAAGAGCAATTGCAAAGGAGGAAAAAGTATGCAAATCACTGATTCCATCGGCGATATGCTTACAAGAATTCGTAATGCGAATTCCGCAAAGCATGACACGGTGAAGGTACCGGCATCAAACATGAAGAAGGCAATTGCTCAGATTCTTGTTGATGAAGGATATATAAAAAGCTTTAAAGTTGAAGACGACGGCAAGCAGGGCATCATTGAGATAGAGCTCAAGTACGGTGCCAACAAGTCATCAGTCATCACCGGTTTACGCAGAGTTTCAAAGCCCGGTCTGCGTATCTATACAGATTGCGAAAATATGCCTAAGGTTATGAAGGGCCTCGGTATTGCAATTCTTTCCACACCTAAGGGCGTTATGACAGACAAGGACGCTCGCAAAGCCAATGTCGGCGGAGAAGTTCTTGCGTTTATCTGGTAAGAAGGAGGTTTCAGTATGTCAAGAATCGGCAGACAGCCCATCGCTGTTCCCGCAGGAGTCGATGTTAAAATCGACGGCAGTACTGTTACCGTAAAGGGCCCCAAGGGTACTCTTACCAGAACAGTACACAGCAATATGAAGGTTGAGTTAAACGGCGCTGAGATTTTGGTTTCACGTCCCGATGAGTCAAACTTCAATAAATCACTTCACGGCTTAACCCGCACACTTATTTCCAATATGGTTACAGGTGTTGTTGACGGTTACAAGAAGGAGCTTGAGATTAACGGTGTAGGTTACCGTGCAGCTAAGCAGGGCAAGGACCTGGTTATGAATATCGGTTACTCGCATCAGGTTACAATGTCGGAAATCGAGGGCATCACTATTGAGGTTCCCGCTCCGAATAAAATCATTATCTCAGGACCCGACAAGCAGAAGGTCGGACAGTTCGCAGCAGAAGTACGCGAGAAGCGTCCTCCGGAGCCTTACAAGGGCAAGGGAATCAAGTATGTTGACGAGCATATCCGCCGTAAAGAAGGTAAAGCCGGTAAAGGCGGAAAATAATTTAAGGAGTGTAGTTAAATGGTTAAAAGACCTGACAGCAATAAAGCAAGACTTAAGCGTCACGCAAGAGTTCGCTCTAAGGTTAAAGGCACTTCTGAGTGCCCTCGCCTTGATGTTTTCCGTTCACTCCAGAACATCTATGCTCAGTTGATTGACGACACAACAGGTACTACACTTGTTTCTGCTTCTTCAACGGAGAAAGATTTCAAGGATTACGGCGGAAATAAAGACGCTGCACGCAAAGTCGGTGCAAAATTAGCAGAAAGAGCCCTCGAGAAGAACATCAAGGATGTTGTTTTCGACAGAGGCGGTTATGTATATCACGGCAGAGTTCAGGAACTCGCCGAAGGCGCCAGAGAAGGCGGACTTAACTTCTAAGAAAGGAGAACAGACATGGCAAGTAGAATTGATGCTTCAACATTGGATTTACAGGAAAAGGTTGTTTCCATCAACCGTGTTTCCAAGACAGTCAAGGGCGGCCGTATTATGAAGTTCTCCGCATTGGTAGTTGTCGGCAACGGCAACGGTATCGTAGGCTTCGGTATCGGTAAGTCAAGCGAAGTTCCGGACGCTATCCGCAAGGGTATTGAGGATGCCAAGAAGAATCTCATCGAGGTTTCACTCAAGGGCACAACAATTCCCCACGAGATTATCGGCAAATTCGGCGCAGGCGTTGTTCTTATGAAACCCGCGGCAGAAGGTACCGGAGTTATCGCAGGCGGCCCTGTACGTGCAGTTGTTGAGACAGTAGGAATCAAGGACATCCGTTCCAAGGCCCTTCGCTCAAACAACCCCTGCAACGTAGTCAGAGCTACTATTGACGGACTTTCAAAGCTTCGCAATGTTGACGAGGTTGCGGCTATCCGCGGAAAGTCAGCAAAAGAGATTTTAGGTTAAGGAGTGTGTGCAAATGGCTAAAGTAGTTACTCTTAAAAAGAGCCTCATCGGTTCAAAGAAAGACCAGATTGCCACTGCTCATGCACTCGGTCTTAGAAAGATAGGGGACAAGTCGGTTCAGCCCGATAATCCTCAGACTCAGGGCAAAATCAAGAAAATCGCTCATCTTATTGATGTGACAGAAGGCTAAGGAGGTACGGATACAATGAAATTGCACGAACTTTCATCGGCTGAAGGCTCAAGGAAGAGCGTTAAGCGTGTCGGCCGCGGTCCCGCTTCGGGACAGGGCAAGACAGCCGGTAAGGGCCACAAGGGTCAGAAGGCAAGAGCAGGCAGAGGTATGCGTGTCGGCTTTGAAGGCGGACAGATGCCCTTGCAGAGAAGAATTCCCAAGCGCGGATTCAACAACATTTTTGCTAAGGAAATCGCAGCAGTAAATGTTTCGGCTCTTGACAAGGCTTTTGAGGACGGCGCTACAGTTGACACAGAGGCACTCATCAAGGCAGGTCTTATCAAGAAGGCTCTTGACGGTGTTAAAATTCTCGGAAACGGCGAAATCAGCAAAAAGCTTAATGTTAAGGTTAATGCTTATTCCGACTCGGCTAAGCAGAAAATCGAGGCAGCCGGCGGAAAGGCTGAGGTGATCTAAGTGATTAAAACACTTATAAATGCATGGAAGGTTGCAGACCTTCGTAAAAAGATTATTTACACGGCATTTATCATTTTGATATTCAGAATCGGTGCGGCAATCCCCGTTCCCTTTGTTGATATCAGCACAAACGGAATCATTTCAGATCAGAACGCCAACAACTTTATGACATATCTCAGTATGATGACCGGTAATGCGTTCAACTACGGTACGCTTTTCGCGATGTCAATCACACCGTATATCAACGCATCAATTATCATACAGCTTCTCACGGTAGCTATTCCCGCTCTTGAGAAGTTAGCTAAGGAAGGCGAAGAGGGCAGAAAGAAGATTTCTTCAATTACCCGTTACGCTTCGGTCGTCCTGGCACTTATGCAGAGTACGGCTTACTTCTTCTACATCCGTTCACAGGGCTTCCTTGTAACAGATGCAAACGGACTTAAGTACACAGGCTTCTGGGCAGTATTCCAGGCAGTTACCATTATACTTTGCTATACTGCGGGTTCCACATTCATTATGTGGCTCGGCGAGCAGATAAACGAAAAGGGTATCGGCAACGGTATTTCAATTATCCTTTTTGCAGGTATCGTATCAAGAATGCCCACAACAATTTATATGCTCTATCAGTATCTGGACAGAGGCGGCGTTTACTACGCCCTTATTCCGATAGCTGCCGTTTCTCTTATCCTTATGGTTGCTTTTATCGTTTGGATGGACAACGCAGAGAGAAGAATTCCCGTTCAGTACGCAAAGAGAGTTGTCGGACGCAAAATGTACGGCGGTCAGAATACCCATATGCCTATCAAGGTTAATATGTGCGGCGTTCTTCCCATCATCTTTGCTTCTTCAATTCTTTCATTACCGCCCACAATCAATATGTTCGTTGATGTTTCCAAGAGTAAGTTTTGGACAGGATTTTTCTCAATCTTTGAGCAGACTCACTGGGCATATGTAATAATGTACTTTGCACTCATTATTTTCTTTGCATATTTCTATGCGGCAATTCAGTACAATCCCATTGAAATGGCTAATAACATCCGTAAGAACAGCGGCGCTATTCCGGGTATCCGTCCCGGTAAGCCCACCTCGGAGTACATTACCAAGGTACTTTCAAGACTTACGCTTGTCGGAGCACTGTTGCTCTCAGTTGTTGCTCTTTTCCCGATTTTATTCTCGCAGATTACGGCAGCATTCAAGCATCAGGTAAGCCTTTCACTCGGCGGTACTTCGATAATCATTCTGGTCGGTGTTGCTCTTGAAACAGTAAAGCAGCTCGAGAGCCAGATGATGATGCGTCATTACAAGGGATTCCTTGACTGATAAAAGGAGATTGTTTATGAATCTTATTCTTTTAGGTGCTCCCGGAGCAGGAAAAGGAACTCAGGCAGAGAAAATCTGCGAGAAGCTCTCAATTCCCGCTATCTCAACCGGAAACATACTCCGTGAGGCGATTGCCGGCAAAACGGAGATGGGACTCAAAGCAAAATCCTATATTGATGCCGGAAAGCTCGTACCCGATGAGGTCGTTATCGGCATCATAAATGACAGATTAAAAGAAGACGACTGTAAAAACGGTTTTATTCTTGACGGCTTTCCGAGGACTATTCCTCAGGCGGAAGCACTCGACAGAATGAACGTCAGAATTGACAGGGTTATTGATATTGAGGTTGCTGATGAGAAAATCGCGGCAAGACTTTCGGGCAGACGCGTATGCCTGAAATGCGGCGCAACCTATCACACCGAGTATAAGAAGCCCGTTACCGACGGAATCTGCGATGTGTGCTCAGCCGAGCTGGTTCAGAGGAAGGACGATATGCCGGAAACGGTTCTTGACAGACTCAAAACATATCATGAGCAGACAGAGCCGCTTAAAGATTTTTACGCTGAGAAGGGCATTCTCAGAATAGTTGAAGGTCAGCAGGAGGTAGCTGATACTACCGCGCTTACCTTTAAAGCATTGGAGGATTAGCATGATAACGCTGAGAACCGCAAGGGAAATAGAGCTTATCAGAAAAGCTTGTATTATTTCAGCGGAAGCGTTACAGGTGGCAGGTGAAGCTGTCAAACCGGGTGTAAGCACCTGGGAAATCGACAAAATCGCCTATGACTATATAAGGAAGCAGGGCGCCGAGCCCAACTTCCTGCATTTGTACGGGTTTCCTGCCACTGCATGCATTTCCATAAATGATGAGGTCATTCACGGCATACCGAGCAAAAAGCGAATCATCAAAGAGGGAGATATAGTCAGTATCGACCTCGGCGCTAAGGTTGACGGTTATAACGGCGACAATGCTGCCACATTTGCGGCGGGTGAAATATCCGAGGAGGCAAAGCGGCTGTGCGAGGTTACTGAGAAAAGCCTGTATTTAGGCATTGAACAGGCCATCGTAGGCAACAGAATCGGCGATATAGCGTCGGCAGTTCAGACTTATTGCGAGGCAAACGGCTTTGGAGTTATCAGAGAATACACCGGACACGGTGTCGGAGCCAAGCTTCATGAAGACCCAAGTGTACCGAATTTCGGAACTCCCGGCAGGGGAGTACGCTTGTTACCGGGTATGGTTATTGCGATAGAGCCCATGATTACTCAGGGCGACAGAGCGATAAAGCAGTTATCCGATGGCTGGACCGTCAAAACAAAGGACGGTAAACTTGCAGCGCACTACGAGCATACAATCGTTATCACTAAGGACGGGCCGCAGATACTGACGGCAGTCGGGTAAGCGGTTATGCTTAGGAGAGGAACGGTTGTTGTATCGCTTAAAGGGCACGACCAAGGAACCCTTATGTGCGTTTTAGGTGTAAACGAAAAGGCGGTTCTTGTGTGCGACGGGCGTGAGCGGAAGCTCTCAAAGCCAAAGAGCAAAAACCCGAAGCATATCAGACCACTCGACAGGTATTTGTCCGAGGAGCAGCTGCGAACGGACAAACAAATCAGAAAAGCGTTAAAACTTATTGCGGAGGAATAAAATGTCAAAACAAGATATGATCGAAATTGAAGGTACAGTCGTTGAAACTCTGCCTAATGCAGTTTTCCAGGTAGAGCTTGAAAACGGACACAAAATTTTAGCCCACATTTCCGGAAAGCTTCGTATGAACTTCATCAAGATTTATCCGGGCGACAAGGTAACGGTTGAAATTTCGCCATACGACCTTACCCGCGGGCGTATTACATGGCGTTCAAAGTAAGAAACAGTTAATTTTATTTAGGAGGTATTCAAAATGAAAGTCAGACCTTCTGTCAAAAAAATGTGCGATAAGTGCAAAATCATCAAGCGCAAGGGTAAAGTAATGGTTATCTGTGAAAACCCGAAGCATAAGCAGCGTCAGGGCTGATTTAACGGCAGATGATGTATCGTTGTTAAAGATCTAAGCAACGATATAAAACTTATCCGTAATGAAGTGGGCGTAACGCCCAACAGATTAAATGGAGGTGCAACTCTAAATGGCACGAATTTCAGGTGTTGATTTACCGAGAGATAAGAGAGTTGAAATCGGACTCACATATATCTACGGTATCGGCAGAAAAACTGCAAGCGACATTATTGCAGCAACCGGCGTAAATCCTGACACTCGAGTAAAGGATTTAACCGAGGAAGATGTAGCAAAACTTCGTGAATATATCGATCACAATGTCAAGGTAGAGGGCGATCTTCGCCGTGATACGGCATTCGACATCAAGAGACTTGTCGAAATCGGCTGCTACCGCGGTATTCGTCATCGTAAGGGATTACCCGTAAGAGGACAGACTTCTAAGAACAATGCGCGTACACGCAAAGGTCCTAAGAAGACTATCGCTAACAAGAAGAAGTAAGAGGAGGGATTTGTAAAATGGCTACCAAAGCAACAGCTAAAAAAGGCTCCCGCAAACGCAGAGAGCGTAAAAACATTGAAAAAGGTGCAGCTCATATTCAATCCACCTTCAATAACACAATAGTTACCATTACCGACGTTCAGGGCAACGCAGTTTCATGGGCAAGCGCAGGCGAGATGGGCTTCAGAGGTTCAAAGAAGTCAACTCCGTTCGCAGCTCAGACAGCCGCTGAAACAGCAGCTAAGATTGCAGTTGACCACGGTATGAAGACTATTGAAGTTTACGTTAAGGGCCCGGGCTCAGGTCGTGAAGCAGCTATCCGTGCTTTGCAGACTGCCGGATTAGAGGTAACTATGATTAAGGACGTTACTCCTATTCCTCACAACGGCTGCCGTCCGCCCAAGAGAAGAAGAGTTTAATCTTTGAAGGAGGATAATTGATTATGGCAAAGAATATGCAGACTGTTGCCAAGCGTTGTAAGGCACTTGACCTTTCTCCTGCTACTCTCGGTTATGCCAAGAAAACCACAAGACGTAACCAGAAAACAAATATGAGAAGAAAGAAATCCGAATACGGACTTCAGCTCAATGAAAAGCAGAAGGTAAAGTTCATTTACGGTATGCTTGAAAAGCAGTTTAACACATATTATAAGAAGGCAGCTCAGATGCCCGGCAAGACAGGCGAAAACCTTCTTGTACTCTGTGAGCGCCGTCTGGACAACGTTGTTTTCCATCTCGGACTCGCGTCAACACGCCGTCAGGCAAGACAGCTTGTTTCACACGCTCACTTTACAGTAAACGGTAAAAAGGTAAACATTCCTTCATTCCAGGTTAAGCCCGGCGATGTAATCGAGGTTAAGGAATCAAGCCGCAACTCTGCTATTTTCTCAAGACTTACTGCAGAGGATGCTCCGCTTGTAACCGTACCCGGCTGGTTGGAACTTGATGGCAGCAAACTCAAGGGAACTGTTATCAGAATGCCCAACCGCGAGGATATTGACTATCCGGTAGAAGAACATCTTATCGTCGAGTTCTACTCAAAATAATTTCTTTTACCGCACATACAAAAATATTATACTGTTTGTCCTACGGGACAGAAATAGGAGGCTTTTGAATGATAGGAATTGATAAGCCCAGCATTGAAGCGCTCGATTTAACAGAAGACGGTTCTTACGGCAAATTTGTCATGGACCCGCTTGAGAGAGGCTGCGGAACAACGATAGGCAACAGCCTTCGCCGCGTACTTCTTTCTTCACTTCCGGGTTATGCAATTACATCTGTTAAGATTGACGGAGTTCTCCACGAGTTCTCAACCATTGAGGGCATTAAAGAGGATGTTACCGAAATCGTTCTTAACCTCAAGGGTGTAATTCTTAAAATTCATGACGAAGGTCCCAAGACCCTTTATATCGATGCAAACGGAAAATGTGAAGTTACCGCAGCAGACATCAAGGCTGATTCGGATGTTGAGATTCTTAATCCCGAGCATCATATCGCCACGCTTTCCGATGGCGCACAGCTCAAGATGGAAATGACAGCGGACAAGGGCAGAGGCTATGTTTCCGCAGAGAGAAATAAGCAGCTGCTTGCGCCGGTAATCGGTGTAATTGCTATCGACTCGATTTATAATCCTGTGTTGAAGGTTAACTACACAGTAGAGGATACCCGTGTAGGTCAGATTACTGACTTTGACAAGCTTACCATTGAGGTTTGGACTGACGGAACAATTTCCGCTAAGGAAGCAGTTTCACTCAGCGCAAAGATACTCAACGAGCATCTTAATCTCTTTATCGAGCTTTCCGAGGAGGCAGGCAATACAGAGGTTATGGTTGTTAAGTCGGATGACGGAAAGGGCAAGACCCTCGAGATGACTATTGAGGAACTTGACCTTTCGGTACGTTCCTTCAACTGCCTTAAGAGGGCAGGCATCAACACAGTTGAGGACTTAATCAGCAAAACAGAAGAAGATATGATGAAAGTGAGAAATCTTGGCAGAAAATCTCTTGACGAGGTCGTTGCAAAGCTTGATTCACTTGGCTTCTCTCTTCACAAGGAAGACGAATAAAAGGAGTGAGATAATATGCCCGGTACAAGAAAACTTGGCAGACCTACTGACCACCGCAGAGCAATGCTCAGAGGTTTGGTAACATATTTGCTTGAAAACGGCAAGGTTGAAACAACCGTTACAAGGGCTAAAGAGGTTCGCGCAATGGCAGAGAAGATGATCACTATTGCCAAGGACAACTCTTTACACTCAAAAAGACAGGTTCTTGCTTACGTCACAAAAGAGGACGTTGTCAAGAAGCTCTTTGATGAGATAGCACCCAAGTATCAGGATGTTAAGGGTGGTTATACCCGCATTATAAAGACAGGCACACGCAGAGGCGATGCAGCAGAGATGGCTGTTATCGAGCTCGCAGAGCCTAAGGCAGCAGAAGAAGCTCCCAAAAAGAAGACAGCTTCAAAGGCAGCCAAAAAGACAGCTTCCACAAAGAAGGCTCCCGCTAAGAAGGAAGAGCCCAAGGCTGAGGAAACAAAGGCAGAGGAAGTTGTTGAAGCAACAGAGGAAACAGCCGAGGCTGTTGAGGAAAAGGCGGAAGAAGCTGTTGCAGAAGCAGCAGAGGAGACTGCAGAGGCAGCAGAAGAAGCTGTTGAGACTGTTGAAGAAGCAGCAGAGCAGGCAGTTGAAGAAGCCGCTGAGGAAGCTGCTGAATAATTCAGTATTTGTAAAAATTCCCCGTTCTTTTGAACGGGGAGATTTTTTTATTGTAAATGCAAAATGAATATTGTATAATATTACATATACTTATCAAAAGAGGAGTCAGTATGGACAGCTACAATTCTTTTTTACTTGTGATGAATATATACTATTCCGTAATTGTCTTTATCTTCGGGATCTGCATAGGCAGTTTTTTAAACGTGCTTATTTACAGAATTCCTATCGGTATGGACTTCAAAAAGGGCTCGTCGATTTGCCCGACCTGTAAACACGAACTGAAATGGTATGACCTTTTTCCGCTTTTCAGCTGGCTGTTTTTAAGGGGTAAATGCCGTTACTGCAAGACAAAGATTTCGGCAATTTATCCTATTGTCGAGAGTGTTACGGGAATTATGTTTGTACTCTCGTTTGTTTTCGGCACGGGCTGTCATTTCAGACTTGCGCTGCTCGGCTATTTTGCTGTTTGCAGTGCGCTTATCGTAACCTTCTGCATTGACCGTAAGCATATGTTCATACCCGACTCAATGTGGATAACAATACTTGTCGGCGGCATTGTCATATATATTGATTCACTCATTAAAAACGGCTGGGATAAAAGCGAGCTTATCTCCAGAATTATCGGCGCACTCAGTATCAGCGTGCTGTTTTATCTTATCGACTATTTGAAACCCGACTCGATAGGCGGCGGAGATATGAAGCTGATGTTCGGCGCGGGCTTTGCTCTGGGACTGAAAAAATCGGTGTTTGCCCTGCTTGTAGCAGGTGTCGTTGGAACGGTTTTCCTTATCATAACCAACTCAATGAAAAAAGAGAATATGAAAAAGAAAATTCCCTTCGGACCGTATCTTACCATAGGCATTTTCACGGCGCTGATTTTCGGCGACTTACTGATAAACTGGTACACGGGACTGTTCGCATAAAAAACGCGGAGACGGAATTCTCCGCTTTGTTTTTGAAAATATGAATAATAAAAAAGAGAATTTAATATGTCCTTACAGAAAGAGGTGCGGTGGCTGTCAGCTTCTCAACCTCAGTTACGGGGAACAGCTTCTGCATAAGCAGAGGACGGCTATAAGGCTGCTTGGCAAATTCGGGAGAGTTGAGAATATTATCGGAATGGAGTATCCCTATCACTACCGCAATAAGGCCCAGTACGCCTTTAAAAGCGTCAGCGGCAGGATAATGTGCGGAGTGTATCAGTCCTCAACCCACAAAATTGTGGATATTGAGAACTGCCTTCTGACCGCGCCTGCGGCGGACGAAATTGCCATGACCGTCAAAAAGCTTATCAAAAGCTTTAAATTAAAGCCCTACAATGAGGACACGCATCAGGGCTTTTTAAGGCATCTGCTTATAAAAAACGGGTTTAAGAGCGGGGAGATTATGGCGGTTCTCGTAACGGGAACAAGCGAGTTCCCCAAAAAGCGCTCCTTTGTCAACGCGCTTTTAAAGGCACACCCCGAAATCACAACGGTTATACAGAACGTCAACAACCGTCATACAAGTATGGTGCTCGGAGATAAAAGTGAAATTTTGTACGGAAGCGGTAAAATTACCGAGGAATTATGCGGACTTAAATTCAGAATATCCGACAGGGCGTTTTATCAGATTAACCCCGTTCAGACCGAAATTCTGTATAACAAGGCGCTTGAATTTGCCGACTTCAAAGGCGACGAGGATATTATTGACGCCTACTGCGGAACGGGGACGATAGGGCTTATTGCTTCGGGTACGGTAAAGAGCATTACGGGAGTCGAAATCAACGCTTCGGCTGTTAAGGACGCAAGGGAAAATGCGAAGCTCAACGGCATTGAAAACGCCGCTTTTTATACGGCGGACGCAGGCGCGTTTATGACGGAATTTGCAGGGGAAGGCAAAAAAATTGACGCCGTAATTATGGACCCTGCGAGGGCGGGTGCGGACAAAGCGTTTCTGTCGTCGCTTGTAACGCTGTCTCCGCGTAAAATTGTTTATGTCTCCTGCAACCCCGAAACCCTGCAGAGAGATTTGCTGTATCTTACAAAGAACGGCTATAAGGTTAGGAAAATTCAGCCCGTCGATATGTTTCCTCATACGGACCATGTTGAGACTGTTGTTTTGATGTTTCGGGCAGGAGTTAAAAATATAAAACACTTTTAATAAGGAAAAAATGACAGAACTCAAAAAAATAACGGAAGACAATTTCATTGACGCATTTAATCTGAAACTTGCGCAGGGGCAGGAAAAATTTGTTTCCCATCCCATAAGGAGCCTCGCACAGGCGTATGTTTACAGAGAACAATGTCAGCCGTTCGGAATTTATGCAGACGGCAGGATGGTCGGATATGTCATGGTAATCTACGATTATGATGTTCCCGAGTATGACATCTGGCACATGATGATTGACGAGTTGGAGCAGGGACACGGCTACGGCGGAGAAGCGCTGGATAAGGTACTTGAGTATATAAAGACAAAGCCATTCGGCGATTCGGACAGAGTAGCGCTTACCTGCAACAAGGATAACTCTGTCGCAAGGAAACTGTATGAAAGCAGAGGATTTACGCCGACAGGTGTTGAGGATGAGGACGAAGTTGAGCTTGTTCTGATGCTGGAGGGATAAAGAATATGATGCAAATTATATTAAATTATCTTGTAATTATTATTATTCCTTTCCTATCGGGAGCTTTTATCCGTTTTCTGTTCGGTGAACGGGCTAAGGGATGGATAGTTACCGTAGTTTTTGCCTGTCTTTCACTTGCGGCGCTCATAATTGCCGTAGCCGTACCGAATCACGGAAACGAGTTGAACGGACTTCTGGCGGTTATGGCAGCATGCTTGCTTTTGGGCTCGCTGCTGACCGCAGGAATAATAAAAATTAGGCAGCGCAAAAAATAACCGGGCAGTCCCGTTAAACGGACAGCACACGGCGTATCCTTAAAGTAACAGGTAAATGCTTTAAGGGAGTTGACATTATGGTTACATTTATAATTTGTGCGTTTATAGGCTTTTGGTACAGTTTGCTTTTCAAAAACAAATATTGAAAACGGCACGGAGGGAGTTTATATGAAATTAGGAGAGCTTATTGAAATCACATCTGCCAACAACCCTAATATCAGGCTTCGGGTTTACAGAGGTCATTTTGCGACCTCGCACAGCCACATGAATTATTATATTGATGTGGCGGCAAATAAGGCAAGCTTGAAGCAGACCAGAGAAATAGCAAGAGAGCTTGCCGACAGATACAGACTGTCTGCCGAGGTAGATACAATTCTGTGTCTTGACGGCAGCGAGGTAATAGGCGCTTTTATTGCCGACAGACTTGCAAAACCCGATTATTACGGAATTAACGCCGATAAGGATATATCCGTTCTCACTCCCGAGAGAATAAACGGCAGTCAGCTTTTCTTCAGGGATAATACTGCGCCTATGCTTGACGGTAAAAAGGTTCTTATCCTTGCCGTTTCAATAGTTACGGGTTATACGGCTCAGTCCGCGGTTGAGGCTGTGCGTTATTACAACGGTATGCCTGTCGGTATCTGTTCGATTTTTTCCAACCTTGAGGACTGCGTAGGAATTCCCGTAAATTCCGTTTTTGGCGCGGACGACCTGCCCGGTTATGAATCTCATTTGTCAATTCACTGTCCTATGTGCAAAGAGGGAGAAAAAATCACGGCGCTTGTAAACAGCTTCGGCGTATCCGCGATTTAACGCAAATTTTATCTTTACATAACGAAAATTGTTTGCTAAAATATATGGGACAAAAAAATAAAGGAGACAGAAAATTATGATGAAACTTGTACTTGTAAGACACGGCGAGTCGGAGTGGAATAAGCTCAACCTTTTCACGGGCTGGACCGACGTTGACCTCAGCGAAAAAGGACACGAAGAGGCAAAGCAGGGCGGTAAGATTCTCAAGGAAGAGGGCTACGACTTTGACGTGGCATATACCTCATATCTCAAGAGAGCAATTCACACCCTTAACCATATTCTTGACGAGATGGACCGTAACTGGATACCTGTACATAAGTGCTGGCAGTTAAACGAGCGTCATTACGGCGCACTTCAGGGACTTAACAAGGCTGAAACAGCCGAGAAATACGGCGAGGAACAGGTTAAAATCTGGAGACGAAGCTTTGACGTTACTCCTCCCGCACTTGAAATCACGGACGAGAGAGCTCCTCAGAATCAGGATATGTTCAGAGATATTGACCCCAAGAATCTTCCTCTTACCGAGAGCCTTGAAATCACTATCGAGAGAGCAGTTCCCTTCTTTAATGAGGTTATCAAGCCCGATATGCAGAAGGGCAAGAGAGTTATCATAGCCGCTCACGGCAACTCGCTTCGCGCTCTTGTAAAGTATTTTGACAATATGACGCCCGACGAGATTCTCGGCGTAAACATCCCCACAGGCGTACCGCTTGTATATGAGTTCGACGATAATTTCAATGTCATCAGACATTACTATCTCGGCGACCAGGAGGCTCTTAAAGCCAAGATGGAGGCCGTAGCAAATCAGGGTAAAGCAAAATAAAAAAGAAACAGAAAAAGTCTGCTTACGGACAGTGCCCTAAGCAGACTTTTTATTATGAAAAAATTATTAACTTTGTGCGTATGCGCTTGCAAAAGAAATACAAACAAATTAAAATATTGCCGTGCTTTATTTTGCGCCTATTTTAGTTACAATAAAGTATATCAGCACCACCGTGCCAAGTACAATTCTGTACCAGCCGAAGAATTTGAAATCGTGCTTTTTAATGTAACTCATAAGGAATTTAATGACTACCCACGAAACCGCAAAGGCGACAGCCATACCGAGTATCAGATAGAAAAACTCTGCGGCCGTGTAGTGAAAGCCGTATTTGACGAGCTTTAAAAGACTTGCGCCGAACATTACGGGCACTGCGAGGTAAAAGGTGTATTCGGCTGCGGTTTTTCTTGAAACGCCGAGCAGGAGCGCGCCGACTATGGTAGCGCCGGAACGTGATGTGCCGGGGAAGACAGCCGCTATGAGCTGAAAAAGACCTATAAAAAGTGCGGTTTTATAGTCAATCTGCCGTATCGAGGTTATCCTCGGTCTGACGCCTTTGTTTCGGTTCTCAACATAAATGAAGGCAATACCGAAAACAATAAGAGCAAGGGCTACAACCACATAGTTGTAAAAGTATTTGTTAAAGAAATCGTCAAACGGAAGTCCTATGATAATTGCGGGCAGACAGGATACGATAACATGAAACCACATCTCAAAAACGGGCTTTTTTATAACTATCTGACTGCCGTCCTTGCCAAAGGGCCAGAGTTTATTCCAGAACTGTATTACAACCGCGATTATCGCACCGAGCTGTATGACGACAAGGAACATTTCCTTGAATTCGTCCGTAACGTTCAGTTTGATAAATTCGTCAACAAGTATCATATGACCGGTACTGCTTATGGGCAGCCACTCCGTGATGCCCTCGACCATACCGAGTATTATGACCTTGAGTATTTCAAATAACTGTGCCATAGTTTCATCCCTTTCTCTTATATTATACTTATTTTTTGTGATATGTAAATATATTTATAAATTCCCGTTCGCTTGCAATTTAATAAAGTAAATAGTATAATTATTATTCAGTATATCTCCGCAAAGGATGGTAAAAGTTGAAAAAATCAAAGGACAAAAAAGTAAAAACCAAAGAGTCTGAACCGAAACAGCCCAAGGTTAAAAAGGAAAAGGTAAAAAAGACTCCCGAGCAGAAACAGGAAATCAAAAAAGGAATTCTGACGGGACTGCTTGCCTTTTTAGCGGTTGTGGCAGTCGTTTCGGTAGGGATATTCTATATCAAATCACGCAACATTCAGCAGGGCACAGAGCCCAAAAAGGAAGTAACCGACCTTGCGAGCATTACGCTCTCGTCAAAGTCGGTAATTACCCCTTATGTTACAACGGGTATCGACTCCGTTGTATATACCGTCAATACGGCGAGAGAAATCAGCTTCTTTGAGTTTGACGGCAAGGAATACAGCCAGCTTCCCGAAACGGGTTCAGCGGATATTACCGTACCGCTCAGCGGACAGCAGATACCCGTCAGTATGCATTATATACAGAAGGACGGCAAAACTGCGGGCTTCGGCGTTTACACAGCCGATGCTGATAGCGACGTATATATCTATGATTTTATGCTCGTAAAGATGACCGACCTGCCTGCCGGTTACGAAAAAGACGGCAAATACCTTTTGCTCGCGTCAACCGACAGGAGCAGTATTTATTCTCTTGACCCCGTGTGGGAGGAAGCGTATTATCTTACGCTGTCAAGCGGCGCGACCGAGAGATTCCTGCTCGAGGGAAACAGAATGCTTGACATCAAGGGCGCCGTGCGTCCTGACTTCTGTATGATGACAGACGGCTGTCTTGCGGGTGCAGGCAAAACGGTACCCTTCTTTTCAAGCAGGGAATACGAAACCACGCTTGAAAATATGCCCGTTGACATCTATGTAAAGAACGGGAATGACGAAACCCTTGCGGTCAAGGGTGTTGCTGATAAATATGTTTTGCGTACCGACGACGGCGGCTTCATATATATCAGAGAAACCGAGGGCGGCTTCAATGCCGAGAAGTATCTTGACGGCGAAATAACTACGGTAAGCGAATTTTTCTCATATTACAACGAGGAACTTATCAGAATGGGCAATTATATTCTGTCGAGAGTTGACGGCAGACTGTATTCGCTTGCGGACGGCTCGGTAACGGAGCTTCCCGATTTCAAAATGACGCCGTCTCAGGTTGCGGTAAGTCCTGACGGCAAATATCTCGTTGCGGCGGGTACGGTTACAAACGTTCTTGATTATCAGATTTATATATACAACTTTGAAACGGGTGCCTGCAAATCTTTTGCGGACAGCGATTATTCGGAGCACTGCAATCTTTTCTTTGCCTCGCCGTCAAGTGTCTGCTTCTATACCGAAAATGCAGAGGGCTATAACGAGAGAGTTATAGACGTTTCAAGAATTTCGTGAGGGGAATATGAGCAATTTTGACTATGTTCTTTTTGACTTTGACGGGACAATGGTTGACTCTTCGGAGGGCATTTTTAAAAGTCTTATATATGCGCTTGAGTCCGCAGGCTGCGAAAAGCCCTCGGACGAAACGCTCAGGAAATTCATAGGGCCTCCGATATACGACAGCTTTCGGGACCTCTTTGGCTTTGACGAAGAAATGATAGGGTATATGATAAAAAAGTACCGTGAAAGATACAGGGCAAAGGGACTTGAGGAGGTCAGCGTTTACGCGGGAATACCCGAACTTTTCCGTACGCTTAAAGAAAACGGAATTAAAACGGCAACGGCGTCCTCAAAGCCTACGGAATTTATAGAGAAAATACTGAAGGACAAGGGACTTTACGACTGCGTCGATTACATAGGCGGAACGGCGTTTGACGAAAAAGATTCGGGCAAGACGGCAATTTTAAACCGTTCCCTTGAAGCGCTCGGATGTACTGACAGAAGCCGTGCGGTTATGGTCGGCGACAGAAAATACGATATTGACGGGGCGAAGGGCGCAGGGATAAAAACCGTCGCCGTTCTCTACGGTTTCGGAAGCGAAGAAGAATTCCGCCGTCATAATGCGGAATATATAGTAAACGATACAAAGGAAATAGAAAAAATAATTCTCGGAGATTAAAGAAATGTCAAAACCTTTAGCAGACAGATTAAGACCCGAAAAAATTGAAGATATGGTAGGTCAGAGGCACCTTCTCGGAGAGGGGATGCCTTTGAGGAATATTATTGAGTCGGGGACTCTCCCGAATCTGATTTTTTACGGCCCGTCGGGAACGGGTAAGACTACGCTTGCGAGAATTATTGCCAATACCACCAACAGAAAGCTGCATAAGTTAAACGGTACAAGCGCCTCGATTTCCGACATAAAAAATATTGTTGCCGAGCTTGACACGCTTGCCGCGCCAAACGGCATACTTCTGTATCTGGACGAGATTCAGTATTTCAATAAAAAACAGCAGCAGTCGCTTCTTGAGTACATAGAAAACGGCGCGATAACTCTTATCGCCTCGACCACGGAAAATCCGTATTTCTATGTTTACAGCGCTGTGCTCAGCCGTTCGACGGTATTTGAATTCAAGAGCGTCAGCGAGGAGGATATTGTTCCCGCCGTAAAACGCAGCTTTGAATTTCTGGCAAATGAAAATTCGGAAAAAACCGATATCGAGGAGGACGTTTATCTGCACATAGCGAGAGCCTGCGGCGGAGACGTCAGGAAGGCGCTTAATTTTGCAGAGCTTGCGTATTTAAGCGCAAACGTTCAGAAAAAGACGAGAAAAATAACTCTTGAAAACGTCGAAATCCTCACTCAGAAAAATTCCTTCAGATACGACAAAAGCGGGGACGAGCATTACGATGTTATTTCCGCATATCAGAAGTCAATGCGCGGCTCGGATGCCGACGCGGCGCTTCATTATCTGGCAAGACTTTTGGAGGCAGGGGATCTGCCCTCTGCGGTCAGACGTCTTATGGTCTGCGCGTGCGAGGACGTGGGACTTGCCTATCCTCAGATTATTCCGATAGTTAAGTCCGCCTGTGATATTGCGCTGGCGGTAGGTATTCCCGAGGCGAGAATTCCGCTTGCGGACGCGGTAATTCTTGTATGCAATTCTCCTAAGTCAAATTCGGGCAGTATGGCTATTGATGCGGCGCTTGAGGATGTCAGAAACGGACATTACGGCAGAATTCCCCGTCAGCTTCAGAATAAGCACTTTGACGGCGAGGATAATCAAAATAAAGGGCAGTTCTATCTGTACCCTCACAGCTTCCCGAATCACTATGTCGTTCAGCAGTATCTGCCCGACGAGATAAAGGACGCCCGATACTACGTTCCGGGCAATAATAAAAACGAGCAGGCGGCTAAGGAATACTGGGATAAGATAAAGGACAAAAAGGAATAATTAAGAGCATTTTTTAATTGACAAAACGCGTTTTATATGATAACATAAATGAGCCTATTCGGAGAGGTAGCGAAGTGGTCATAACGCGGCGGTCTTGAAAACCGTTTGAGGTCAAACTCACAAGGGTTCGAATCCCTTCCTCTCCGCCAGTTAAATAGATTGCTATACGGCTATGCGCCGTATAGCAATTTGTTACAATTTTACATAGTGGGCACGCACGCCGAGTCAAAGTCGGCAGATTTAAACAATTTAATCTTTTTTAACAAGTTACCAAATGCGGAAGTACTCAAGTTGGTGACGAGGCGCCCCTGCTAAGGGCGTAGGCCGGGAAACCGGTGCGAGAGTTCGAGTCTCTCCTTCCGCGCCAGTAAAAAGCAGATACCTTTGTGTATCTGCTTTTTGCTTATGTGCAGTAAATTTTTTGAAAGAGAGACCCGAACTCGGAACCGTCCGTGCGATTCCGTTTTCACTGTTTATGATAAAAAATTCCTTGCATTACCTTCTGCACAGTATTAAAATAAATAAAAAATGAAAAGAGATATAAAATGCCTTATAAATGCAACGTTATCCGTTCATCGCGCAGGACGCTCTCGGTCGAAATAAATTCCGAAGGGCAGATTACCGTGCGCGCTCCGTACCGTATGAGCGACAGAAAAATAGAAAAATTCATTTCCGACAAAGCTCCGTGGATAGAGAAACAGCTTGCCAAGCTCGAAACGGCGCGCCGTAACCTCGGCAATACCGAAAAATTAAGCGACGCGCAAATAAATTCGCTCATTGAAAAAGCGAAAGCATATATTCCTGCGAGGGCAGATTATTACGCTGAAATTCTGGGCGTTGAATACGGCAGAATAACCGTCAGAAGCCAAAAGACAAAATGGGGAAGCTGTTCGTCAAAGGGAAACCTTAATTTCAACTGCCTTCTCATGCTTGCGCCTGCCGAGGTCATTGACAGCGTGGTTGTTCACGAGCTGTGCCACCTTAAATATATGAATCATTCAAAGGAATTTTACAGCGAGGTGCTTGCGGTTTTTCCGAAATACAAAAGCTGTGATAAATGGCTTAAAGATAACGGCAGAGCGCTTATGTCAAGACTCGGAAAATGATTTTTGGACAAAACTGAAAAAATTGCAAAAAAACTCTTTTATTTTGTGCTTATCGGTGGTATAATACTATAGATAATATGGAATTTTATCTTTACTTTGATATATTTGTGTGAAAAAATTATCGGGAGTGAGCTATTGATGGATAAATTCTTTATCACAGGCGGAATTCCTCTCAGGGGTGAGGTTACTATCGGCGGCGCAAAAAATGCCGTTGTAGCAATTCTTCCCGCAACGATACTTGCCGAGGATGTTTGCCGTATCGAGAATATTCCGAATATCAGCGATGTGTCAGCCATGATAGAAATTTTAAGCATTATGGGTGCACACGTTAAATATATAAATAAAAATACAGTCGAAATCGACACAAGATTTATAAATTCGTATGTCGTGGAGCATGACCTTACAAAACAGCTGCGCGCGTCATACTATCTTATCGGCGCCCTGCTCGGCAGATTTAACAGAGCAGAGGTTGCAAACCCCGGCGGATGCTATCTCGGCGTGCGCCCCATTGACCAGCACATCAAGGGCTTTGAAGCTCTCGGCGCAAAGGTCATTACAGATAATTCTATAGTTAACGCAAAGGCCGATAAGCTTCTCGGAAACTCGATTTATCTCGACGTTGTTTCCGTAGGCGCTACGATTAACTGTATGCTTGCCGCCGTTAAGGCAGAGGGACTTACAATTATCGAGAATGCCGCAAAGGAACCTCACATAGTTGACCTTGCAAACTTCCTTAACACTATGGGAGCCGACGTCAGAGGCGCAGGTACCGATATTATCAAAATCAGAGGCGTAAAGAAACTTCACGGCTGTGAGTATTCGATAATTCCCGACCAGATAGAGGCAGGAACCTATATGGTAGCCGCCGCCGCTACAAAGGGAGACGTGCTTGTTAAAAATGTTATTCCCAAGCATCTGGAGTCAATTACCGCAAAGCTTATAGAGTGCGGAGTGCTTGTTGACGAGTTTGACGACTCGATTCGCGTCAGAATGAACAGACGCCCCAGCAAATGCAACATAAAAACTATGCCGCATCCCGGCTTCCCGACAGATATGCAGCCTCAGTTCACGGTGCTTTTAAGTCAGGCGAGAGGACTCAGTGTTATTTCGGAAAGCGTCTGGGATAACCGCTTCAGATATGTCGAGCAGCTTACCTCAATGGGCGCTGTTATCCATGTCGGCGGTAAAACGGCTGTCGTAGAGGGCGTTGACGGACTTAATCATGCCGTTGTCAGAGCAGACGACCTGCGTGCAGGCGCCGCAATGATGATAGCTGCATTTATTGCAAAGGGCACGACCGAAATCGGCGACATTTACCATATTGAGCGCGGATACGAAAATGTCGTGGAAAAATTCAGAAGTCTCGGCGCCGTTATTGAGAGACGCGAATTTCCCGATGACGACCAAAGAATTCAGATGGGTGCCGGCTAAAAGAATTTACGGAGCCTTCCCCGCGGAAGACTCCTTTTTGTTTTAATCATAATTAAGAGGTGTATTGCTTGACTGACTGCGAAAAACTTGCCGAGTTACTCTTTGGCAATATTGATAAGGATATTGAATATTTTGAAAAAAAGTACCCCGACAGAGGACTTGCGGAGGGCGCCAGAGTTACAAGATTTGCTCCGAGCCCTACGGGTTATCTGCATATCGGAGGACTTTTCGGTGCGCTCAGCGATATTCTGACTGCAAAGGCGACAAACGGCGTTTCAATGCTCAGAATTGAGGACACCGACAAAAAGAGAGAAATAGACGAGGGTGTCAGCGCCATTTTGAACGGCTTTTCCTCTTTCGGACTTGAATTCGACGAGGGAGTTACCGAGGACGGGGAGAAGGGCAGTTACGGTCCCTATACCCAGTCTCAGAGAGTCGAAATATATCAGACGGTTGCAAAGCAGCTCGTTAAGGAGGGCAAGGCGTATCCCTGTTTCTGTACCGCCGAGGAATTAAACGAAATCAGAGCCCGTCAGGAAAAAGAAGGCGCTCTGTTTGCGGGATATTACGGCAAATGGGCAAAGTGCCGCGATATTACATACGAGGAAGCGGAAAAGAGAATTAAAAACGGAGAGAAATATGTTCTGCGTTTCCGTTCCGACGGGGACGAGAACAAAAGAATATTCTTTGATGACCTTATCAGAGGCAAAATTGAAATGCCCGAAAACATCATAGACGAGGTGCTTTTAAAGAGCGACGGAGTTCCGACATACCATTTTGCGCACGTCTGCGACGACCATTTTATGAGGACAACCCATGTCATAAGAGGCGAGGAGTGGATATCGTCAACTCCCAAACACATAGCGCTTTTTAAGGCCTGCGGTTTTAAAATTCTCAAGTACGCCCACACCCCTCAGGTTATGAAAATTGACGAGGAGGACGGCACCAAGAGGAAACTTTCCAAGCGTAAGGACCCTGAGGCGGCAGTAAGCTATTTTGTCGAGGAGGGCTATCCCAAAGAGGCTCTTATTGAGTATCTGATGGGACTTCTCAATTCAAACTTTGAGGACTGGAGACGGGCGAATAAAAACGAGGACGTCTTTAAATTCCCGTTTAATCTCAAAAAGATGAGTCCGAGCGGCTGTCTTTTTGACCTCGTTAAGCTTGCGGACATCAGTAAAAACGTTATTTCCGTAATGAAGGCGAGTGAGGTTCTCGACAGAACTCTTGAGTGGTCGGGAGAATATGACGCCGGACTTTACGAATTGCTTTGTGCCGATAAGGCAAAGGCAGAGGAAATTCTCAACATTGACCGCGAGAACCCGAAGCCGCGCAAGGATATTTCAAAGTGGAGCGAGGTAAAGGACTATATCAGCTATTTCTATAACGAAATTTATTCGGAGAATTACACCTTGCCCGAAAGCACGGCTGCAAAGGACGCCGCTGACATTGTGTCCGCTTATATAAAGAAGTTCGACATTAACGACGATAAGGAGCAGTGGTTTGCAAAAATCAAAGAAA
The DNA here is from genome assembly GCA_015066635.1 of Oscillospiraceae bacterium. Classification (GTDB taxonomy): domain Bacteria; phylum Bacillota; class Clostridia; order Oscillospirales; family Acutalibacteraceae; genus Fimenecus. Next base: position 45,663 of record SVOA01000001.1, on the reverse strand, counting down.
TCTGCGAGCCGCTCGGCTTTACTCCAAACGTCAAAGAGTACAAACAAAACCCCGACGCCTATAAAGGGCATGTCGGAGACGTTTCAACGGTTATAAGAATTGCGCTGACGGGCAGGACCAACACCCCCGATTTGCACGCAATTATGAAAATCCTCGGCAGAGAGGAAGTTTTAAGAAGGCTTGAAAAAGCTGAAAAAATCTTTAAGGAGGGAAAATAAAATGGATGAGGAAGTTGTAAGAAATTCCAATTTTATACATGATTTCATTGACGAAGATCTGGAAAACGGAGTGTATAACAAGGTCCAGACACGTTTTCCCCCGGAGCCCAACGGGTACCTTCACATAGGACACGCAAAGGCTATCTGCATAAACTTCGGTACTGCCGAGAAATATAATGGCATTTGCAATTTAAGGCTTGACGACACAAATCCTCAGAAAGAGGACATTGAGTATGTTGACGCCATAAAGCAGGATATTGAGTGGCTTGGCTTCAAGTGGGACAAATGCCTTTTTGCTTCGAGCTATTTCGACTTTATCTATGAGTGCGCAGTAAAGCTTATCAATAAGGGACTTGCCTTTGTTGACGACCTTACCGCAGATGAAATCAGAGAGTACAGAGGCACTCTTACACAGCCCGGTAAAAACAGCCCTTACAGAGACAGAAGCGTTGAGGAAAACCTCGACCTCTTTAAGCGTATGACCGACGGCGAGTTTGAAAACGGCGAGAAGGTACTGCGCGCAAAGATTGACATGGCGTCGCCAAATATCAATATGCGCGACCCCGTTATATACAGAATTGCCCATATTCCGCATCATCAGACGGGCGACAAGTGGTGCGTCTATCCCATGTACGATTTTGCGCATCCTCTTTCAGACGCGAGAGAGGGCGTTACGCACTCTCTGTGCTCGCTTGAGTTTGAAAATCACAGACCGCTTTACGACTGGTTCCTGCAGGCGTGTGAAATAGAAAATCCCCCGAGACAGATAGAGTTCGCAAGACTTAACCTGAATTACTGTCTGACGAGCAAGAGAAAATGCCTTGCTCTTGTCAACGAGGGCATAGTTGACGGCTGGGACGACCCGAGAATGGTTACTCTCAGCGGTATGAGAAGAAGGGGCTATCCTGCAAAGGCAATACGCGACTTCTGTGAGAAAATAGGCGTGTCAAAGGCATATTCGGTTGTCGATATGGGACTTCTCGAGTCCTGCGTCAGAGATGTGCTAAATGAGGAAGCGCCGAGAGCCATGGCGGTTCTTGACCCGATAGAGCTTATCGTTGAGAACTATCCCGATGGACAGACAGAGGAGCTCTTTGCCGATATACATCCCGACCATCCCGAGTGGGGACAGAGGAAGGTTACCTTCTCAAAGCATCTGTTTATAGAGCGTGAGGACTTTATGGCGGAGCCCGTCAAAAAGTACTTCAGACTTTTCCCCGGCAACGAGGTCAGACTCAAGAGCGCATATTTTGTTACCTGCACAAATTACGAAACCGATTCCGACGGCAACGTTACGCGTGTTTACTGCACATACGACCCTGCCTCAAAGGGCGGCAATTCTCCCGACGGCAGAAAGGTCAGAGGTACAATTCACTGGGTAAGCGCCGACGACTGCTTTAAGGCCACGGTCAATATGTATGACAGACTGTTTAACGTCCCGAATCCTTCGGACGAATCGGAAGGCGATTTTAAACAGAATCTCAATCCCGATTCTCTCATTGTGCTTAAAGACTGCCTTATTGAGGGCGGACTTCGCGGTACAAAGTCCGGAGACGTCTATCAGTTTATGCGTAAGGGATATTTCTGCGTTGACGGGAAGTCAACCGACAGCGAGGTTGTGTTTAATCTCACGGTTGCCCTGAATTCTTCCTGGGGCAAATAAAGGAGTGAATAAATATGGAAAACAAAGAGAAAAAAATTAAAATCAGGAGAAAGACCACCGGTACGGACATATTCAGCAGAATTCTTACCTGTATAGTTGCACTTGCAATTCCCGCAGTCGCATATTTTGCGAATATGATTTACTATGTTGTGGAGTCAAGCGTCTTTAAACTCTGGGCTCAGATTAAGGGCGACACTTCGGACGACGGCTCAACCTACGGTTATCTCGGCTTCCATACCTTTGTAAAGGAGATACTGCCCATTATCCGCACGCTTTCGTCGGATAAGGTTGACTGGAATCAGGTTTGGCAGTCGCTTGAACCTGTAAGAACGGGACTTATAGTAACGCTTTCCTTCCTTGCGGCGGCAATAGTAATCGCTCTCGTGATTTTCTTCATTTCCGCATTTTCAAATTCAAATATCGCTCCGCTTATCGCTTCCGTTCTGGGATTAGCGTCGACAATGGGAATGTTCTTTGCCTTCAAGTCGCTTTCCGATCCGATTGTCAACGGGGAAATCAGCATGACCGATTTCTTTGAGAGCTCGATAGTCACTTCGCTGCTTCCGTTCCTTGCGACCTTCTCCACGCTTAATTTAAGCTCGGCGTGGGTGCTGATGCTTGTTTTCTACTTCGGACTGATAGTCTGGCACGGCGCAATGCTGCTTGTAAACTCGGGCGAGAACAGAGAAATCAAGGTTCAAAAGAAAAAATAACAGTCTAAATTAAAGAGCGGTTTTTACTGCTCTTTTTTTATGCCCAAATCACATTATGTAGTATATTTTAGACAAATTTTGACTTGACATTGTGTGTAAAAAGTTATAAAATATCATAGATAATGCAATATAATGCGATAAATATTACATTATCCTTTTTAAATTTTTATTTGACCTTAAAAAAATAATAGTTACTATTACCAGAAGGAGGTGTAGTGTTTTTTGATTCCGGTTTTAATTACAGTTATTATCTCGGTTGCAGCTGCAGTCGTGTTCGGTATTATCGGTTTTATTCTCGGAGGACTTCACCGTAAAAAGGTAGCTGAAGCAGCAATCGGCTCTGCTACGGAAGAAGCGACAAGAATCGTCAATCAGGCGGTACAGACCGCAGAGAATAAAAAGAGAGAGGCAATCCTCGAGGCCAAGGATGAAATTCACGCTTTAAGAAGCGAGGCCGACAAGGACATAAAGGAACGCCGCGCAGAGGTACAGAGACAGGAAAGACGACTTATTCAGAAAGAAGAGTCGCTTGATAAAAAGACTGAAAACATCGAGAAAAAAGAAGAAACATTATCTCAGAAAATCAAACAGGCAGACGCAAAGCTTGCAGAGGTTGAATCTATAAAGAACGCTCAGTTTGAAATGCTCGAAAAGGTTTCGGGTTACAGCAAGGAGCAGGCAAAGGCAGTGCTTTTGAAAAATCTTGACGAGGAGCTTACACATGAAAAAGCCGTCAAGATTATGGACTTTGAGCAGAGAACACGCGACGAGGCAGATTCACTCGCAAGAGAGGTTATTGCCACGGCAATTCAGCGCTGTGCCGCAGACCACACTGCAGAAACCACGGTTTCCGTTGTTCCGCTTCCCAATGATGAAATGAAGGGCAGAATAATCGGACGTGAGGGCAGAAATGTCAGAACGCTTGAAACTATTACGGGCGTTGACCTTATAATCGACGATACGCCCGAGGCAATTACGCTTTCGTGCTTTGAACCCGTCAGGAGAGAGGTTGCAAGACTTACTCTCGAGAAGCTTATCGCAGACGGCAGAATTCATCCGACACGCATCGAGGAGATGTACGATAAGGCAAGACGCGAGGTTGAGCAGACCATCCGTCAGACAGGCGAAAGAGCAGTTATCGACGCAGGCGTAAACGGTATCCATCCCGAGCTTGTAAAGCTGCTGGGCAGACTTAAATACCGTACAAGCTACGGTCAGAACGTACTCAACCATTCGCTTGAGGTTTCATATATTGCAGGTCTTATGGCTGCCGAACTCGGCGCAGATGTCAAGACGGCAAAGAGAGCGGGCTTGCTTCACGATATAGGCAAGGCGCTCGACCATGAAATTGAGGGTACGCATGTTGAACTCGGCGTGGAATACGCCAAGAAATACAAGGAAAACGATCAGGTTATTCACGCTATCGCCGCACACCACGGAGATATTGAGGCCAAGTCGGTTGTTGCGTGTCTTGTTCAGGCGGCGGATGCCGTATCTGCATCAAGACCCGGCGCGAGACGCGAGAATGTCCAGAACTATATTAAACGTCTTGAAAAGCTTGAGGAGATTTCCTCCTCTATCAACGGTGTTGAGAAGTCATTTGCAATTCAGGCAGGCCGTGAGGTTCGCATAATGGTCAAGCCCGAGGTTATCAGCGATGACGAGATGACGCTCGTTGCCCGTCAGGTAGTCAAGAGAATCGAAGAGGAACTTGAATACCCCGGACAGATAAAGGTTAATATTGTTCGTGAGAATCGCATAGTCGATTACGCAAAATAATCAAAGCAAGCGGCCCTGACTGTGTAAGTCAGGGCTGAAAAATTCTGAATATAGAAACGGTGTAACAATGGCAGATACCATTAAAATTCTGGCGCTCGGAGACGTTGTCGGGGAAGCGGGACTTGAAAAGATAAGAAGCGCGCTTCCTAAATTCAAGAGAGATAACGCAATAGACTTCTGTATCGTTAACGGAGAGAATTCGGCAACGGGAAACGGCTGTACGGCGTTTTCCTGCGAGCACCTTTTTACCAGCGGCGCAGACATTATTACGGGCGGAAATCACACTTACAGGCACAGGGAGTTTTATGAGACGCTTGACAGCTCTCTGTCCGTTTTAAGACCTGCAAACTATCCCGAGGGATGCGCAGGCAGGGGCTGGACGGTTGCCGATAAGGGCGCATATAAGGTCGCCGTGATAAATCTTATGGGAACCGTTTTTACGGAACCCCTCGGAAGTCCCTTTGAGTGTGCGGACAGAATTCTTGAAGAAATCGGAAACGAAACGAATATCATAATAGTTGACTTTCACGCCGAGGCAACCGCCGAGAAAAAGGCGCTGGGCTTTTACCTTGACGGCAGAGTGTCAGCGGTGTTCGGCACTCATACTCACGTTCAGACCTCGGACGAGCAGATACTTCCCGACGGCACGGGATACATTACCGACGCAGGTATGACGGGACCCGACATCTCCGTTATAGGCGTGGAACCCGAGCTTGCAATAAAGAAAATGAAATTCCATATGCCCGTGCGCTTTGAGAACGCTAAGTCAGAGTGCAGTATGCAGGGCGTACTGTTTGAAATTGACCGCCTCAGCGGAAAAACGGTAAATGTTACAAGAATAAAAATATAGAAGGGAGCGGTTGCCGTGAAAAACAGAATATTAGCAGTAATAGCTGTCATTACGGCAATCACGCTTGTTTTCTGTTCCTGCGGAAAAAAGGAAGAACCCGACACCGACGAAAAAAGCTCGTATGTCGATAAGGCCGAGCCGCAGACGGTTGATATTTCTCTGCCTTACAGTCAGAGCGATTCGCTAAACCCGTTTTTTGCAACGGGAGCGGAGAATTCGGCGGCGGCGTTTCTTTTTTGTCAGCCTCTTTTTGAAATAAAATCAGACTATTCGGCAGAGCCCGTAATAGCCGAAAGCTATGAAACGGACGCGAGCAGAATTTTCATTACGATAAGAGAGGTGCTTTTCAGCGACTCGACCTCGGTAACGCTGTCGGATGTAGTTTATTCCTTTAATCTTGCAAAGACCTCGCCCGCATACTCCGAAAGACTCAAATGCTTTGAGAGTGCGAGAATCAGAGGAAACAGGATAGAGTTTATAGTAAACGGCGCAAACGAGCTTTCCGTAAATGCGCTGTGCTTCCCGATAGTAAAAAAGGGAACTGCGGACAGTCCGTCTTCGGTACCTACGGGCTCGGGCACATTTGTTTTCAGCACACCCGAGAAGCTGATTATTAACCCTAACAGCCAGACAGTCAGCAAGATAAATACGGTTAAGCTCAGTAACGTCAAAAAGCTCGAATACATTAAAAGAGAACTTGAAATCGGAAATTTCAACTATCTGTTTGACGATTTGTCCGAGGGCAGATATGAGAGAATAGTTGCCGAGAATAAGACCGTAACTATTAACAATCTTGTCTATGTCGGTATGAATCAGAGCAACAAGGCGCTCTCGTCCTCTGCGGTAAGAACCGCGCTTTATTACGGAATCGACCGTGAAAACATCTCGGCGGCTTCATATCAGGGCTATTCAAAGACGGCGGTTACGCCGTTCAACCCCGATTTGTATTTGCTCAAGGATGTCTCTCTCCCCGACGTCAGGGGAGATAAGCAGAAGTGCGCGTCAATTCTCAGAAAAATGGGCTATAACAGTCTTAACAGCAAAAATGTGCTTGCCAATTCTTCGGGCTCGCTTGATTTCTCTTTGCTTGTAAACAGAGAAAACGAATTCAGGGTTGCGGCGGCATACAGAATTGCCGAGGAACTCATTTCGCAGGGGATAGGTGTTACGGTGCTTGCTGTGCCTGCGGACGAGTATCAGGCAAGAATTGCGCAGGGCAATTTTGAACTTTACATAGGCGAAATCAAACTGACCGAGGATATGAATCTGTCGGCTTTCGGCGAAGGTACGGCGGGAACGGGCATAGACAAATCGCTCGGCTTCTTTGCCGACTATAACGCTTTTCGCAGCGGAGAAATGGACTTCTCCGATATGCTTGACAGCTTCTTTGACGATATGATTATTATTCCCATCTGTTACAGAGCGGGAGTTGCCGCATATTCAAAGGTTTACAAACCGGACTTTTCTTATGCGCCGTATAATATTTACGGCAATATTGAGAACTGGGAAGTAACCAAATAATTACAAGAGGTTTTGATATGAACTTCTCAACGGATATAAGATATATAAAGGGCGTTGGCAGTGTCAGGGCAGAGAGCTTTAAAAAGCTTTCCGTTGACACGGTCGGTGCTCTTTTGCGTTATTATCCGAGAACCTATGAGGACTGGAGCAGGGTTTACTCCGTGAAAGAGGCTCCGCTTAACGAAAACTGCTGTATCAAAGCCATAGTCAGCGATACGCCGACCTCGGTAAGAATCCCCGGAGGCAGAACGCTCTCCAAGACCTCCGTTACAGACGGAATAGGTCTTATGAATATGACCTTCTTTAACAATAAATATATAAAGAATATGCTTAAAGAGGGCGAGGAATACTATTTCTTCGGCAAGGTAACGCTCAACAGATACGGAGCGAGAGAAATGACCTCTCCCGTATTCAGAAAGGCGGCGTCCGACGCCCGTATAGTACCTGTATATCCTCAGTCAAATACGCTGACCTCAAAGCAGATTGAGAAGGTCGTAAAGACGGCGCTTGACGAGATTGCGACTGTTCCCGAGTACCTTCCCGACACGATAATCAGAGAGAATTCACTCTGTTCTCTCGACTTTGCGATAAGGAATATTCACTTCCCCGCAGACTACGCCTCGCTTGAGAGGGCAAGGAACAGACTTATTTTTGACGAGCTGTTTGCCCTTCAGTTAGGACTGCTTTCGATAAAAAACAGAACCCGCACGCTTTCAGGCTGTGTAATAAAAAACGATTGCTCAGGGGAATTCATCAGCACTTTGCCGTTTGAGATGACAAACGCACAGAAAAGGGCGGTGCGTGAGGCGCTCTCAGACATGCAGAAAAACGAGCCAATGAACAGACTCCTGCAGGGAGACGTCGGTTCTGGCAAAACTGCGGTTGCCGCGGCGCTGATTTACACCGTGGTAAAGAACGGCTATCAGTGCGCCATGATGGCGCCTACCGAGGTACTTGCGGAGCAGCATATCAGGACTTTTGAAAAGCTTCTCAGAGACACGGGTATTTCAGCCGTGCTTCTTACGGGCAGTACAAAGGCGGCTGAAAAGAAGATAATAAAGGAAAAACTTAAAAGCGGAGAAATTTCACTTGCAATCGGTACGCACGCGCTTATTCAGGAGGACGTTGAATTCGGTAATCTCGGTCTGGTAATTACGGATGAACAGCACCGCTTCGGCGTTGCTCAGCGCACAAGTCTGTCGGAAAAAGGCAGAAATCCGCATATTTATGTTATGTCGGCAACGCCTATACCGAGGACTCTCGCCATGATTCTGTACGGCGACCTTAATGTTTCGGTTCTTGACGAGCTTCCTCCGGGCAGACAGAGCGTTGACACCTATTGCGTGGGCAGAGATTATCACGAGAGAATATATAAATTCATAAAAAAGCACCTTGACGCAGGCAGTCAGGGGTATATAGTCTGTCCTCTTGTCGAGGAGGGAGAGAGCGATATAGTTCCTGCCGAGGAGCTGTACGGACTTCTCTCACAGTCTGAATTTGCCTCTTACAGAGTAGGACTTCTGCACGGACGTATGAAGCCGAAGGACAAGGACGAAGTTATGCGGAGCTTTGCGGCGGGAAACATAGACCTGCTTATTTCAACCGTGGTAATTGAAGTCGGCGTCGATGTGCCCAACGCAACCGTAATGGTCATTGAAAATGCCGAGCGCTTCGGTCTCTCACAGCTTCATCAGTTAAGAGGCAGAATAGGCAGAGGCAGTGAAAAGTCAACCTGCATACTTGTTTCCGACGCCCAAAACGAGGAAGCAAAGACGAGATTTGACATTATGTGCAGGACTTCGGACGGCTTCAAAATAGCCGATGCAGACCTTAAATTAAGAGGACCCGGAGACTTTTTCGGCAAACGCCAGCACGGACTTCCCAGGCTTGCGCTTGCGGACATACTCACGGACACGGAACTTCTGATGAAGGCGCAGCGCGCGGCAAACAAGGTAATAGAGGACGACAGGTATCTTGAGAGCGAAAAGAACAGAAAATTGAGAAGGCAGGTTGAAACTCTGTTTGCCGACAATTACGGCGTGTGATGCGTAAAACTTGAAAATAATCTCAATATGTGGTAAAATATATAAGTTATACGGCATATAAAAACAGACAGCGGAGAAATTATGTTTGACTTTATTTATGAAAAACTTTACAGCCTTGGTCTGACCGCGGCAGAAGTACTCGGTAAGATTTTCAAATGGCTCTTTGTTATGCTGGCTAAGCCCGTTAAGGCGCTTGGTTCCGTTCTGTATGCCGGCTTCTTTTTCCTTGATGAGAAGTTCTTTTCCACCGTCCGTAATGCAAGGGCGGAGACTAAGGAGCTTGTCGGGGAGGTAAAGAGCACCTCCTCAGGTATCAGGGAAATGTTCAAAATCAATAAAAAGCAGGGTTGGAGCATATTCAAGTATTATGCGAGGAAGGCTTTTGCAAAGCACGGCGTGGTATTCTCGGTATTTACAAACGTTGTGCTTCCCGTATTTGCATTTGCAGTTCTCTGCGTTACGGTTTACTACTGTAACAGTATGAAGCTCGGACTTAAAATAACCTATAACAATTCGGATATAGGCATTGTTGACAGAGAGTCGGTATATCTTGACGCGCAGAGCAAGGCAGAGCAGAGACTGGAAACCGCAATTAAATCTTCGGATGAAAACGAGATTATAAAGAGCACGCAGTATGAGATAGTTCCCGTAAGTCTTACCGACCTTAACGACAGCGAGTCTATTGCCAAAAAGATGATAGAGCGCTCGGGCAGTAACATTACCAATGCCTGCGGTATCTATATTGACGGCGAATTTCTGTGTGCGGTAAAGAACGAAACAGACGCAGTTACCGTCTTTGACAATATACTCAAAAGCTATGACGCAGGCGGCGACGGCACGGTAAGTTTTGTTGAGGATATAGCTTATATTCAGGGTATGTACCCCGATAATGAGAATACTATCTGGGACGCCGTCAGACTCAGCGAAAGACTTGCGGGCAAAAAGAACGAGGCAACCTACTATGCGGTTCAGTCCGGCGATACTCCTTCGGGAATTGCACAGAAATTCGGTATCTCAACGGCAAAGCTTTATGAGCTTAATCCATCGGCAAAGAACAATGTTTATGTCGGCGAGAAGCTTATGATAACAAGCGAGGTTAACTTTATCAGAGTTCAGGTAACGCGCACCGAAACGAGGACGGTTTCTATCCCGTTCAAGACGATTACCACTCAGAATCCCAACCTTTACAAGGGAACCAAAAAGACCGTAAAAACAGGCGTTAACGGCGAGCAGTTAGTTACCGAGCGCGTAACCTATATTGACGGCGTCAAGGTAAGGGTTCAGGAGATTTCGAGAGTAACCACGAGAGAACCGGTGGACGAGCAGATTCAGGTCGGCAGCAAGACCTATGCGGTTTCAAGATACGGTACGGTAAGCTCGGGCACGGTCAAGAATTTCGGCGGCAGATTCGTATGGCCGGCGATAGGCGCATACAATGTTTCCTCGGGCTTCGGCGGCAGACGCCGTCACGGAGGAATTGATATAGTCAAACCCGGAGGAAACAGCACGGGCTGCACGATTGTTGCGGCAGGCTCGGGAACCGTTGTTTCGGCGAGCTACCATCCGAGCTGGGGCTATAATGTCCTCATAAACCACGGCAACGGAGTTATGACGAGATACGCGCATATGCTGCCCGGCTCGTTTAAGGTATCGGGAGGTCAGCACGTTTCGGCAGGACAGGCCATAGGCAATATCGGTTCAAGCGGAAACGTTACCGGACCGCATCTTCACTTCGAGGTCTATATTAACGGCTCGCGTGTTAACCCGATGCCGTACCTCGGCAGATAAAAATAAACGGGCAGTTTACCTGCCCGTTTTTCACAAGAGGAAATAAAATGCTAAAGAAAAATGACGAAATTGAACTTGAAATAGAATCTTTTACCTCAGAGGGCAGCGGAGTCGGCAGATACGAAGGTATGGCTGTCTTTGTCGGCGGTTCCGCGGCGGGGGACAGAGTTCTTGCGCACATAATCAAGGTTAAACAGAACTATGCCGTTGCAAAGACGCTCAGAATTCTTCGCCCGTCCGAGAACAGAATTCCCTCGGACTGCGCCGTGTCGGATTCCTGCGGCGGCTGTGCTTTCAGACATATCTCATATTCCTCCGAAATAGAAATGAAAAGGGATAAAATCGAAAACACCTTCAGGAGAATCGGCGGAACGGATAAAAGCGTTGACTGTTTCATAGAGGCGGAGGAGCTGACGCATTACAGAAACAAGGCGGAATACCCCGTCGGATTTAACGGCAGACTTAATATCGGCTTCTACACAAGGCATACCCACAGAATAGTCGATTGTGAAAAATGCGTTCTGTCAGCGCCCGAGTTTTCGGATATAGTGGGGATAATCAGAAAGTGGATAATTGAATTCGGCATCCCCGTATATGACGGCGAAAGCGGTACGGGACTTTTAAGGCATATCTTTCTGCGCAAGGCATTTGCAACGGGGGAAATAATGCTCTGCCTTGTAATAAACGGCGACAGTATTCCGAGGAGCAGGGAACTGCTCGAAAGAGTGCTTGTTATCCCCGGAATAAAAAGCGTAGTGCTGAATATCAATAAAAATATGACGAATGTCATACTCGGTACACAGTGCGTTACATTGTGGGGAGAGGATTATATTTTTGACGAACTTTGCGGCGTCAGGGTAAGACTCTCGCCTCTGTCGTTTTATCAGATAAACCGTGCTCAGGCAGAGAAGCTTTACGGCAAGGCAGCTGAATTTGCAGACCTTGACGGCAGCGAAACGGTGCTTGACCTCTATTGCGGGGCAGGAACGATAGGGCTCAGTATGGCTGACAAAGCCAAAAGGATTATAGGCGTAGAAATTGTGGCAGACGCAGTTGAGGATGCGAAATTCAATGCAAAGCTTAATGGCATTGATAACGCAGAATTCTACTGTATGGATGCGGCATCGGCTGCAAAAATGCTTAAAGACCGTGCAGAAAGACCCGAGGTAGTTATTCTTGACCCTCCGAGAAAGGGCTGCAGCAAAGAACTTACGGATACAGTAAGTGAGATAGCGCCAAAAAAAATAGTGTATGTTTCGTGCGACCCCGCCACGCTCGCAAGAGACTGCGGACGGTTTAATGAGCACGGCTACAAAACGGTAAAGCTTGCAGGCGTGGACCTGTTTCCGAGAACGGTGCATGTGGAGAGTGCAGCGCTTCTTATAAAAGAATAAAATAAACTTATAATATGGATGGAAGGGTATATTTATGTCGGAAAAAACAAACAGCAGAAACAGAGTTATTGTCAGAACGAGCATAATAGGAATAGCCGCAAATATTCTGCTGGTAATATTCAAGGCGGCGGTCGGACTTGCCGCAAATTCCATAGCGATAGTGCTTGACGCAGTTAACAACCTTTCGGATGTGCTTTCGTCTGTAGTTACGATAGCAGGGGCAAAAATTGCGAATAAGATGCCCGATAAAAAGCATCCGCTCGGACACGGAAGGGTTGAGTACATAAGCGCGCTGATAGTTTCGGCACTCGTTTTATATGCCGGTGTTACGTCAGTTGTCGAGTCTGTAAAGAAAATCATAAACCCTGTTCAGCCCGATTACTCAAAGGTTTCGCTGATTATTATTTCGGCGGCGGTAATAGTTAAGCTGTTTCTCGGCAGGTATGTTAAATCAAAGGGTGTGCAGGTCGGTTCACAGTCGCTTATAGCCTCGGGAAAAGACGCTATGTTTGATGCGCTGATTTCATTTTCGGTACTCGCTTCGGCACTGATTTATATATTCAAGGGCATCTGTCTTGAGGCTTATGTCGGAGTGCTGATTTCTCTGTTTATTATAAAAGCGGGTGTTGAAATGGCAGGGGAAACAATAAGCGATATACTTGGCAGAAGGGCAGACCCCGAGCTTGTTTCAAACATTAAAAGAATTATACTCGAAGAGGAAAAGGTAAGGGGAGCGTATGATGTAATTCTTAACAATTACGGTCCGCAGAAAAATTATGCTTCCGTCCATCTTGAGCTTCCCGACACAATGACCGTTGATGAGGTTGACACGCTGTCGAGGAGAATTCAGGCTAAGGTCTATATGGAGACAGGCGTTGTGCTTACGGGAGTCGGAGTTTATTCGTATAACACGGGCAGCGAAACCGTTGCAAAAATCAGAAACGAAGTGCTTGAAAAGGTTATGAGCCATGACTGGGCGCTTCAGCTTCACGGCTTTTATGTTGATGAAAAGGAAAAAATAATGCGCTTTGATGTGGTAATGAGCTTTGACATTGACCACAGAGAGGGGATTGAAACCATATACGGCGAAATCAAGGAGCTTTATCCCGAATACAGTATTCAGATAACTCCCGATATTGATATTTCGGATATTTAAAAGAAAAACGGTACCAGGTACCGTTTTTTATTTTTCACTATGCAAAATGAAAATACTGTGGTATAATAAAATATAACTCAAAAAAGTAAAGAGACACGGTATGAAAAGCAAAAAATTTTTAACGGCAATAATCACGGTACTGATAATTTCCTTAACGGCTGCTGCGGCAGGACTGTTTGCTCTTAATACGGTTGATACGGTAAACGTTTATCTTACTCCCGACAGGACAGAGCTTGCAGTAGGCGAAACCGTTACGGTTTCGGTCAGCTTTTCAACCTCGTTTTATCTTAGTACGGCGTGCGTTCCCGTTTACTACAATTCATCAATGTTTGAGTTTGTCGAGGCAGAACCCGTCATTTCGGACTCTGCGGTAATAACTCCCGATTCGTCCGATTATGCAAAACTGTTTAACAATGTCGGATATTCTCAGTCAGAGTACGGCGCGGCGGCAATTCTGTATGTTGCAAGGGGCGGAAATGAAATCGAAATACACGATAATACACCCGCTATGAGACTTACGCTCAGAGCAAAGGACGGCGCGTCGGGAACGTCGGACATTTTCTGCACGGTAAAATCTAAAAAGACAGCGGCAAAGCCATATGGAATGCTTTATTTCGGACTCAATACGAGCGGAACCTCAACGGCAGATTCGGTACCCGAAAGCGTATCAAAAATTCTTCTTAACGAGGCGACGGTTTCTGTTACGGTTGACGCTTCGGCACCGCGCATTACCGCTTTGCAGACGGCAGAGATTGACACCCGTGACGGAGTTGTATCGGGTATCCCCGCAGGTACTTCGGTTTCGGGGCTCTCCGATTATATTGCCGTTATCAACGGCAGTTTTGAAAGCTCGGGCAACCGCACCAAAGACAAGGTTACGGTTAAACGGAGCAACGGCACGGTTTACAGAGTTTATGACCTTGTTGTCAGGGGAGACGCCGACGGTAACGGAACCTGCGACGGCGCAGACTATATAAAGATTAAGGACCACCTTGCAAACGGCACGGCTCTTGACGGCGACGGAACGGACCTTTTCCGCAGAGCCGCCGATTATGACGGCGACAGAGCTGTGGATATGTTTGATTTATATGATATTGATAAGGCTGTAAATAGTAATTGAAAGGCGGAGCAAAAATGAGCAGAAAAAACAAAGTAATTTCCCTCACACTCACCTTGGTAATGTTGCTGATATGTCTGTTCCAGACAGCAGCATACGCAGACACAACCTCACTTCGTTACTTTGAACGCGGAGTGCTTACCGACGGAACTCACACGGCATATTATGCCATTGACAAGGATAACAGAGTTCTGTATCTGTCGGGCGACGGACTTTACAACGGCGAAACGCCCGATTATCCGAGCGCCGCAGAGGGCCCCTTTGCAGGCAGAACGGATGTTACGAGAATTGTTATCGAAGAGGACATCACGAGAGTCGGCGACTATGTTTTTGCAAATATGAAATCGGTTGACACGCTTGAAATTCAGGCGAACCTTGTTACCGATTCACAGATGTCTGCAAAGGCGATGATTGGCTGTACTTCATTGAGAAATATTCAGGGCGACAGCGCTCTGTTTTCGACCAACGTTCTTATTCAGGTGGTTAAGGGCGCAGTAAACATTGCAGCCGGAAACTGGGTTGAACTTGGCAAGAACGGTATCAAAATTATTCAGACGGGCATAAACGGCGACGGGTCTCTTGACGATGAAACCGTTAAAACGATGGTCAACGATTATATAATGACAGGCGAGGAAGTATTCCTCGGCGACCTTGACGAGGCGCAGGAGGAATATGAGGAGAGAATCAGCTGCGTTTGTTATTATGACAACAAATACAATCACTATTTTACAAGTGAAGTAACTGCTCAGCCCAAATGTACCGAGCCCGGAGAAAAGACATATACCTGTCTTGACTGCGGATACACATATACGGAGCCGGTTGCTCCTACGGGACACAGCTATACGGAGAGCGTTTTCCTTGCTCCTGCGGAGGACAGAGAAGGCATTAAAAAGTGCGTTTGCAGTAAGTGCGGCGATACAAAATATGAGCCCATTCCTCCCACGGGAACAAATCCCGACCCGGGAACAGACCCCGGCAACGATCCCGATCCCGGAACGGATCCGATAGACGACTACAAGGGCTTCCCCGACGTTGAAAAGGGCAGCTGGTACTATGACGCGGTAAAATACTGCGCTCAGCATAAATTCGTAAACGGTTATCAGGACGGAAGATTCGGACCTAATGACGCGCTTCAGAGACAGGACTTTGTCGTTATCCTCGCAAATATTTCAAAGGCAGATTTATCGAAATACACAAAGTGCAAGCTTTCCGACGTTGATATGAATTCATATTACGGCAAAGCAGTTGCATGGGGTGTTGATAAGGGCATAATTTCGGGTTATCAGAACGGCAAGTTCGGTGTAGGCGACCCGATAACGAGAGAGCAGGTTGCGACTATTCTTTACAATTATATGAAGAAACCTTATGTAAGCGTAACGAATTTAAACAGTACTCTTGCAAACTTCAAGGACGAGTCAAGCATCAGCAGTTTTGCCAGAAAGCCGCTTGCGTGGGCGGCAATGAATAACGTCATTACCGGTATGGCGGACGGTTCGGCTGCACCGCAGGGTACGGCGGTAAGAGCGCAGATAGCTTCAATTATTATGCGTATGGACCAGAACGGTATGTTTAACTCATAAAACTGAATTTCAGTATAAAAGAACCCTCTTGAAAAAGAGGGTTCTTTTTTTCGCGGATGTCCGCATTTATTTATTTCCCGTTTTTCTCTTGACATTTTGCAATATGCGATGTATGATTATATCAACATATGAACATATATTCATATGTTATTTGATTTAATGACAGTTGACATAATCATACAAAAAGGAGACAGCAAAATGGAAAGAGACAGGAGTATTATTCCCGAGGATCCTCACGACGGCTGTGTTGCAGGGGAGCTTCCGGATATAGAAACCATGTACGACCTCGCCGAGCTTTTCAAGGTTTTCGGCGACAGTACAAGAATCAGAATTCTTGCCGCCCTTCTTGAAAAGGATATGTGCGTTTACCACCTTTCGGAGGCGCTTGATATGGGACAGAGCGCTGTTTCGCATCAGCTTCGCGTACTCCGTCAGGCAAGTCTTGTCAAGGCAACGCGCAGAGGCAAGGAAATGGTATATTCGCTTGACGACGACCATGTAAGGACTATCTTTGCTCAGGGACTTGAGCACGTAACGGAGGGGGCGCATATAAATGTCTGAATATGAGCATAAACACGTTCACTCCGATAACTGCTGTCACGCAGAGCACGGCAATCACGAGGGTTGCGGCTGCGAGCACTGCCATAAAGCGGAAAATCTCGGACTGACGGAGCATGAGCACGTAGAAAAGACAGAGGTTTCGGAAATAGTCTTTACCGTTGTTTCCCTGATACTTCTTGTGCTCGGACTTCTGCCCGTCTTTTCGGAGCCGATAAAAAAGATTTTTTTAATTGCGTCTGCGGTTGCATCGGGATACCGCCTTATTCCCGACGCCGTTTCAGAATTAAAAAGGAAAAAGCTTGACGAGAATTTTCTCGTGCTTATCGCGGTAGTTGCCGCCTTCTGTATAGGCGAAGGCGCCGAAGCGGCATTTGTGTCGCTCTTTTTCAGAATAGGCGAGGCGATAGAGGACTATTCGGTCGAGAGGTCAAAAAAAGCGATTAAAAAGCTCTATGAGATAACCTCCGACAAAGCAGTGATATTTGAGGACGAAACCTCTACAAGGGAAATTGACAGCCACGATATAAAAGTCGGCGACATTTTGCTCGTTTCCCCGTTTGAGAAGATTCCCGTTGACTGCGAGTGCATTTCGGACGGCGGAACGGTTGACACCTCTGCAATTACGGGAGAGTCGATTCCGACGGAGCTTCATGCGGGTATGAGCGTACTCAGCGGAAGCATCAACGGACCGTCCGCGGTCAAGCTACGCGCGGTTTCTGTATTTGAAGATTCGGCGGCTTCAAGAATTATAAAATCGGTTGAGGAGTCGGGCGAAAACAAGGGCGGCACCGATAAATTCATAACGAGATTTGCGGAAATCTATACGCCCGCAGTAGTCGGACTTGCAATAGTTCTTGCGGTTATTCCTTCGCTTGTTACGGGGAATTGGACCGTATATATTCACAGAGCGCTTGTATTCCTTGTCGCGGCTTGTCCGTGCGCTCTGGTGCTGAGCATACCCCTCGGCTTTTTTGCCTCAATAGGCGCACAGTCCAAGCACGGCATAGTTGTAAAGGGAGGCAAATTCATAGAGAAGCTGGCTTCTGCAGATGCCGTGCTGCTCGACAAAACGGGAACGCTTACCGATAACGATTTTGAAATACGCGAAGTTTTTGCGGCAGACGGATTTACCCGTGAAAAGGTAATTGAAATTGCCGCTTATGCCGAGAAATACTCGACGCATCCTCTTGCGGCGGCGTTTTCAAAGGAAGTTCCCGACATTGACGAATCGAGAATTTCAGACTTCAAGGAGCACAGCGGCAACGGTACGGAAATTCTGCTCGACGGCAAAAAGGTGCTTTGCGGCAGCAGAAACTTCCTTTTCAGAAACGGCGTTTATGCCGAAACCGATTTTCCCGCACAGCTTTATGTAACCTTTGACGGAAAATTCGTCGGTACGGTTTCTCTCTCGGGCAAGGTCAGGGAGCAATCGCCTCAGGCCGTTGAGGAACTCGGAAAGCTCGGCATTGACAGAATTGTAATGCTTACGGGCGACAACGAGGAGCAGGCAAAAAGAATTGCAGAGAAGTGCTCGATTAAGGAATATAAGGCAGGACTTCTGCCTGCGCAGAAAACGGAATATCTGAAAGCCTTGCAGGATGAGGGACACACGGTAATTTTTGCAGGCGACGGCATAAACGACACACCGACGCTCAGTCAGGCAGACGTCGGTATGGCGGTCGGAAGCGGAACTGCGGCGGCGATAGAGGTAGGCGACGCCGTACTGATGAATTCAAACCCCGCTAATATTGCCAAGGCGATAAAACTCTCAAGACGCGCAATGAAGGTTATCAAGGCAAATATATGGTTTGCGCTCGGCGTAAAAGCCGCGGTGCTGATACTCGGCGCTTTGGGATTTGCTCCAATGTGGGCGGCGGTATTTGCCGATGTCGGCGTGTGCGTAATTGACGTGCTTAATTCCACAAGATTGCTTTTAGACAAAAAATAACTAAAAGATATTATAATAAAACGGAGATGTAAAAACATCTCCGTTCTTTCTTTTTTGCTTTAACTTAATTCAAACTGTCCCGTATAAAGCTTATAATATCTGCCCTTTTGCTCAAGCAGGTCCTCGTGATTTCCGCGTTCGATTATTTCGCCGTGTTCGAGCACCATAATTGCCTTTGCGTTTCTGACAGTGGAAAGTCTGTGAGCGATAACAAATACCGTTCTGCCCTCCATAAGCTTATCCATACCCTGCTCAATGAGTTTTTCAGTTCTGGTGTCTATTGAACTTGTCGCCTCGTCAAGTATGAGTACGGGCGGGTCCGAAACAGCGGCTCTCGCTATGCTCAGAAGCTGTCTTTGTCCCTGCGAGAGGTTTATTCCGTCAGCCGTAAGAACGGTGTCGTAGCCGTCGGGAAGTCCCATAATGAAGTCATGCGCATTGGCAAGTTTGGCGGCATTGATAACGTCATCTCTTGAAGCGTTGAGATTACCGTAACGGATATTTTCCTCGATGGTGCCCGTAAACAGATGAGTGTCCTGAAGCACCATAGCAAGGCTTCGTCTGAGGTCGGCCTTCTTTATTTTCTGAATATTGATTCCGTCATAGCGTATTTTGCCTTCGCTGATATCGTAGAACCTGTTTATGAGATTGGTAATCGTAGTCTTGCCTGCGCCCGTCGAGCCGACAAAGGCTATCTTCTGACCGGGCTTTGCGTACAGGGAAATATTATTGAGTACGGTCTTTTTTCCGTCGTATGAGAAAACGACATTGTCAAAGGTTACTTCGCCGCGCAGACGCTTATAGGTAATGCTTCCGTCCGCGGTGTGAGTGTGCTTCCACGCCCACAGACCCGTGTGCTCGGGCACCTCGTAAAGCTCGCCGTTTTCATCCTCTCTGGCGTTGACAAGCATAACGTAACCGTCATCCTTCTCTCCGCATTTGTCGATATACTCAAAAATTCTCTCTGCACCCGCGATAGCCATAATCGCATTGTTAAACTGCTGTGAAAGCTGTGTTATGGGCTGTGAGAAGTTTCTTGAATTTGTAAGGAAGGCGACAATTCCGCCTGCGCTCAGAGCGCCCTTGACGGCAAAAATTCCGCCGACAGCCGCCGTAATCGCATAGTTGATGTGCGAAAGGTTATTCATAAGAGGCATCAATATACTTGCGAAGGTGTTGGCGCCCGTGGAAGCCTTGCGCAGTTCCTCGTTTACTTCGCCGAAATGCTCTGTGATTTTGTCCTCGTGGTTGAAAACCTTGACAACCTTCTGTCCTTCAATGGTTTCCTCAATAAAGCCGTTTACAACGCCGAGGTTCTGCTGCTGTTTTTTGAAAAATGCCGAACTTTTCTTACCGAGCTTGGCTGTGATAAGCACCATAAACGCCACCATAACAATAACAAGCAGAGTAAGTATCGGGCTGTAGTAAAGCATAATACAGAACGAGCCGACAATCGTAATCGCCGAGGAAACAAGCTGAGTAAGTCCCTGACTTAAAAACGCTCTGAGAGATTCAACGTCGTTTGTGAAGCGGCTCATTATTTCTCCGTTGGGGACGGAGTCAAAGAAGCTTATCGGGTAGTCCTCAACTGAATTAAACAGGTCTGCGCGCAGAGAGTTAAGAGTTCTCTGTGTCAGGAATACCGAGCACTTTGCCTTGCCGTATGAGGCGAGAACGCCCATAAGGAAGATAACTCCCATTATAATAAAGATTTTAGTCATCGGTCTGAACAGCTCAAATGAGAACTGCTTGCCGACTATCGGTATGAGCAAATCGTCAACAATGGGCTGGATATATACCGATGCGGCGACATAGGAAAGCGAACTTATGATAGTAAACAATACCATACCGATAAGCAGTTTTTTCTGTTTGCCTATGTACTTTACAAGTCTTTTGACTGTGCCTTTTGTGTCTTTGGGCTTGCTCGTTGCAGGTTTCATTTTAGGCATTACTCAACACCTCCCTGCAGGTCAAAATCGTCATTTCCCTTTTGCTGGGAATTGAAAATATCGCTGTAAATCTCGTTGCGTGCGAGCAGCTCCTCGTGAGTGCCTATGTCATTGACCGCTCCGTTGTCGAGAATAATAATTCTGTCGCAGTCGGAGACGGAGGAAACTCTCTGAGCGATAATAATTTTTGTTGTATCGGGAATTTTTTTGCGAAGCCCGTCTCTTATCCTTGCGTCGGTAGCCGTGTCAACGGCGCTTGTCGAGTCGTCAAGTATGAGAATTTTTGGCTTTTTGAGTATTGCTCTTGCGATACACAGACGCTGTTTCTGTCCGCCCGAAACATTTACGCCGCCCTGACCGAGGTCGGTTTCATAGCCGTCGGGGAAGGAGGTTACAAACTCGTCTGCGTCGGCAATACGGCAGGCTTCGCGGATTTCGTCCATAGTTGCGTTTTCGTTGCCCCAGCGGAGATTTTCCGCGATAGTGCCCGAGAAAAGTACGTTTTTCTGCAGTACCATACTGACGGCGTCACGCAGGGCGCGCAGGTTATATTCCCGAACGTTGTGTCCGCCGACCTTGATGCTGCCCTCCGAGGCGTCATAAAGTCTGGGGATAAGCTGAACGAGCGAAGATTTTGCACTGCCCGTTGCACCCATAATGCCTATCATTTCTCCGGGGTTGATTTTGAATGAAACATTCTTAAGAACATTGTTGTTGTTTCCGTAAGCGAAGCTGACGTTTTCAAACTCTACGCTTCCGTCAGCAACGCGGTCAAGTCCGTTTTCGGGGTCCCTGATGTCGGGCTCCTCTTTAAGCACCTCGCCTATACGCTTGGCGCTCGCTTCGGACATAAATACCTGAGCTATCATCAGAATTGTGAAAAGGAAGCTCATAAGTATCTGAATTATGTATGTGAAAATTGCGGTAAACTCGCCGACCGAAAGCAACTCCTCGGCTATGGATTTCGCCGAGATTATCATTATCGCAAGGATAGTCATAAACATCAGCAGCATAAGCGCGGGCTCGCCGAGTATGATTATTTTTTCGGCGTGAATTGCCGCTTTCATAAGGTCGTCGTTTGCTTTGCCGAATTTCTTTTTTTCATAATCTTCTCTTACAAAAGATTTGACAACCCTGATATTTGCAAAGTTCTCCTGAATCGAGGCGTTGAAGCTGTCGAACTTCTTTAACATTATCTTGAAGCGCTTGAGAGCAACGGGGCCCGCTATCGCAAGTACGATAATAATTAACGGCAGGGATACGGCAAAAACGCTGGAAACCTCCTTGCTCTTGCGTATGCAGATAGCAAGCGCTACCGACATCATAATCGGCGCTCTGAAAAGTCCTCTTATAAGCATAAGGAAGGTGTTTTGAACGGTAGTAACGTCCGTTGTCATCCTCGTAATCAGCGAAGCGGTTGAGAAACGGTCGATATTTGAGAAAGAAAAGGTCTGTACCTTCTTAATAAGCTCGTTTCTCAGCGAGGCGCCGAAGCCCATACCCGCCCTTGACGCCGTAATTGCGGCAAGTCCGCCGCAGGTAAGCGAGCCGACTGCGAGGCAGAGCATCTTCATACCGAGGGAGAAAATAGTTGTAACTGCCTGATTTTTTAAACCGTCCGAAGCCGTTTCCGTAAGTCGGATGGTTTCGACAATATCCGCCATAACCTGAGGGATAAGCAGCTCAAAAATAACTTCGCCTATCATCAGCACGGGAGAAATAAATGCAAAAAACTTGTATCTGTTTGCATACTTCAGCAGTCTGAACATATCTTCGCCTCCTTTAAATAATATTTTAAATATAATAATTTATTATAATAAAAAAGTCAACCGAAATTCTCGTTCTTGTACACACAGACAAAATGTGATAAAATAACTATTTGTAATAAAGAAAAAAGGAGAGACAGTTATGGAATACATCTTTTCCGACAGAATTTCATCTCTTAAACCGTCTGCAATAAGGGAGATTTTAAAGGCAACCTCAGATCCTTCGGTTATTCCTTTTGCCGCAGGCAACCCCGATGCGGCGGCGTTCCCTATCGACGAGGTCAGAGAGATTTCAAAGAGAATATTTGACGAAATGCCCGTGCTTGCGCTTCAGTACGGTATTACCGAGGGCTATAACCCTTTGAGAAAAACTGTTTCGGAGCACATTAAAAGGACCAAGAATATAGGCAGGGAATTTGACGATATAATCATTACCTCGGGCGCTACGCAGATTATGGACCTTATGACCAAGGTCTTCTGCAACTTCGGCGACACGGTTATCTGCGAAACCCCGTCCTTTATCGGCTCATTAAACTGTTTCCGTTCATACGGCTGTACGCTTAAAGGCGTGCCCGTCGAGGCGGACGGTATGAATACCGAAATACTCGAAAAGCAGTTAAAGGAAAACAGGAACGTTAAATTCATCTATACAATTCCGAATTTCCAGAACCCGTCGGGCGTTACGATGAGCCTTGAAAAGAGAAAGCAGGTCTATGCCCTTGCCAAAAAATACGGCGTGCTTATTCTCGAGGACAACCCCTACGGCGACCTTCGCGTAACGGGCGCGGACGTACCGAATATCAAGAGTATGGACGAGGACGGAATAGTTGTCTATGCCGGCTCCTTCTCAAAAATTCTTGCGCCCGGAATCCGTGCGGGATATGTCATAGCGCCTAAGGAAATTATCGCAAAAATGACCGTCGGCAAGCAGGCGGCGGACACACACTCGACCATGTTCACACAGCTGCTTGTAAACGAGTGGATGAACACCACCGATTTTGAGGCGCACATAGAAAAAATCAGAGCCATTTACAGACGCAAGCTCGGTCTTATGTGCGACTATATTGACGCGAATCTCAGCAATTTCTTTGAGTATGTCAGACCCGAGGGAGGACTGTTCGTATGGTGCAAGCTTCCCGACAGCGTCAGAATGCCCGAATTTGTTTCAAAATGCGTTGAGAATAAGCTTGCGGTTGTACCGGGTACGGCGTTTATGGTTGAACCCGGCGAGACGACAAACTGTATCCGTCTTAATTTCTCAACTCCGAGCGACGAGAATATAGTCAAGGGTATGGAAATACTCAAGAAGGTAAGCGATGTATAATCTTTCGGACGCGGCGACGCTCAGAAAACTGCTTGAAAAGCACGGCTTTAACTTCTCAAAAGCACTCGGTCAGAATTTCCTTATTGACCCGTCGGTCTGTCCCCGTATGGCGCAGAGCGCCGTAACCTCTGAGGACTGCGGCGTTATCGAAATCGGCGCGGGCGTGGGAGTTCTCACGGCTGAGCTGTGCAAGAGAGCAAAAAAGGTTGTCTGTATCGAGCTTGACAAAAGACTTTTGCCCGTGCTTGACGAAACGCTGAGCGACTTTGACAATTACAGAATAGTCAACGGCGATATTCTCAAGGTTGACTTAAAGGCGCTTATTGCCGACGAATTCGACGGCTGTAAGGATATATGCGTGTGCGCAAATCTGCCGTATTACATAACATCTCCCGTCATTATGAAGCTGCTCGGGGACGGACTTCCCGTCAGCAGAATTATCGTAATGGTGCAGAGGGAGGCGGCGGACAGACTTACTGCCGAGGTCGGTTCGAGAGAGTCGGGCGCAATAACGGTTGCGGTCAATTTTTACGCACAGGCAAAAAAACTTTTTGAGGTCGGCAGGGAATCGTTTATGCCGAGTCCGAAGGTTGATTCGGCGGTAATCGAGCTTGATTTGTGCAAGGATAAGCCCTCGGAAATAAAGAATACGGAATTCTTTTTCTCGATGGTCAGGGCGATTTTTAACCAGCGCAGAAAGACGGCGGTTAACGGCATTTCGTCGGGACTCGGAATTCCGAAGGAGAGCGTAAAAACGGCGCTCGCAAAGCTCGGTAAAGAGGAAACCGTAAGAGCCGAAAATCTGACTCTTGATGAGCTTTCGGCACTTGCAAACGAACTTGAAAACTTGACATAAACGGTTTTCGATAGTATAATATTTTTCGGACTTGCGACAATTCAATATTCAGGGGTGCTGACCTCGTGTCGGCTGAGATAATACCCTTTGACCTGATACGGATAATGCCGGCGTAGGAAGAATTAAAAAATATTTTAAGGCCTTGCGTTATTGTGTTATCGCAGGGCTCAATTTTTATATGTGAGGTGTTTTTATGAACACAAAAATCAGCACGACCAGACGTCTGGTCGAGAGCGCTCTTATGATAGCGCTTGCCGTGGCTCTCGATGAGTTTGCCGTAATCAAGTTTCCCTTCGGAGGCAGCGTAACTCTTTTCAGCCAGCTTCCTATTATACTTCTCTCCTACCGTTACGGAGTTAAGTGGGGACTTTTTTCGGGTTTTACAATGAGCATTTTTGAGTTTGTTTTCGGACTTAAAAATCTGTCGTATGTAACGGGAATAAAAGGCGTTATTATATTGATTCTCGCGGACTATCTTATTGCCTTTACTTGCCTCGGACTCGGAGGCGTTTTCAAAAAGCCCGTTAAGAATCAGGCTCTTTCGCTTGCTCTGGGCTCGGTAGTTGTTTCGGTTTTACGCTTTATCTGCCATTTCGTCAGCGGCGTTACAATCTGGGGCGGTTACGCTCCCGAGGGTACTCCCGTATGGAAGTATTCGCTCCTCTACAACGGCGGCTATATGCTTCCCGAGCTGATTATCACGGTAATCGGTGCGCTCGCGGTCGGTATGCTCTTTGACCTTAACAAACCCGAACTCGGCAGGGAAAGAAAAAAATCGCGCGCGGAATAAAATACAAAAAATTAAAGCAGGGAATTGAAATCAATTCCCTGCTTTTTTGTCTGTCCTCAGCTGACAACCTCGGAAACGATTTCGCCTGCGCCCGTAACCGCGTCACGGACTGCGTCTGCTGCTCCCGTTACAACTTCCCCGGCAGTGTCGCCTATGCCCGTAGCGGCTTCGCCGACCTTACTGCCCGCTTCGGAGACAACCTCTCCTGCAGTTCTCATTGTGGTACTCTGAGGAACGGTGGTTGATGCCTTGCTTCCGACCTTGCCGTCCTCCTTTGACCCGCAGGCGCAGAAAAGCACGGCTATCATAACAACTGCAAGACAAACATAAAACAGAGTTCTTTTCATTTCGTTACTTCCTTTCGTTTTCGGACAAGATTATTTTGCCCTCTGAAATATAATTTATTTATTATTTTGTCAATATTCCGTTATCGGAATAAAGAAGGATGAGAATATTGTCCTCCTCTGCGGTTTCAGTGTCGATATAAACAAGGAATTCCTGACCCTCGCTGTTTTTACAGTGAAACTCGTAGGTGTCCTGCTCGGTTGCGTAATCTGTGGGGATTATCGCCCTTTTGAGAGAAATGACTTCGAGCAGGGGACTTAAATTCTGTACGGCGTTTTCGGCGCTTATTTCGGGTTCTTTATATTCTCTCGGCTTGTGATTCATAATGAAGCCCGAGGCGTCATAGGAAACGACATTTCCCGTCTCAAGACTTATGCTGACCTTGATTAAATCGGGGTAGCAGGTTATGCCGTATTCGCTGTATGCAAAGTTTACGGTGCATATACCGTCGTTTACCGAGTAGTAGCTGTCCGTCATATAGTAAATTCCGCGCTTTTCGAGGAATTCGTATGCGTTTTCGAGAGCCTGCCCGGCGGTAAACTTCTCCTCTCCCGCAAACGAGGAGCCGATAATATAAACGACATATCCCCCTTTTTTGGAAACGGCAACCGAAATACTGTTGTTTGAAAAAAGATAGCAGGCAATATTGCCCTCCATTTCTCCCGCAAATAAGAGCTCCGAAGCGCTGATACCCGTAAATTCCGCGGCAATTTCGTGCGCTTTTTCTTTTGTAATCTCCGCAGAGTTTTCAAGCATTACCGAATTCTTTGCGAATATATGGTCGGAGAACGGACCGTCATAAATCAGAGTGGGATAGTCGCCGATGTCCTGCTCGGCGCTGTCAAATGCGTCGGAAAGCTGCATAATTTCGCTGTCGGCTGCGGCAAGAGTGGAGGCGCTTCCCGTAAAGGTCGTTTCTCCGCTTTCGACGCTTTCGATAACGGATGAAATATCGTCAAGAAGCGTTTTTGCTACCGAAATCAGCTTGCCGAGAGTTGCCCTCTGTTCGCCTGTAATTCCTCTGCCCGAGGACAGAGACTTGCCGAGCGAATTCACAAATGACGCGACCTGCGAAAGAAACTTATAGGTGTTGTCAAGATGCGCGTCCGAAACGGGCAGCGAGGACAGAGCGATTTTTGCGCCCGACGCGTCCTTTGAAAGCTCCTGCACCATGATGTCGAGCATATTTGGCGAGTTGACATAAAGTCCCTTGACGAGGTCGGTGTGTATGGCGGATATACAGTCCTCAAGCTGAGCGAGCGAACGCTGCGACGAGGCGTTAATTTCCCTTTGCAGTCTTGCAGACTCGGAAATGCCCGAAGCCGAGTAAATCCCGAGTACGGCGACAAGCGAAACGACGTAGGAAACAAGCCTTATTTTTTTGCGGGTTATTCTCGGTTTTTCCAAAATATTCACCTCATATTTATAATTTGTAAATTTTTTATAAATATACTGAAAAAAACTGCATATTTGTTTGCCAAATCAAAGGTTTTAGTGTATAATAAACTTTAATAATATTTAATTTGGGGGAGAATGATTTTTTGGATATTTACTTTGACTCAAGCGCAACGACAAAGCCCTGTAAGGCCGCCGTTGACGAGGCGTTAAAGCTGATGATAACCGAATACGGAAATCCGTCCTCTCTCCACGCAAAGGGCTTTGAAGCGATGACGGTTCTCGAGCAGTCGAGAAAAACGGTCGCGGCCTCTCTGTGCGCCGAGCCGAAGGAGATATATTTCACTCAGAGCGGTACAGTTGCAAACAACACGGCGGTTTTCGGCGCTGTAAATTCAAAAAGACATCAGGGTAATAAAATCGTTACCACCGCGACAGAGCATCCGAGCGTTGCGAGGTGTATGGACGCGCTTGAAAGTCAGGGCTATGAAATAATCAGACTTAAACCCTCGGCGGACGGCAACATCCCCATAGACGCCTTTGAGCAGGCGATAGACGGCGGGACCGTGCTTGTAAGCGCCATGGCGGTCAATAACGAAACGGGCGCAATTCTGCCGTTTGAAAAGCTCAAAGCTGCGGCAAAAAAGAAAAATTCAGACGCACTCATCCACGTTGACGCGGTGCAGGCATATATGAAGCTTCCTCTTAATCCCGCAAAATCGGGGATAGACCTTATGAGCGTCAGCGCGCACAAGGTTCACGCGCTTAAAGGCGCAGGCGCTTTGTATGTGTCAAAAAACATTAAGATTAAACCGTATATTTTGGGCGGCGGTCAGGAGCAGGGACTCGTTTCGGGCACTCAGAGTATGCCGAATATAGCGGCGTTTGCCGCGGCTGTCAGCTTCCTTGACGGGATAAAGGACAGAAACGAAAATGTTAAACGGCTTAACGCTTATCTTAGAAACAAACTTGAAAAATTCGATTTTGTAAAGATAAATTCGCCCGATAACGCACTGCCGTATATTCTCAATATTTCGCTGCCGGGACTTCCCTCGCAGGTCGGCGTCAATTTCTTTTCGGGTAAGGGTATCTGCCTTTCGGCGGGGTCGGCGTGTTCCAGGGGACACAGAAGCGACACGCTTACCGCTATGGGACTTGACACAAAGCTGATAGACAGCGCCCTTCGTATAAGCTTCTCGTATGACAGCACCGAGGGAGAAATTGATTACTTTGCGGACTGCCTTCCCGAGGCGGTAAAACTTGTGAAATAAAGGATACGAAATGAAGGAACTGATTTTAATTAAAAACGGAGAGCTTGCCTTAAAGGGACTTAACAGGTCATCCTTTGAGTCGGTAATGGCAAAAAATATAAAAAGACGGCTTTCCGATCTCGGTAAAATTGAAATAAAATGTCAGCAGTCAACAATGACCGTTGAACCCGTTGACGACAATTACGATATGGAGGAAGCCATAAAAAGACTTTCCATGGTTTTCGGTATAGCGGGCTTTCAGAGGGCTGCCGCCGTCGAGAAGGATATGGAGGTTATATTAAAGACCGCCCCCGTATATCTCAAAAATCAGATGGAGGGGATAAAAACCTTTAAGGTTGAGGCAAAGAGAAGCGATAAAAAATTCCCGCTTAAATCTCCCGAAATCAGCAGGGATGTCGGAGAGGTTTTACTGAGGGCCTTCCCTCATCTGAAGGTTGACGTGCATAACCCTGACGTTACGGTTACTGTTGAGATAAGAGATAAACTCGCCTTTATCAGAGGCGACCAGATAAAAGGCGCGGGCGGTATGCCCGTAAGTACGGGAGGCAAAGCCGCCGTGCTTATCTCGGGCGGAATAGACAGCCCCGTTGCCGCGTGGATGATGGCAAAAAGAGGCGTTGTGCTGGACGCAGTTCATTTTGCTTCTCCGCCTTTTACATCTCCGCAGTCCGAGCAGAAGGTTCACGATTTGCTCGGTCAGGTTGCAAGGTATTCGGGCAGTATAGCGCTTTATACCGTTCCGTTTACCGAGATTCAGCAGCAGATAAGGGCAAACTGCCCCGAGGAGCTGTTTACTCTTATAATGCGCAGATTTATGATGAGAATTTCCTGCAGAATCGCTGCAAAAAACGGTTGCGGCGCTCTTATCACGGGTGAAAGCATAGGTCAGGTTGCCAGCCAGACAATGCCTGCTCTTGCCTGCACGGATGAGGTTGCCGATATGCCCGTATTCAGACCTCTTATCGCTATGGATAAGGAGGAAATCATAAGTATTTCGAGAAAAATCGAGACCTTTGACATTTCAATATTGCCCTATGAGGACTGCTGCACGGTATTTACCCCGAAGCATCCGAGGACAAGACCGAAACCCGAAATGCTGCGCGAGGCGGAAAAGGCGCTGGACGTTGAGGCGCTTGTAAACGAAGCAGTTGATAACACAAGATATGAAATAATCGGACAGACAAGGTGATATTATGAAGTCTGAGGAAATACTTGTAAAACGCTTAACTGAAAAAGGGCTTAAAATTGCAACCGCCGAGTCCTGCACGGGAGGACTTATCTCAAAGAGGATAACCGATGTTTCGGGTTCCTCGGGAGTGTTTGAGTGTACGGTAGTAAGCTATTCCGACAGAATCAAGCATGAAATACTCGGCGTTGACGCGGACGTTCTTGAAAGCTTCGGAGCAGTCAGCGAGGAAACCGCCCGTCAGATGGTACGCGGAATTCTGAAGCTTACCTCTGCGGACATAGGCGTTGCCGTTACGGGTATTGCAGGACCGAATTCCGACGGTACGGATAAGCCCGTGGGACTTGTCTATATCGCTGTTTCGGACGGAAAAAAGACGATAGTTAAAAAATATCTAAACAGCTTTACCGATAATATCAGAGAGAATAACAGAAACAAAACTGCCGACGAGGCAATCAATCTTGTTTTGGAGAATTTTATATGAGCGAAAAAGACAATCTTGAATTCAATAATTTTTCCGTTGCCGACGAGGACGACATTGTGCGCAAAAGGGCTGTCTTTGACGAGAGTCAGTTAAAGGAAGTTGACAATCCTTATCAGAATTCGCACGCAGAAAGCGCGGCGGCGGAAAAAACACAGACGGAAGCTCCCTCAGAGAAAAAAGATGAGAACTCTGAGTCCGAAAATGCGGAGAAACCGAAAAAAAAGAGAAAATCGGTAATCGTTACCGTGATTATGATTTTTGCGATTATCTGCTTTGTACTGTCGGGTATGATAATACTCAAAAGCATTTACGATACAAAAAAGAATATCAAAAACAACAAGGAGCTTGCCGACAGCGTCAACAGTATTGAGGACAATACCGCGGTCGGAGCGGACGGCATCTTTGAAAAATACAGGGCGCTCTATAATCAGAACCCCGATTTTGTCGGCTGGATAAGAATTCCCAACACCTCGATTAATCACCCCGTTGTCAAGGGGGACACAAATGACTTTTATCTGCACAAGGGCTTTGACAAGTCCTACGACGTCAAGGGCAGTATCTTTATGGATTACCGCGACCACGTTGACGTGCTGTGCAAGAATACAATTCTTTACGGACATAATAACCTTGACACGACTATGTTCTCGGACCTTGAAAAGTACAAGGACCTTGAATTCTACAAAACAGCCCCCGTAATTGAATTCAACACCATTTACCGTAATTACAAGTGGAAAATCATAGCTGTTTTTTATACAAACAATCTTGAGAAGGACGACAACGATTACGCTCTGAATTACATTTATCCGTTTATGACGGACGACAGCTTTGAGAGCTACTACGCAGAGCTTATGCTCAGAAGTCTGTACTTCACGGGCGTGGATGTTGTCAAGACAGATAAAATTCTTACGCTCTCGACCTGCACGAGAGATATGGACATAAAGGGACGCGGCGAAACCGATGCGCGCTTTGTAGTTGTTGCGAGGATGGTACGCAACGGCGAGGCGGAGGAGGTTGATACCTCCAAGGCGCTGAGTGTCGCAAGCCCCAAATATCCGCAGGTCTGGTATGACGCCCACGGCACACAGAATCCCTATCTCGGTTCTCCGAGATGGTATCCGGAAGGAGTTGAGTATTGATGGACTCAAACAAGCATAACGGTTTTGAGGATGAGAATATTACCTTTGAGGACAATTCTCAGAGCATATTTGAGGATGCCGACAGAAATTCCAAGCTTCCCGAGGCAAGACTTTCCGAGGACATCTATGCCGACATTATGAAAAATGATGACGGCGCCGCTGTTTATGAGGAGCATACGACAAGGCGTGAGAAATATCACAACGACACAAACCTTTCCGCTGTTGACAACCCCTTCCAGTCGGACAGAAATGAGAAAACCGATGAAAGCGAAGAAAAAATCGAGCAGTATGCCGACTTTGACGCACAGCATGAGGAAACAAAGCAGATAAAGACCTTCAATGAAACCTTCAGCGATTTCTTTAAGAGAGTGTTCCCCAATAAAGAGGACAAAAAGTCTGAATTTATAAGGAAGCTTATTGCCGACATTTCGGTATTTGTGCTTGTGGGCTGTGCGATAGCGTTTGCGGTTATCTTTGTTCAGTCGCACAAGGCAGAGAAGCAGCAGTCGGGCATAGCCTCGCAGATTATTGAAATCAGCGACGAGGAGCAGGAGCAGAAGCTCTGGGAGGAATTCAGGGCAAAGTATCCCAACATCAAGACGCCCGAGGGGATGATGGCGAAATACGCCTATCTGTATGCGCTTAATCCTCAGCTTGTCGGCTGGGTCAGCGTACCGAATTCAAGTATTGACGTTCAGGTTGTTCAGTCGCCGAATAACAGCGACTATCTCAAAAAGGACTTCTACGGCAATTACAGCCGTTACGGCTGTCCGTTTATGGATTACAGAAATGACCCGAGATTCCTTAATCAGAATACGATTATCTACGGTCATCATATGAGCGACGGGCTGATTTTTGCAGACCTGAGCAAATACAAAACCCTTGACGGATTCCTCGCCGCGCCGATAATCAATTTCGATACGATTTACGATTCGTACAAATTCAAAATCTATGCGGTAATTCTCACAAACAGCCGCGAGCAGGATGACAACGGATATGTTTTCAACTATACGGTAACAAACTTCGGCTCAACGCAGAATTTTGAGGACTACATCAAGGCGATAGACGAGAGGAAGCTATATACAACGGGAGTGGATATTAACTCCGCCGACAAGCTTCTCACACTCTCGACCTGCTCTTACGAGTTTACCGACGCGAGATTTGTCGTTATCGGCAGGATGATGAGAACGGGCGAGACTACGGGCATAGACACAAGCTACGCTACTATTTCGGGCAACCCCCGTTATCCTCAGATATGGTATGACGCAAAGGGAATTACAAACCCCTATGCAAATGCCGACAGGTGGTATCCCGAATCGCAATAAAAAACTTTTATAAGGTGGTATATAAAAGATGGATATGAAGTTATTATTACTTAAAAAGGAAGGCGAGAGCATTCCCGTAAAGCAGAAAATTAAGGTTATAGGCAACCTTAACAACTTTGCGGACAATGACATTTCCTTTGAGGAGCACACAACGCTGAAAGGACTTTTCGGTTCACTTACAAAGGCGCTTAAAGAGAGCGAATTCATTGTAATTGCCGTTTCGTCCGACATTTACAACAAGACCAAAATCAAGCTTATGGCGGCGCTGTCGTTAAAGACCGCGGAGGACGGGGAGCTTGTAAATAAGCTCAGCTCGCTCGGACTTGACGAAGACGCTGTGAGAAATAATGCGCTTATGCCTGAAAATGCCGATATATTCTACTCGGCGGACGGCGTTTGCTCGGGCTTTGCCGTAAAGAAAGGCAAGCAGCAGATAGCTGTCATCCCGCTTGACGACAACTATACGGACACGGTTATAAAGAGAGGGCTTGTACCCTATCTTACGGGCGGTTCCGCGCCCAAGCCCGCGCCTGCTCCCAAGGAGGAGGCAAAGGAGGAAACGGGAGAGAGCAAGCCCGAGTATAACTTCACGGACAACGAAAAAGCGGTTGCCGTCAGAACCCTTAATATACTCAGAGAGAACGATATAAAAATTGCGGTCAACGGAAATGCGAATTCAAATGTACTTCGCAGCCTCGGAGAGAATCTCGAGGACTTTAACGATTACTTTACCTTCACTCCCCATATTGAGGACAGAGGCGACTATAACGTAACCGACTATACCGCTCAGATGGCGAGAAGCGCAAAGGGACTTTCAAATGCCGATTTCGGCGCCTGCATTTCCGACATTTTCAGCAACGACGAGTGCGACTACATCTGCATCTCGGTTGCAACCGACAAATCTGCGCTTGTAAGAAAGCTTTATAAGGAAGAGAACGAGACAGACGACAGATTTATCGCGGGTGCGGCAGAGGAACTGTTTGCGCTCATCAGCGAGAAGGTTACGGGCAACGGAGCAGTAGGAATTGAGATAGCGCAGGATGAGGCTCCGAATAAGACAAAGACAGGCAAGGGCAAAAAGATTCTGCTCGCCGTTCTTTCCGTTATTCTTGTTGCGGCGGCAGTTGTTGCGGCGCTTTACTTCATAAAGAATAAGACAGCAGAGCCCGAAACCACCACCGAGGCGACAACCGAAATCACTACGGCAGAGCCCGAAACCACCACCGAGGCTCCCGTCAAGTTAGAGGATATGGTACTTTCGGACTTCATCAGATACGAGATGGTAAACGGTATTCAGAAGCCCGAGGACAACACGCCTGCAGAGACCACCACGGTAGGCGCCATTGACAGCGAGGAAACAACAACTGAGCCCGTTACCGAACGTTCAAACGGACTTCCGTCGGTTATTACGGTTAACGGCACGGATATAGAGGCAAAGGAAGCAATAGCAAGAATAGTCGAGGCAGAGATGAGCAAGGACTTCAGTACCGAAGCCATCAAGGCACAGGCAGTAGTAACCTACACTTACCTCAAATATAGAAATACAGGCTGGGTTGTTGACGGACTTAAACTTGCGGACGCATATTCACAGGAGGTTTATGACGCGGTTTCCGATGTTTACGGCAAATACCTTATGGTAAGCAACAGCAACCCCGTTCCCGCATTTACTCCGTTTACCTATATGTCGGCGGGTAAGACCGCATCCTCCGAGCTCATTTTCGGCGTAAAGTTCGATTATCTCGGCGGAGTAAACAGCACTTCCGATACAAAGAGAGACGGCTATAAGGTTGATACTCTCCTCACGGCTGAGGATATTAAGACCGCCGCAAAGGCATATGACGAAACAATTAACTTCGGCGAGGATGTCGGAGCATGGCTTGCAATTAAGAGCCACGATACCGCGGTCAGCAACGATGTGGGTTACGTTCAGACAATAGCGGTAGGAGACAGGGAAATTTCGGGACTTGAATTCATCTACGGTATGATGAAGGAAAAGGGACTTGCTTCAACCTGCTTCAGCCTTTCCTTTGATGCCGAGAATAATGCGTTTACCGTAACGACCTACGGCAAGGGACACGGTGTCGGAATGAGTCAGACGGGCGCAGACAGACTTGCAATAGGCGGCGCAAAATACGGTAAAATCTTAACCACATATTATCCGACCACTATCGTTATCAGCGATAATGCGTAAACTTTTCAGGAGGGACAGTAAAATGGCAATTCTCGTTACGGGCGGAGCCGGTTTCATCGGCTCTCACACCTGCGTAGAACTTCTCAATGCGGGCTACGACATAGTTGTAGTTGATAACTATTACAATTCCAGTCCGAAATCTCTCGGCAGGATAAAGGAACTCACGGGCAAGGATTTCAAAGCCTATGAGTGCGATATCCGCGACAAAGAGGGTATGGACAAAATATTCAAGGAGAATAAAATTGACGCGGTAATTCACTTTGCAGGTCTTAAAGCGGTAGGCGAGTCCTGCAAAAAACCGATGGAGTACTATGACAACAACATAGGCGGCACCGTTAAGCTGTGCGAGGTAATGCGTGACAACGGCTGTAAGAATATTGTCTTTTCTTCCTCGGCAACGGTTTACGGAATGAACAATGTTTCGCCGCTGAAGGAAACAATGAAAACGGGCGGCACGACCAACCCCTACGGTACAACCAAGTATATGATAGAGATTATTCTCGAGGATATATGCAAGGCTGACGGGGAGTGGAACGCAACCCTGCTTCGCTATTTCAATCCCATAGGCGCGCACAAGAGCGGCAGAATAGGAGAAAATCCCAACGGAATTCCCAATAACCTTATGCCCTATATCACTCAGGTCGCTATCGGCAGACTTCCCTGCCTCTCGGTTTACGGCGACGACTACGATACTCCCGACGGTACGGGCGTTCGTGATTACATACACGTTGTTGACCTTGCCGACGGGCATGTCAAGGCGGTTAAGAATATACTTGAGGGCAAAAAGGGCGTGCAGATTTTTAACCTCGGCACGGGCAAGGGATACAGCGTTCTCGACATAGTAAACGCATTTATGAAGGCCACGGGAGTTAAAATCAACTATAAAATTGCTCCGCGCAGACCCGGAGATATAGCCGTTTGTTACTCTGACCCGCAGAAGGCAAAGGAAGTGCTCGGCTGGGAAGCAAAGAGAGACATTGAGGAGATGTGCGAGGACTCATGGCGCTGGCAGTCGCAGAACCCCAACGGCTTTGAGGACTGAAAATAAAATAAAAAATGTACGGGCGGTCAAAGGCGCTATGGTGTTGTAGATAGTTTTGAAACATGTCAACGGATTGAGATTTAATATGCAAAGATTTTAAACGATTTCCGGATTTAAAGAAAAAGCATTTTGAAAAAGAAAACGCAGAACATAATACGGTTTGGACTGAAAAAGCAGTACTCTTCCCGTTATGTTCTGCGATTGTATTTTATAAATACGTCCGTGAGATAAAACTCGCAGAAAAAGATTTGCTGTTAAAGCTTAAAAGAAAAATCTATTATCCGTTTTTAAACGATACCCGCAACCAATCCGTTCTCACGGTCAATTATATGAAGATACCAATCGTGAAGTGTTTCTTCAAGTTTGTGCGTAAAGCGCTTGAAGTCACGGAAATCAGAAACAGTATATCCGTTTTCTAACTTGACGGGGGTGCGTCCTCCTGACATAACTCCTCCGTAACTCATAGAGACCAGCCATATTGCAAATAATGAATCAAAATTAGGTTTATAATAATCCTCAAAATAGTAGCCGAGATCAATATCGGAAACAATATCTGAATCCAAATTCTCAAAGAACTTTTCGCCATCAATTTCCAAATTGGGATCTCCGCCATGTTCGTATATCATCTTTAAAAGTTCAGCGGACACCGTTCCATTAAAAATGGCTCTTATTTCATCAATCAAATTTTCAGAATATGTTTCACCTGGGAATAATTCATTCGGCATAAGTCCGTGCTTAAAAAACAGTTCAAATGTCTTGTCAAAATTATCGGTCTTGTATATGTAGTTTTCGTCAACGATATCATCCCAGTGAGCATATTGATATTCATCCTGATTCAGCTGCACTAAACAAATTGCCGCGTACGTAACCTCCTGCGGCGTCAGTTTGTGATTGTTTATATACTGTTCTGCAAGCGCATAATCAACTGCGTATTCATTGCATATATCGACAAGACCTTTAGTAATTCTCGGTCTGATTTTTTTATCTTTTTTCATAATAATAACACCTTCGGAAAACCTGATTATTAAATAATTAAAGTCGGTTATCGTTTCATTCCGTTGAAAAACTGCCCTGCGTCGGCGGTTTTCAAGACCGCTTTCGCAGGACAGAGGCTCAATTTCCGTTTGCAAAGCCGAAGGGAGTACGCCCGAAGCGATGTGAGCCTATTTTTGCGGCACAAGTTAATCACCGACTGTCTGAGTGGACGGCAATTTTTAACGCCGCAGTTAACGTGCGGTGCTTAGCAATCAAGTGCAAAGGGTTCAGATTACAAACCTCCCTAGCCCTGTCATCATGATTGCCGATACGCTTTTATCACGGGATTTAACCCGTGTTTGATGACAAAAACGCATCTCGAAACAATTCGCACGGCGGGCATGAAGAGATAATCTCCACTAATGCCAATTGCCGTATTACGAATTGTCCGAAACACCGCTGCCCATACTGCGCTCAATGCGCCTCCGGTTTCAACGCCGGATTATATGAGCCTTTTCGGTTTCATGCCTGTGGAATACAAGTTCCGTTAGGCGAAACCGAGGTCTCATGCCCTCAGAACGCAGTGCTTCTTTTGGGGGAGACCGTATATCAAAGGCTACTTCTTGGCAAGATGACCGCCTGCGACGGTGAAAAGACCGCCTACAGTCGGCGGTGACCGTCTTAATGCGAAGGCGATGAGAGCCTGCCCCTCACCTCTGATGCGAAAAAACAGACCCCGAGCTCGCAGATATACTTATACCCCTGCGTAACGTCCGAAACGCCGAACGGGAGTCCGTTATTTCCTTTTCGAATGACTTCGCAACCCCTCAGAGGAATCCCGAGTGAGCTGCGAAGCCTTCGTTTTGCAGATACCGAAACGCTAAATCGGTTTACGGACATAGGGCTCCGATTGCCCAAGTCGGTTCAAGCCGTATTTATCCGTAGCTGACGGAGGCGTCGTTGCGTCTGTCTCCCCCGAAGGGGAGATGCGCCCGCACATAGCATCAGCTTCTGCGTCTTCGGCGAAGGGCGGCAGCACAAGTGTTGACACGCCAACCGAAGCGGTGTCTGCGTGAATCGGCAATCCGGTCAGTGAAGGACGGCTCCGATTGCCGCCGATTATAGCCGAATCACCTGTATCAAAGCGGAGTTACTGTCCGCTTTGATACTATCTTAAAACCAATGTCCCGGCTAACGCCAATGCGGAACATAGCCACAAGGACGGCTCAGCAATGGGATCACGGTCTTAATTCGCCTTGAAGTTATATATCGGCTTTATCTGCTTGACTATATCTGCTGTGGGGCCGATGCAGGAGACGATTTCATCCTTATTCTTGTACGCCATAGGCGACTCGTCGAGCGTATGCTCGTTTATGCAGGTGGTAAATATGCCCTGCATTTCGCGCTTGTACTCATCCATTGAAAGTACGTCCTTCGCATCGGTTCTCGAGAGAAGTCTGCCCGCCCCGTGAGGCGCCGAGCAGTTCCAGTCCTCATTTCCCTTGCCGACGCAGATAAGCGAGCCGTCACGCATATTGATAGGGATTAAGAGCATTTCGCCCTTCTGCGCCGAAACCGCGCCCTTACGCACGATATTGTTCTCAAGATCAATGTAGTTGTGTACCGTCTCGAAGCTCTCATACTCCGAAAAAGGCTTGGAGAAATAATTCT
This sequence comes from Oscillospiraceae bacterium, assembly GCA_015066635.1. GTDB lineage: Bacteria > Bacillota > Clostridia > Oscillospirales > Acutalibacteraceae > Fimenecus. The sequence goes on along the minus strand of SVOA01000001.1, from coordinate 7,624 downwards.
CGAGTATCGAATTTGCAATAAGCGTTCTGTTGAGCGCCGCAAACTCCTGACAGACGGCCATATCGTCGAGATACATCTGTCTGTACTTGCCCGTAAGATAGCATAAATCCTTCGGGATTTCGCTCTCCTTAAGCTTGAACTCCTTCTTCATTTTAATAAGCTGAGCCTGAATTTCGCTTCGTCTGCCCTGAGCCTTATACTCGTCAATGAGTTTTCTCTGCGCCTCGAGCAGATTATCTGCCCCACGGGCGATATCGTAAGCCATCTCCTGATAATGCTCCGCAACCTGCTTGCCGAGATTTCTCGAGCCGGTGTGTATAACGAGGTAAATACAGCCGCCGTCATCCGTGTCAAGCTCTATGAAGTGATTACCTCCGCCGAGAGTGCCGAGCGAGCGCACGATACGCTTGGTATCCTTGAGCGAACGGTAGCAGTTCATATCCTGAAGGGCGGGGAATTTCGCAATTCTGCCCTCGTGCACCTCTCTGCCGCAGGGAACGTATTTTCTTACGATTCCGTCAAAGCGCTCAAAGTCAATATCAATTTTGCCGAGTGTCACGCATAGCATACCGCAGCCTATATCGACTCCGACAATATTCGGAATAACCATATCGCCTAAATTTGCGGTAAAGCCTATCGTACAGCCCTTGCCGGCGTGAACGTCGGGCATAATTCTGATTTTTGCATCCTTTGTAAACTCCTGAGAGCAGAGTACCTCGAGCTGCTCTATGGCGGTGTCGTCAATTGTATTTGCAAAAACCTTTGCGGCGGCAAATGCGCCGTTTATCTCTATCATAATTAATCCCTTTCCGCACGGGAAGGGATTTAACCCTTCCTATGCTGCTATTTTTTCGTATCTTTCGGTACATACTGCCGAAAGCATAAATTCATACGGATCAAGCTCACCGTTCATTACCGCTTCAAACAGCTTCGCCGTACAACCCGAAACGAGGGCGACGCCCTGCTCGTTTTTCTTTACGGGAACCTGAGTGTTTCGGCTCTGAACGTTCCAGAAAACTACGTTCGGAAGCTTGTAGCCGTTTTCCTCAAAAAGCTTCTTTGCATACTCAAAGTTCGTCATATCCGCATTTTCCGCACAGCAATCAAATTCCATATCGGAAATGATATACAGCGTTTCGGGAAGCTCGGACTGAGGAACATTATTGTTAAGCGCCGCATTGAGTATCAGCTCAAAGACCTTCTGAATATCGGTGTTTGCAACCTCGTCAAACGTCATACAGTATCTTACCTTTTCCTCAATGCTCCTGCCCTTGATTTCAACGAGCTGAGGACTTTCAGAGAAGGTGATAAAATGGTTTTTGAATGCTCCGGTGTTATGCTCGGCGAAGTAAATACCCAAAGAAAGCGCAACCGAAGCAGGAACGGGGTTTCCGTAGCAGTACATAGAGCCTGAGCCGTCGATTACCGCCAGAGCGTTTCTGCCGTCGCAGTAGTTTGCGAGTGCATTCCAGGTAGTGTCTAACGCCTGAGACTCCTCTGCGCTCAATTCCTTACAGTTCCATTCACAAAGAGGCCTGATTATCTCATAGGGCATCAGTGTACCCGTGTTCATCTTCGCCTCGCCGAGATTAACTCTCTCAAGGAAGGCTTTGTAACGCTCCGCATCGTTTTCGAGAAACGCCGAGCGGTATTTGAAAAGCGCTTTCGAGGGCTGCTTTTCGTAGTCAAAACTGTAATCTCTTTCACGCAGATTGTTTTCGATTATTTTTATGTATGCGCGAAGCGAGGACAGAGTTTTTCTGTATTCGGCTTCGCTAAGTCCGAGCTTTCCTGCGAGTTTTTTCGCCGTTTTAACAGTTTCACGGTTGCTCGTGTTGACCGAGGGAAGCCATTTTGCAAGCAAGCTAACCTCTCCGCCGTTACTCATATTCTCAAGATCGCTGCGAAGCGTTCTGTAAATCAGCGATACCGCTTCGTCCTCACAGGGAGTGCCGAGCAATACGGTCAGGTCGTCCCAGCGGCCGTATTCGGCGATGAATTCAATGTTTCTCTTGACGGTTTCGCTCTTATTCATAGCGAGCCAGGCGAGAATTATTCTGAACACTCTGCGTTCGCCGAGACCGCCTCTTATGTCTCTTGCGAAGAAAAGGATTTTCATCGCAAGGTCGGGATTTTCCGTAAACGCTCTGATGAAGCGGTTTACGATTTCGGTATCGTCGGCATGGCGCAACGCACCTACCGAGGCAAAAAGGTCGAGGCAGTAATCGCCCGAGCTTTTCAAAGTCGCCGCACCGTTTTCGGTTCTCGTTTTATTAGCTTCGTTTTTAAGTTCGTTAATCATTATCTTTTCCTCCTCATTTGGATTATACAAGACACATCTTCTTTGATAGGGTTCTTTTTCAATAGCCCATTCAGTGGAAATAAAAGAATTATTGCTGTCAGTGTCTTTCAATAACAAGGCGCTTTGCGTGTTGCAACGCAATTCGGTATGACGGTTAGCAGCCGTCTCCGTAATCTGACTGATTGCTGCGGGCGCCTTTTCAAGATGCCTGCCTTACCTCCCGCTGTCCCATGCGGATTGCTCAAGATACTTTAGGGGTTTTGTTAGGCCCTCCGCGGTAAACCGCTTCAGTCTGCGCAGCGGGAAATTCCCGACCGCGTCCGATCATTTTCTGCTGCAGGTATCTTTCCGCTAAGGAGTCCGCGGGCATTCATGGGTAATTGCTGTCTGCATCTTATTAACAAATTTACAAGGCACGGTATTTAACAGGATTCGGACCTGCAGCGGCGAGGGTTTCAGCCCTCTGCTTTACCATAACGGTTTGCTGTTCGTGCCTTTTACGAGATGCTCGCTGTGTCAGAACTTACCCGACATGGAATTTCAGAATATTGCTGCCCTGCATCTCACACAGCTTCAAGGCGCTTAAAAGTGTCACGCAGGAGTCGAACCCGCACCTCTTGCCTCTGAAGCAAGCGTTCCCCAACCGGAACTAATGGTACTTTTTGCGTTTGCTGTTCGTGCCTTCGCTGTGATTGCATTTTACCGCTTTTTTCCTGAATAATCGTGGAAAAAAAGTTGCGAAAACAAAAAAATCCCGAAAAAAATCGGGATTTTTTATATGTTTTTTGCTTTTTTATGAGTTTTTCAGTTTAACTTCTCCTGCTTTTCAAGTCTCTGACGGATGAGAGCTATAAAGTAATCGGGCTCAATAACCTTTACTTTCGGACCGAAGGAAAGAATTCGGATAAGAATCTCGGTTTCGTCATCCTTATCGTACTTGAGAGTGATTCTGTAATGAAGGTCGTCGAGCTTCTGCGCCTGCTTCTCAAGATGGGAGAAATTCATCATAAACCGTTCAAGGCAGTTTCTTTCATCGGTAAGCTCAACCGTTATTGATGCACTCTCCGGCTCGGGCTGACGGTATTGCTCAACGGGATAGCGACCGAGCACACGAACGGTTTTTATGCGTGAGAGATTGAGGGTGTAATAACCCTTTCCGCGTTTGTCACCGCTTATTGCAATCAGCCTGAATTTGTCGTCCTTAGAGGAATATTCGAGCTTATACGGAATACAGTCCTTTCTCTGCCGCAGACCGTGACGGCCGTTGAAATCAACCGCAATGCGTCTGTATTCCCGCAGAGCTTTAAGAATCAGACGGAAGTTTTCAATATAATTTTCATCCTCAAAATCGTCGCCGTCAGAGTAACGGTCAAAATATTCTATCCATTCCCGACGGTAGAGCGGTTCAACATCCTCAAGTCCCTCAAAGCTGGGTGCAAAAAGCCGTATTCTCGGGTCCTGCTCAAGCGCCTTGATCCACTGCTTTTCGAGCAGCGTCAGCGGCATGGTCGGAACGTTCTTAATCGGGGTTGTCATATCGTCCTTGAGAAGCAGCCATTCGCCGTTTTTCAGCGAAGCGGGTATGTTCAAAATGCTTTCGCCGAAGGCTTTCTTTGAAACGATATTTCCGATATCCGATTGCTTCAGCTCGCCGCTGCACGCCCTTGCGAGTATTTCGGCAACGACGTTGAAATAGCTTGAATAGATTTCGTTAAACAGCATTTCCGTCACCTCCGTACATAGCGAGCATATCGTCAAAATCACCGAAGAAGGTTTCGGTGACCGCCTTGTTGGAGCATTCGAGTTTTTCGATTCTGCCCGTGAAGGTACGAATCCACGGGAGCATCTCCGTAGCGTCGTAAACGTCGGCAACAAAGCGGAAATGATGCGAGTCGAGAGCGTCAACTCTGCCGTAGCGCTTTTCACGGTCAAGCCGTCTGATAATGTATTCCTCACCGTCTGCGACGTAAACGGTCATTTCGATATGATCGGTGCCTCTGGCGGAGGTTGAAGCCACGCCCCAGAGGTTACGCTTATATTTTTCCGCATTTTCAAAATGCTTTTCATAGTTGTCGTCTTTTTTGAGCAGCTTAACCTTCTTGATATTGTCAAGACGGAAGAATGTCATACGTCTTAAACGGTAATGATAGCCCAGCAGATAGCGTCTGCCGCTCTGAGTCGAACAGTAAATTTTAAGCGGCAGAAGATTATGAATTCTGATATTGTCGCTTCGGGGTATGTATATCGTAAGCTCTGCGCTCTTTTGCTCACGCATCGCCTCAAAAAGCTGCTCGAGAATTTCACTCTCAAGCGCATGAAGAATATAGTGGTGCTTGAAGGAAAAGTAATCGGGCGGTGAATCGAATTTGTCAAGCAGAAACGAGCCGACTGCGCCGAGGGCATCCTCCTCGGAGTAAAACGCCGCCGCATCCTGCCAGCTGTCAAGGTCGGCAATATCGTCACAGCGTGAATACAGAAGCTCTCTGCCTTGCTTTCTGCTTTTAATAAGTCCGAGCTTTTCATACTCGCGAAGCTTCTTTCTGACTGTGGATTCATCCGCTTCGCCGTCGATGTCAAACACTGCCAGATAATCCTCGCTTATGCAATCAAGAATCTGACGGAAGCTCTTTTCACATCCTTCGGCGAGGATGTCAAAAATATAAAAATGCAGATTGATATCGTTGTCTGTAAAACTCTTTGCCTTGAAAGCATTGTAAAGCGGGTTGTGAGAAACCGAGCGTGTGTCGAGAGCGAGGAAGGAGTTCTTTGCTCCCTTCTCGTGGCGGAATTGCATATAATCTCCGAGCCAGCTTTCAATCCGTCTTCGCTCGTTGTCATAGCTTCTTGCGCTTTTCGACGTGTATTCGCTTCGTGACTTAAAGCCGAAAACGTAAAACTGACTTACGTATTCGCGTATTTTCTCGAAGCTCTTTATTAGCTCGCTGTACGCCATATTCTCACCTCCCTGAAGAATTACATTTTATTACAAAGACACAATTAAAGATTCCTGTCATTGATTTTAGCATATCAAATGGCTTTTTACAACACAAAAACGGCTTGGGGCAAGGCAATGTCCCATAAGAAGTACACTACCCGTCTAACCCTCTTTACAACCGAAAAAGGACATGATATAATCATCCCTAAACAGAACATTTGTTCTTGTTCAGGGATGATTTTCTCCGTTCCCGGTATGTTAAAAAATGAGCTACCCCCGTGCAATAAATTGCACACAAACAATATATAAAACCTTTCGAAAACTGTCGGCGGATTTTTCAGCGATATTCGAGCGAGCAGATAACGGACAGCAAAACTAACAGCCGAAGCAATCAAAATCGTTTTTGTGGCATTTGTGAACATATTTTGAGCAATTAGAGAGTTGTTGTATTTGTGTGTGTGACATGCGTTTTTGCTTTGATTTCGGATGATTTCAAAGTGAGTATTTACAAGCAGGATAAAGCCGCTCCCGTTAAAACGGGTTTGCGACGGCAAAACACCGCAGCAGCAACGCTGTGCGGGATTTTGTTTACTCTCGTATATGACGGTTCACGGGAGTGTCTGAACTCGTTACATAGGTTTTATCTTAGAAAAAGGCGCTTTTTCCGACTCGTGTTTACGGGAGCAGGTAAAAACTCCCCGTCGGAGAGTCCAAGCGTCGCCTGAAGGCGTCTTGTTTCGGCAAGCCGAAGAACGGGCAGAAGCCCGAGCCCACTTAAAAAAATTATATATTTCGCTGGATATTTGAAAACATTTGTGATATTTGTTGTGTCGGAGGTGATAATATGGCGCGAAGAGCCAAAGGCGAAGGTACACTTCGCAAAAGAAATGACGGAAGATGGGAAGGCTGGTTTACGCTCGGCAAGGATGTTGACGGCAAGACGATTCGCAAAAGCGTCACGGCTAAGAATAAGTCGGAGTGTATCGCAAAGCTTGAACAAGCTAAAAAAGAATATGCGAGTCAGCAGAATATCTTCCTTACGCACACGTATTTGAAATCGTCTGATCCTACACTAAAGGAATGGTACGATATATGGATGGAGGTGTTCTGCAAAGCGGTTGTCAAGGACTATACCGCCAACGGATACAGACAGAGATTTGAATTGTATATATTACCGATGCTGGGAGAATGCAGATTAAGAGAAATCTCAACCGTTACCTGTCAGCAGATGCTGATGAAGTTGTATACGGATGGCAGGGACAGGCAAAGAACAAAGAAAGGAAACGGACTCTCAATCTCAAGCGTTAACGGAATACGCAGAGCGCTAAATATATGTCTTCAGAAAGCTGTTGATGAGGGGCTTATAGTCAGCAACCCGTGTTCGAAGGTAAAACTGCCGCAAGGCGATAAGCACGAAATGAAAACGCTTAAAAAGGAAGAAATCACAACATTCCTTCGTGAAGCGAAGAACTCAGGTTGGTATGAATTCTATTACCTTGAGCTGACAACGGGATTACGGCTCGGCGAGATATGTGCGCTGACATGGAAAGACTTCGATGAAAAGAACAAGACAATATCCGTCAACAAAACCGTTACGAGAATTCATGGTGAGAACATTGTCAGTCCTCCGAAAACCAAAAGCTCAATCCGAACAATATCTTTATGTGACGAGTGCGTAAAACTGCTGATGGAATTAAAGCTGAAGCAGAAACCTAAAAGCAAGTACATATTCCCGTCACCGATAACAGGGGATATGCGAGAACCGGCTTCGGTAACAAGACGGCTTCATAAGATACAGGACAGGGCAGGGCTGCCGAGGATACGCTTTCACGATCTGCGACATTCCTTCGCTACGCTCTCGCTTGAGCAGGGAGTAGATGTCAAGACCGTATCTCACATGCTCGGACATACGGATGCAGGATTTACAATGAACACATATATGCATGTCACTAATGATATGCAACAGCAAGCGGCTGACACAATAGGAGGTCTGCTTGAGGATAAGACAAAAGACCTTGACGGCGACAATGTAATTAAGCTTGACACGAACGCAGGTTAATAACAAAAATCAAAAAGACGTGGAACAAATTGTTCCACGTCTTTGCTTTAGAATTTCATAGATGGTCCTTTGGTGGTCATTGACTGATTGACGGACAATCAGCAGGTTGGCTTTTTCAGTTTGCTTTTTTGGATATTGGAAAAAATTATTTCAAAAAAAGAAAAACTCTGCGTTGAACAGAGAAATAAAAGCAGTGATGAAATCAAATGTGTAAAAGCAAGAAAAACCGCAGTGTTATGCGGTTTTTCAGGTTGGTGGGAGCGGGTGGATTCGAACCACCGAAGTCGTCGACAACAGATTTACAGTCTGCCCCCTTTGGCCACTCGGG
>SVOA01000008.1 GCA_015066635.1 Oscillospiraceae bacterium | reverse complement strand
CCAAGGTTGTCATTGATAATCCAGCCTAAAATGTCCCAGAGTTTCTGCAGCGGCATGTTGATAAGCGCTATCGCGGTAAATACAACATACGGCAGCTTGTAGTGGTACATAATCAGGTAGCAGCCTGCCGCAAAGCTTATGTACTCAAGTGTTTTTGAACCCGAATAGTTACTGCCGACCGCAAGCCATATATCCTTATACTCGCGGTAGGGAACATACTTTCCGGGTGCGGGAGTGTTCCAGTGCTCTTTAATCTCGCGGCCGAGCCACTTGATTTTCTGAGTCAAAGGAGTTTTCTGCTCGGGAGCTGCAGCCGTTTCTTCGGTTACGGCCTCGCTTACCTCTACAGGTGTTTTTTCACTCATAGATTTTCTCTCCTCACTTTCAGACCCTCGGGTCTTCAAATACCCTTTTATTATATATGATTTTTTGTGTAAATACAACAGATTTACATAACAATATTACATATTTTTGTTGATATTTTTACTGAATATTCAAGCCGCGTTTAGTTGATTTTTAATAAATAAAAAAATGCAGAGTAAAAACATACCCTGCATTTTTTTGTTTGAATTATTGTTACATAAACATCTTTTTTAAAAGACCGGCTGCGTCGTCCTTTGTAAAGCCGCCGGGAGTGTTTGCAAAGTTCTTTACATTTTCCCAGACAGAGCAGTAGGCGTCAATCTGAAAAACGTTCATTTTAACTTCTGACAGGTCGTTAAGCGAATTTAAAACAGAGCAGAAGCCCTCGTAATCAACTCCGATGAGTTCAAAAAATCTGTCATTGAATTCACTATCGTATTCCATAGCCCTGCCGATAAAGGACGGCAGAAACGCCGCGCAGGCAAAGCCGTGGGGAATACCGTAGTCCTCTGTCAGCGTGTAGCCGAGCGTATGAGGATAGCAGGTGCCCGTGAGATTGAGCGCCATACCCGCCGTAAGCGAGGCGTTGTAAAGTCTGTTGCGCATTTCGCTGTCGGGAAGTTTTTTCTCTTTTGCAAAGAATTCAAGCGCCTCCCAGATAACGGGTATTGCATCCGAAGCGTAAATAACGGAATTTGCGTCCCTCTTTTTTGAGAACAGACTTTCAGCCGCGTGGGAGAAGGCGTCAACCGCCGTTGAAACGGTAAAACGGTACGGCACGGAATAAGTGTATTTCGGGTCTGCAAAGGATACCTTTGCATAGTAATTCTTACCGCTTACGCTTTTCTTTTTGCCGTTCTCTTTTGTGAGCACGGAAACTCCCGTAACCTCGCTTCCCGTACCGGCCGTAGTGCCGATAAGAAGCACCGGCAGAGGCTCGTTTGAAACGGGGATAGTGTAAATACCGTCATTTTTAATCTGCGGGTTTGACGCATAAACCGCAACCGCCTTTGCCGCGTCAAGCTGACTTCCTCCGCCTATGCCTATGATGAAATCTGCGCAAAATTCTCTTGCCGTTTCTCCTGCGAGAGTACAGTCCGAGGTTTTGGGATTTTGCGTAATGCCGTCAAAAATCTTATATTCAATTCCGGATTCGCTTAATGCGTTTTTTGCGTCGGCAAGAGCACCGCATAATTTTGCGGAGCTTCCTCCGCAGACTATCAGAGCCCTTTTGCCGAATTCGGCAAAAACATCTTTATTCTTTAAGACAGCGTCCTTTCCGCCTATTACCCGTACAGGCATATAAAATCCGAAATCCATTATTCTCACCTCTTTGCAATTCTACCACATTATGCCTTTTTTGTAAAATAATAAATATTGTTATAAAATAAACAATTCTTGAATATGTATAACAATTATAGTATAATTTTAATAATAATGAGATAATAGGGGACAAAAGTATGAAATTTGTGAGAATTACGGCGATAATGACGTTAATAACTGCACTTTGTTTCGCCTTTTCTTCCTGCTCACAAATAAAAACGAAGTCCTCATCTCAGAGCGATGTAATAATGGGAAGCGTTGTTACGGTTAAAACCTACTGCGCTTCGGACGAGTCAAACGCACAGCTTCAGCAGGAGATACTCGGCAGGATAAGACAGCTTGACTCGCTGATTTCCAAAAATGACGAAAATGCCGTTCTCTGTCAGATAAACCGCGGACTTCCTTATTCCGACAAGGACATTCACGAGCTTATAAAATATCTTAAAAGCACGGTTGACATCTATTCCGTTTCGGGCGGCAAGCTCGCCGTTACAAGCGGTGCGCTGACCGAGCTGTGGGGCTTTGACAACGGCGAATTCCGTAAACCGGACAGAGACGAAATTCAAAATGCAGTTTCGCTCTGCGACGATTCAAAGCTTATTTTTGATACCGACAGCAATACCGTTTCCTTCGCCGACGGGCAGGTGCTCAACCTCGGTTCGGTAGGCAAGGGAATTGCCTGCGATAAGGCAGGAGAGTGGCTGATGCTCACCTCTCAGTTTTGCGAGGGCGCAGTCATAAGCGTCGGCGGAAGCGTCGGAGTTTTCGGCACTCACGACGGCAAGGACGTATGGAACGTCGGTATAAGAGACCCCTTCGGAAGCGAAAACGACTATTTTGCGGTGCTTTCGGTTAAGGGAAACAGTTTTATTTCAACCTCGGGCAATTACGAGAAATTCTTTGAATACGAGGGACAGACCTATCATCATATACTCGACTTGACTACGGGGTATCCTGCGGACAGCGGACTTGTCAGCGTTACGGTCAAAGCGGATACGGGACTTTTAAGCGACGCGCTCTCGACAATGTGCTTTGTCCTCGGCAGGGAAAAATCCGACGGTATACTCAAATCTTACGGTGCGGACGCGGTGTTTGTTTATACCGATAAAAGCGTGGAGGTTACCGAAGGACTTGAGGAAAGTCTGAGCATTAAAAACGGGGAGTACACTTTGAAATGAACGGCTCAAGAAGGCTTATTGAAAAAAGGGATATTGCCGTAATTCTTATTCTGTGCCTTGCAGTCGGACTGTGCTTCTTTCTCTTTGGCAGAGTGAATTCTCAAAAAACGCCCGTTGCCGTAATTACCGTAAACGGCGAGGAAATTAAAAGGATAAATCTTGCCCGGGCAGAGGACGGAAAAATCACTTTGTCAAACGGAGTAGTAATAGAAACCGTGAATCACGCAATCAGATTTACCGAGAGCGGATGCAGGGACAAAATCTGCATACATACGGGTTCTCTTGACAAGGTCGGGGACACGGCGGCTTGCGTTCCTATGAAAACCGTTATAACGCTTGAGGGCGCAGATTCCGACATTGATATATTAACTTATTGACGCTATGAGAAAATCTACATATAAAATTGCATTGTTCGGTATGATTTCGGCAGCGGCTCTTGTGCTGTCGTTTCTTGAGAGCGTAATTCCGATGGCTTCGTTTATGCCTCCGGGCGCAAAGGCGGGCTTTTCAAATGTCGCAACCATGTTTGCGGCGGTCAGCCTCGGCTTTCCCGCGGCGGCGTGCGTAACGCTTATCAAGGCGCTTTTTGCAGGCGTTACGCGCGGCTTTACGGCTATGTGTATGTCCTTTTGCGGAGGAATGCTCAGTACCGTTGCAATGTACCTGATGTTCAGATTTTCAAAGGCGGGATATATGCTTATAGGCATAGTTTCGGCGCTGTTCCATAATCTCGGGCAGCTTCTCGTTGCGTGCGTGCTTGTGGGCAATTCGGCCGTTATCGGCTACGCACCCGTGCTGCTTGTAAGCGGCATAGTTACGGGCGCGGTAACGGGAACGGTGCTCAGAGCGGCAATACCCCGTCTGGATAAAATAACAAAGGATATTAAACAAGGAGGAGAATAGATGCACCCTGAACTTATTAAACCTGTAAAAAAAGTCAGGGGAGGCGTTAAGGTTCCGCACAGCAAGAATACCAAGGATATGCCTGCAAAGAGAATTCCTGCTCCGGAAACAGTAACGCTTCCGATGAATCAGCACATCGGCGCACCCTGTGAACCCGTTGTTAAGGTCGGAGATTATGTCAAGGTCGGTCAGCTTATAGGCGACACGGACGCTTATGTTTCGGCTCCGATACACGCTTCGGTTTCGGGCAAGGTCAGCGCCATCAAGGAAATCAGGACTGCTACGGGGATGGTTTCAAAAGCCGTTATTATTGAGAATGACGGCGAAATGGCGGAGTTCGAAGGACTTGAACCGCCTAAATCCGATACCAGAGAGGAATTTATCAAGGCGGTCAGAGCTTCCGGAGTCGTAGGACTCGGCGGCGCAGGTTTCCCGACTCATGTCAAGCTCAACTTCAAGCAGGATATAGGCATTGACACGCTTATTATCAACGCTGCGGAGTGCGAGCCGTATATCACGGTTGACTACCGTGAGTGCCTCGACAATTCCTGGGACGTTTTCAACGGAATTCATCTTGTCAAGGATATGCTTGGCTTCAAAAAATGTATTATCGCTGTTGAGGACAACAAGCCCGAGGCTATCAAAATACTTGAAAGGATAGCCGAGAAGGACGACGAGCGTGACGAAATCAAGGTTATGCCTCTTAAATCAAAATATCCGCAGGGCGCCGAAAAAATGATGGTGCTTTCGGCAACGGGCAGAAAGATTCCTCCCGGAAAGCTTCCTTCGGATGTGGGCTGCGTGGTAATGAACGTTACAACAACGGCTTTCATTTCGCGTTATATAAAGACGGGCAAGCCGCTTGTCAGCCGTTCACTTACGGTTGACGGCTCGGCTGTGGTAAATCCGCAGAACGTAAGAGTTCCGATAGGTACTGAAATTGATTACATAATCAAAACCTGCGGCGGATATGCAGAGGAACCCGTAAAGATAGTAACGGGCGGCCCGATGATGGGCGCGGCGATAGTTGACACGCACGCTCCTATTTTAAAGAATAACAACGCAATACTTGTACTCGGTAAGAGCGACATAAGCATAAAGCACGAAACCGACTGTATCAGATGCGGCAGATGTGCAAAGGCGTGTCCGCTGAGCCTTATGCCCACGATTATCGAGAAATATGCAAAGGCAAGACGGGCAGAAGCCCTCAGGGACGCAGGCGCCATGGTATGTATGGAATGCGGTTCGTGCGCATTTTCCTGTCCCGCGGGACGTCCGCTTGTCCAGATAATGAGAAATGCGAAGCAGGTTCTCAGAGAGGAGGCGCCGAAATGAGCGAAAACACAGAAAACAAAAAGCTTTTAACAGTCAGTGCTTCCCCGCACAGGAGAACAAAGGACACAACAAGCGGAATAATGCTTGATGTAATTATTGCAATGTGTCCTGCGCTTGTGCTTTCGGTTGTTCTTTTCGGCTTTGACTCACTCAAGCTTGTGGCGGTCAGCGTAATTTTCTCGGTGCTTTTTGAGGCGCTTTGCCGCAAGGTAATGAAAAGAAACAGCACGATAGGCGATTTGTCGGCGGTAGTTACGGGAATTCTTCTCGCTTTTAACCTTCCCTCGACAATGCCCGTATATATGGTAATAATCGGCGACGCGGTTGCGATTATTGTCGTAAAACAGTTCTTCGGAGGAATAGGTCAGAATTTCGTTAACCCCGCTCTTGTCGGCAGAATCGTTTTGATGACCTCGTTCCCGACATATACAAACAATTTCGCAAACCCTTTCAGCTGGAGAATAAGCGAGCTTGACGCCGTAACAAGCGCAACGCCTCTCGCGGTATTTGCGGGCAACTACAATAAACAGGGCGTTACTGATGTTATAAACGGCGACGCAATTCCTACGCTCGCGGAAATGTTCTTCGGAGTACGCGGCGGATGTCTCGGCGAGACCTGTGCGGCGGCGCTCATCGTCGGCGGACTTTACCTTATTTTCAGAAAGGTTATCTCTCCCGCAATTCCGCTGTGCTATATCGGAACGGTTGCGGTTATTATGCTTATTGCAGGCGGCGGAAGCCTTACCTTTACGGCATATCAGATTATGGCGGGCGGACTTCTTCTCGGCGCTGTCTTTATGGCGACCGACTATACGACAAGTCCGATGAGCCTCAAGGGCAAGATAATTTACGCGGTAGGCTGCGGTATAATTACCTCGCTTATCAGAATATTCGGTTCTCTGCCCGAGGGCGTATCCTTCTCAATTATCCTTATGAATATACTTGTTCCGCTTATCGAGAGATACACTCACTCGGAGCCCTTCGGAACGGTTAAAGAGAAAAAGGCAAAGGAGGGAGACGCGGCATGAAAAACAGTAAAATCCGTGAAATAGTTATTCCCACGCTTTCCCTTTTTCTGATTTGTCTTGTGGCGACTGCGCTGCTCGGTTTTACAAACCGCATTACCGAGCCCAGAATCAAGCAGTTGGCAGCAGAAACAGAGCAAAAAACCAAAGCAGAGGTGCTCAGCACGGCTGACAGCTTCTCCGAGGCAAAAACGCTCGAGTACGACGGTCGGGAATATACATACTATGAGGGAACAAAGGACGGAAGTCTTGCAGGTTATGTTTTCTCAACCTCTGCCAAGGGCTACGGCGGAGATATTTCTGTAATGGTCGGCGTTGACGCCGAGGGCAGCGTAACAGGCGTTTCGATACTTGAAATCAGCGAAACGGCGGGCCTCGGTATGAACGCAAAGAACGAGAGCTTCCGAAATCAGTTTGCCGGCAAAAATTCTGAGATTTCGGTAATCAAAAACGGCACTCCTTCGGACAATGAAATTCAGGCTCTTACGGGAGCAACCATTACTTCAAAGGCTATGACAAAGGCGGTCAATACCGCGCTTGAACTCTATAAGATTGCAGGAGGTGAGAATAATGGCTGAGAAAAGATCGCTCGGCAAGGAGCTGACAAAGGGCATAATTAAGGAAAACCCCGTTCTCCGTCTTGTTCTCGGCACCTGCCCCACTCTTGCGACAACTACCTCAATGGAGAGCGCAATCGGTATGGGAATTTCCGCGGCTATAGTTCTCGTCTGCTCAAACATTGTTATTTCTGCGCTTCGCAAGGTTATACCCCAGAAGGTCAGAATACCCTGCTACATAGTAGTTATAGCTGCATTCGTTACGATAGTTCAGATGCTTGTCAAAGCATTTGTACCTACTCTGGACGAACAGCTCGGCGTTTATCTTCCCCTTATCGTTGTTAACTGCATTATCTTAGGCAGAGCGGAAGCTTTTGCAGGTAAAAACAGCGTTATTGCTTCTGCGGTTGACGGCGTCGGCATGGGCATCGGTTTTACCCTTGCTCTTGTCGTAATGAGCGCCATAAGAGAATTCTTCGGCGCGGGCGCGCTTTACGGACACGCGATTCTGCCCGAGAGCGTACCTCCCATGACAATATTTATCCTCGCTCCCGGCGGTTTCTTTGTGTTCGGTCTTGTAATGGCGTGTGCAAATAAACTTGCCGAAATGGGCGGACATAAGAAGGCAGTACTCGGCGGCTGTAAGGCCTGTCCGATGGCGGCAAGCTGTGAAAAACTCGCCGCAGGCGAAGAATGTAAAGAGGAGGGCTGATAAATGAAGATTTTTTTCTCAATACTTTTAACGGCTATCCTTACAAATAACTACATACTTTCCAAATTCCTCGGAATCTGCCCGTTCTTAGGCGTTTCAAAAAAGCTTAACACGGCAGTCGGAATGAGCGCTGCGGTTATATTTGTTATGCTTCTCGCTTCAGCCGTAACCTATCCGCTTAACACCTTCCTTGACAACCACGGACTCGGATATTTGCAGACTATTGTGTTTATCCTTGTTATCGCGGCTCTCGTTCAGCTCGTTGAAATCGTGCTCAAGAAGTATATTCCCTCGCTTTACAATTCTTTGGGAATTTATCTTCCTCTTATCACGACCAACTGCGCTGTTCTCGGTGTTACAATTCTTAATATCGACAACGGATATTCCTTTGCGCACGCTATGATAAATTCGTTCGGCGCAGGTCTCGGCTTTATGGTCGCAATGATTATGTTTGCGGGCGTACGCTCAAAGCTTGAAACCTGTGATGTTCCCAAGTTCCTTCAGGGTCTCCCGATAACTCTGGTGGCGGCGAGCCTTACTTCGCTGTCCTTCCTCGGCTTTACGGGACTTGTTGAGAATATGTTTGCATAAGGAGGAAAGATTATGAATCCGATTTTATTGGCAGTCATCCTCGTTGCAACCATAGGTCTTATAGCAGGACTCGGACTTTCCGTGGCAAGTATTGTTATGGCAGTCCCCAAGGACGAAACGGCGGAAAAAATCAGAGAGTGCCTTCCCGGCGCCAACTGCGGAGCCTGCGGCTTTTCGGGCTGCGACGGCTATGCGGCGGCTCTCTCAAAGGGAGAAACAAAAGAGACAAATCTCTGTGCTCCCGGCGGAAATGATGCGGCTAAGCAGGTAGCTGCAATTCTCGGTGTCGAGGCAGGCGAAATAGAGCCAAAAGCGGCAGTAGTTCACTGCAACGGCACCTGCGACCACTCGTCAAAGAAGCTTGAGTACAAGGGTATTCACAGCTGTAAAATGGCTTCACAGCTTTTCGGCGGTCCCAAGGAGTGCGTTTACGGCTGTATAGGATACGGCGACTGCGTTGAGGTTTGTCAGTACGGTGCAATCAGCATAAGGGACAGCGTTGCGAGAATCAACCCGATGCTCTGCACGGCGTGTCAGATGTGCATAAAGACCTGCCCCAAGCAGCTTATAGAGCTTGTACCGCTTCATAAGACAAAGGCGGTCGTAACCTGTAAAAACCATAATAAAGGCGCTTTTACAAGAAAAGAATGCACGGTTGGCTGTATCGGCTGTATGAAGTGTCAGAAGGTCTGCGAATTTGAGGCTATCAAGGTCGAGAATAACACGGCTCACGTTGACTATGACAAGTGTACGGGCTGCGGCAAATGTGCCGAGGGCTGTCCTGTCAAGGCGATACACCTTATGACCTTAGGCGAATAAATTACTTTAAAAAAATCGGCTATCATCAAATGATGATAGCCTTTTTTATTGCCTCAGCAGCCGCAGCCGCATCCACAGTCATTGTCGCATCCGCAGCCGTTGTTGTCTGCGCCGAGTAAGATGATAATGATAATAAGAACTAAGAGTCCGTTGTAATTATTGAAAATATTCACCGTGAGTCCTCCCTTCTTTTTTGTTTCAATACATCTTATGATAAAATAAAAAATGTGTTAAAAATTTTATTTCTGCCATACACTCTATATATAGAAAAAGAAAAGGAGAGTTAAAAATGAAGCGGTTACCCGACATTAAAAACGGGCAGGGGAGAGAAGAAACAAAGCAGGATGAGAAGATGATTTACGACGTTGACAGAACGACATTTAAAAATCAAAGAAAAAATCAGATATTAAGAGAAAATGATGTGATTTGTTCGGAAAACGGGCAAAATTAAAATAATTTGACCTTTTTTGACCTTTGACGATTTCGAAAAACGGTCTATAATAAAAGCTGTTAAAGGTCAAAGAAAGTCAAAGTCAAAAAGTGAGGCGATTATTAAACATGAACCTTAGTAAAGAAATAGCCGAAATGATTATGCAGATGCTTGACGACGGCAACAGTACGGCCGAAATCAGGCGCAACGATTTAGCGGAGCGTATCGGTTGCGTTCCGAGTCAGATAAACTACGTCATATCCTCGCGCTTTACTCCCGAGCACGGCTACATAGTCGAGAGCCACAGGGGCGGCGGAGGATACATCAGAATTACCCGTGCAAACTACGACCTTTCCACGCTTAAAATGCACCTTATAAACTCGATAGGAGACAGGATAAGCGAAAAGGTTTGCAGGGCGAACATTATAAATCTTTATGACAGAAATCTTTTGACCGATGACCAGACTAAAATGATACTTACCGCAACCTCGGACAAAAACTATAAGGTAATTCCCGAGGAAGTGCGCGACAGCTTCAGGGCAGAACTTTTCAAGCAGCTGCTTCTGAGCACCATGAACTGAAAGGAGAAATAATTATGCTTTGTCAGAACTGTAAAAAAAATGAGGCAACAACTCATATCAAAAGAATTATAAACGGAGAAACAACACAGGCACATCTTTGCTCGGACTGTGCCAAGAGTCTCGGATACGACAGTATGTTTTCGGACTTCGGCTTCAGCTTTTCGGATATGCTCAGTTCTTTCTTTAATGAGCCTGCGCTCGCGTCTATCGGCGCACACTCACTTCGCTGCGACAAATGCGGCTCAAGCTTTGAGGACATAGTCAGAAGCGGCAAAATAGGCTGTGCGGACTGCTATGATACCTTCTATGACAAACTGCTTCCCTCGCTTGAGAGAATTCACGGCAAGACTTCACACGAGGGCAAAATCCCCAACGCATCCGAAATAATCGAAAAAAGAACGGAGCTTGAAGATTTAAAGGCGGAGCTTAAAAAGGCGGTTGACGCTCAGGATTACGAGCAGGCGGCTGTACTCAGAGATAAGATAAATGACGCTGAGAAGGAAGGGGACAAGAAAGATGAGTAAATGGTATATCGGCGAAGGCGACCATAACGATATAGTTATATCCACAAGGATAAGACTTGCGAGAAATCTTAAAGAATATCCTTTCCCTTCAAGACTTGACAACAGACAGAAGATTAAGATTAACGAAACCGTCCGTGATGCGATAGCGGAAAGGGAAAAACTTCAGTACACGGAGCTTAAAACCCTCACTCGCGCACAGATAGTTTCGCTGGCGGAAAGACATCTGATAAGTCCCGAGTTTGCGTCAAATTCAGACGGCAGAGCCCTGCTTATGTCGGAAAATGAGGATGTAAGCATTATGCTTTGCGAGGATGACCATATAAGACTTCAGGTTATGAAACCGGGGCTTAATCTTAAAGAGGCATATGAAACAGCCGACAGAATTGATAACGAAATCAATGAGAAGCTGACATACGCCTTTGACGAAAGACTTGGCTATCTTACCCAGTGCCCGACAAATCTCGGTACGGGAATGAGGGCGTCGGTAATACTTCATCTGCCCGCCCTTGCGGCAAAGGGACAGATAAGCACGCTCGCCTCTACCGTTTCCAAGCTCGGACTTACCATAAGGGGAGCATATTCCGATTCGGGCAAGGCTATGGGCGACATCTATCAACTGAGCAATCAGGTTTCGCTGGGTATCAGCGAGGAGTCGGCTATTGAAAATCTTAAAACAATTACGCTTCAGCTTGCGACAAAGGAAAGAGACGCAAGAGATGAAATGGCAAAGAGCATAGTTACCGAGGATATGGTGTTCAGAGCTTACGGAACGCTTAAATCGGCAAGAATTCTGAATACCGAGGAGTTTATGAACCTTATTTCAAAGGTTCGTCTGGGCGCTGTAACGGGACTTCTCAAAACCAATCTCGCTACCATAAACGAACTTATGGTATCAATGCAGCCTGCCACAATCAACGCCTTTGTCGGCAGAACTCTCACAGCAGAGGAAAGAGATATAGAAAGGGCAAAAATAGTGCGTGAGAGAATTTAACTAAAATCAAAATACACTCAGAAAGGAATGATATATATGTTTAAGTTTAACGGGTTTACGGAAAAAGCCAATATAGCGCTCAACAAAGCCGTTGAAGAGGCGGAAAACCTCGGACACACATATATCGGCAGCGAACATTTGCTGTTGGGACTGCTCGGTGACACGCAGACTGTTGCGGGAGCGGTGCTGAGCGATAAGGGAATTACATTTAAGGATGTTAAGGAATATATTTCGGAAATGATAGGCACGGGCTATCCCACCTCGTTAAGTTCAAGGGACTTCACTCCCAAGAGCAAGAGAATTATAGAAACCGCGCTGTCGTTTGCGGTACAGACGAGTTATTCGCTCGCAGGTACCGAGCATATACTGCTCGCCGTTGTTAACGACCCTTCCTGCTCTGCAAGCAGAATTTTGCGTCAGGCGGGACTTTCGGGCGAGGCGATTGCAAACAGCATTTCCGAAAAGCTTATGAATACCCCCGGCACACAGTCGGGCACAGGTGCACATCAGGACGGTTCGGAGCAGGAAAATTCGCTCAAGGAATTCGGCAGAGACCTTACCGAGATGGCAAGACTCGGAAAAATTGACCCCGTAATCGGACGTCAGGAGGAAATCGACAGAGTAATTCAGATACTTTGCCGCAGAACCAAAAACAATCCCTGCCTTATAGGCGAACCGGGCGTCGGCAAAACGGCTATCGCGGAGGGACTTGCACTTAAAATTGTTTCGGGCGAGGTTCCCGAACTGCTTAAAGATAAAAAGATTATTTCTCTTGACCTTACGGGAATGGTTGCAGGCACCAAGTACAGAGGCGACTTTGAGGAGAGAATAAAGAAGGTCATTGACGAGGTTAAAAACTCCGATGACACCATCCTCTTTATCGACGAGGTTCACACCCTTATCGGCACGGGCGGCGCAGAGGGTGCGGTTGACGCCGCGAATATCTTAAAGCCTTCGCTTGCAAGGGGAGAACTTCAGGTAATAGGCGCCACAACCATTGACGAGTACCGCAAGCATATTGAAAAGGACGCGGCGCTTGAGAGAAGATTTCAGCCCGTAAAGGTCGGCGAGCCTTCAAAGGAGGAGGCTGTTGAGATACTCAAGGGTATCAGGGACAAGTACGAGGCACATCATAAGCTTAAAATCACAGACGAGGCAATAAACGCCGCAGTTGAGCTTTCCTCAAGATATATCGGCGACAGATACCTTCCCGACAAGGCGATTGACCTTATTGACGAGGCTGCCTCAAAGGTAAGACTTGCGAACTTCACGGCTCCCGAGGAATTAAAGGAGCTTGAAAACAGAAAGAAAGAAATTGAGGCCGAGAAAATGAGCGCCGTAAATTCTCAGGACTTTGAAACGGCGGCGAAGCTCCGTGATGAGGAAAACGAACTTGCACAAAAGCTCGACTCAATGAAGGAAAGCTGGCAGGAGCAGGCAGAGAGCAAAAAAGGCGAGGTTACAGAAAAGGAAATCGCCGACATTGTTTCTGTATGGACGGGCGTTCCCGTTTCACAGCTTACCGAGAGCGAGAGCGAAAGACTGCTCAAAATGGAGGATATACTTCATTCGAGAATAATCGGTCAGGACGCAGCGGTCAAGGCAGTTTCAAGGGCTATAAGACGTTCGAGAACGGGTCTTAAAGACCCCAAAAAGCCGATTGGCTCATTTATCTTCCTTGGACCTACGGGCGTAGGTAAGACCGAGCTTTGCAAGGCCCTTGCGGAGAGTCTTTTCGGCGACGAAAACGCTATGATAAGACTTGATATGTCGGAGTATATGGAGAAGTATTCGGTATCCCGTCTTGTCGGCTCGCCTCCCGGATATGTCGGCTACGACGAGGGCGGACAGCTTACCGACCAGGTCAGGACAAAGCCGTATTCGGTAATACTCTTTGACGAAATTGAAAAGGCGCATCCCGACGTTTTCAATATGCTGCTTCAGATTCTTGACGACGGTATTCTTACCGATTCGCAGGGCAGAAAGGTTGACTTCAAAAATGCGGTTATCATTATGACCTCAAATGTCGGCGCAAAGCTGATTACACAGAAGCAGTCGGCATTCGGCTTTACCGATAACGCAGACGAAAAGGCGGCTGACACGGAGAAGATAAAGGATGCCGTAATGGGCGAGCTTAAAAACACCTTCCGTCCCGAATTCCTCAACCGTGTTGACGATATAATTGTCTTTGACAGACTCGGAAGCGAGGATATTGAGAAAATTGCACGCAACCTTATCGAAATACTCAGAAAGAGAATTGAAAAAATGGATATAAGCATTGAATTCTCCGAGGAGGTTATAAAGAAGGTTGCCGAGGCAGGATATGACGAGGTTTACGGTGCAAGACCGCTTAAAAGGGCGATTCAGACCGAGCTTGAGGACCGTATCAGCGAGGAGATGCTCAAGGGCAGTATCGTAAAGGATAAGAAATATATCTGCACCGTTTCCGACGGGGAAATCAAATTCTCGGAAAAGGCAGACGGATAAACGGCATAATAAAAAGGAGAACGGTTTTAAACCGTTCTCCTTAATTTTTTATTCTTTTAATCTTCGGATTCCATTTCGCTTACACGCTCGGCGCGTCTTTGCTCAAGTTCCAGAAGCATCTTTTCCTTTTTCTTGCCGTGAACGGGGAAGAAAATCCAGGTAAGACCGTTAAACAATCTTGCAAAGGCGGGGAGCAGCGCAAATACCGCAAAGAAACCGTTTAAGACAGACGGGTTTGTTTCCTGAACGATATTGCCGAGTGCGTCCTTATGAGCAACGTAGCCGACAAGAGTGATAACAAGACCCGAAAGCAGTCCCGTAACTGCGTTTGCAAGCTTTCCGAAATAGTTGGTAATGGTCTGCACGAGAGCCTCGTTACGCACGCCGTATTTCCACTCGGAGTAGTCGTAAACGTCGCCCTGCAAAACTGCCGAGCAAACTCTGAGAATACAGTTCGGAAGTCCGCAGATAGTAAGCATAATCGTAAGGTACGCGAGGTTCAGAGCAAGGTTTGTGCCCTGCCATTTCATACCTTCCTTACCGAAGGGCTGATAGCCGATAATGAACATCAGCGTATATGCAATGCCGCCGAAAACGCCTGCACCTATTGAGGTGTTTCTGGCACCGAATTTTCTTATGAGCTTGGGCGTAAGAGGCGTGATTATGTAATTCGGAATACCCGTGAACAGACCTGCGATAGAGCCGTTCATAAGCTTGCCCGTGTTGTGATACCAGAAGAAACTTTCGGTTGCGCCTCCGACAGATTTGAAGGAGCCGAAGAAGTTTGCGATAACCGAGATAAGCATGGGCTTATTTTTAATAGCGTTTTTAAAGGACTCGATAATACCGATTTCCTGCATCTGCTCACGCGAAGCAAGGGGAACCCTCTCACGCATGGCAAAGAAACCGTAAATTGCCGTTGCCGCGGCTACGCCGACCATAGCGACCGAAAAGCCCGTATAGACGTTCTGCATACCTACCGTTTTCTTGAGAGGTTCAAGTACAAAGGGAAGCAGAGACGGCAGCCACATACCGAAAAGCTCAAAGAACTTGGAGGTGGCTATAAGGTTGTCTCTTTCCTTGATATTCGGCGTTATGTTATAAAGAAGTATATTCCACGCACCGAAGTACGACATACCGAGGTTATAGAGAAAGATGGCAACAACCGCCCAGATGATGGTACCTGCGGAGCCAACGCCGAAGTTAGGCGCCGTGAAAAGCATGAGCGCCGCAATACCCCAGATAGGGACGGTAACTATCATATACGGACGAAGTCTGCCCCAGCGGGTTCTCGTTCTGTCGATAATAAGTCCGGACAGAGAGTCATCAAGCGCATCATAAATAGACTCAAGTCCTACTATGATACCGTATGCTTTACCCGTAATACCCAGGAAGCTTATCATAAAGAACTGTCTGTTTGCGTCAACAAACTGAGCCAGATTTTTTTGACCGAAGGTGGTCAGGAGAAACGCAATAATCTCTCTGGGTCTTAAATAACGGCGGTTGCCGG
Organism: Oscillospiraceae bacterium; assembly: GCA_015066635.1. Taxonomy (GTDB): domain Bacteria; phylum Bacillota; class Clostridia; order Oscillospirales; family Acutalibacteraceae; genus Fimenecus. The sequence continues at coordinate 46,307 of SVOA01000008.1, read as the reverse complement.
TCGAGAGCTTCTCGACCTCTTTTTCGACCTCTTTTTCAAAGGATTCCTCGTCAACTGCCGCAGTATTTACTGCATTTGTATCTGCCAAAAAATCACATCCTCATAACCCGATTTAAAACTGAATACTTAAATAATTTTATCATATATATAATATTTAATGCAATAGTTTTTATTAAAAAACAGCATTACTGAAACTTTTTTGACTGCTCAACGGCAAGTGCGTCGCAACGCTCGTTTTCGGGATGCCCCGCATGACCTTTTACCCAGATAAATTCGGCATCGTGTATTTCGAGCAGTCCGAGCAGTTCGTCCCAGTATTCGGGATTAAGAGCAGGCTTTTTGTCGCTCTTTTTCCAGCCGTTTTCCTTCCACGATTTTGCCCAGCCCTTTGTAATGCCGTCGCAGACATACTTTGAGTCCGTGGTGATAATCACGCGGCAGGGTTTTGTCAGAGCTTTGAGTCCTTCGATAACGGCGGTAAGCTCCATTTTGTTGTTTGTGGTTTCCTTCTCGCCGCCCGAAAGCTCCTTCTCAACTCCCTTGCAGCGAAGCACGGTTCCCCAGCCGCCGGGACCGGGATTGCCCGAACAGGCGCCGTCGGTAAACATTTCAACAGTAGGTTTTTTATCCATATTTTTTACTCCGTAAAACTTAATAATATAATTTTACCATTATTTTGCCGGTTTCTCAACAAAAAGATTATTTATTTTTAATCTGTCAATAATAAAGTTGAACTTTATTTTGGGGGAATGAAAATGAAGGCAGTAATCATGGCGGGCGGATACGGTAAAAGACTTATGCCGCTGACGGCGTCTGCACCGAAGCCCATGGTAAATTTTTTCGGCAGACCTATAATTCACTATATAATAGAATTGCTCATAAAACACGGCTTTGACGATATAAGGCTGGCGCTCGGATATATGGCTGACAAAATCGCGGATTATGTAAATTCGGCAGGCTTTAACGGCGTGAATTTTTCCTTTTTTACAGAGGAAACTCCGCTCGGTACCGCAGGCAGCGTAAAGAGAGCGGCAGGGGACATAAATGAGCCGTTTTTAGTGATAAGCGGCGACTGTATTTGCGATTTTGACCTGACAAAGCTGAGTGATTTTCACATCTCTCACAATGCGGGATTAACCATAGCCTGCTCACGGGTGCAGGACCCCAGAGAGTACGGTGTTGTTGAGTTCGGAGAGTATGACAAGGTAAAAGCCTTTACAGAGAAACCGTCATGGGCGTCGGCTGTTTCCGACTATGTTAATACGGGAATTTATTTCATAAATCCCGATATTCTGAATTACATCCCCGAGGGGAAGGAATATGACTTTTCAAAGGACCTTTTTCCGCTCGTTATGAGTGAAGGGGAGAGCGTTCTTCACTGTAATCTTGACGGCTACTGGTGCGATATAGGAAACCCCGCCGCATACAGACAGTGCCTGAATGACTGTCTTGACGGCAAGGTAAGACTTGACATTGGCTCTGCGGCGGGCGGTGTGTATTCGTCGGGGCACCTTCCCAACGGAGATTACAGCATAATTCCGCCTTGTTATTTCGGCAGGGATGTTTGTGTGGGCGAGGGCTCCGTAATAGGTCCGTACGCCGTGCTTCTTGACGGGTGCAGAACGGGTATGAATTCAAAAATCAGAGAAAGCTGTTTGTTTCCGTACTCGTCGTTAAACGACAACTGCGACGCAGAGGGAAGCATTATATGTGAAAACGCAAGAATCAAATCGGGCGTAAAGCTCCGCAAAAACAGTATTGTCGGCGCGTCCGCAGAGATAGGTCCCGACTGTATAATAGGCAGAAATATTGTAATTGAGCCCGAGGGCTTTGCCGACGGCGGCTCGGAGATTTCGGGCGACACGAGATACGGAGCAACGGCGTCCTTCCTCGGCGAGCACAACTGTTTCCGCGGCAGGATGAATACCGAATTTGACGGGGTAAATGCGAGTATTATAGGTCAGGCGGTTGCGTCCTGTGCAATAGGAGAAAAGGTTGGAATTCTGACTGACGGCACCGTTCCCGCAAATGCTGCGGCAGATATAATTTCGGGTGCCGTAACCCTGCACGGGGGCTGCGTATGGGACTTCGGAGAGGGCTTTTATTCACAGACGGAGTTTTATGTGAAATTCTGTAACCTTAAATGCGGGATCTTTGTTTCCTCCTCGGACTCTCATATAAGCGTTAACCTTTGCGGAGAAAACGGACTTCCGCTGTCAAACTCGGATGTACGCGAAATTGAAAACAAAATGAAATACCGTCAGTTTCGGCTTTGCGGCGCAGAGGACTGCAAAAAGCCCTCGGATATGAGCGGAGTGTCAATGATGTATTTCCGCGAAATTATCCGTCAGACAGATACCGAGCTGTCCGAGGTTTCATGCTCGGTCAAGTGCAAAAACGACAAAATCAGACAGCTGCTTGAGGACTGCCTTTACAGACTCGGCGCGGGCAGAGGAGACGGCATAACCTTTAAGATAAATTCATACGGAAATCTGCTGTCGGCTTTTTCAAGGGAGTGCGGCTGGATTTCCCACGACAGACTGTCGGCAATAGTTCTGAAATACGAGGCGCAGAACGGCAGAGATGTCTCTGTTGCGTTCAATTCGCCGTTTGTGTTTGATTCGATTGCAGGCGAATTCAACCGAAGCGTACTCAGATTTTACAACTCCCCGTGCGACAGCTCGGATGCTTCCGCAAGGGAAATGTCAAGGGCAAACGCCTTTATGAGAGACGCGCTTTTTATGGCGGTCAGGCTTATGAATATCATCTGCGTAACGGGAAAAAGTCTTGCGCGGCTGTCGGCGGAAATACCCGATTTTTATGTCTCACGCAGGAAAATTCCTCTGTCTGTTTCCCCGTCAAGTCTCAGGGAAAGACTCGGCGGAGAAAACGCCGAAATTACGAGAGAGGGAATACGCCTGAATTTCGATAACGGAAGCGTGCTTCTGACCCCATCGGTTTCAGGCAGAAGCATCCACCTGATCAGCGAAGCTCAGAACTACGAAATATCAAAGGAACTGAGCTTCCGCGCGCAGAAAATGATAGAGAATAATAAGGACAGATAAAACTGTTTTGCCGCTCTGTAAAAGCAGGGCGGCAAAAACGGGACAGACGGTAAAATTATTATTTGACATTATTGCGTTTTAATAGTATTATATTATAACCTATAAGTATATCTATAATTATATTAAAAAATATCTGTTTTACATATTCAAAAAACACAGGAGATTTTAAATGGCAAAAAACATACAGAAAAAGTCCAAGCCTTCACAGAATAAACAGGCGGACTCAAAAAAGAGAAATCAGAAAAAACCCGATGCTTCTTTAAAAAACAGCAAAAAGAAGAATTCGGGTAAAAGCCCTGCGCCTCAGAAAAAGAATTCAAAGACGAGAGGCACGGTTAATAAAAGCAGACCTGCGGGCAAAAAGACTTATCAGAAAAAGCCCCGTCAGAGAGCAGAAAACGGCAGAAACAACAGCAAAAAAACTCCCGATATTCCGATAAAGATTACCTTCCTCGGCGGACTCAACGAGGTCGGCAAGAATATGACGCTCTATGAGTGTCAGGGGGATATGATACTTGTTGATTGCGGACTGGCTTTCCCTGACCCCGATATGTTCGGCGTTGACCTTGTTATCCCCGATTTTTCATACGCGACGGAAAATGCGGACAAAATCAAGGGCATCTTTATCACTCACGGCCATGAGGACCACATAGGCGGTCTTGCATATCTCTTAAAGGAGATAAACGTTCCCGTATATTCGACAAGACTTACCAACGGACTTATCGAGGGTAAGCTCAGCGAGCACAAGCTGCTTGATAAAGCAAAGCTCAATGTTGTTTCTCCCGGCGACACGGTAAAGGCAGGCTGCTTTGACGTTGAGTTTATTCATGTGAATCACTCTATTCCCGACGCCGTGGCGCTTGCAATCAAGTCGCCTGCGGGAACAGTCGTTCAGACAGGAGATTTCAAAATTGACACCACTCCCGTTGACGGCGGGGTTATAGACCTCGCAAGATTTTCGGAGCTCGGTTCGGAAGGCGTACTTTGTCTGCTTTCAGATTCGACCAATGCCGTTAAGCCCGGCTTTACCGAGTCTGAGAGAAAAGTCGGAGAGACCTTTGAGTCCCTTTTCCCGAAAGCGGAGGGCAAACGCCTTATAGTCGCAACCTTTGCGTCGAATATCCACAGAGTTCAGCAGATTATTAATGCTGCGGAAAAGATGGACAGAAAGGTTGCTCTGTCGGGCAGAAGTCTTGAAAACGTCGTTTCGATAGCGGAAAAACTCGGCTATATTAAAATTCCCGAGGGATTGCTCGTCGGTATAGACAGCGTCAACCGTTATCCTGCCGATAAGATGGTAATTATTACCACGGGCAGTCAGGGCGAGCCGATGTCCGCGCTTTACAGGATGGCGTTTTCCGAGCACAGAAAGGTCGAAATCGGACCTAACGATTATGTTATTATCTCCGCAACTCCCATACCCGGCAACGAGAAAATGGTAGGCAGAGTTGTCGATGAACTTCTCAAGCAGGGCGCACAGGTTGTATATGAGAGGATGTACGAGGTACACGTTTCGGGACACGCCTGTCAGGAGGAACTGAAAATAATGCTCAGTCTGACAAAGCCCAAATACTTTATTCCCGTACACGGCGAGCAGAAGCATCTGCGTCAACATGCGGCTCTGGCTCTCGGTATGGGTATGGCGCCGAATAATATAATTATAGCCGACAACGGCAAGGTTGCCGAGGTAAGCAAAAGCAAATTCGGTATCTCGGGCGAGGTTCAGTCGGGTATGGTATTTGTTGACGGCTCGGGTGTAGGCGATGTCGAGAGCGTAGTTCTCAGAGACAGAACCAAACTTGCCGAGGACGGTATTGTAATAATTGCTCTGAGTATGGACAGAGCGTCCGAAACGGTTGTTTCGGGACCTGAGATAATAACAAGAGGCTTTGTATATGTCAGAGAAGCAGAGGAGTTTATGACTCAGACCAGACATCTCTGCGAGAATGTTCTTGCCGACTGCCTTTATGACGGGATTACCGACTATTCGGGCATTAAGACAAGACTTCGCGACAGCGTATCAAAGTTCATTTATTCAAAGACAAAACGCAGTCCCATGGTTCTGCCCGTAATTATGGAGGTGTAAGCGTTGAAACTCAGACAGTTTGTCAGAACGTATCCCGTTGTTTTTCTGCTGCTTATCCTTGCGCTCGCAATATGCCTTTTCAATATCTATTTTGACTGGCGTGTAGCGCTCATAGAAGCAAGCGCGGTACTTATACTGACGGCTCTTGCACTTTTTAAAATCAATAACAGTTTTATAACGGCAAAGAAGTCCATTAAGGCTCTTAACGAGAACCTGACGGCAGAGGACACGGGAAATCTCAACGACTTCCCGCTGCCCGTACTCATTTTTGACAGCACGGGAAAGATACTCTGGTACAACAGTCTTTTCCGCAACTATGTTCTCGGCAATTCGCAGGTTTTAAGCGACAGCGTCGAGGAGTTTACCTCGGGCAGAGGACTTCAGGAGATTTCCGAGCATCCCGTTTTTGACGCGGCGGTCGGAAATAAAGAGTACACCGTTCATTTCTCGCATATCGTCTGCAAAAAGAACAGGGTATATGCTCTGTATTTCATTGAGAATACTTTTCTTAAACAGACGCTCAGAGATTTTGAATCATCAAAGCCCGTTGTTTCTCTCATTTCAATAGACTCGCTTGATGACGTGCTTCGTTCCTACACCGAGAAGGAATCGGCTGAATTCGTTACCAAGACCGAGGCGATTATAGAGAATTGGTTTTCGGGATATGACGGAATTTTCCGCAAGCTTACAAACGGAAGGTTTATAAGCATAGTTACCGAGTCGGAGCTTGCAAAGATGATCGAGGATAAATTCAGCATACTTGAGAAGGTCAGGGACTGTGAGGTCAACGGTAAAAAGTCGGGACTTACTCTCTCTGTCGGAACGGGCAGAGGACACAGTATTTCAGATGCCGAAAATGCTGCAATTCAGGCTATTGATATGGCTCTCGGCAGAGGCGGAGACCAGGTTGCTATCAGAAATACGGACGAAACCTATAAATTTTTCGGCGGCGTTTCAACAGGCGTCGAGAAACGTACAAAGGTGCGTTCGCGAGTAATGGCTTCGGCGCTGACAGAGCTTATAAGCACCTCGGAAAATGTGCTGATTATGGGACATAAATTCTCTGACCTTGACGCACTCGGCGCTGCGGTAGGCGTTCACAAGATGTGCGAGGATATCGGCAAGGAAGCGAGAATTGTCATCTCCCGCAAGTCGAGTCTTGCAACTCCGCTGATAAGCCATCTCAAGGAGAATAACCTTGACGGTATGCTCATAGAGCCCGAGTTTGCGGAGCATATGATAAACGAAAAAACTCTGCTCGTCATAGTCGATACTCTCAGCAAGGACTTTGTTGATAGCAAGGCGGTTTATGAGAAGGCGAAATCGGTAGCGGTAATAGACCATCACCGAAAGACGGTAGATTACATACAGAACGCAGTTATTTTCTTTCACGAGCCGAGAGCTTCCTCGGCGAGCGAAATGGTTGCAGAGCTTCTGCAGTACAGCCCCAAGGCGAAGCCGAACGCGGTTGTTGCCAACGCTCTGCTTGCAGGCATAATGCTCGACACAAAGAATTTCGTCCTGCGCACAACCACCAGAACCTTTGAGGCGGCGGCTTATCTGCGTTCATACGGTGCCGACACGGTTACCGTAAAGCAGTTCTTTAACAATTCTCTTGAGAATCAGAAACTCCGCGGTCAGATAGTTCTGTCGGCTTATGAGTATAAAAACTGCGCCGTTTCGGTTGCGGATATAAACTCAAAGGATATCAGACTTATCTGCTCGCAGGCTGCAGACGAATTGCTGACAATAAATGATGTTGACGCTTCGTTTGTCCTTTTTAAAACGGGAAGCACGGTCAACATCTCGGCTCGTTCGCTCGGCAATATAAACGTCCAGCTTATTATGGAGCAGTTTGGCGGCGGCGGACATCAGACGATGGCTGCGTGTCAGCTTGAGGACGCCGATATTGACGAGGTAAGAACAGAACTTGAAAAGAAGATAGAAGAATATTTTAAAGATAACAATTAAGAGGTAGCATTATGGAAGTTATTTTAAAAGCAGATGTTAAAGGTCTCGGAAAAGCGGGAGAGAAGGTTAAAGCTTCCGACGGATACGCAAGGAACTACCTTCTGCCCAAAAATCTTGCGGTTGAGGCAAACGCTCAGGCGCTTACCGAGTTTAAAAACAGCGAGAGTTCAAAGCAGCATAAAATTGATGTTGATATTGCAAATGCCGAGGCTTCAAAGAGCAAACTTGACGGCAGGACCGTGTCAATAAAGGCTAAGGCGGGACAGAACGGCAAGCTTTTCGGTGCCGTTACCGCAAAGGATGTCGCAGAGGCGGTCAGGTCTCAGCTCTCTGTAGATGTTGACAAAAAGAAGATAAGCGTTGACGACATCAAGAGCTTCGGTACATACCCTGCAACCGTCAAGCTTTATCAGAATATTACCGCTTCAATTTCCGTTGAAGTCGGAGAATAAATCGGGAGAAGGAAATGGACAGAGTATTATTTGACAATACGCAGGAGCCCTTCAGCATTGAAGCCGAACAGGCGGTGCTCGGCTGTCTGCTTGTTGAGCCCGAGAGCTATCTGACGGTAGCGGACATTTTACAGAGCGAGTGTTTCTATCTGCCTGAGCACAGGGAGATTTTCTCGACTATTGTAAATCTTGACTATCTCGGCAAAAAATTTGACGCTCTTATCGTACTTGAGGAGCTTAAAAACAAGGGCGTTTACGACGAGGCGGGCGGAAAGAATTATCTTGCTCAGCTTGCGGAAGCCGTTGTTTCGACCAATAACATCAAGTCCTATGCGCAGATAGTCAAGGAAAAGTACATTCTGCGCACGCTCATAAATACGGCGAGAGAAATTCAAAATGAAGCGGCGGGGCAGGAGGCTTCGGCTGATGTGATTCTCGACTCGGCAGAGCAGAGAATTTATAACATCCGTCAGGGTAAAACCACCTCGGGACCGCAGAAACTCAGCAGTATTATTTACAGCGATGTCTATGAGGACTTAAAGAGAAAGACTTCCGCCGACAGAGAGAAGTATCTCGGAATTCCCTCGGGTTTTTCCGTACTTGACAAGCTCACTACGGGCTTTAATAAATCTGACCTTATACTCATAGGCGCGCGTCCTGCCATGGGTAAGACAAGCTTTGCACTGAATATGGCAAGGAATATGGCTGTTACGGGCAAGCGTAAGGTTGTATTTTTCTCGCTTGAGATGTCAAAGGAACAGCTTGCTCAGAGGGTGCTTGCCACAGAGGCAAGGGTTGAGAGTTCAAAATTCAGAACGGGCGAACTGACCACGGACGAGTGGAACAGAATCGGAGAGGCCGCCTACGCCCTCAATGACGCAGAGCTTTATTTTGATGACACCTCAAATATCACGGTTCCCGAAATGAAGGCGAGAGTCAGACGCATGAAGGATGTTGAGTGCGTTTTGATTGACTACCTTCAGCTTATGACCAGTCCCAAGAAAACCGAGAACAGAGTTCAGGAGGTTTCCGAAATCACGAGAAGCTTAAAGCTTATGGCAAAGGACCTTCACATCCCCGTAATTGCCTGCTCACAGCTGAACCGTTCAACAGACGCCAGAGGTAAGGCGCACCGTCCGCAGATGTCCGACCTTCGTGAGTCGGGTTCTATAGAGCAGGACGCAGATATTATTCTGATGCTTTACCGTCCCGGCTATTATGAAAAGGACGATAAGAACGGCAACGATAACGCTCCCGTTGAGGTGCCTAACGACAATGAGGCTCAGGTTATAGTCGTAAAGAACCGTCACGGAAGTCAGGGCGACGTTGACCTTAACTGGACAAAGGAATTCACACTCTTCTCGACAATGGAGAAAAAGAGAGATGAACAGTAATTCTGTTTTATCGTATATCCGTAAATATAATATGCTTGAGCGCGGCGACAGGGTTGTCTGCGGACTGTCGGGGGGCGCAGATTCGGTCTGCCTTCTGAGCGTTCTTGACGAACTCAAAGACGAGCTCGGTATTACTCTGTGCGCTGCCCATATCAACCACGGAATCAGAGGCGACGAGGCAGACAGAGATGAAAACTTTTGCAGGGAACTTTGCAGCAGACTCGGCATTGAGCTCTTTGTAAAGCGCGTCTGTATTCCTGAACTCAGCCGTGAACTCCGTATAGGAGAGGAAGAGTGCGGCAGACGGGTTCGCTACGGCTTTTTTAACGAAATTGCGGGCGAGGGCGGTAAAATCGCCACAGCTCACAATATGAACGACTGCGCGGAAACGCTTATCTTTAATCTTGCAAGAGGCGCTTCCTTAAAAGGCGCGGGCTCTATTCCTCCCGTAAGAGACAATATTGTAAGACCTTTGCTCGAAACGGACAGAAGGGAAATAGAGGAGTATCTCAAGGATAAGGGCTTAGACTTCGTTACCGACAGCTCCAACCTTCAGAACGAATACACAAGAAATAAAATCAGAAATGAAATACTTCCCGCACTCGGCAAAATCAATGAATCCGCCGTCAGAAATCTCGCGTATTTTTCCTCGCTTGCGAGAGAGGATGAGGAGTATATTTCGGGCGGTCTTACCGCTCAGAAGAAAGAAACGCTTGACGGGGATAAGGTTAAAACGGCTGAGTTTTTAAAACTCCCCGTAAGTCTGCAAAGGCGTATGGCAAGGGACTTTCTTTCGGAACTTACCGACAATGAAATCCACTCCAAGCACATTGAGGCGTTTTTGCAGTTTGCCGTTTCAAATGACAGACAGTCCGTTAACATAGCCGATATACGGCTTAAAAAGTCGGACGGCTTAATAGAGTATTATCCGCTTAATTCCGAGGGATTTGAAATTCCCGTAAATGCAGAAAACTGCGAAATTCAGTATCCTTACGGCAGACTTGATATGAGGGTATATGAAACAAAAGATTTACAGAATATTCATATTAAGCAGTTGGATAATTTAATAGATTATGATAAAATAAACAGTAATTTGACGCTTCGGAGCCGCAGGGCAGGCGACAGCTTTACCTTTGCGGGCAGGGGAGTTACAAAGAGTCTTAAAAAACTATTTATAGAGGAAAAAATTCCCCTGTATCTCAGAGACCGTATTGCCGTGCTCGACTGCGGCGGGGAAACGGTTTTTACCGAGGGCTTCGGAGTCAGTAAAAAATATAAAGCAGATGAGAATTCCAAAAGAATTCTTGAAATAAAAATAGTAAAACAGGATAATTGAGAGGGTAGTTATGGGAAACAATAATATTCTGGAAAACGATATTAAAGAGGTGCTTCTCTCCGAGGAGGAGCTTGACAGCATCACAACCCGTCTGGGACAGCAGATTTCGAAAGATTATGAGGGCAAAAAACTTATTCTTGTCAGCGTTCTGAAGGGCTCGGTTGTTTTTATGGGCGACCTGATGAGAAAAATCACTATTCCCTGCTGTATAGATTTTATGTCCGTTTCGAGTTACGGAAACTCAACTCACTCAACGGGCGTAGTTAAAATAATCAAGGACCTTGATACAAATGTCATAGAGGGTTCAAATCTGCTCATAGTAGAGGACATACTCGACAGCGGCAGAACTCTCAGCTACCTCAAGGATATACTTGAAAGAAGAAGACCCGAAAGCATCAGGATTTGCACGCTTCTCGACAAACCCGACAGACGGGCAAAGGATGTTACAATAAAACCCGACTATGTCGGCTCAACTATTCCCGATGCATTTGTTGTTGGCTACGGACTTGATTTTGCCGAGTTTTACAGAAATCTTCCCTTTGTAGGAATAGTGAAGGATGAAGCAGTAAAAAGAATTAAAAAGGAGATAGAAGAGCTTGAAAAAGATTAACTGGAAGGTTTTGATTCCCTATATAGTTATTCCGCTTATATTTGTGTTTGTGCTGATGTATTATTCCTCAAATCAGCAGACAACTCAGGCAAAGAAGGAATACTATGAGGTTATCAACCTGTTTGAAAATAATCAGATTTCGGAATATGACCTGAATCTCAGCAGCGGCGCGCTCAGATATAAACTGCGCGGAGATGACACGGCTTACAGATACACCGTGCCCAACGTTAACCTGTTCGTTGACGATATTCACGATTCCGTTATTAAATTCAATAAGGAAAATCCCGACAACCAGATTAAGATGGACTATGAGTCGGGCTCTGCCAATTCATGGTGGGTAAGCCTGCTTCCGACTGTTGCGATAGTAGTCCTTCTTACTGTTGTAATGTCGATAATGTTCCGCAAGATGAATCAGACCGTTCAGAGCGAAAACAACCGTACTCTGTCCTTCGGCAAGGCGCGTTTCCGCAAGAACGATGAAACAAAGAATAAGAAAACCTTTGACGACGTTGCGGGTGCAGATGAGGAAAAAGAGGACCTTGAGGAAATTGTAGAGTTCCTCAAAAATCCCGATGACTTTACAACTCTCGGCGCAAGAATTCCGAAAGGAGTGCTGCTTGTCGGCCCTCCCGGTACGGGTAAAACTTTGCTTGCAAAGGCTGTTGCGGGCGAGGCGGACGTTCCTTTCTTTTCAATTTCGGGCTCCGACTTTGTTGAGATGTATGTCGGCGTCGGCGCATCGAGAGTGCGCGACCTTTTCTCAGAGGCAAAGAAAAACGCTCCGAGCATTATATTTATAGATGAAATAGACGCTGTCGGACGCCACAGAGGCGCAGGTATGGGCGGCGGACATGACGAGAGAGAGCAGACTCTTAACCAGCTGCTTGTTGAGATGGACGGCTTCGGCGAGAACGAGGGCGTAATAGTTATGGCTGCGACAAACAGACCCGATATACTTGACCCCGCTCTTTTAAGACCCGGCAGATTTGACAGACAGGTTACTGTAAATTATCCCGATGTCAAGGGCAGAGAGGATATACTCAAAGTTCACGCAAGGCATAAGCCGCTTGGTCCGGACGTTCAGCTTCGCAGTATCGCAGGCGCAACGGTAGGCTTTACGGGCGCAGACCTTGAGAACCTTCTCAATGAGGCGGCGCTTCTTGCCGCGAGAAGAAAACTCAAGGCAATAACAATGAAGGAAATTGAGGACGCGACAATGAAGGTCGTTGTCGGTAACGAAAAGAAATCTCATAAGGTTTCTCAGAGAGATAAAGAAATCACGGCTTACCACGAGGCAGGTCATGCGGTTTCCTCGTATTATCTTGAAAACAAAGACCCCGTTACGCATATTTCAATAGTACCGAGAGGTATGGCAGGCGGCTTTACGATGTATCAGCCCGAAAAGGATGAAATGCATCTTATGAGGTCGAGAATGCTTGACGATATAGTCGGACTTCTCGGCGGACGCGTTGCGGAAAAAATTATATTTGACGATATTTCGACAGGCGCTTCAAACGATATTGAGAGAGCCACGGAAATCGCAAGAAAGATGGTAACGAGATACGGTATGAGCGAAAAGCTCGGACCCATTGTATTCGGTCAGAGCAACGACGAGGTATTCCTCGGCAAGGACTACAACCATATGAGAAACTACTCCGAGAGCGTTGCTTCGGAAATCGACAGCGAAATAGAGGATATTGTCTTTAAGGCATATCAGCGCACCGAGGAGATTTTAAGAGAGCATATTGACAAGCTTCATAAGGTTGCAAAGGAACTTATCAAGCGCGAGAAAATTACGGGCGAGGAGTTTAAGATTCTTATGGAAGGCGGCGAGCTGCCCGAAACAGAGGAACCCGATGATAACGAAAAGAAGCTCAGGGAAGTCATAGATAACGCAGCAGGCGGCAACGAAGAAAAGACTTCCGAGACTCCGTCCGAAGCTCCGTCGGAGAACAGTGATGCACTCGATACAAGCGGAGAATAAAACAAAAAGATTGAGGGGAACTATTTAATGTCTTTTTTAACTAAAATATTCGGAGATTATTCCTCAAAAGAGGTCAAGAGAATCAAACCCATAGAGCAGAAGGTTCTGTCGTATGAGGAGGAATATTCCCGTCTTTCCGACGAGCAGCTTAAAGCCAAGACAGAGGAATTCAAGCAGAGACTTGCAGACGGAGAAACGCTTGACGATATTCTTCCCGAGGCTTTTGCCGTATGCCGCGAGGCTTCGTGGAGAGTGCTTAATATGAAGCATTTCCCCGTACAGATAATCGGCGGAATAATTCTTCATCAGGGCAGAATATCGGAGATGAAAACGGGCGAAGGCAAAACGCTTGTCGCTACGCTTCCCGCCTATCTTAATGCGCTTGCAGGCAAGGGCGTGCATATAGTTACGGTAAACGATTACCTTGCAAGGCGCGACTCCGAGTGGATGGGCAAGCTTTACAGATTCCTCGGTCTTTCCGTCGGTCTTATAGTCCACGGGCTTGACAATGACCAGAGACGCGAGGCGTATGCCGCGGATATAACCTACGGCACAAATAACGAAATGGGCTTTGACTATCTCCGTGACAATATGGTTACCTATGCCGAGCAGAGAGTTCAGCGCGGACACAGCTTTGCCATTGTTGACGAGGTTGACTCGATTCTGATAGACGAGGCAAGAACGCCGCTTATCATATCGGGTATGGGCGATAAGTCAACGGACCTATACAAAATCGCCGATACCTTTGCAAAATCACTTAAAAAGATTAAGGTTACCGAGCTTGACAGCAAGGTTGAGGCAGAGGACGCGGTTGACGCTGACGGCGACTATGTTGTTGACGAGAAGGCAAAGAGCGCAACGCTTACAAAGAACGGTATCGAGAAGGCGGAAAAATTCTTTAATCTTGAGAATCTTGCCGACGCCGAGAATATTACAATTCAGCATCATATCGAGCAGGCAATTCACGCAAACGGCGTTATGAAGCGCGACGTTGACTATGTTGTCAAGGACGGTCAGGTGCTTATCGTTGACGAATTCACGGGACGTATAATGCTCGGCAGACGTTATTCCGACGGACTTCATCAGGCTATCGAAGCCAAGGAAGGCGTTAAGGTCGAGAGAGAGTCAAAGACGCTTGCGACAATTACCTTCCAGAATTATTTCAGACTTTACGATAAACTTTCGGGTATGACAGGTACTGCCATGACCGAGAGTCAGGAGTTTCAGGAGATATACAATCTTGACGTTGTCGCTATCCCGACAAACAAGCCGATGATAAGAACCGATGAGGAGGATGTTCTCTACAAGACCGAGAGAGGCAAGTTCAATGCAATTATTGAGCAGATTCTCGAAGCTAACGAAAAGGGACAGCCCGTACTCGTAGGTACCATCAGTATTGAAAAGAGCGAAGCGCTCTCAAGCGCTCTTAAAAAGAGAGGCATCAAGCACGAGGTACTTAATGCCAAGTATCATGACAAGGAAGCCGAGATTATTGCTCAGGCGGGTAAATTCGGAGCCGTTACCATTGCTACGAATATGGCAGGACGAGGCACCGACATTATCCTCGGCGGTAACCCCGAGTTTATGGCTAAGGCAGAGATGCGCAAAAAGGACTTCTCCGAGGAAATGATAGCCGAGGCAACGGGCTTTGCCGAAACCGACGACGAGGAAATTCTCGAGGCAAGACGCGTATTCCGCGAGCTTGAGAATAAGCATAAAGAGGAACTTAAAGAGGAAGCCGAGGCAGTTCGTCAGGCAGGCGGTCTTTATATAATCGGTACCGAAAGACACGAGTCAAGGCGTATCGACAACCAGCTTCGAGGACGTTCCGGACGTCAGGGAGACCCCGGACGCAGTAAATTCTTCCTCTCCGCAGAGGACGAGTTGTTAAGACTTTTCGCAGGCGACAGATTCTATGCAATTCTTGACGCCTTCTCATCTGTTGAGGAGGATACGCCCATTGAGACCAAGATGCTCACGGGACTTATCGAGAGCGCTCAGAAGAAGGTTGAGGGCAACAACTTTGCAGTACGCCGTCAGGTTCTTAACTTTGACGATGTTATGAATAAGCAGAGAGAGGTTATCTACGGTCAGCGCAATCAGGTGCTTGACGGTGTTGACCTTGACGCAACAATGCGCAAGATGATAGACGACTACTTTAACGGTCAGGTCGAGTTCTACTGTGCGTCTGCGCTTCCCAAAGAGGAGTGGAACGTCAAGGGTATGTTCGCAAAGCTCGGCTGGGTGCTTGACGGCAGAGACCACTCCGCACTTTCAACTCAGGAAGAATACAAGGAACTTTTCCTGGACTGCGCAAACAAGAAGTTTGACGCTCAGAAGGAGAAGTACGGCGAGGAGATTATGACTGAGCTGGAGAGAAAGATTCTTCTTATGAACGTTGACCGCAGGTGGATGGACCATATCGACGAGATGGAAGAACTCAAAAACGGTATCTATCTTCGTTCCTATGGTCAGCAGGACCCCGTTGTCGCTTTCAGAATGGAAAGCTTCGATATGTTTGACGAGATGAGCGACTCTATCTGCGAGGGCACCGTAACGGGAATTCTTACCGTTCAGCTTCGCACAAATGAGGAAGTCAAACGCGAGGAGCAGGCAAAGATTACGGGCACCAGCGGAGGCACCGACGGCAGCGAAAAACAGCAGCCCGTCAAAAAGGGCAAAAAGGTCGGCAGAAACGAGCCATGCCCCTGCGGAAGCGGTAAGAAATACAAGCATTGCTGCGGCAAAGACGAATAATTAAAACATAATAAAAGGGAGAGGCATTTGCCTCTCCCTTTTTAATTTTAAACAGTTATTCCGCTTTGAGTCTCTGAATCATCATATTTGCAGATTTGTAAATGTCTCCGCAGCCCATAGTCAGAACGAGGTCGCCTTCTTTTGCATTTGCGAGAACATAGTCGCAGACCTCCTCCTGCGTATTGAACCATACCGAGTTCGGTATTTTCTCTGCCAGCTGAGAGGTATAAATGTTATAGGTGTTAACCTCACGGGAACCCATTATTTCCGTCATTACGCATCTGTCGGGAATTTTGAGCACGTCAACGAATTCGTCAAAGTGCATATAGGTTCTTGAGTAGGTAAACGGCTGGAATACTGCCCATACGGTTTTGTAACCAAGCTTCATTGCGGCTTCAAGAGTAACCCTTAACTCTGCGGGGTGGTGCGCGTAGTCATCAATGAAGTCAATGCCCTTGTATGTTCCGAGGTGCTCAAACCGTCTGCCCGCGCCTCTGAAACTCTCAATACCTTTTTTACAGCTTTCAAAATCTGCGCCCGAATAGATGCACGAAGCCACGGCGGCAAGCGCATTCAGAATATTGTGTCTGCCGGGTACGGCGAGCGTAATTCTGCCGAGCAGCGTGCCGTTAAAGAAGGCGTCAAATTCGGTATATGCTCCGCCGACCTCCTCAATATTATCGGCATAGTAGTTATTCTGCTTGCCGAAGCCGAAGGAAATAAGCGCCTTATCTCCGATGCCCTCAACAGCCTTGAGAGTGTTCGCATCGTCGCCGTTATAGATAACCGCACTCTTTGCGAGCAGGGCAAATTTACGGAAACTCTCAATGAGATTGTCCATGGTCTTGAAATATTCCATATGGTCCTCGTCAATGTTGAGAATTACGCTGACGTTGGGGAAAAGATGAAGGAAGGTGTCAACATATTCACACGCTTCGCAGACTATGGTTTCGCTGTTTCCTATTCTTCCGTAACTGTCGGTAAGCGGAAGCTTGCCGCCTATTACGGCTGACGGGTCAAGCCCTGCCGTAATCATTGCCTGAACGGTCATAGAGGTCGTTGTTGTCTTGCCGTGAGTACCGCAGATGCCTATGCAGTTGCCGTACTGACGGGTAATCTCGCCGAAAAGCTCTGCCCTCTGAAACGTAGGTATTCCGCTTTCAAGCGCGGCTTTAAGCTCGGGATTTGTTTCCATAATAGCCGCCGAATACACTATCATATCGGCGCCCGCAATGTTTTCGGCTCTCTGCCCCATCATTACGGGGATTCCGAGATTTCTTATGCGGTCAACTATAGAGCTTTCATTGTTATCGGAGCCCTGCAGGGAATAGCCCTTTGCGTGCAGTATTTCGGCAAGCGGACACATACCGCTGCCGCCGATACCGATGAAATGTATTTTTTTTGCATTTCTTAAAACTTCTGAAATTTCGCTCATTATGCTTTCCTCACAAATTTTATTATTTGTATTATATTGCAAAACCGAATAAAAATAAACCCCTTTTTTGATTTTCACAAAGAAAGTTTGTCTGTCATAGAATAAAATACAGAATTAAGATGAAGGTGCTGTTTGAAATGAGTTGCAGAATTCTTGTTTTCGGAAACGACAAACGCTTTGAATATGTAAGGGAATATCTCTGCTCGGCGGGCTTTTCAGCTGACGCCGTGGGGGTTGACGGAACAGCGGAAATGAAAGATTACAGCGTGTTTGTACTGCCGCTGCCTGTTACACGCGACGGGATATGCATCAACGGGTTTCCTGCAATTACTCTTGACGGCTTTGCTTCTTTGCTTAAATCGGGCGATACGGTTCTCGGCGGTATGATAAAGGACAGATTTCTGCACCTGCTTGAAAGCAGGGGAGTTAACTGCTTTGACTACTATGACGACGAGCTTATACTCGGAAATGCGCGGCTTACCGCAAGCGCCGTTTTGAAGCTTTTGAAAGATGAAAACTTAACTCTCAACGGCAAGAAATGTCTTGTTACAGGCTTCGGAAAATGCGCAAAAGAACTGTGCAGGCTTCTCGCTGACAAAAATACTGATTTAACCGTTACAGCAAGAAGCGAACAAGCCGAAAGCGACGCAAAATCAAAGGGTGTTGAATTTGTTAAGTTGAAAGACTTTACAGAAGAAACGGGACATTTTGACCTTGTTTTCAATACAGTGCCTGCCTTAATTTTTAATGAGAAAAATCTCGCTGCCGTCAAAGACGGCGTTTTTATCGATATTGCCTCCGCGCCATACGGGGTTACGGCTTCGGATGCAGAGCGCTTCGGCATTAAACTTATAAGGGCGGCGTCCCTTCCCGGACGGTACGAGCCCGAAAGCGCAGGCAAACTGACAGGCAGGAGGATAATAAAATATTTGAAGGAAGGTAGGTAAATGTTAAATATAGGTTTTGCTATGTGCGGTTCCTTCTGCACATTTAAAAAAGCAACAGACCTTTTAGATAGATTAAAGGAAAAATACAGTATAGTCCCCGTAATGTCGGAGGCGGCTTACGGTACCGACACGAGATTCGGAAAAGCAGAGGAGCATATAAGCCGTATTGAAGAAATAACGGGTAAAAGTATAATTCATACGATTACAGATGCAGAGCCGATAGGACCTAAAAAGCTGCTTGACGCGCTGATAATCTGTCCGTGTACGGGCAACACGCTCGGCAAACTCGCAAACGGTATTACCGATACGCCCGTAACCCTTGCGGCAAAAGCGCATCTGAGAAACGGCAGACCGCTTCTTATATCGGTATCAACAAATGACGCTCTCGCCGCCTCGGCAAAAAACATAGGAGCGCTGATGAATTACAGAAACATTTTCTTTGTCCCGATGAGGCAGGATGATTTTATAAACAAACCGAATTCTATAGTTGCCGATTTTGACATGACCGAAGCGGCGCTTGAAGCCGCACTTGACGGCAGACAGCTCCAGCCCGTTCTGATAAAATAATCTGTCGGATGGTATCCGCCCCTACACACTTTTCCGTAGGGGCGGTCTTTGAGCGCCAGTAAAAAAGCTCCCTCAAAGAGGGAGCTTTTAATTATTTGTTTTCAGTTTTCGTTTGTGTTAACGGTTGTTCTGATAAGCCAGTAGATAAAGCTGAGCACCGCTGTTATGAGCATTCCGAAAGAGAATACCGAAAGTCCCGTAAAGACCTTGAGTAAAAGAACTGTTATCGCTTCGGTACTGATGAGAAGTCCGAGCACCGACGTAAACACGGTTACAAGCACGGAGCTGACAGTCAGCAGCAGTATATGATTATTCAGCTGACAGTCAAGACTTCTGTCAAAGTTGTAGGTGTTGAACATTGACAGCACAAAAGCAGTAAGCAGACTTACTGCGGTGATTCCCCAGAATACATATATAAACGCAACGGTTACATTGAGCGCCGTAAGGTCCGTAAGCAGTCCTGCGACCACGCCGAGAATTACGCTTATTACAAACCCTGCGCCGTAGCCTATCAGATAGTTATACCTTTTCTGCATAAAAATACCTCCTTTTTGCAGTCTGCTTCATTTTATGAAAATCGGCAGGCAAATGTTAAAAGGAGGTATGTTTCGGTATTTAATTATTCGTACAGATAAACCCTTGTTTCGTAAGGATTCAGAGCGCATACGTCAGACTTGGACTGAGGATTCTCGTAGTTCGCAAGAACGATTTTGCCTCTTGTCAGGTCAAAGCCCGCAGGAGCGTGGAAAGTAATAGTCTCATCACAGAAGGAGCAGACTATGAGCGCTCTCTTGCCCTCGTAATTTCTCTCATAGCAGTAAATGTCGTTGCTGTTATGAAAATGCTCTTTGTAGTCGCCGTAAATGAATATCTTATTCTCTTTTCTGACCTTGAGAAGCTTGCGGTAGAAGTTGAGAATTGAATTCGGGTCCTTTTCCTCGTTGGCAACATTGATTTCCTTGTAATTCGGGTTTACGCCGAACCACGGCTCAACTGTCGAGAAGCCCGCATATTCCGAGTCATCCCACTGAACGGGAGTACGCGCGTTCTCACGGCTGGTCTTGTTGGCAATTTTAAGGTATTTCTGGTCGGAGAAACCGAGCTTTTTGAAAAGTCTTTCGTTGTTGAAAGTAACAACATCCTTGAATTTATCGAGCGAATCGAGATGGTTGTTAAGCATACCGATTTCCTGTCCCTGATAAATGAAGGGAGTGCCCGACTGCATAAAGCACGCCGCCGCAAGCATTGTGCCGCTCTCTCTGCGGAATTTCTCGTTACCGTAACGGCTGATGATTCTCGGATGGTCGTGGTTTTCAAGGTAAAGCGCATTCCACGCCTTGCCGTAGAGGTCGGTCTGCCAGTGAGTAAATGCCGATTTAAGCTTTCTAAGCGAGAAGGGAAGTGAAACCGTATCCGTCATAAAGCAGTCTGCGTTCATATGGTCAAAGCCAATCATCATATCAAGCTCGTGGTCGGGACCAGCCGTGAATTCAAGCGCGTCCTTTGAACTTGACATAGGCGATTCGCCGACTACAAAGCAGTCATACTTGTCAATAACGTCCTTACGGAATTCCTTTAAATACTCGTGAATATGGGGACCCTTTTTGTAATGCTCGATTCCCGTTGCGATGGGAAGCGGGAAACCGTTGGGAAGTCCGTCCTTTTTCGAGATGAACGTGATAACGTCCTCTCTGAAGCCGTCAACGCCCATATCGAGCCAGAAACGCATAATTGACTTGACTTCCTCGCGTACCTTGGGGTTATCCATATTGAGGTCGGGCTGTTTTTTTGCAAAAACGTGGAGATAGTACTCGTCAATGTCGGGGTTGTATTCCCACGCGCCGCCCTCAAAGGTTGAGAGCCAGTTGTTCGGCGGCTTTTTACCGTCCTTACCCTTGCCCTTGCGCCAGAAATAGTAGTCGTGATACGGGTTGTCAGGACCTTTTTTACTCTCCTTGAACCACTCGTGCTCGTCCGAGGTGTGGTTGACAACGAGGTCCATTATGACCTTGAGTCCTCTTTTGTGTGCCTCGTCAAGAAGCTTTTTGAAAAGCTTGAGGTCGCCGTATTCGGGGTTGATGTTTTTGTAGTCCGAAATATCATAGCCGTAGTCTGCCTGAGGCGAGGGATAAATGGGGGAGAACCAGATTGCATCAACGCCTATGCTCTTGATGTAGTCGAGCTTTTCAAGCACGCCTTTGAGGTCTCCGATGCCGTCCCCGTCTCCGTCCTTGAAGCTGCGGCACCAAATCTGATAGACTGCAAGTTCCTTATACCAGCTGTTATCCATTTGTATATTCACTCCTCTGCGCATAATAATCTGCATTTTCATTTTATCATAACGGTTCGGCGAATACAACTGCGAAATATGAAAAATATACAAAATATCTTTTGCATTTTCTACTTTGTTTTTGCAAATTATTATTGTTTTTAATTCAAAAAGTAATATAATATTATATTATTATAGTATGAATAGGGAGCAAACCTATGAATAACATGATTAAAGAAATTCTTGAAACAGACAGAGCCGCGCGTCTTGAGGTTGAGCAGGCGGCAAAGCGCCGTGAGGAGCTTGCCGAGGAGCTTAACTGCGAAAAAGAGGCCTATGACGATAAGTACAGAAATGAGGCGCATCAGAAGATAGAGGGCACGCGCAAGAGGTCAAAGGAACAGCTTGCAAAGGCACAGGAGGAACTTGCCGCCGAAACTCTCAGAAAAAAAGAGGAGCTTCAGCGCAACTTTGACGAGAACCACAAAAAGTGGGAAAAGGAAATACTTAAAAACATCTTCGGTTAATTACCGTTAAAAAATGCGGGAAAGGAGCTGCGGCAGATGAGCACGGTCTCAAAGCTTGCGTCAAACGCGCTGCTGACAAAGTCCCGCGCGATGAATTCGGGCATACTGACCGCTGACGATTACAGCCAGCTTGTCAACTGCCGCTCGCTTAACGATGTTGTCAATTATTTAAAAAGCAATACCGTATATTCGCAGGCAGTCGATTTGCTTTTCGGAACCAATATTTACCGCGCGAGAGTTGAGGCAGAGATAAAAAAATTCAACAATAAGCGAGTCGCCGACCTCGCTTCCTTTGAGGCGGCTATCGGTCAGAAGCTGCACGAAATTGTGTTTATGACCTATGATGTAAGGCTGATTTTAAGCTGCGCATACCATTTGGACACAAATGAGATTTCCGACTTCTCGCTGTTTGTACCCGAGGCGTATTTCAGACACTCGCTTTTAAAACCCGAGGCGCTTGAAATGGCTATGAGCATAGAGGAGTTCCACGCAGCGCTTGAGGGAACTCAATACGGTAAACTGCTCGACATCTTTATCTCGGGCGGGCGTCCGTTTACGATTACGGCGCTTGAAAACGTGTTGTATCAGTATCTCTATTCGTGTACCGAGCAGATAATAAAGAAAAATTACAGCGGCGACGAGGAGGATGAGCTGTTACGGCTTTTCCGTGCAAAGGCAGACTTTAAAATGCTTGAGAGCATTTACAGGATGAAAAAGTTTTTTCCGAATGAGGCTCTCGGCTTTCACAATATTTTTTATTCGGGATTTTCCGCATTTTCCAAAAAGGAAATACAGACTCTCATTGACTGCGAGTCTGCTGACAAATTACGCGGAATAATCGAAAATTCCGAATACGGCAAATACTTCAGAACCGGCAGGGACGCTCCCATAGAGCACAGAACCCGCCGCGCTCTGTACGAAATCAGCGAAAAGGCGCTCAGATTCTCAACCGTACCCGAGGTTACGATGTTCAGCTTTATCAATATACTTGAAAACGAAACTCATAACCTGATACACATCATTGAGGGCGTGCGGTATTCATTGAGCGCAGACGAGATTATGAAGTTTATCGTAATTCAGGATAATTAACCTCTATTCTTCAGAAAGGAGTTTTATATGGCTACCGAAAAAATGAAGCTTGTCAAGGTCAGCGGACCGCTCAACACCTTTAACAGCGTGTGCGTCAACCTTATCGAGAGTGAGAGCTTTCATCCGTCCTCGGCTTCAAAATCTTTTTCAAGCGGAATGGGATTTGTGCCGTTTGCAGATGACTCAAACTACTCCAAGTCGCTCGCTCAGTTAAATGAAATAGCTGAAAAGAGCGGAGTGCCTCTTAACCTTGTCAAGCTCAGCGAACAGTCAGACCTTGAAGATATTGAGTCTGAATATATTTCCGAAATAGAAGAAAGACTTGAGCAGTACAACACCGAAATAAGTTCGCTTAACGAGCAGCAGGAAGCCTGTCTTGCAGGTATCCAAAGTCTTGAACATTTCAAGGGACTTGACGTTGACGTTGAGGAAATATCAGAGTGCCGCTTTATAAAGGTGCGCTTCGGACATATGCCCAAGGAAAGCTATGAGAAGCTCAACACCATTTACAAAGACAACCCTTATGTTTTCTTTTACTGCTGCTCCGAGGACGAGCGCGACTACTGGGGAACGTATTTTGCTCCGATAGACAGGGTTGACGAGATAGACGGTATATTCGCCTTTCTGTATTTTGAGCCGATTCACATACCCGGCGCCGCAGGCACGGTTGACGAGGCTATTGACGAATACAGCAGGAGTATTGAGATTATAACCTCTCAGATAGATAAAACGGACAAGGGTATCAGGGACTATATCGAGCAGGAGAAGGAACATCTTGACCTGACCTATTCCAAGCTCGTATATCTTGAAGCAATCAGCTCGCTGCGTTCTTACGCGGTGCAGAATGAAAAAGGCTTTGTGCTTCTCGGCTATGTTCCCGATAACGGCTTTACGGCGCTCAAGCGCAAGATTATCGGTATAGACGGAGTCAGCATTGAGTATGAGGACATAAAGCGGAACGCCGAGATTGCAAATGTTCCCGTCAAGTACAAGCACCGTTCAAAGCTGATGCACTTCCTTGTCGAGCCGTATAAATTCTATGTTGATATGTACGGAACTCCGTCATATTCCGACCTTGATATTACGGCGTTTGTGGCGATTACCTACACGGTGCTTTTCGGCATAATGTTCGGCGACCTCGGTCAGGGCTTTGTGCTGTCGGTAATTGGCTTCCTTATGTGGAAGTTCAAAAAAATGGGGCTCGGAAAGATACTTATTCCCTGCGGAATATCCTCTATGTTTTTCGGCTTTATGTTCGGCAGCGTATTCGGCTTTGAGGAAATGCTTGACCCCGTTTATGAGAAACTCGGCTGGGCAGGAAAACCAATGGCGGTTATGGAGAATATCAATACCGTCCTGTTAATAGCCATAGCGATAGGCGTGGGACTTATGTGTGTGGCGATGCTCCTTAACATTTACGCTTGTATCAAGCGCAGACAGTTCGGAGAGGCGCTGTTTTCACAGAACGGAGCGGCGGGACTACTGATGTATCTTGCAGGCGTAAATCTTGCGTCGGGCTTTATGAACGGACCGTCTCCCATACCGAAAAGCGTATGTATAAGCGTGCTTATTGTCTGTGCGTTTTTACTGTTTATCAAGGAGATACTGATAGGTTTAATAGACAGACATCCCGACTGGAAGCCCGAGAGCATTTCGGACTTTGTGCTGCAGAATCTGTTTGAACTGCTCGAGTACGTTCTCTCGTATCTGAGCAATACGGTTTCCTTCCTGCGAGTCGGCGCATTCGTGCTCGTCCATGCAGGTATGATGATGGTGGTCTTCTCGCTCGCAGGCGAAAAGGAAAATATCTTTGTTATCATTCTCGGAAATATTCTCGTTATCGCTCTTGAAGGACTCCTTACGGGAATTCAGGCGCTCAGACTTGAATACTACGAAATGTTCTCTCGCTTCTTTGACGGAAGCGGAATAAGCTTTGAACCGATAAAAATTAAAAATGCAAATAATTAAATTCCGGAGGAAATAAAAATGACTGCTTTATTTTATGTTGTACTTATTCTTGCACCCATGGCGCTTCTTGTAACCGCATTTACCGCGCTCAGAAACAAAGCGCAGGGCAAAAACTACAAAAGACCGCTGAGAATAAATATCGCTGTATTTGCGGTTCTCACCGTACTCGTCAGCGTACTTTGCATTAACGCTTTTGCAGACAATGAACAGCCTGCGGCTTCGGCTCCCGCACAGACAACTGCGGCGCAGACCGAAGAAACGCAGGAAGCAGCATCCGACGCTCCCTCGGCAAAGGGACTCGGACTTCTCTCGGCAGGTATTGTTACGGGACTTGCAGGCATAGGCGGAGGTATCGCCGTTGCGGCAGGTGCGCCCGCAGCTATCGCGGCAACAGCAGAGAACCCCAAGAGCTTCGGTAAGTCAATTATCTTTGTTGCTCTTGGTGAAAGTATTGCGCTTTACGGCGTCGTTATTTCAATTCTTATCCTTAACAGGATATAACGCTATGATTATAAGACTTATAACGGAGCGTACAGACGCGTCTATCGGACTGCGTCTTGCAGGCGTGCAGACAACGGTTGCAAGAAATTCCGAGCAGGCGCAGAAGGCTCTTGACAATATCAGTCTTGACGGCAATACGGGGATACTTCTCATTACATCGGGTATAGAGAAGCTCTGTCCCGACACCGTCAGGGAGATAAAAAAGACGGGCAGACCGATACTTGTTACGGTGCCCGACGCCGACACCGGCTTTGCGTCTTCGGGCGCTATAAGTGATTATGTGCGCGATGCAATAGGTATAAGCATTGACTGACGGCGCACAAAAAACGAGGTGAGATTTTGGACAGTTCGGCTAAAAGCACAAAGGCATTTATCGACGCCATCAAAAAGCTGGCTGCCGCCGAGTGCAAAAAAATAGACGAGGAGACCTATGTCATTAAAAGGCAGGGTCTTAAAAGGCTGAAAAAAGAATCAAAAGGAACTTACAGAGAGGAAATAAACTACGAGGTAAACCGTATTTCCTCCGAGAGAAATATAAGTCTTTCCGAGATGACGGAGAATTCAAAGAGAGAGCTTGTAGGGCTTCGCAGGGAGCTTTTTGACAAGGTCTTTGAAAACGTCGGCAAAGAGATAGAGAAATATGTCGGCAGCGACAAATATCGGAACTTCCTTATTTCGGGCGCCGAGGAAATCAGCCGCACCCTGACGGGCGAGGGCATAGTGTACTATGTCAGAGAGGCAGACCTATGCTATTCGGACGCCGTCAGAAAGGCTCTCGGAAAAGATATTGATATAAGGGCGGACGGCACTATTAAATTCGGCGGTATCAGAGCAGAGGATACCGAAACGGGCTGTCTTGCCGACAATACCATAGATTCGCGTCTCGAGGCACAGAAAGACTGGTTTGTGCAGAATTCGGGACTGAAGGTATAAGGGGGTATCGTGATGCAGGAAAACAGAATATTCGGCATTAACGGCCCCGTTATTACCATAAAGGGACATACCGATTTGCAGATGATGGAAACCGTTTATGTCGGCGATAAAAGGCTTATAGGCGAGGTCATTAAGGTTGACAGCAACGCCACAACCGTTCAGGTTTATGAGGAAACAACCTCGCTTCGTCCGGGAGAGCCCGTTGTATCCACGGGACTGCCTCTGAGCGTTACGCTCGGACCGGGAATTATCGGTAATATCTTTGACGGCATTGAAAGACCTCTTACCGATATGCGCGACAGATTCGGCGCGTTCATAGGCAGGGGAGCGGACTTCGACTCGCTCAACGGCGACAGAAAATATCAGGTTACCTTCCTTGTCGGGAAGGGCGACAAAGTCAGCGGCGGAGATGTCTTTGCCGAGTGTCCCGAAACGCCCGTTATCAAGCACAGAGCAATGATTCCTCAGGGAATTTCGGGCGAAATAACCGAAATTTCGGGTAACGGCGAATACACGGTAAACGACGTTATTGCGAAGCTCCGCGACTCCGACGGAAATACCGTTGAGTTAAAGCTCAGCCAGAAGTGGCCCATAAGAACTCCGAGAGCGGTTAAAAGGCGTATGCCGGCAAACAAGCCTCTTATCACGGGACAGAGAGTTATCGACTCTGTTTTCCCGATAGCCAAGGGCGGCGCGGCGGCAATTCCCGGAGGCTTCGGCACAGGCAAAACCATGACTCAGCATCAGCTCGCAAAATGGTGCGATGCGGATATTATCATATATGTCGGCTGCGGAGAAAGAGGCAACGAAATGACGCAGGTCTTAAACGAATTTTCCGAGATAACCGACCCTAAGACGGGACGGCCTCTGCTTGACAGAACGGTGCTTATAGCAAACACTTCAAATATGCCCGTTGCCGCGCGTGAAGCCTCTATTTACACGGGTATCACGATAGCGGAATATTACAGAGATATGGGCTACCATACGGCTCTTATGGCTGACTCAACTTCGAGATGGGCTGAAGCTCTCAGAGAGATTTCGGGCAGATTGGAGGAGATGCCTGCCGACGAGGGTTTCCCCGCATATCTTCCGTCAAGACTTTCCGAATTCTATGAGAGGTCGGGATATGTCGAGAATTTAAACGGTACGGAGGGGTCAATTTCCCTTATCGGCGCCGTTTCGCCTCAGGGCTCGGATTTCTCGGAGCCCGTAACACAGAATACCAAGCGCTTTACCCGTGTGTTCTGGGCGCTGGATAAGTCGCTTGCCTACGCAAGACACTATCCCGCAATTAACTGGAATAATTCTTACAGCGAATATATAAACGATTTATCGGATTGGTACAGAGACAATGTTTCTGCCGATTTTATGAAGTGCAGGGACGAAATCTGCGCGCTTCTGCTTGAGGAAAACTCACTTATGGAGATAGTCAAGCTCATAGGCGCGGATGTGCTTCCCGACGACCAGAAGCTTGTCATAGAAATTGCGCGCGTAATAAGGGTGGGCTTCCTTCAGCAGAACGCGTTTCACAAGGACGACACCTTTGTACCGATAGATAAGCAGTACAGGATGATGGATGTTATTCTGCACCTTTATAAGCTCGCAGGCGAGGCTGTCGAGAGGCAGATACCCATTTCAAAGATTACCTCAACAGGTATTTTTGACAGGCTTGTTCAGATGAAATACGATATTCCCAACGACAGACCCGAAATGTTTGACGAGCTTAAAAACGAAATTGATTTGATTCTTAACGGAATTCTCAGATAAGGCAGGTGGGCTTTTTGATTATCAAACATTTAAAACTAAGTCAGATTAACGGCTCACTTGTCGTGCTTGACGATGTAAAGGACGCCTCAAATGAGGAGATAGTTCTGCTCAAGGTTGAGGACGGTACGCGCCGTATGGGACGAATAGTCAAAATCGACGGCGAGAGAATAACCGTTCAGGTCTTTGAGGGCACAAGGGGACTTTCAATGTCCAATGCCGAAGCAACCCTTACGGGCAAGCCGATGGAAATAGCTCTCTCTCCCGAGATACTCGGAAGGACCTTTGACGGTCTGGGACGTCCGATTGACGGTCTGGGCGAGATTTATCCCGAGGAACTCAGAGACGTCAACGGCTCTCCGATAAATCCCGTGTCGAGAGTTTATCCCCAGAATTTCATACAGACGGGA
This sequence comes from Oscillospiraceae bacterium, assembly GCA_015066635.1. Taxonomy (GTDB): domain Bacteria; phylum Bacillota; class Clostridia; order Oscillospirales; family Acutalibacteraceae; genus Fimenecus. The sequence continues at coordinate 18,242 of SVOA01000008.1, read as the reverse complement.
ATTTCGTCCATTGATGCGCTTGCAACGCTCATAAGAGGACAGAAACTGCCTATCTTTTCGGGCTCAGGTATGAAGCACAATGAACTTGCGGTTCAGCTTGTTCAGCAGTCAACTATTTCCGACAGCGGAGATTTTGCCATTGTTTTTGCCGCGATGGGAGTTAAAAACGACGTTGCGATGTTCTTTAAAAACTCCTTCCGCGAGGCAAATGTTATGGACAGGGTTGTTATGCTTCTCAACCTTGCCAACGACCCGATTATCGAGAGAATTATGACTCCGAGATGCGCGCTGACTATTGCGGAATATCTCGCCTTTACTCTCGGCAAGCATGTGCTTGTAATTATGACGGATATGACCTCCTACTGCGAGGCACTCAGAGAGTATTCAAGTTCAAAGGGAGAGATACCCGGCAGAAAGGGCTTCCCCGGTTATCTTTATTCCGACCTCGCCTCGCTCTATGAGAGGGCAGGTATGATAGAGGGAGCGGAGGGCTCGGTTACGCAGATTCCTATTCTGACCATGCCCAATGACGATATTACTCACCCGATACCCGATCTTACGGGTTACATTACCGAGGGACAGATAGTTCTTGACAGAGGACTTGACTATAAGGGCGTCTATCCGCCGATAAGCGTGCTTCCCTCGCTGTCAAGACTTATGAAGGACGGCATAGGCGAGGGTTACACAAGGGAGGACCACTCCACGCTCGCAAACCAGCTGCTTTCAACCTACGCAAAGGTTCAGGACGCAAAGGCCCTTGCTTCGGTTATAGGCGAGGACGAACTCAGCCGCGAGGACAAACTTCTGCTCGGCTTCGGTAAACTTTTTGACGAGAGATTCCTTAATCAGGGATATACCGAGAACAGAAGCATTGACGAAACCCTCGACCTCGGATGGGAGCTTCTCTCGACGCTGCCGAGAAATATGCTCGACAGAGTTGACGACAAGACAATAGAGAAGTATTACAAAAAAGCGGAGGAAACAGCGGTTTAATTAAAGCGTTTTTTTAATGAAAGGCAGGTGTTATATACGGCAAATACGGTACCGACCAAAGCCAACCTGATGGCTGTGCAGAAGTCGCTTGCTCTCGCCAAACTCGGCTATGAGCTTATGGACAGAAAAAAGAATATACTTGTCCGTGAGATGATGCAGCTCATTGACGAGGCAAAGGAAGTTGACAGAAACATCAACGCTGTTTACGCCAGAGCGTACGAGTCGCTCAAGGTTGCCAATATAACGCTCGGTCTTTGCTCGAATTTCGCACGCACCGTTCCGATAGACGACAGTATTGAGGTAGATTACAAGAGCGTAATGGGTGTTGAAATTCCCGTTATTACTGCGCAGGAAACCGAAAAGAAAAATTACTACGGCTTTGAGAGCACGAATTCACTTCTTGACGAAGCGTATTTCAGTTTTAACGAAGCCAAGCGTATGACGGTTAAGCTTGCCGAAACGCAGAGCGCAATTTTCAGACTTGCCGACGCTATCAAGAAAACGCAGAAAAGAGCGAATGCGCTTAACAATATAATGATACCTCAGTTTACCGAGGACATTAAATTCATTTCCGAAGCGCTTGACGAGAAGGAACGCGAGGACTTCACAAGACTCAAGGTTGTTAAACGCTATAAAGAGGAAAAGGAAAACGAATAATAAAAGTCAGGGCGGTCTTTCGGCCGCCCTTAAATTATAAAAAATTCAGTAACCAAATCTGCACACTCTCATACACTGATAGTGAAGTTTTCAACTTTAATAAATTCAAGGAGGAATTATTATGCCGGAAAACAAATCCTGTCAGATTCCCTCAAAGGTGCGCGAAGCCGTCTGCATTGACGCCGACAGAGTTTACGATTCCTGCGCCGACAAGGACTGCCTTGCCGATTTGAGAGTGTATTTCGGAGACGAAGCACAGGAAATTATCGACGACGCGATAAATGTCAGAGTGAGAAACGCAGAGGTGCTTAACTGCCTTATAGACGTCGAGAAGGTGCCTTTCAACAACGGCTGCTATACCGTTGACATAACGTTTTTCTTCAGGGTAAATCTTGACGTTTTCACAAGGTCGGGAACTAATCCCGTAGGCATTAGCGGACTCAGCGTTTTCTCAAAGAAATGCGTACTTTACGGAAGCGAAGGCAGCGTAAAGGTCTTTTCGAGCGAGTTTACCGCAGATGCCAACGACGACCAGCTTCTTTCCACGAGCACGAACCCCAGAGCAAAGGTTCAGGTTGCCGAGCCCGTTGCGCTTGACGCAAAGCTTTGCAGAACCTGTGAGTGCAGCTTCTGTGCGGGCGACATAAACATCACGCTCCCGAGGAGCATAAGATGTGCCTTTAACGATTCTCTGCCCGCAAATCTCTTTGCCCGTCAGTGTGAGAAATCGGTTGCCGTAACGCTCGGTATTTTCACGATAGTTCAGCTTGAGAGAGACGTTCAGATGCTTATCCCCGCATACGACTTCTGCATACCCAAGAAGGAGTGCAACTGCAATACAGATGACCCGTGCGACGCTTTCAGAAAAATCTGTTTCCCCGTTGACGAGTTTTTCCCGCCCAATCAGGACAACATAAACAGCTGAATAAAACCCTAACCCTTGACGAATATCGGCAAGGGTTTTTCTTGTAATGAAATTAAATATATGATAAAATGTCAGCATAGGAGGCGAAATGATGCGGGTATTTGACTTTGACAACACAATTTACCGCGGAGAGAGTTCGGTTGACTTCTTTTTATATTATTTAAAGAAATTTCCCTTTCAGGTGGCAAAGTATATCCCTGTATTTGTGTCCGGAATTATCAGGTATAAAACGGGCAGGCTGACTGTTGACGAGGTGCTGAAATCTTACAGCAGTATTTTCAGGGAATGCTGTGCAAAATTTGAAAACATTCCCGAGGAAATAAAAACCTTCTGTGATAAAAACGAAAAGAACATAAAGCCTTTTTACCTTGAAATCAAGGATGCGGATGACGTTATTCTGTCAGCTTCTCCCGAGGTTGTGCTCAGGGAAATGTGTGCGCGTATCGGCGTTTACAATATTATCGGAAGCGAGCTTGACATAGAAAGCGGAGAGGTAAAATCCGTGTGTTTCCGCGGCAATAAAATAGGACGTTTCAGAGAGGTTTACGCAGACGCACGCATAGATGAGTTTTACACGGACTCCTATGTTGACAAGCCGTTTATGGACATTTCGGACAACGTCTATCTGGTCAGGGGCAATAAAATAAAAAAGATTAAAGAAAACGGAATATACCTTATTAAGGGGGAATAAAATTGGATTTTAAAACAGGTCCTCTTATGTATGGCCTCGCGGCGGGCGTAATAGTTTTTGTTATAGCTCAGTCGCTGTTCTTTATGGCTAAGGCATGGAAAAGAGGCAGGGAAATCGGGATACCGCCCGAGAAGCTGAAGCAGACGGTTGTTTCAAGTATGCTGTTTACGTTAGCTCCCGCGGTGTCAATATTTGCAACCGTACTTGCGCTTGCTTCCGCACTCGGAATTGTACTGCCGTGGATCAGACTTTCAGTCATAGGCAACCTCGCGTATGAAACCGTTGCGGCAGAGTCCGCGCTTGACGTTTTCGGTTCGTCGGTTGCCGAGCCCATTACGGACCCCGAGAGATTCTCAACGGTTGCGTGGGCTATGACTATAGGCTCGTGCTTCCCGCTTGTACTTCTTCCCGTATTCTGCAAAAAAATTCATAAGGCTATGGGTAAGGTTACCTCAAAAAGCAAGAGTGCGAATGCGCTCGGCAATATACTCGGTACGGCGGCGTTTATAGGTATTATTTCCGCCTTTATCGCAAAGAGCGTTGCCTCCGCGCCCAAGGACGGACAGCACGCGGGCTTTATGAGCGTTGCGACGCTTATCAGTGCTATGGTCTTTACGATAGCGCTCGATTATCTGTGCCGCAAAAAGGAACTTAAAAAGCTTGAACCGTTTGTCCTGCCGATTGCCATGTTCGGCGCTATGGGAATTGCGATTCTGCTCACACAGGTACTGCCTGTCGGCATTTCGCAGTATGTATGGAGATAGGGGGTGCCGATGATGAAAGATTATAAAGACAGAGTTCATACCTGGGGAAAGATCTGGTCGCTGAGCGCGCTTGCCGTGCTTTTTTCGGTGCCGCTGATTTTTTCGCTTTACTATAACGTATTCCCTCAGTTTAATTTGCTTCTGAAGGCTTTGAGCGCAGTCATCCCGATTTACTGGGGTACGGCTGTCGTTGAGGTGCTGACCTATACGCCCATGCTCGGTGCGGGCGGCACATATCTCTCGTTTGTTTCGGGAAATATTGCAAACCTTAAAATGCCCTGCGCCATGAACGCCATGGACAGAGCAAAGGTCAACGCGTCAAGCGAGGAGGGAGAGGTTATTTCCACTATCGCGATAGGCGCATCGGCAATTACGACTACCGTGGTTATCGCTGTCGGAGTTATTGCATTTCTGCCGTTTACAAAGTATATCACGGATGACGGCTCTGATATCAAGCCGGCATTTGAGAACGTTATACCCGCCCTTTTCGGAGCGCTCGGCGCGTCGTACTTCGCAAAGTACTGGAAACTTTCGGTACTGCCGATACTTGCGGGAATAATCGCTTACATATTCCTTCCGACGCTTCCCGTAGGCACAATGATTTTTGTAACCATTGTTGCAAGTCTTGCAGGTGCGTTCGGTATGTATAAACTCAAATGGGTTGAGTAAAAGCAAAAAAATAAAAGCCCCTGTTTTTCGGAAAACAGGGGCTTTAAATTATCCTTTGAAGTTAGGAACAAGGTCCTTGAGGAACTGTCTTGACTGCGAGGGGTCCATATCGGGAATTGAATTGATATGCTCAATGAGCAGGTCGTCGTCAAATTCCGTAGGCGAAGTAATAAAAATCTTGTGATTGTCGGTCTTGTGCATACCGTCCTTTTCACTCGGCAGGATAAGCTCCTCATACAGCTTCTCGCCCGGACGCAGTCCCGTGAACTGAATATCTATATCGACATACGGCTCGAAGCCCGACAGTCTGATAAGCCTCTCCGCGAGGGTAACTATCTTGACGGGTTCGCCCATATCGAGAACGAAAATCTCGCCGCCCTTTGCGATACCTCCTGCCTGAACGACAAGCTGAGCCGCTTCGGGAATAGTCATAAAGTAGCGCGTAATATCGGGGTGCGTAACGGTAAGCGGTCCGCCCTTCTGTAACTGCTCCTTGAAAAGAGGAATAACGCTTCCGTTTGAACCGAGTACGTTGCCGAAACGTACCGCCGCAAATTTGGTGTGAGTCGATATTTTTGAAAAATGCTGAATTATAAGCTCACAGCATCTCTTTGTCGCGCCCATTACGTTTGTCGGGTTAACAGCCTTGTCCGTAGAGAGCAGAACAAAGTTGTCAACGCCGAATTCATTTGCGCACAGCGCGGTATTATATGTACCGAGTATGTTGTTCTTTATCGCCTCATAGGGGCTGTCCTCCATAAGCGGAACGTGCTTGTGCGCCGCCGCGTGGAAAACAGACGAGGGGTGGAATTCCTCAAAGACTTCTTTGAGTCTTTCGTATTCTCTTACAGAGCCAATGCGTATTTCGATTTTCGGGTTGCCGAAGTATTTTAAATCAAGAGAGTTTTTAAGCGCATAAGCGTTATTCTCGTAAATATCAAAAATGACAATTCTTTCGGGATTGTATCTCGCTATCTGACGGCAAAGCTCGCTGCCTATGCTTCCGCCGCCTCCCGTAACAAGCACGGTCTGATTTGTAACGTACTTGCAGACATCGGGGTCAAGCTTGATTTCCGGACGCGAAAGCAGGTCGAGAATATCGACGTTACGCATTTCCTTATATGAGAAATCGGAATGCTCAAGCGAGGAAATATCAGGAGCAATTTTAACCGAAAGTCCCGTCTTGATGGCATAGTCAAGAATCTCTTTTCTTCTCTCGTCCTCAATGGAGGGGATACAGAAAATAATTTCGTCTATCGAATACTTGCGGCATACCTCCTCAATATCGTCGCAGGTGCCGACTATCGGAGTGCCGTTGATGGCAAGTCCTATCTTTGAAACATCGTCGTCAACTATTGCGGCGGGGTTGCCGAATTTATATGAATTTTTCTGGAAATCTCTGAGCAGTCCCGTACCCGCTTCGCCCGCGCCGATAATAAGAATCTGCTTGAGCTTGGAAACGTGATTTCTTCTGTTCTGCTCGTTTTTAAAGACAAACATTGAACGGTACGAGAGTCTTATGAGAAGGCTTACAAACATCATAATCAGCGTGCTGTCAAGATATACAGAAAGAGGAAGCACGTTAAAGTAAAGAACGGGGCTGTCCGACAGACGGCAGATTTTCATACCGATATAGTCGGTTATCCATACCGCCGACGTGCCGAGTACGGTTGCCGCGGCGAAGGAAAGCACCTCATAAAGTCCTGCGTATTTCCATGCGGTTCTGTAAATCTTGAAAAGATAGTAGAAAAGCAGATAATAGACTATGATGAAGGGTACTCTTAACGCAAGTCTGGAAAAGGTAAACCTGTCCATTACGAAATTCCAATGGAAGAATACCATCGCAAAGTAGATTATGTTTATGATTACCGCGTCGGCAATCATAAGAAATTTGTTGTGCGTACTGATTTTTCTTTTTGGAAGCTGTCTTGTCAAAAAAATCTCTCTCCTTGAAGTATAAAACCCAAATATAAAAAAGGTCATACTCATATAATTTTACTCTTTTCTTTCGGCAGTGTCAATATTTGAATATATATAATAAACTTTAACTATATAAAATATAATATTTATATTGAAAATACGCGATAAAAATGGTAAAATAAAAAGGTTAATAAACGAAATTTAAGGTAAAGGAGCAGTGGCGGCAATGAGCAGAAGACAATGGGTTCTCTCGTCAAATAACAGAGACCTTGCGGCTGAAATAGCCGAGGAGTTTTCACTCGACCCGTTTGTTGCCCTGCTGCTGACGGCGAGGGGCATTACGGACAGCGAGGAAATAGAGCAGTTTCTCTTTGAGGATGAGCTGTTCATAGACCCGTACAGCATTACCGATATGGATAAGGCTGTCGAGAGAATCCGCAAGGCGGTTGACGGTAAAGAAAAGATTATGATTTTCGGCGACTATGACGCTGACGGTGTAACCTCGACCTCGCTTCTTTATCTTTATCTTAAAAGCAAGGGCGCCGATGTCGGCTATTATATCCCCGACAGAGTCAGCGAGGGCTACGGTCTGTCGTGCGACAGCGTAAAAGCCTTCTGTTCGCAGGGCGTCAGACTCATTATAACCGTTGACAACGGAATAAACGCGGTTGAGGAAACGGCTCTCGCAAAGGAATTGGGACTTGATGTGGTTATTACCGACCACCATAAGGTTGGCGATGTGCTGCCCGACGCCGCGGCGGCAGTCAATCCGCACAGAAGCGACTGCAACTGTGAGTTTGAAGACTATGCGGGAGTAGGCGTTGCCTTTAAGCTTGTCTGCGCTCTCGAGGGCGACAGCTATTCGGTGCTTAATGAATACGCCGACCTTGCCGCCATAGGTACGCTTGCAGATGTCGTTCCCATAGTCAGCGAGAACAGAGTAATAGTCAGAAAAGGAATCGAAATTATCAACCGCTCATCCCGTTACGGAATTGAGGCACTTAAAGAATATGCTTCCGTTTCACAGAAAAAGCTGACTTCATCAATGGTTTCCTATGCTCTCGCGCCGAGAATCAACGCCGCGGGCAGGATGGATACGGCGCGGCTTGCCATGAATCTGCTGCTTGCAGAGGATAAAGCGTCGGCTGATAATGCCGCCGCTCTTATGGAAAAGGCAAATCTCGACCGTCACGAAACAGAGGCGGCTGTTACAAACAGCGCGGTTGATTATATAGAAGCGCATGACGAGGTAAAATACGCTCCCGTTATCGTTGTTGCAGGCGAGAACTGGCATCAGGGAGTTATAGGAATAGTAGCTTCAAGGCTTGTTGCCAGATACGGAAAACCCGCGATAGTTATCTCCACGGACGGCGAAACGGGTAAGGGCTCGTGCAGAAGCATAGACGGCTTCTCAATTTACGACGCTCTTTCCGAGGCTAAGGATATGCTCACTCATTTCGGAGGACATACCCTTGCCGCAGGCTTCGGTATTATGACAAAGGATATCGACCGTTTGCGCAGTGCGCTTTCCGAATATTGCTATTTAAGGGAAATGCCTTATCTCAAAACAAGAATTGACTTAAATATCAAGCCTTCGGTAATAACAACCGATTTACTCGGTATGCTCGGTATGTTTGAGCCGTACGGCGCGGAAAACCCTCAGCCCTGCTTCTCGGTTAAGGATGCGGTCTTAAAGGGAATAAGACCCGTAGGCGAGGGCAGACATCTGAGACTTACCCTTTCAAAGACGGGCGAGGAGTTTAACGCCATGCTCTTTTCAACATCTCTGCCCGAGTTCCCTTATGCGCTCGGCGACAGAGTTGATATTGCGTTCAGAATTGAGCGCAACGAATTCAGAGGCGAGGTGTATCCTTCGGTACAGATAAGCGATATACGCTGTTCCGATTTTGACTTTGACGGCTGCGAAACGGGTATGAGAATATATGAAAAATTCAGAGGCGGAGCAAATCTCAGCCGTAACGAAGCGGAACTGCTGACTCCGGACAGAGATTTTTTTGCCTGCGTTTACAGATTCTTTATGTCGGAAAAAACTTTTTCCTTCGGTGCCGATATGCTTTGTCATAAATCGGGCATTCCTTATCGCTATGCGGCGAGAGTGCTTGTCTGCCTTGACATTATGTGTGAACTCGGACTGCTTAAAAAGAGTAATTCGACATACAGTATAGTAGAGAATCCGGGTAAAAAGGACCTCGGTTCCTCCGCCATACTCAGAAGTCTTAAAGAAAGGGGATAAATATGGATAAGCGTCAGAATGATGTTACTCCCGAGGAGCTTTATTCACAGTTTATCACGGAATGCGAAAAGTCGTATTCTGCAGAGGAACTCGCTAAAATAAAGCTTGCGTACAATAATGCCTTAAAGGCTCATTCCGCGCAGTTCCGCTATTCGGGACAGCCGTATATAGTTCATCCCCTTGCAGTTGCGGATATACTCCTGAAACTCGGCATGGACGCCGAGAGCATAGAGGCGGCACTGCTTCACGATACGGTTGAGGATACCGATATTACTCTTGACGACATTAAAAAGGACTTCGGCGCAGACGTTGCCAACCTCGTTGACGGCGTTACGAAGCTCGGTAAAATTCCGCTTTCGACAAAAGAGGAGCAGCAGGCAGAAAACGTCAGGAAAATGCTGCTTGCCATGTCCGAGGACATAAGGGTTATTATTATTAAGCTTGCCGACAGGCTTCACAATATGCGTACTCTTGATTATATGTATCCTCAGAAGCGCAGGGATAAAGCGCTTGAAACGCTCGAAATATATGCGCCTCTTGCCCACCGACTCGGTATCAGAAATGTCAAGGAGGAGCTTGAGGACCTTGCAATACGCTTCCTTGACCCGATAGCTTATGAGGATATTTCGCGTAAAATTGCCGAAATGGGTAAGTCGGGCTCGGAATTTCTGGAGCAGACAAGACAGAAAATTGAGCAGAGAGTTTCCAAAATTGTTTCGGACGCGAGAATTGACGCGCGTATAAAGAGCACTCACGGCATATACAGAAAAATGTATATGCAGAATAAAAGCTTTAACGAGATTTACGATATTTACGCTATCAGAATCATAGTCGGCACGGTCGGCGAGTGCTATAACTGTCTGGGACTTATTCACGATATGTATAAGCCGCTGCCCGGCAGATTCAAGGACTATATTTCAACGCCCAAAAAGAATATGTATCAGTCGCTCCATACCACAGTAATCGGTAAGGAGGGCATACCCTTTGAGGTTCAGATAAGAACACGCGAAATGCACCGTACCGCAGAGTACGGCGTTGCGGCGCACTGGAAATATAAACTCGGCATCAACGGTAAGACCAATATGGAGGAGCGTCTCGCATGGGTCAGACAGCTGCTTGAGGAGCAGCAGGAGGCAGGAGATGTTCGGGAGCTTGTTTCCGCCATTAAATCGGACCTTGTTCCGGACGACACCTTTGTCTTCACTCCCAAGGGAGACGTTATCACAATTCCCTACGGCGCTACCGTAATAGACTTTGCCTATGCAATTCATACCGCGGTCGGCAATAAAATGATAGGCGCAAAGGTTGACGGACGTATAGTACCGCTTGATTATCAGGTTAAGACGGGTCAGATTGTTGAGATACTGACCTCGTCTCAGCAGGGCAAGGGACCGTCAAGAGACTGGCTGAATATCGCTAAGACCAGCTCTGCGAGGACTAAAATCCGTTCGTGGTTCAAAAACGAAAGACGCGACGAGAATATAGTTGAGGGCAAGGCGGAAATTGACAGGGAATTCAGAAAGAATTTCATACGCCTTACCGATGAAGAGTACACGAAATTCATAGAGAATCTCGCAAGGCATCAGCACTGCGCGAGCGTGGACGATTTTTATGCAACCATTGGCTACGGCGGTATATCGCTTATCCGTCTTATGCCTTATATTAAGGACGAATACAATAAGAACTATAAAAAGCAGGAAGCCCAGCTCGTAAAGCAGACCAGAAAAACGGGTGTCAGCAACGACGGTGTTACGGTCAAGGGCGTTGACAACGTGCTTGTCAAACTTTCAAAGTGCTGTAATCCTCTGCCCGGCGACGATATTATCGGCTTTATTACAAGGGGACACGGCGTTTCCGTACACAAGAGGGACTGTCAGAACGTGCCGAAAAATCTTGCGGACGTTCCCGAGCCCGAGCGTTGGATAGAGGTTTCGTGGAATGCCTCTGCAAAGCAGGAATTCAGAGCCGCGCTTCAGATTACAGGACTGTCAAGGATAGGACTTATGGCAGACCTTTCAATGCAGCTGGCGGCTATGAGGGTAAATATCAACGATATTTCCACCAGAGAGATAAAGGACGGCAGGTCGCTGCTGAATATGAGCATAACGGTTCAGAATCTCGAGCATCTGAACAGCGTAATTCAGAGACTTGAAAAAATTGACGGCATACTGTCCGTAGAAAGACAGGGGTTTTAAAAATGAAAGCAGTAATTCAGAGAGTAACCTCCGCAAAGGTAGAGGTTGACGGCAAGACCGTCGGCAGTATAGACGAGGGCTATCTCGTGCTTGTCGGCGTAGTTGAGGGCGACACCGATGAGGACGCTGAGATTCTTGCGCGCAAAACGGCAAATCTCCGTATTTTTACGGACGACGAGGACAAGATGAACAAATCGGTCCTCGACATTGACGGCGAAATTCTCGCGGTTTCTCAGTTCACGCTCTGCGCGGATGTCAGGAAAGGCAACCGCCCGTCGTTTACACCCTCTGCGGCTCCCGACAGGGCAAACGAACTGTATGAGCTTTACTGCAAATGCCTCTCGGAAAACGGAGTTAAGAAGGTTGCAAAGGGCGTTTTCGGCGCTCATATGGAGGTTTCGCTTGTTAACAGCGGACCCGTAACCATACTTTACGATACGGAAATATGGAGAAACAGAAAATGAGCGTTACGGTAGATGTGCTTCAGACAGGTCCCGTCAGCGCAAACACATATATTCTGACAGATAAGAATACTTTGCAGACCGCAGTAATAGATACGGGAGAATGTACCGAAAAACTCCTCGGAATGCTTGAGGGCAAAGATGTCAGATACATACTTTTGACGCATGGGCATTATGACCATATTCTCGGCGTTTATAAACTTAAACAAAAGACGGGCGCCGAGGTTGTGATTCACAGACTTGACGCGGACTGCCTTGAGAACGGCAATAAGAGTCTTTCGGCATATTCCTTTAATCAGCACAGCGTTCACGCCGACAGAATTCTTGACGGCGGCGAGAGAATAACGCTCGGCGAAACCATAATTGACGTAATGCACACTCCGGGGCACACGCCCGGGGGAGTATGCTATATACTCGCAAAGGACAGAATTATCTTTACCGGCGACACGCTGTTTTGCGGGTCGGTCGGCAGAACGGATTTACCGGGCGGCGATTGGAATACGCTCAGAGAGTCATTGGAGAAAATCGCGGGACTTCACGGCGACTATGCGGTAATGCCGGGGCATGATATTTCTTCAACCCTTGACAGAGAAAGACAGACTAATATGTTTTTAAGAGGTCTTTAATGATACTTGAAGTTATAAACCACGGCTTTCAGTATGAGGCGGAAAAGCTGACAAGAATTTTTTATCCCAACGAGGAAATAAAGGTTGTCAGGGAAAAGACGAAAAAAAGCGGCGAGGCCGTTATCAGAACCGAGCTTTCGGATAATTCGGTAAGCGTCAATTTCTTTGACAGAGACGGCAAATGTCTTTTCTCCTCCGACAGAAAGCTTGGAGCAGGGGAGGACGCGGAGCTTGAAACGGCAGGGCTTATGTTCGCCTGCCTTACGGATATTACGGGATACGTCCCCGCGTGGGGAATTCTCACGGGCATACGCCCGTCAAAACTGCTGAGAAGTCTTAAAAAGACATACGGCGATGCCGAGGGAATAAAATACTTCCGCAAAAAATATTTTGTAAGTGAGGCAAAAACCGAGCTTGCAGATTCCGTCGCCGTGGCAGAGGAAAAAATAATATCTCTGTCGGCGGATAATTCCGTAAGCATTTACGTTTCCGTTCCCTTCTGCCCGACAAGGTGCAGTTACTGTTCGTTTGTTTCTCACGATATGTCGGCGCAGACCGTAAAAAAACTGATGCCCGACTACGTTGAGTTTCTTATAAAGGAAGCGCGGCTGACGGCGGAAATTGTGAAAGAACTCGGGCTTAAAACCGAAACCGTCTATATCGGCGGCGGAACTCCTACCACGCTTGACGCAGAGCAGCTTAAAACGCTTACCTCGGTGCTCAGAGAGAGCTTTGACCTGACGGGACTTCGTGAGTTTACCGCAGAGGCGGGACGCCCCGACACGGTTACCGCAGAAAAACTCAGGGTGCTTAAAGCGGCGGGCGTTGACAGAATCAGCATTAACCCGCAATCCTTTTCGGACAGCGTACTTGAAGCCATAGGCAGAAAACACACCTCACAGCAGACGCTTGAGGCATTTGCGCTTGCGAGGGAAATCGGCTTTGACAATATAAATACGGACCTGATTGCAGGGCTTCCCTCAGACAGTCTGCACGGTTTTGAAGAATCTCTTGAAAAAGCAATTTCGCTGTCGGCTGAAAATATCACGGTACACACTCTCGCCTTAAAGAGAGCTTCGTATCTCGGCGAGGAAGGCAGGGTAATGCTTGAGAGGGCAAAAATGTGCTCTCAAATGCTTGACTTCGCCCAGTCGAGACTTATTTCCGAAAACTATCATCCCTACTATATGTACCGTCAGTCAAAGAGTCTTAATAATCTTGAAAATACGGGCTACTGCAAGCAGGGCAGGGAGTGCCTTTACAATATATTTATGATGGAGGAGTGCCATTCCGTGCTTGCTCTGGGCGCAGGCGGAGTAACCAGATTAAAAGCACCTCACGGGGACAGAATTGACAGGGTATTCAATTTTAAATATCCTTATGAATACATAAACAATTTTGACGAAATAAAACAGCGCAAAAAACAAATCATAAACTTTTATGAGGACAACAGATAAGGAGTCGGGATATGGGACTTAACAACAACAGAATTGAATATATCAACGAGCTTGCTCAGGAAAACTCACACGCTCTTGTTGCGCGTGCAGAGCTTCGTTACAGAAATATTATCAATAATATTTCCGAAAAAGCGCTTGATGAAACGGGCAGAAAAATCATTATGCTTGCAGGTCCGTCCTCGTCGGGCAAGACAACCACGGCAAAGAAAATTGCCGACAGCTTTACCTCGCTCGGTATGGACACCCATGTAGTCAGCTTAGATGATTTTTATCTTAACCGTAAGGACATACCCGGCTATGACGAGGGCAAACCCGATTTTGAAACGGTCTATGCGCTTGACCTGCCCTTAATTTCGGAAACCGTAAAAAGTCTTATGTCGGGCGCCGAAACCGATATGCCGTCCTTTGACTTTACCGTAGGCGAGAGAAAAAGCACCTACACAAAATTAAAGCTTGAAAAGAACGACGCGATTATTGTCGAGGGACTTCACGCGCTCAATCCCATAGTATCAAGCGAACTTGAAAATTTAAGACTTATAAAGCTCTATATAAACGTTTCGTCAAGAATTTACGACGCAAAGGGCAAAATCATACTCAATAAACGCAATCTCAGATTTGTACGCAGACTTATAAGAGATTATAATTTCAGAGGAAGCTCGGTTAATAACACCTTTGAACTCTGGGAAAACGTATGCAGAGGAGAGGATATGTATCTCTTCCCTTACAAGGATATGGCGGACATCAGAATAAACTCCATACATCTCTGCGAGCCTTGTATTTTCAGGGATACGGCGATAAATCTGCTCAAAGCCGCCGAGATTGACGATAAATATAAGGGCGACGCGCAGAAGCTTATAAATTCGCTTAACAAATTCGTTCCCCTTAACTCGGAGCTTATTCCAAAAGACTCGCTGTTACGCGAGTTTATCGGCTGATAATTTGACATTGTTCCTATGAAATGGTATTTTATATTGGGCAAATGAGGTGATGTGTTGGCAAACAGTAAACGAAAAAGCCAGTCCCTTTTAAATGGGGCTATGGTTCTTGCGGCAGCAACCTTAATAGTAAAAATAATCGGAATTCTCTATAAAATTCCGCTTTCAAATATGGTCGGAGCAGTAGGCAGAGGATATTTTGACTCGGCTTACAACCTTTATATTCCCATTTATACGATTTCCATGGCAGGACTTCCCGTTGCCGTCTCAAAGATGGTATCTCAGCAGATGGCTCTGAAGCATTACAGAGATGTCAGGATGACTTTCAAGGTCGCCGCAAGGCTTTTCCTTGTAACGGGTACTGCCGGTACTCTTTTGCTTCTGATACTCGCGTTTCCTTACGCTTATCTTGCAAAGAGTATGGAGGCGCTTCCCGCGATTTTTGCGATAACTCCGTCTATTTTCTTCTGCTGTATAATGTCAATTTACCGCGGATACTACAACGGACTTCGCAATATGACTCCTACCGCTATGTCGCAGGTATGGGAGGCGGCCGGCAAGGTTGTTTTCGGACTGCTTGCCGCAAAGCTCTCCATAACCTACGGTTATTCCCGCTTTGAGCAGGGACTTACCGTTTACGGCAAAACCGTTGCAAATCACGCCGAGGCGTCAAGCGCCATATATCCTTATGCCGCGGCAGCTGCCGCGATAGGCGTAACTGTCGGCACGGTTATAGGTATGGTTTATATGATGCTGCTCCATAAAGTCAAGGGAGACGGCATCACGAGAGAAGAGCTTGTGCATTCGCCCAGGCCCGTTTCCTCGGTAAATATCGCAAAGGCGCTTATCGCCCTTGCAATTCCCGTTGTGGCATCAAGTCTTGTTTTCAGCGTTACAAATCTTATTGACGCCATGACTATTCAGAACAGACTTGCCACAATGATAGAGAATAATCTCGGCTTTATCAGAAATTTGTATAACGCGCAGCTTTCGGTTTCGAGCATACTTGATGCGGACATACCGAAGTATCTCTATGGCGCATATACAATGTCGCTTGATTTTAAAAATCTTATTCCGTCAATCACAATGACGCTCGGCGTCAGCGCAATTCCGGCGCTTTCTGAGGCATGGGCGCTTAAAAACAAACTGCAGCTTAAAAACTCAGTTGAGTCAGTATTAAGAGTTACAATGATGTTCTCGCTTCCTGCGGGCATCGGTATGGGTGCGCTTGCGTACCCGATTCTCCGTATGATGTATGAAACGGGCAAGTCGGCGGACGCTGTTTCGATAGCGGCTCCGATAATGGCGGCATACGGCTACACGATTTTCCTTATTTCGCTTTCTCAACCGATGACAAATATGCTTCAGGCGCTCGGCAAGGCAAAAATTCCTGTTTTTTCGCTTTCGATAGGCGCTGTTGCAAAGGTCATAACAAACTATATTTTTATAGGTATTCCTTCGGTCAACATCAACGGCGCGGTTGTCGGTACGGTTGTCTGCTATACCATTATTGTTGTTATCAACCTCGTTTCGCTTGTAAAGGTTACGGGAGTGAAGCTCGACTATATGTCAATAGCGGTAAAGCCTCTTGTTTCAAGCGTTCTGTGCGGTATCGCCGCATTTACAA
Source organism: Oscillospiraceae bacterium (assembly GCA_015066635.1). GTDB lineage: Bacteria > Bacillota > Clostridia > Oscillospirales > Acutalibacteraceae > Fimenecus. Next base: position 2,068 of record SVOA01000008.1, on the reverse strand, counting down.
GCTACGGCATTTTCAATGCGATTCTGCCCGAAATTCAAAAGGGCGGACACTCAATTACAAACATTATCGCAACTCTGATTGCAGTCTTTTTTGCGGTTGCCGTATATGCGATTTCCATGCTTTTGCTCGGCGGAATCGTAAAATCTGATATAATTACCCTTCCAAAAGGAGAAAAAATTGCGAAAATACTTGCAAAATATGGATTTATAGAGTAAAATAGGTAGTAAGGATACAAGATATATGTCAGTTGAGTTCAATTTTAAAGAAAAATACACAATAGATGACCTTTTAAGAATTATGGAAATTCTCCGTTCGGATGAGGGTTGTCCCTGGGACAGAGAGCAGGACCATAAATCAATTAAAAGCTCGCTTATTGAGGAAACCTATGAGGTTATAGAGGCCATCAATAAGGACGACAGCGTTCTTATGTGCGAGGAGTTGGGAGACGTACTCTTGCAGGTTGTTTTCCACTCACAGCTGGCAAAGGAAGAAAAAGCTTTTTCCTTTGAGGATGTGTGCGACGGCGTCTGCAAAAAGATGATAGAGCGACATCCCCACGTTTTCGGAAACGTTGAGGTCAAGGACAGCAGCGAGGTCCTCGTCAACTGGGAGGAAATCAAGTCCAGATCCAAAAACCGCAAGTCAGTGTCCGAAAAGATGCTTTCAATTCCCCGTGAGCTTCCGGCGCTTATGCGCAGCGCTAAAATTCAGGACAAGGCAAGGAAAGCGGGCTTTGACTGGGACAGCGCAGACGGAGCCTTTCAGAAGGTCCGCGAGGAGGCCGACGAGCTCGAGAAGGCAGTCAGAGAAAACAGCAATATCGAGGAGGAACTCGGCGACCTGCTTTTCTCGGTTGTCAATGTTTCAAGATTTCTCGGCGTTGATGCCGAGGAGGCGCTTACAAAAAGCGCGGACAAGTTTACCGACAGATTCATACTGGTCGAGAAGCTGGCCGCAGAGCGCGGAATTGATATGCAAAGCTCATCCATAGACGAGCTGGACAAGCTCTGGGATGAGGTCAAGAAACAGTCCAATTAAGGTGTTATACACCGTTGGTAATAAAAAATCTTTTCAAAAAAGGAGAACACACAATGAATAAGACAGAACTTATTGCAGCAGTTGCAAAGAAATCTGACCTTTCAAAGAAGGACGCAGAGGCAGCAGTTAACGCTACTATCGACGCTATCAAGGCAGCTCTTAAGAAGGGCGACAAAGTTCAGCTCATCGGCTTCGGCACATTTGAGGTTCGTAAGCGTGCAGCTAAGCAGGGCCGTAACCCCAGAACAGGCGAAACAATGAAGATTAAGGCTTCAAAGGTTCCCGCATTCAAAGCAGGCCAGGGCCTCAAGGACGCTGTTAAATAATTTTTTTAACGTTGACAGGGGAAGCGAAAACTTCCCCTGTTTTTCTTTTTCATTTTGTGTTAGAATAGTTGTGTGTACGGAGGTATGATATGAGATTGGATAAGTTTTTAAAGGTTTCGCGAATTATAAAAAGGCGCACCGTTGCCAACGAGGTCTGCGACGCAAAGCATGTAACGGTAAACGGCAAGACGGCACGCGCTTCATACGACGTCAAAAAGGGAGACGTTATTGAAATACAGTTTGGTGAGAAGCGCACAAAGTACGAGGTGCTTGATGTTACCGAATATGCAACCAAGCAGTCTGCGCAGGATATGTACAGGGAAATAAAATAAAACAAGGTTGTTTATTTTGGAACTGTGTGATAAAATAAATATATTAAAGAAGAATTTTTATAGTTAATTTTCAACTAAAAAACGGGAAGATTATTATGCAGCCAGATTACATCCTGATACTCGGAGGTCCCGTAAGGGACGGTAAACCGGGGCAGATACTGTATGAGAGAATAAAAAAAGCCGCAGAGCTTTTGCGGGAAAACCCCGACGCAAAGGCGGTCTGCTCGGGCGGTATCAAGTCCGACAGACAGAAGCTCAGCGAGGCGCAGATTATTAAGAATACCCTTCTCGGTCTCGGTATAGACGGGGAGAGGATACTGCTTGAGCCAAAGGCAAAAACCACGGTTGAGAATTTTAAATTCACAAAGGAAA
>SVOA01000007.1 GCA_015066635.1 Oscillospiraceae bacterium | reverse complement strand
GACGGGCTTCGGAAATGTGCTTGTAACGGGCACAAGGGAGGCGGTTGCCGAAAAAGGCTGGCTCGGTATTCTGACGGGACCTTTTTCCGCAGCTTCGGTGGGAACAACCGCCGCGGTTATATCGGCGCTTGCGGTTTCGCTTGTCGCAAGGTCAAAAAAGAAATGACCGAGTCAAAACTCGGTCATAAATTCTTTATAATCTGTTAAGCAACTGTCTCCGAAACAAAATTGTCATCACAGCATGAGCAGGAAACATAGTTCTCTGCGTCGTTGCCTACAACAACTCTCTTGGACTCAACATAGTTCTTAACGAAAATGTATGCTGCAAAAGCTGCGCCTGCAACAACGATAACGATACCTAAAATTTTAAGTGCCTTTTTCATATCAAGACCTCCGTAAAGTTTTATTGCAAATTCATTATACCCAATGTTTTTTCAAATGTCAATGAATAATATGTTAATAAAATATGTTAAAAATGCAAAACGCTGCCGATTAAACACCGACAGCGATATACAACCGAAAAAATCGATTAAGCCTTATTAAGCTTTGTAACGAGAGCTGACTTTTTGCGTGCAGCGTTGTTCTTGTGAAGAAGTCCCTTAGCAGTTGCCTGGTCAATCTTCTTGACTGCAGCTTTGACAAGAACTTCCTTGTCATCAGCGCCGTTTTCAATAGCAAGATTTGCCTTTTTGATAGCAGTCTTTAAAGCTGTGTTTGCCGACTTATTGCGCTTTGCACGGTTGCCGTTTACGATAACACGCTTCTTTGCCGATTTAATATTGGGCATCGTTACACCTCCCTTATGAATTAACGACCTATATAATAACATTGTATTAAGAAAAATGCAAGTTTTTTTTCAATTTTTTCATATACTTTTTTTAATATGCAAATAATAAAAGAGTAAAATATGCTGCGGAGTGATACGCTATGACATACAGAACAGACCTTGCGATGGAAAAAGAAAAATTCAAAGACGGCTCCGAAATAAAAGGAGTAGAAAAGACGGTGCGCACTTCCGCAAGAACGCGCACTACCCTGATAAGGGTTAAAACCGATGAAGCCGCAAGGGTAACGCAACAGCCGAAGGGCAGTTATATTACGGTGGAAATGCGAGAGTTTTCGGGCGAGTCGGAGCTGTTCGACGAGAGATTCCGGGAAATCAAAAACGCGGTTTTATCTCTTTTGCCTCAGGGAGAGGGGACGGTTCTCGTGGTAGGGCTGGGAAACGAAAACATTACTCCGGACGCTCTCGGACCCGAGTGCGTGAATTCCGTATTCTCCACACGGCATATTTCCTCGGTTCTTGCCGAGAACGCAGGGCTCGGACATCTTAACTCCGTGTGCGCCGTTGCCACGGGAGTGCTCGGACAGACGGGAATAGAAACGGGCGAAATAATCAGGGGCATTACCGAACTCGTAAAGCCGAAGGCAGTTATAGTGATAGATGCGCTTGCGTGCTCGGGAATAGAAAGACTTTGCAGGACGGTACAGATTACCGACACGGGAATAGTACCCGGTTCGGGCGTAGGAAACTCGAGAAAGGAAATAAGCCGCAACACCCTCGGCGTACCCGTTATTGCGATAGGCGTGCCGACCGTCATAGACGCGGTAACCGTTGCGGGAGAGTGTAATGCGGCAAATAACGGACTTTCGGGAATGATGGTAACTCCCAGGGAAATAGACAGCGTAATTCACAGGGCGGCGAGACTTATTTCCCTGTCGGTCAACAGCGCCCTTCAGCCGCATATCGACCCCGAAATTCTGCTCGGTGTCGTATAACCTGCAAAGCGCACGCATAAACTTTACTGTTACAGTTTATGCGAAAGGAAGATGCTGATGAAAAGGTCTTCGGCGGCGAGGGAGAGCTTTGCGCTGTCGCTTATATCGGCGGCAATGATAGCTGTTTTCGCTTTTTTGAGTGTTTCGGGGTTTACGCCTGCCGTAAAGGGTGCGGCATATCTGTCGGCGGGACTTGCCGTGCCTGCTTCGGGCAGGGAAATGATAAAAGCCGCGGTTTATAAGAATAAAAATATAATACCCGACTTCAGCGTAAATGAAAGTCCTGCCGTCAACGGTTCCGTAACCGTTGACGGGGAGCAGACGGAAAACACGCCTGCGGACATTTCGGAGATGGTAATGTCCTTCCGTCAGATTTATGCGAATTCCGCGCATGACGGCGCAATAGTCGAGAAGCAGTACAACTCCGAGAACGCAACGGATGTTTTCGGTAATATCTGCGTGCGCAACACAACGCCGTCGCATTCGGTAAATATCGAGGCTTCGCTCGGCACCGACACGGGACTGAGAATTGAGGACGCTTCAAAACCGACCGTGCTTATTTATCACACCCATACCACGGAAAGCTATGAAATGCTGGACGAGGGCTGGTTTACAAATGATTATTCCACAAGAAGTCAGGACCCTGCACGCAATATGGTAAGGGTGGGGGACGCAATATGCGAGGAGCTTGAAAAAAGCGGTATAGGAGTAATACATGACCGCGAAATACACGACCTTCGTTATACGGGCGCATATGACAGGTCGAGGGAAACCCTCGTTCCCATACTTGAGAGCAACCCGACCGTGCTTATCACGGTGGATGTGCACCGCGACGCTATTCATCAGAACGACAGCACGCGCATTAAGCCGACCGCCCTCGTAAACGGAAAGAAAGCGGCGCAGGTTATGATAATAGCAGGCTGTGAGGACGGCAAGGTCAGTTCGTTCCCGAACTGGGAAACCAATCTCGCGTTTGATTTACAGTTTCAGCAGACTGCCGAGAATCTGTTTCCGGGACTTATGCGCCCCGTACTTTTCTCGGCGAGGAAATACAATATGGATCTTACACCGTATTCCGCGCTGTTTGAATTCGGCAGCGACTCAAACACACTTGAGGAGGCGGAGTATTCGGGACATCTCATAGGGCAGGCGCTTGCGGAGTTTATAAAGGAGCATACACAGAACGGATAATGAAAAAGGACAGACCGCTGAAAAAATACTTTTTGTTTCTCGCCGTGTTACTGCTTGCGTACTTTGTACTGACGGGACTTGTAACCGCCGACGGCAATTCTGGCAGAAGTCTTACGGGCAATCAGAGACGCAAAGTGACACTTGAGGGACTTAAAGAATATTTTTATGAAAATTTTAAATTTAATATGTTTACTATTTCTCCCGAATAATGTATAATGAAAAAAGAATTTGTTTAGGAGAAATATATATGGATTTTACCAAACTTTCAAACGGGCAGTATGAGGGCTTCGCCGTTATAAAAAGATGCGACAGAAAGGTTACCTCAAAGGGCACGGACTATCTTGATATGAAACTTTCCGACAAATCGGGCGAGATTTCGGCAAAGCTCTGGGACTATGTCCCTGCAACTCACGGAGAGTACGAAACCGATACACTTGTCAAGGTCAGGGGAGAGATTTCAAAATTTGCGGGCGCCGACCAGATGAGGATTACCAAAATACGCCGTACCGACGAGAACGACAATGTCGATATCAGCGACTATGTAAAGAGCGCCGACTATTCGGGCGAATATATGTTTGACGCAATCATTAAACGCGCACAGGCGTTTGAGGACGAGGAACTCAAAAAGCTTGTTATACATATTTATAACAGTAATAAAGACAAGCTTCTGACCTTCCCTGCGGCGTTCAGACTTCATCACGCGATAAGGGGCGGTCTGCTTATGCACACGCTCTCAATAATTAAACTGTGCGAGGCCGTTTGCGAAATTTATCCCTATGTCAACCGCGATTTGCTTATTACGGGCGCGGCGCTTCACGATATTGCCAAGCTTACCGAGTACGAGGTTACCGCGACAGGCACGGCAACGGGCTACACCGTAGAGGGCAATCTCATAGGACATCTTGTAAAGGGCGCTATTATTGTGGATAAGGTCTGCGACGAGCTCGGCATCTCAAAGGAAAAGGCCATGCTTGTCGAGCATATGCTCATTTCACATCACGGCGAGCCCGAATTCGGAGCCGCCGTAAGACCAATGTTTATCGAAGCAGAGCTTCTGTCGGAGCTGGACAACCTTGACGCAAAGATGTATCAGATGTCTCAGGCCGTTGACGGACTTGAGAAGGACGCTTTTTCGTCAAGACTCTGGGCTTTAAATGACAGAAAACTGTTTAACTATTCGGACGATAATAAAGATTTTAAAGTCAATTTAGACTAAGGGGGTTGGTTTTATGAGAAACCATGAGGTAACAACAGTACAGAAGCTTCTTAATGTTGACGGCACTCTCAGAGAGCCGGGCTGGTCAAGGCAGCTGTATCAGATTTATTCAAGAGACGACATTAAGAAAAGAAAGACGAGAATTAAGGAATGGGACTACTATCTTGTAGTCGGCAAGGACTTTGCCTTTGCGTTTACAATCTCAGATGACGGATATGTCGGACTTCAGTCCGTGTCTTTGCTTGAACTCGGCGAGAAACCGTGGGAACACACCGAAACCGTACTCAACGCTTTCCCGATGGGCAAGTTAAAGCTTCCGACCTCAAGCGAGTCGGGCAGCACCGTATATAAGGACAAGCGTCTTGCCATGGAATTCCGCAAGTCGGGCGAAACAAGACGCATTTCCTGCGTTTTCAAAAACTTTATGGACGGCAAAACCCTTCAGTGCGACATCAAGCTTGAACAGCCTCCGATGGACACAATGGTTATCGCCACTCCGTGGAAAGAGGACAGACACGCTTTCTATTACAATCAGAAAATCAACTGTATGAGAGCGTCCGGCAGCTGTACCTTTGACGGCAAGACCTATACCTTCGACCCCGAGACAGATTTCGGAACTCTTGACTGGGGCAGAGGCGTTTGGACCTACGATAACACATGGAACTGGGGCTCGGGCAACGGCGTTGTCAACGGTAAGCCCTTCGGTTTCAATATCGGTTACGGCTTCGGCGACACAAGCGCCGCCAGCGAAAACATCATCTTCTATGACGGCGTGGGACATAAGCTGGACGATATTGTATTCAATATCCCTGCTTCAAGCTATACCGACCCGTGGACGATTTCATCCTCCGACGGACGTTTTGAGATGGACTTTGTTCCGATTCTTGACCGCGCGGCAATAATAGACCTCAAGGCCATCGTTTCCGATCAGCATCAGGTATTCGGCAGAATGAGCGGAACGGCAATTCTTGACGACGGTACCAAGCTTGAAGTCAAAGACCTGCTCTGCTTCTGCGAGAGAGTACATAACAAGTATTGATATAAAGGAATATCCTTATGGAATGGACCGAAGTTACAGTTAAAGTAAAAGCGGACGATATAGACAAAGCCGGGGACATCGCCAATATGGCGGTGCCCTACGGCATTTATATTGAAGATTACCGCACGCTTGAGGAAGAAACGTGGGAGATAGCAAATATCGACCTCATTGACGAGGAACTGCTTGCAAAGGACAAAAACACGGGCTATATACATCTTTATCTGCCACCCGAGGAGAACCCCAATGAAGCGGTTTCATTTCTGAGCGAAAGATATAATGCGGAGGGCATTTCTCACGAAATTGATTTGCAGAAGTGCAAAAATGAGGACTGGGAGAATAACTGGAAGGAATACTTTAAGCCTATTAAGGTCGGCAGACGTATCCTTATCCGTCCTCTGTGGATAGACGATTATGACAACTCCGAAAACAGAGAGGTGCTCTCAATAGAACCGGGACTTGCTTTCGGAACGGGGAGCCACGATACCACAAGACTCTGCCTTGAAATGACCGAGAAATATCTCCGGAAAGGCGACACGGTTCTTGACACGGGCTGCGGCAGCGGAATACTTGCCATAGCTTCGCTTCTGCTCGGCGCGCAGAGCGCTCTCGGTGTTGACATTGATGAGCTTGCGGTTAAGACCGCCGCCGAAAACGGCAGGGTAAACGGCTTTGACGAACCGCGCCTTAAATTCGTGCAGGGAAACCTTACCGATAAGGTCAGCGGAAAATTCAATCTGATACTTGCAAACATAGTTGCGGACGTTATAATAATGTTTTCCGATTTTGTCGGGGACTTTATGGAGGACGGCGCGCACTTTATCGTGTCGGGCATTATCTCCGAGCGTGAAAACGAGGTAAGGGAAGCGCTGAATAAAAACGGCTTTGAAACGGTTGAGGAGAACAGAAGCGGGGACTGGCTCTGCTTTGTGTTAAAGAAAAGGATATGAAGATATTTTTAACGGTATATATAACTGCGGTGCTTGTTTTTACCGCGGCGATATTCTTCCTTTCATATAACGAAGGGAGAATTAAACCCGCCAAGAGTCTGCTTACGGTAATTTACATTACCGCGCTCGCGGGACTGCTGTTTTCAATGATAATGTTTGAGAACAGATACGGTATTTCAACTCTTAAATCAAGCATAATTGCGGCGGCGTCGCTCGGACTTATGTACGCCGCGGACACCCTTGCGGGAAAACTTAACAAGGACGGAAACACAGATGATAATTGACGGCTTTCAAAAACTGACATTACTTGACTTCCCCGATAAAATGGCGTGTACGGTCTTTACTCACGGCTGTAATCTGCGCTGTCCCTTCTGCCATAACGCTTCGCTTGTAGAGGGCGGAGCAAATGAGCACATACCCGAGGAGGAAATACTCGCGTTCCTTGACAAACGCAAGGGACTGCTTGACGGCGTTGCAATTACGGGCGGCGAACCGCTTCTGCAGAAGGATATAGAGGAGTTTATAAAGAAGGTCAGGGAAAAGGGCTTTCTTGTAAAGCTCGACTCAAACGGCTGTTATCCCGAGCGCCTTGCAGGTATTATTGACGCGGGACTTGTCGATTATGTCGCTATGGATGTCAAGTCCTCGCCCGAAAAATATGCGCTTACGGTCGGCGTGCCCGATTTTGATATAACTCCCGTAAAGCAGAGCGTGGAGATATTAAAGAGGGGAAAGGTTGCTTACGAATTCCGTACCACCGTGGTAAAACCTCTTCACGAAAACAGCGATTTCGAGAGCATAGGCAGATGGCTTGAAGGCGCTCCGAGATACTTCCTTCAGCAGTTTGTTGACTCGGGAGACGTTCTGCGCGACGGTATGAGTGCATACAGCGCCGAGGAGATGGAGGTTTTTCTCGGAACTGTCAAAAATTATATTCCCTCGGCAGAGCTCAGAGGAGTATAAACACAAGATATAGTGTTTTAAAACAGCACAAAAGTCCAAAAACCGCGTAAATTAAACAAAAATCTCATAGATAAATTGTTACTAATCACAAAATGTAGTGCATTTACAAAAAATTCGGCACTATATTTTGTGATTTTTTTGTGTTTTGTTATTGACAACACAATATATAGGGTGTATTATATTGTCAATGTCGTTTAAAAACTTTAATTTTAATAATGCAATATGAAGAAAAGAGAGGTATGGAAAAAATGTATCAGGTTATTAAACGAGACAACACGGTTGCCGATTTTGACTTGTCAAAAATCAATGTTGCCATTTCAAAGGCTTTCGACGCCTGCGAAAAGCAGTATCATCCCAGCGTAATTGATTTACTTGCGTTAAAGGTTACGGCTGACTTTGAGCCCAAAATCACAAACGACCTTATCGCGGTTGAGGATATTCAGGACTCAGTTGAGGACGTGCTCATCAAGGCGGGCTACTCCGATGTCGCAAAGGCATATATACTTTACAGAAGACAGCGTGAAAAGCTCAGAAATATGAAGTCAACCATCCTTGACTACAAGGAAATAGTTGACTCATACGTTAACGTTACCGACTGGAGAGTTAAGGAGAATTCAACCGTTACCTATTCGGTAGGCGGACTTATCCTTTCCAACTCGGGCGCAATTACCGCAAACTATTGGCTCAGCGAAATCTACGACGACGAAATTGCTCAGGCACACAAGAACGCCGACATCCATATTCACGACCTTTCAATGCTTACGGGTTATTGCGCAGGCTGGTCCTTAAAACAGCTTATTCAGGAGGGACTCGGCGGTATTCCCGGCAAGATTACATCCTCGCCCGCAAGCCACCTTTCAACTCTCTGCAACCAGATGGTCAACTTCCTCGGAATTATGCAGAACGAGTGGGCAGGCGCTCAGGCGTTTTCATCATTTGACACATATCTTGCTCCCTTTGTAAAGGCAGACAACCTTTCCTACAAAGAGGTCAAGCAGTGCATACAGTCCTTCATCTACGGTGTTAACACTCCGTCAAGATGGGGTACTCAGGCACCGTTTACAAACGTTACTCTTGACTGGACCGTTCCCAACGACCTTGCAGAGCTCAACGCTATTGTAGGCGGCAAGGAAATGCCCTTTAAGTACAAGGACTGCAAAAAGGAAATGGATATGGTAAACAAGGCGTTTATCGAGATTATGATAGAAGGCGACGCCAACGGCAGAGGCTTCCAGTATCCTATTCCCACATACTCAATTACCCGCGACTTTGACTGGTCTGAGAGCGAGAATAACAAGCTTCTCTTTGAAATGACGGCAAAGTACGGTACTCCCTACTTCTCAAACTATATAAATTCGGATATGGAGCCCTCGGATGTACGTTCAATGTGCTGCAGACTCCGTCTTGACCTTCGCGAGCTCCGTAAAAAGAGCGGCGGCTTCTTCGGAAGCGGCGAGTCAACGGGTTCGGTAGGCGTTGTAACTATCAATATGCCGAGACTTGCATATCTCTCAACTGACGAGAGCGACTTCTTCAGACGCCTCGACCATATGATGGACCTTTCCGCGCGTTCGCTTAAAGTTAAGAGAACCATCATCACAAAGCTTCTTGACGAGGGACTTTATCCCTATACCAAGAGATACCTCGGCACATTTAACAACCATTTCTCAACTATCGGTCTGCTCGGTATGAACGAGGCGGGACTCAATGCGAAGTGGCTGCGCGCCGATATGACGCACAAGGAAACTCAGGAGTTTACCATCAAGACACTTAATCATATGAGAGAGCGTCTGTCAGACTATCAGGAGCTTTACGGCGACCTTTACAACCTTGAGGCAACTCCCGCAGAGTCAACCTCATACCGTCTTGCAAAGCATGATGTTAAGCGTTATCCCGACATCATTACTGCAAATATGAACGGAACTCCTTACTATACCAATTCTTCCAACCTTCCTGTCGGATATACCGATGACATCTTTGAGGCTCTTTCGATACAGGATGACATTCAGACACTCTACACCTCAGGTACGGTATTCCACGCTTTCCTCGGCGAGAAACTCCCGAGCTGGAAATCTGCGGCGGACCTTGTCAGAAAGATAGCGGAAAATCACAAGCTTCCCTACTACACGATTTCTCCGACATATTCAATTTGTAAGGACCACGGCTATATTCCGGGCGAGCACTTTACCTGCCCCGAGTGCGGAGAGAAGGCAGAGGTTTACTCGAGAATTACCGGTTACTACCGTCCCGTACAGAACTGGAACGACGGTAAGGTTCAGGAGTATAAGGACAGAGTTACCTATGACGTAATTCATAAGTCTGCGGTAAAGAGCGAAATCGCAAAGGATGAAGTAAAGGCGGACGATGCCGCAGTATGCTCGCCGCTCGTAGAGGGCGACACAACCCTTCTCTTTGCTACAAAGACCTGTCCCAACTGCAAGGTAGCGGCTTCGCTTCTTGACAAGGCGGGAATTCAGTACTCAAAGGTTTACGTTGAGGACAACCCCGAGCTTGCAAAACAGCTCGGACTCAAGCAGGCTCCGACGCTCTATGTCAAGAGAGCCGACGAGGTTGAGAAGTTCGTCAACGTTTCAAACATCAAAAAATATATTGAGGCATAATAATGCATGATATAGTAATTATAGGCGCAGGGCCTGCCGGTTTGACGGCAGCCCTGTATGCCCTCAGAGCAAACAAAACGGTGCTCTTAATCGAGAAAGCAAGCTTCGGCGGTCAGATAACCTATTCGCCCAAGATAGAGAATTATCCTGGTTTTGAGGGAATAAGCGGCAACGAACTTGCCGACCGTTTCTTTGAGCAGGCGGTTTCTCAGGGAGCCGAATTCGAGCTCGAGGAGGCAGTCAAAATAGTTGACAACGGAAACGAAAAGACCGTTATTACCGACTCGGGAGCGCATAAGGCAAAGGCAGTTATCATAGCCACGGGAGCAAAGCACAGAATGCTCGGCGTCCCTCATGAGGAGGAGTATGCCGGCAACGGTATTTCTTTCTGTGCAGTATGCGATGGCGCTTTCTATGAGGGCAAGGAGGTTATTGTCGTAGGCGGAGGCAACTCCGCGCTGCAGGAGGCAATTCTTCTTTGCGACAGCTGCAGTAAGGTAACCGTAATTCAGAACCTTTCGGACTTTACGGGCGAGAAAAAACTCGTTGAGATTCTGAAGTCCAGAGGTAACGCCGAATTCGTCTTTGATACCGTTATTAAGGAATTCAAAGGCGACGGCGACGAGCTTAAAGGTGCGGTTACGGTCAATGAAAAGACGGGCGAGGAGAGGGAAATCTCCTTTGACGGCGCTTTTATCGCAATAGGTCTTGCGCCCGACAACAAGGCGTTTGAGAATATAGCGGGTCTTGACGGCTACGGCTATGTTGCGAGCGGCGAGGACTGTCTGACAAAGACTCCCGGAGTATATACCGCAGGCGACTGCAGGACAAAGAAAATCCGTCAGATTACCACGGCGGCGGCTGACGGTGCCGTTGCGGCGCTCGCAGCGTGCAGATATATTGACGAGTTATAATATGTTCCTTTTTTCTTTTTTCTTTCTTATTGAAAAAGCAGGCAGAGTTTAAAAATTCTGCCTGCTTTTCAAAATTCTCAAAACTTATTGAAATTTATGCGGCAATATGCTAAAATATATTGTAATAATCGGTTTTGAAATCTGCTTATTACGTTAAACGCGATATTAAGCAGGGCATTTGCCCGCGCAGATGCCCTGCATTTATTATGTAAAGAAACGGAGACGTTTTAGATGAAGTACGACATTATCATTATCGGAGCAGGTCCCGGAGGAATTTTCTCGGCTTATGAGCTTGTTAAGGCTGACAGGGGACTTAAAATTGCCGTGTTTGAGCTCGGCAACCCGTTAAACAGGAGAAAGTGCCCCATTGACGGCAAAAAGGTCAAGTCCTGCATCAAATGCCCGACCTGCGCTATAATGAGCGGCTTCGGCGGAGCGGGAGCATTTTCGGACGGCAAATACAATATTACCAATCAGTTCGGCGGTACGCTTTACGAGCATATAGGCAAAAAGGAAGCAATAGACCTTATGCGCTATGTTGACGAAATCAACTTAAAGCACGGCGGAGAGGGAACAAAGCTTTATTCCACCGCAAACACGGCGATTAAAAAGAAATGCTTTGAAAACGATTTGCACCTTCTTGACGCACAGGTAAGACATCTCGGAACGGATATAAACTATATCGTCCTTGAAAATATCTACAATTACCTTAAAGACAAGGTCGATTTCAAATTCCGTACAGCCGTAACCTCCGTAAAGAAAAAAGGCAAGGGCTTTGAAATCACGGCAGGCAAGGAAACATATACCGCCGACAAGTGCATTGTTTCGGTAGGCAGAAGCGGAAGCAAATGGATGGAGAGCGTCTGCAGGGAAATGGACATCCCCACCAAGTCAAACCGCGTTGATATAGGCGTCAGGGTTGAACTGCCCGCAGAGGTCTTTTCACACCTTACCGACGAATTGTACGAGAGCAAGATAGTTTACCGCACAAAGCAGTTTGAGGACCTTGTCAGAACCTTCTGTATGAATCCTCACGGAGTTGTAGTAAACGAGAATACAAACGGAATTGTTACTGTCAACGGCCACAGCTACGAGGACCCGAAGCTTCATACGGAAAACACGAATTTTGCCCTGCTTGTAAGCAAGCATTTTTCCGAGCCGTTCAAGGACAGCAACGGCTACGGCGAGAGTATAGCGAGACTTTCCAATATGCTCGGCGGCGGAGTTATAGTTCAGCGCTTCGGCGACCTTACGAGGGGCAGACGCAGTAACGAGAACAGAATCAATGAGAGCTACGTTGTTCCCACTCTTGCGGCGACGCCGGGCGACCTGAGTCTTGTAATACCCAAGAGAATTCTTGACGGTATTATCGAGATGATTTATGCGCTCGACAAAATTGCGCCGGGTACTGCAAACGACGATACGCTTCTGTACGGCGTTGAGGTTAAGTTCTACAATATGGAGGTCGAGCTTGACAGTAACCTTCAGACCAAACAGAAGGGACTTTACGTTATCGGAGACGGCTCGGGAGTTACGCACTCTCTGTCTCACGCCTCGGCAAGCGGAGTTTATGTCGCAAGGCATATTCTCTCGGAAATGTAATAATAATCATAATAAAAGACGGGACAGAGCGCTGTCCCGTCTTTTTATATTTCGGATATTCTCCTGTTTATATAGTTAAGTACCTTCTTTTTATCCGCCGACCATTCGGGAGCGACAAGCAGTTTTTTAGGCGGGTCGCCCGTCAGTCTGTGAATTACAGTATTATTCGGTATGATTTTAATGCACTCGCAGAGTATGTCAGCGTATTCCTCAAGCGTCAGCGTGCTGAATTCGCCCGCAAGGTACATCTTTTCAAGCACGGTGTTTTTTAGCACATACATAAGGTGCAGCTTTATCCCGTCGGCGCCGCTTCGGACAACATATCTGACGGTGTCAAGCATCATTTCGCGGCTCTCGCCGGGGAGTCCGAGTATGATATGGACGACGGTGTTTATACCGATTTCTTTAAGCTTTTTAACAGCGCGGTCATAGTCGCTTAAAGGGTAACAACGGTTAATGAGCTTTGCCGTTTCTTCGTGAACGGTCTGCAGTCCGAGCTCGACAAAGACGGGCTTTACGGAATTCAGACGGTTTAATAAGCCGAGCACCTCATCTCCGAGGCAGTCGGGACGCGTAGCTATTGAAACGGCGGCAATATCGTCCCTTGCCGCGGCGGTAAAGAACATTTCTTCAAGTTTTTCCAAAGGCGCGTAAGTCGCAGAATATGACTGGAAATAGGCGATATATCTGCTGCCTCTGAATTTCCCGTTGACCTGATTTTTGGCTTTTTCTATACTTTCGTTAATATCGGGTGTTTTCTCGGCAAATTCGCCGCTGCCTCCCTCGGAACAGAAAATACAGCCGCCCGTACCCGCCGTGCCGTCGCGGTTCGGACAGGTAAAACCCGTATCAAGCGAAAGCTTATAAAGCTTTTCGCCGAAACGCTGTGTCAGATATTCATTTAATGACAGATAAACGGGCAGCATATAATCAACTCCGTAAAAATAATACCAAAAAAAGACGGCAACTGCAAATATTATATTATTACAGTTGCAAAATTACAATAAATACAGTAAAATAGGTGCGGTGATTTAAGTGGTCGATAAAAATAAAATTTCAACCATAACGCATATACGCTTTGACCCGTCGGAGCCGAAGTGGGATAATATCGGAATAGAGGATATTGCTCACTCGCTGTCAATGCTCACACGGGCAAACGGTCATTTTGATACCTTCTTTTCGGTTGCAAGGCACTCGCTCAACTGTGCATATGAGGCAAAGCAGAGAGGGTTTGATTGCAGAGTACAGCTTCTGTGTCTGCTTCACGACGCGGCGGAGGCGTATATCGGCGATATGACAAGACCGCTGAAAATGAAAATTCCCGAGTTTTCCGAAATTGAGAAGAAATATCAGGACATCATCTTTTCAAAATTCATTTCTCCGGAGATTACAGAGGAGGAGAGGAGCAAGGCGAGACTTATCGACGACGCCATGCTTTACCATGAATTTTTGACCTTTAACGGCGAGGAGCTTTTCGACAGAGCGCCCGACATAAAAATTGACGTTACAAAGGGCATTTCGGGTTTCAGAGAAACGGAAAAGGAATTCCTTGACCTGTTTCGGACGCTTGAGGATGAAATACAACAGACAGAATAAAACTCTTCGGGAGGAAATATGAGCAGAGATTATAAAAAATATACCTTAGGTTATCAAAGAGAAAACCAGTCGAGAAAAGACGAATTCAATAAGCAGAGAATTTATGAACTTGAGGAAAGAAAAGAGAATTTCGACTTTATCAGAAAGGCAACGGGTTATTCTCTGACCATTTCGCAGAGAACCATACCTGTCGCAGGTTTTGTGCGCGAAGCGGATGTTACAAAGCTGTGGGACGTGTATCAGAAGATTCATAACGATACCTCGCGCCCGATTAAGATTTCCTTTAATACGTTTATGATAAGACTTATCGCAGAGTGCCTGAAGAGCGCTCCGATACTCAATGCTCATCTTAAATACAGACCCTTCAGCGCAACCGGAACGCTGACCTATAAGGGTAAAATTGAGGTTTCAATGCCCGTTATTCTTCCCGACGGCAGAATGCTTCCTCTGCTTCTGCACGACGTGGGCGGCAAAAGTCTTGACGAAATTGCCGCTGCGGTTAAAGAACTTGAGAGAAAACTCAACAACACCATCTTTGATATGGCGCTTTACGAGGTATCAAAGCATAGAATGCTGGGACTTGCGCTCAGGGGACATATCTTACAGGCGATTGCAACGGGAATTACGAGCTTTATCGGGCCTCATAAGGTAAATCTTCCTCCCCTGAAGGACAGGAGAGAATATAAAAAATATGAGAAATATGATGACGTCCTTCACGGCAACGACGTAGGCGAAGGCACTATCTGTCTGTCCGACCTCGGAAGTATATATTCGGGCAAGGGCTTTGCAACCACTTCGCCCATTTTACAGCCCACAACCTCGGTTATGGCTTTCGGCAGAGTAAGGGACGAGGATAAGGTATATAAGGATGAGAACGGAAATCTTCAGTTAAAGACCATAAAGGTTCTTCCCTTTACTCTTTTATTTGACCATAAGATAGGCGGTTTTCCCGATATAGTTCCCTTCCTCAACAGATTTGACGAGCTTATCGAGTCGCCCGAAATAATGCTTGAGTGGTAACAATGGAAAAAATCAGAGAGCTTCTAAAAAAATACCGCGAGATTATCGTGTATATTATTTTCGGCGTGCTGACAACCTTTGTAAACTGGGCGGTTTACACCCTGTTTGTCGAGGTTTTCGGTGTGTCGATAGGCGTGTCAAATGCCGTTGCGTGGACGGCGGGAGTGCTGTTCGCCTTTATCACAAACAAGATATGGGTTTTCCGGAGCAAAAGCTTTGAGATAAAAACGCTTGCACGGGAATTTGTTTCCTTTGTCGGTGCGAGGGCGTTTACGGGAGTGCTCGAGATAGTCGGAGTTCCGCTTCTCGTAAAGCTCGGTCTTGACGCCGAGATTTTAGGTATTGACGGCATGGCCGCCAAGCTTATAGTTTCGGTTGCGGTAGTAATTCTGAACTATGTTTTTTCAAAACTGTTTATTTTCAGAAAGGAAAAGGAAAACGGCGGAGAAGAAAATAATAATTCATAAATTTACAAAATACTTGCATTTTTATACATTATAATATATAATGTGCGCATAAATTATTTTTTGGAGGAAAAATAAATGAAAAAGACTTTTAAAATTTTAGCTTGCGTTATGACGCTTGCACTTGTTGCACTTGTATTTGCTTCATGCGGCGCAAAGACAGAAACACTCACAATGGCTACCAATGCAGAGTTCCCGCCTTATGAGTATCACGAGGGCGACGCTATTGTAGGTATCGACGCAGAAATCGCACAGCTTATCGCTGACAAGCTCGGTATGGAGCTCGTTATCGAGGACGTTGACTTCAACTCAATTATCCCCGGCGTTCAGGCAGGCAAGTACGATATGGGTATGGCAGGTATGACCGTTACGGACGAGAGACTTGAGTCTGTTGACTTCTCAACAAGCTATGCAACGGGCGTTCAGGTTGTTATTATCAAAGAGGGCTCGGAAATTCAGACCCTTGACGATATTGCAGGCAAAAAGATAGGCGTTCAGATAGCAACAACAGGTTCAATTTATGCAGCTGACGACTACGGCAAGGACGATGACGGCAACGACAACGGAAACGTTATCGAGTTTGAGAACGGTGCAGTAGCGGTTCAGGCGCTTCTTAACGGCAAGGTTGACTGCGTTATTATCGACAACGAGCCCGCAAAGAAGTATGTTGAGGCAAACGAGGGCCTTGCAATTCTCGAGACGGAATATGTTACCGAGGACTATGCAATCTGCTTTGCAAAGAATAACACAGAGCTTAAAGATAAGGTTGACGCAGCTCTCAAGGAGCTCATCGCCGACGGCAGCGTACAGAAGGTTGTTGACAAGTACATCGCTGCATAATCAAGCTTTAAACAGTTTACTAATCAGTCAGGGCGGTTAAGCCGCCCTGATTTTATCCGTAAAGGGGATTAAAATGCTTTTATCCGTTATTGAAAGTTTTAAATTCGTGTTCTTTGAGGACAACCGATATCAGAAATTGATTGAGGGCTTCTGCAACACGCTTAAAATTACCGCAGGCGCGCTTCTTATCGGCGTCATAATCGGCATAATCATAGCCGCGGTAAGAACGTCCTATGACAAGAATAAGGAAAGTATGCAGCTTCGGGGCGGAATAGGTTACCACATACTCAGAGCCGTTGACGCCGTTTGCCGTCTGTACCTTACGGTAATCAGAGGCACTCCCGTAGTAGTTCAGCTGATGATACTGTACTTTGTTGTCTTTATATCCATTAAAAACGGCGTTGTGGTAGGCATACTTGCTTTCGGAATCAACTCGGGCGCCTATGTTGCCGAGATATTCAGAGCGGGAATTATGTCTATCGACCACGGACAGTTTGAGGCGGGCAGAAGTCTCGGCTTCAATTATTTCCGTACTATGCAGAAGATTATTATTCCTCAGATGTTCAAGGCAACCCTGCCCACGCTGTGCAACGAATTCATCGCCCTTTTAAAGGAGACTTCGGTTGCCGGCTATGTCGGAGTTATCGACCTTACAAAGGCGGGCAATATTATCGCAGGCAGAACTTTTAATTACTTTATTCCGCTTTTTACGGTTGCGGCGATTTATCTTGCGATAGTTATGCTGCTGACCTTCCTTGTAGGCAAACTCGAAAGGAGGCTGCGTAAGAGTGAACGGTAATGTACTTATTAAGGTTGAAGGACTCAAAAAGCACTATAATTCGGGCGAAGTCAAAGCGCTTGACGGAATTGACTGCGAAATAAAAAAAGGCGAGGTTGTCGTTGTAATCGGACCTTCGGGCTCGGGCAAATCGACCTTCCTGCGCTCTCTTAACCTGCTTGAAATACCGTCCGAGGGACACATATACTTTGAGGGCGTTGACATAACCGATAAAAAGGTAAATATCAATGTCCACAGACAGAAGATGGGTATGGTATTCCAGCATTTTAATCTTTTTCCGAATATGACGGTACTCGGCAATATGACGGCAGCTCCGATAACCCTTCTCGGCAAGAGCAGGGAGGAGGCGGAGAAAAACGCCTTGGAATTACTCGCAAGAGTAGGTCTTGCCGACAGGGCAAACGCATATCCTTCACAGCTTTCGGGCGGACAGAAGCAGAGAGTTGCAATAGTGCGTTCGCTTGCCATGAACCCCGACGTAATGCTCTTTGACGAGCCGACCTCGGCACTTGACCCCGAAATGGTAGGCGAAGTGCTTGATGTTATGAAGGAGCTTGCAAGAGAGGGTATGACAATGGTTGTCGTAACTCACGAGATGGGCTTTGCCAAGGAAGTCGGAAGCAGAGTTATCTTTATGGATGAGGGCAGAATTTTAGAACAGGGCACTCCCGAAAAGATTTTTACCTCTCCCGAAAACCCGAGACTCAAGGACTTCCTCTCAAAAGTTCTTATATAAAAGAATATGACCGAAGCTTCAAGGCTTAAACCTCATTGTCGGCGCCGCCCTTTACTTCGGTCTTTTTTTATATGAAAAAACGCTTACCGTCAGGTAAGCGAAGTTTTCGTCTTTAGTTTAAGCTCTTGTTACCTTGCCTGAACGAAGGCAGCGGGTACAAACATGAACTCTTTTAGGAGAGCCGTTTACGATTGCCTTAACTCTTTTTACGTTCGGCTTCCATGTTCTGTTTGAGCGTCTGTGTGAGTGAGAAACTTTAATGCCGAAAGCAATATCTTTTCCGCAGAATTCACATTTTGCCATAGTGCGAGGCACCTCCTTTTATCGATTAACAGACAGTATTTTAACAGAATATCCGAATAAATGCAAGTCTTTTTTATAAAAAAGTATAAAAAAGATGGCAAAATGCCCGTAAAGCCCGAATATACGGACTTTTTAAAAGAAAAACAAAATAAATTAAAAAAACTCTTGCATTTTTCGGATATATAATATATAATTTAGAAAAAAACGAACAAATGTACGATTGTGAGGTAAATAAATTATGGCAGCAAAACAGAACGATACTCAGATGGAAAATAAAATGAAGGCGGTGCAGACCGCGATTTCTCAGATACAAAAGAGATACGGAGAGGGCGCTATTATGCGTCTCGGCGAGAACGGCAGTCTTAATGTCGAGGCAATTTCCACGGGCTCTATTGCTCTGGACGCGGCTACGGGCATAGGCGGTTTCCCCAAGGGCAGAATTATCGAGATTTACGGTCCCGAGTCCTCAGGTAAAACCACGCTTGCGCTTCACGCGGTTGCGGAGGCACAGAAGGCAGGCGGAGTCGCCGCGTTTGTTGACGCCGAGCACGCTCTCGACCCCGTTTATGCGGCAAACCTCGGTGTTGATATAGATTCGCTGCTTGTTTCTCAGCCCGATGACGGCGAGCAGGCGCTTGAAATAGTTGAGGCGCTCGCACGCTCGGGCGGCGTTTCCGTAATAGTAGTTGACTCTGTTGCGGCTCTCGTTCCAAAGGCGGAAATAGACGGCGAGATGGGCGACAGTCAGGTTGGCTCGCACGCAAGACTTATGTCAAAGGCGATGCGCAAACTCACGGGCGTTATTTCGAAATCGGAAACTATGATTATATTCATAAATCAGCTTCGTGAAAAGGTCGGCGTTATGTTCGGAAATCCCGAAACAACTACGGGCGGCAGAGCGCTGAAATTCTACGCTACCATCCGTCTTGACGTTCGCAGAACCGAATCGCTCAAGGGTGCAAACGGCGAGTTTGTCGGCTCGCACACCAAGGTCAAGGTTGTTAAGAATAAGGTTGCGCCTCCGTTTAAGACTGCCGAGTTTGACATTATGTTCGGCGAGGGTATTTCTCATGAGAGCGAGCTTGTCGATATGGCGGTTAATATGGATATTATCAAAAAGAGCGGCGCGTGGTTCTCTTACGGTGAGCAGAGAATAGGACAAGGCAGAGAGAATACAAAGAAATTCCTTCAGGATAATCCCGATATTGCCAACGAAATCGAGGAAAAAATCAAGTCGGGACTTTTCTCAAAGGACGCTGAGAATAAGGACGATTTGTCCGACGAGGTTATTTCTTACCGCCCCGTCGAAACAACCAAGGAATCGGCAAGAGCAAAAATTGACGTTATAGTTGACGACGACGAATAATGATACTTAGCGTAAAAGGCGGCAACGCCGACAAGATACACATTTACATTGACGGCGAGTACCGTATGACCTGCGACCGCAGTTTCTGGTACTCGGAAAAATGGCACAAAATTAAAGAAATTGACGACAAGGAGTTGGCGGCGCTTGAGAGTGCTGTCAACTCCCGCCGTGCTTTTAAAAAGGGTATGGGACTTCTCCTGCGCAGGGCTTATTCCAAAAAGGAAATCATACAGAAGCTGACGGTTTCCTTTGATGCGGACACCGCCCGAGAAGCGGCTCAAAAGCTTGAGGAGCTCAATATGATAGACGACAAAAATTACGCCGAGCTGTATGCAGACGAGCTTTACAACCGCAAGAAGTTCGCGCCCAAGCGTATTCTGCTGGAGCTTAAACGCAAGGGAATTGACTCTGAAACCGCAGAAAAAGCGGTAAATTCACTTGACAAAGACGATTTTAATCGTATTATATTATTGTTGAATTCCAAATTTAAGAATAAACTGTCCGACGAAAAGAGCGTTAAACGCACCGTCAATTCGCTTCTCCGTATGGGTTACGGGTATTCCGACATACGCAGGGCGGTAAACGAGGTTTGCTCGGGCGCGGACATCGGAGACGATTATGAGTAAAACAATAGGGATGATTTCCTTAGGCTGTTCCAAAAATCAGATAGACGCCGAGATAATGCTCGCAAAGCTTGCGGAAAACGGCTTTATTATTTCGGATGACGTTGACGGCGCTGACGCGGTCATCATAAACACCTGCGGCTTTATCGAGGACGCCAAAAAGGAAGCCATAGAGAATATACTCGATATGGCAGAGCTTAAAAAAGAGGGTATTATAGGCAAAATCATTGTAACCGGCTGTATGGCTGAGCGTTACCGCGAGCAGATTATGTCCGAGATTCCCGAGGTGGACGCCGTTGCGGGCATAGGGTCAAATAAGGATATAGTCGATATATGCAATAGAGTTATCGGAGGGGAGAACTTCGAGAGCTATGGCGATAAAATTCTGCTCCCCATTGAGGGCGAGAGAATGCTCACGACCGAGCCCTATTTTGCATATATAAAAATTGCAGAGGGCTGCTCGAATAACTGTACTTACTGCGCAATTCCGCAGATAAGGGGACCTTTCCGTTCGCGTACCGAGGAGAGTATTCTTTCCGAGGCGCGTCAGCTTGCTTCCTCGGGCGTAAAGGAGCTCATAGTTATTGCTCAGGATACGGGCAGATACGGCGAAGATTTATACGGAAGTCCGAAGCTTGCAGAGCTTCTTGATAAGCTATGTCAGATTGACTCTCTTGAGTGGGTAAGGGTGCTTTATATTTATCCCGAGAGAGTTACGGACGAACTTCTTGCGTGCTTTGAAAAGAACGAAAAACTGCTTGACTATTTCGATATTCCCATGCAGCACGCGGACGCGGAAATACTCAAAAAAATGAACCGCAAGGGAGATACCGAAACCCTGCTTGAGCTTATTCGTAAGATACGTTCAAGACTTCCCGACGCGGTCATCAGAACCACTCTCATAACGGGCTTCCCCGGAGAGACGGAGGAAAACTTTGAAACTCTTTCGGACTTTGTCGGCAGAGCCGAATTTGACAGACTCGGATGCTTTGCGTATTCCATGGAGGAGGGTACTCCCGCCTCAAGACTTCCCGGTCAGCTAGACGAGGAAGTTAAAAAGCACCGCTGTGAAGTCATTATGGAGCAGCAATTTAGGGTTATAGAAAAAATAAATGAAAAAATGATAGGCAAGGTGCTGCGTACCGTAGTGGAGGGCTACGACGCATATACCGACACTTATTACGGCAGGACGTGGAGAGACGCTCCCGAAATAGACGGAGTTATCAACTTTACCTGTCCGTTTGAGATAAACGAGGGCGATTTTGTGGATGTTGAGGTTATGGGTGTAAACGAATATGATTTAATCGGAGAGATAGTATGAAATTAAATTTACCCAACAGACTCACAATAACCAGAATTATTTTAACGCCTGTTTTCCTTGCAGTCTTTCTGTGGGAGGGACTTCCTCACAGATTTCTTATTGCCTGCATAATATTTGTAGCAGGTGCGGTAACGGACGCCGTTGACGGACACCTTGCGAGAAAGTACAATGAAATAACCAATTTCGGTAAGCTGCTTGACCCTATTGCGGACAAAATTCTTACCACCGCGGCGCTTCTCGGCTTTCTCGGAGAGGGACTTTGCAGCGTCTGGGTGGTAATGATAGTGCTCACGAGGGAATTCACGATTTCCTCTATACGCATGATAGCCGCCGCCGACGGAGTGGTAATACCCGCTAATATCTGGGGCAAGGTCAAGACTGCGACGCAGATGGTCTTTACGGTAATCATTATGCTTGCGTGCGAATTCGGTTCCGTTTTTGACAGACTTCCCTTTACGCTTGCCGATTTTTCGGGTTGCCTTCTGTGGATAACTGCCGTGCTTACGGTTGTTTCGGGCGTCATTTATGTAAAGGACAGCATAAAAGTTATAGATTATTCAAAATAATAGGTGCAAAATCAAAAATAATGTGTTATAATATATAAAATATTAAATTAAAATATTAAATGCGACGAATGAGAGAGTAGTATCCCGAAGCGCTTTCAGAGAGGGAATACCGCAGGCTGAGAGTATCCCGCGCCTAATGATATGAAGTGCGCTCACGAGCATACGGGGGGAAACCAAGTATCCCTGTACGGCTGACCGCGTTACAGGTCATCGAGTTATAAATCGGAGTGGAACCGCGAGATTATCGCCTTCGGAGCCCATAGGGCTTTGAAGGCGTTTTATTTTTGAAACGGAGGAAAATATGTTCGGTAATATAAAAGAAGATATTGCGGCAGTAAGGGACAGAGACCCCGCCGCAAAATCAACCGCGGAAATCTTATTGCTTTATCCCGGACTTAAAGCGATAAGGATGCACCGCCGCGCAAAATGGTACTGGGAGCATAATATGAGATTTCTTGCCCGTGCCGTTTCGCAGAGAGCGGCAAGAAAGACGGGAATAGAAATTCATCCCGCCGCGGTAATAGGCAAGAGATTCTTTATAGACCACGGCACGGGAGTCGTAATAGGCGAGACTACGGAAATAGGCGACGACGTTACGCTGTATCAGGGAGTTACTCTCGGCAGTACGGGTAAGGACGTCGGCAAACGCCATCCTACCATAGGCAACGGCGCTATGATAGGCGCAGGCGCAAAGGTGCTCGGCCCTATCACGGTAGGAGATAATTCCAATATTGCCGCAGGAGCGGTAGTGCTTGAGGATATTCCCGCAAACTGTACTGCGGTCGGTGTGCCTGCAAAGGTTGTCAAGCAGGACGGTATCAGAATTGACAAGCTTGACCATATTCATATTCCCGACCCGATAAGTCAGGAAATCAATTCTCTTAAAGCAAGACTTGACGAGCTTGAGAAGTTAAAGGAAAAAGACTGAGAGGAATTAAAAATGAGAATATATAACACCCTTACAAGAAGGAAAGAGGAGTTAAAAACAATTACTCCGGGCGAGGTCAAAATCTATGCCTGCGGACCTACCGTGTATAACTATATTCACATAGGCAACGCGCGTCCGCTGTGCGTCTTTGACACCCTGCGCCGTTATCTCGAATACAGAGGCTACAAGGTAAACTTTGTTCAGAATTTTACCGATATTGACGATAAGATCATCAAGAAGGCAATAGAGGAGGACAGCGACTACAAGACTGTTTCCGAAAAGTATATCAAGGAATTCTGGACCGACGCAGAGGGTATGAATTTCAAGCCCGCGACGGTTCATCCCAAGGCAACCGAGAATATCGACAAGATTATCGAAATCATAGAAACCCTTGTTGAGAAGGGCTATGCTTATCCCGTTGATAACGGCGACGTGTATTTCAGCCCGAAAAAATTTGACGGGTACGGCAAGCTTTCGCACCAACCGCTTGAGGACCTTGAGGCAGGCGCGAGAATAAATATAGGCGAGCTTAAAAAGGAACCGATGGACTTTGCTCTGTGGAAGGGCGCAAAGCCGGGAGAACCTTACTGGGACTCCCCGTGGGGCAAGGGCAGACCCGGCTGGCACATTGAGTGCTCTGCCATGGCAGGCAGATTCCTCGGCGAAACGATAGATATTCACTGCGGCGGTCAGGACCTTATTTTCCCGCACCACGAGAACGAAATCGCACAGTCCGAGTGCTGCAACGGAGTACCGTTCGCAAACTACTGGATGCACAACGGTTATATAAATGTTGACAACGTAAAAATGTCAAAGTCGCTGGGCAACTTCTTTACCGTGCGCGACGTTGCGGAGAAATACGGCTACGAGCCGATTCGCTATCTTATGATTTCCTCGCAGTACAGAAGTCCCATTAACTACAGTACTGGCATCATTGAGCAGTGCAAGGCTTCGCTGCAAAGACTTTATACCTGCCGCGATTCGCTTGACTTCGCGCTTGAGAACGCAGGCGAAAACATTCCCGAAAACGCAGACGAAATCAAGGCAAAGCTTGACTCGAGACGCGAGCAGTTTATAACCGCCATGGACGACGACCTCAATACGGCTGACGGAATTTCAGCGGTATTCGAGCTTGTAAGGGACATCAATATCAATGTTATAAATTCAGACTCAAAGGAGCTTATCGGGTACGCCGCAGGGCTTTTTGACGAGCTTACGGGCGTTCTCGGACTTGTCTGCAACAGAAAGAGCAATTCACTCGACAGCGAGATTGAGGAGCTCATAGCGTTGCGCACCAAGGCAAGACAGGAGAAAAACTGGGCTGAGTCCGACCGTATAAGAGACGAACTCAAGGCGCAGGGCATAATACTTGAAGATACACCTCAGGGTGTTAAATGGCATAGAGAATAATAAAAAGGAGTAATAATTATGTTGTTAAACAGAGCAGCAATCAAAAAAGAGGCGAGAGCCTTTATAGGAGTAAACAGAAAATGGTGGGATATGTTTCTTGCATCGCTTATTGTTGCGGCGCTTTCGGCAATTCCCTCATTTATCATCAACTTTATAAACGGATTTTCTCTCGGATTTGCGGACGGAGACTATGAAGATGCCATAGCGAGTATGGCTTCGCGCTCATCAATGCTCTCGTTTGTCTCAATGATAATAGCGTTTCTTGTTATCCCGTTTACGGTAGCGCTTTACGGCTATTATCTCAATCAGATAAGAGGCTTTAATCCCGAGTGGAGAAGCGTTTTTGACGAGGGCAAAAAGAACTTCGGTAAGTATCTTGAGGTCGTCTTTGTCAGAAATATTATCGTAGCTCTCTGGAGTCTGCTTTTCATTGTTCCCGGTATTGTAAAGATGTTTTCTTATATGATGGTAGAGAATATTATTCACGACAATCCGAGTCTTTCCGAGGCTGACGCGCGTAAGATGAGCGACATTATGACCAAGGGATATAAGGGCGACCTGTTTATTCTGGGACTGAGCTTTTTCCCGTGGTATCTGCTTGTAAGCTTTACCTTCGGAATTGCGTCGGTTTATGTAATTCCCTACACCTGCACAACCTTTGCTATGTACTATGAGAATCTCAAAAAGAACGCCATAGACACGGGACTTATCGCTCCCGAGGCCTTCGGAATTGTCAATATCCCCGAGGACAGCGCTCAGCCGCCCGTTCAGTTTATGAATAACAGCTATCAGACATCTTCGGACGGTTTTACGGTTCCTGCAGAGAATTACACCGTTCCCGAGCCCGTTATATACAAGGCTCCCGAACCCGAAACTCCTGCGCCGGCTGTACCCGCAGAGCCTGTTGTACCTGCAGAGCCCGTTGCGCCTGCCGCGCCTGCAGAGAACACATATCAGCCTCCCGTAAACGATTTTGCCGTGTCCGAATCCTCGGAAAGCTATGACGAACCCGAAGCGGCAGAAGAAGCAGAGGCTGCAGAAGAAGCAGAGGAAGCCGACAGCGACGGCACGGGAATTATCTGATTTAATTCGTTATTACTTTAACGCGTTAAAAAAATTTGAAGTTTTTTCAAAAAAACGCTTGACAAGTCATTTCCGATATGCTATTTTAAAAAAAACGCAAACGCGTAAACACCGAAACCTATGATTAAGAGTAGTAACTTTGCAGCGAAGCTCAAAGAGAGTTGCCGACAGTGAGATGGCAGCAGTACAGCGCAAGGCGAATGGACTTATGAGGGCGGACGAAAGCGAAAGCAAGTAGTAACCGACGGGATGTACCCGTTACAGTACAGCTCATATGTCAGTATGAGGTAAAGAGGACGGTTATCCGTCAACTTGGGTGGCACCGCAGGTAATTATTCCTGTCCCATATTTTTGGGACAGGATTTTTTTATTTTGAAACGGAGAAGGAATATGAAACTGTTAACAAAACGATGGCGAAGTTTAAATCTGACAACAGGGAAAGTAAAGCATTATCAAATCATTTAAAAAACAAAAATTAAAATATTAGGAGAGAAAAACAATGAAAAACTTTAAAAGAATTCTTGCAGTAGTAATCGCAGCAGTACTTGCAGTAACGGTTTTCGCCGCCTGCACAAAGACAGAAACAAAGTCTGACAAGGTCGTAGGACTTCTCTATGACGCAGGTCAGGACGCTTCCACAAGCGCTATTGAGGACGCAAAGAAATTCCTTGACGAAAAGGGCATTGCCTACAAGGAATATACAGGCACAACCGTTGACGAGGTTAAGCTCGCAGTTGACTCGGCTATTGCGGACAAGGTTGCGGCTATCTTCACACCCACAGACAATACAATTATGACAGCGGAGCTTTCAATTTATGAGGCACTTGCAGAGGCAAAGATTCCTCACTTCACGGGCGCTGACTCATTTGCACTCAACGGCGCATTCCTCGGTTACGGCGTTGACTACGCCAACCTCGGCGCAGAGACAGCGAATATGGTATTTGATATTCTTGTTAACGGCAAGGACGTTGCAACATATCCCGTTAAGACCTTTGACAACGGCACGGCTACCATCAATACGGAAATCTGCGAAGCTATCGGTTATGATTTCGATGAAATTTCCGCTAAGTTTGAACCCTTCTGCCAGGCAATAAAGCAGATTAAGACGGCAGAGGAATTTGAGGACACCAACGCTTCAAATCCCGCATCGGCTCTCGCTTCGGGCACAATCGGCGACGAGAACGCAACAAAGACCTTCAAGGTCGGTATCTGCAACTACGTTGACGATGCTTCACTCAACCAGATAGTTTCAAACATCAAGGTTAAGCTTGACGCTCTCGGCAAGGAAAACAATGTTAAATTCGAGATAATCTATGACAATGCAAACGCAGATTCAAACGTTATGGGACAGATTATTTCAAACTTCCAGACCGATAAGGTTGACCTTATGGTAGGCGTTGCAACACCCGTAGCAATGGCTATGCAGTCGGCAACGGAAACAGACGGAACACCCGTTGTTTTTGCCGCAGTTTCGGATCCCATCTCAACTGAGCTTGTCGCTTCTCTTGAGGCGCCCGGCAAAAATGTTACCGGCACATCCGACGCACTTGATACAAAGGCAATTTTCAACATCATTCTTGCAGCTATAGCGGACTGATTTATTAAATAATAAAGGTTAGGACAGATAGCCCCGCAGTGGGCTGTCTGTTCACGGCATTTTTAAGAAACAAAAGGGAAGACGATTATGGATTTAGGATCTGTTATGGGTCTGTTTCAGACCTCCGTGGAGCTCGGACTGATAAGCTCTCTGACGGTGCTTGCGCTGTTTTTGAGTTATTCAATGCTGAATGTCTGCGACCTTTCGACAGACGGCTGCTTCACGCTCGGCGCAACGGTCGGCGCGGTAGTGGCTATCGCGGGACACCCGTATCTGTCGCTCGGCGCGGCTATGCTTGCAGGCGTTGTTTCGGGCTTTATTACGGCTCTGCTTCAGACAAAAATGGGTATTGACTCTCTGCTTGCGGGAATAATAGTCAATACGGGACTTTACTCAATAAATATTGCGATTATGGGCAACTCCTCGTTGCTGAATATGAATAAGACCAAAACGGTCTTTGCCGAGGCGGCAAGATTGCTCAGGGGTACGCCGCTTGAAAGACAGTTCAAGCTTATAGTAGCAATAGCGGCGGTTGCGCTCGTTATACTGTTTTTGTCGCTTTTCTTAAAGACCAAGCTCGGACTTGCGATAAGAGCGACGGGCAACAATCCCGATATGGTGCGTTCCTCGTCCATAAACCCTGCGTTTACAACGATAGTAGGACTTTGTATAGCGAATTCCTTTACAGCGCTTTCGGGCTGTCTGCTTGCGCAGAGTCAGAAAAGCGTAAATATCGACATCGGTACGGGTATGGTTACCATAGCGCTTGCATCGCTGCTTATAGGCGGAGCCTTCCTCGGTAAGGGCAAGATTCCGTTAAGGGCAGTAGGCGTGGTACTCGGATCAATTATTTTCAGACTTGTGTATGCCGTGGCGCTTCGCTTCCATATGCCTGCGTCAATGCTCAAACTCGTTTCCTCGGTAATAGTCATAATTGCTATTTCGGGACCGTATCTCAAGTCGAGATACCCGATGCTCAAACGCAGACTTGACCACAGATTCGGAAAGGGGGAGGCGTAATATGCTGGAGCTTTCTCATATTTCAAAAACCTTCCACCCGAATACCGTTAACGCAAAGCTTGCGCTCGACGACATGTCGCTTAGCGTCAAGGACGGCGACTTCATCACGATAATCGGCGCAAACGGAGCAGGCAAATCAACGCTGTTTAATGCGATTTCGGGGGACTTTTTTACCGATAAGGGCAAAATAATTCTCGGCGGAGAGGACATAACCCTGCGCCCCGTTCACAAGAGGGCAAGGCAGATAGGCAGGCTGTTTCAGGACCCGATGAAGGGCAGCGCTCCCGGAATGAGTATAGAGGAAAACCTCGCTCTTGCCGCGGGCAAGGGAGGCTGGCTCAGCCACATCTCAAAGCAGGATAAAAACGAATTCCGCGAAAGACTTGCTCTGCTCGATATGGGACTTGAGGACAGAATGGAGCAGCCCGTAGGACTTCTTTCGGGCGGTCAGCGTCAGGCGCTGACTCTTATGATGGCGACGTATAACCCGCCTAAGCTTCTGCTGCTTGACGAGCACACGGCGGCTCTTGACCCGTCAACGGCTGAAAAGGTACTGTCGCTTACAACGCAGATAGTTTCCGAGAACAAGCTGACCTGTCTTATGATTACCCACAATATGCAGTCGGCTCTCGACCTCGGGAACAGAACGATTATGATGGATGACGGCAGAATTATTTTTGACGTCGAGGGAGAAAAAAGAGCAAAGCTCGGCGTCCCCGATTTGCTTGAGCAGTTCAGAATTGCTTCGGGCAAGGCTTTTGACAACGACAGAATGCTGTTATCGTAATAAGAAAAAAATAAAAGGCATCACTTCAGGTGATGCCTTTAACTGTTGTCCGTTTACATTTTATTTGAATTAAGAATAAATCTCAAAACGTTTTTCGCGCTTCTCTGCATTTCGCCGAGCGTTATGCCGTTGCGCTTGCCGTATGTGGCGAGAAGGGTTCCGTCATTTTCGGCGGTTTTGCTGATTGCCGCTTTTGCACCGGGCATAAGCACGTCAACCTGAGACCTGACTCTGTATGCGTTGCCCGTAATCTCGGGAAATTCGGGGGAGGGAGCGTAGCGCATCCACCAGTCTGTCATAACGAGTCCGTCAAATTTCCACTCGCCTCTGAGAATCATGGTGCACATCTCAAAGTTGTAGTGGCTCCATACGCCGTTAATTTTGTTATAGCTTGTCATTATCGTCTTTGGCTTCGCCGTTTTTACGCAGATTTCAAAGCCTTTGAGATAAATCTCTCTGAGCGCTCTCTGTGAAACAAGGGAGTCGGTGTAACATCTGTTGAATTCCTGATTGTTGCAGGCGAAGTGCTTAGGACACGCCGAAACGCCTGCGGACTGAATTCCCTTTACGGCTGCGCTTGCGGTTATACCCGAAACAACGGGGTCCTCGGAATAGTACTCGAAGTTTCTGCCGCAGAGTACGCTTCTGTGAATATTCATACCGGGGGCAAGCAGTATGTCGCTGCCTTTTTGTACCATTTCTTTACCCATTTCCGCAAACAGTTTTTTAACAAGCTCGGTATTCCAGCTGCAGGCGAGCGCCGTTCCGCAGGGCATAAGGGAGCAGGCACTCAGAAGTCTTATTCCCGACGGTCCGTCGGTAGTTGTAACGGGGGGAATACCCTTGTCTCTGAGCGACGCCGAAACGCCGCCGAGTATGCCCGCATTACCCTTTGCGCCGAGGGGACTGTTCATCATACCTTCGCCCCTCGTTATGAGTTCAAGCTCGGTTGTGCTTAACTGCGCCGTAAAGTCGTCAAGCGAAACCTTACCGTTCTTAACGTCTGCGAGTTTATAGCCGACATCACCCGTGATTTCTCTGCCCTCGGGAATTGCGGCGAGTATCTTGTTCTTTAAATATGTTCTCCGTGTCGGAACGGGTTCTTTTACGGGAATGAGCTTTCCGTCAAGCTCAGAGGCGTGAATTCTCTTAAATGCGTCCTCCTCGTTGACAGCCATCTGCTCGGACAGCTTTTCAATAACCTCGTCCTCATCGAGAGTGAATTTCAGGGCCTCCTGACACTGTCTGACGCTTGTGCCGATAAAGAGAGTATATTCGCCCTTTTCAAGCACATAGCAGTTCTCGTTGCCCGTAACTCCGCTGTCGTCGTAGGATGCAAAGGAATACTTGCCGAAGGTCAGCGTGAAGGTCGTGCTCTTGCCCGGCTCAAGTTCACGCGTCTTTTTATAAGCAGTCAGAACCTTTGCGGCTTTGCCGAGCTTTCCCTGAGGCGCCGAGATATAGCACTGAACGACCTCTTTGCCCGCGCGTTTGCCCTTGTTTGTAACCTTCACTTTTGCCTTGATTTCGTTTCCGTCAAACTCTGCCGAAACTATGTCGGTCTTGAATTCCGTGTACGACAGTCCGTAGCCGAATTCATAGAGAACTCTGTCGGGAGCAAAGGTCTCAAAGTAGCGGTAACCTACAAAGATGTCCTCCTCATATCTGTTCTTGCCCTTGTTACCGAAGTTCTTTGATGAGGGATAGTCCTCATATCTCTTTGCCGCGGTGTCTGTGAGCTTTCCGCTCGGAGAAACGGAGGTCAGCGCGTCACAGACGGCGTTTCCGCTTTCCATACCGCTCTGCCAGACTATCATAATTGAGGAGATTTTATCTCTGTATGACGTGAGCTTTTCAAAGTCAATGAGAGAGCCGATATTGAGAATAACGGCAACCCTGTCAAACTCGGAGGTTACTTTGTCGAGCATTTTAATTTCTTTATCGGTCAGGTAATAGCTTCCCTTTTTGAGCACGTTTTCTCTGTCCTCTCCCGAGGAACGTCCTATTACAACAAGCGCCTTGTTGCTTTTAGCGGCTGCTGCTTTAACAATATCGTCCTTTAAAGGCATTTCGGGGTAGAAGCGCGGCCAGTGAGCCCAAAAACCGGGGTCAACATAATTCTTTTTGTCGGCGCTCCAAGCTTTGTATATTTCCTTTAATTCCTCGTTGACGGCGAAGGGCTTTTCATTTTCGACCGCGTCGATAAGACTTGTCTTATACGGAACGCAGACATCTCCGCCCGAGCCGTTGCCTACAAAGAACCAATCGTTCTGCACTCTGCCGAATATCGCAACGTTGTCGTCCGCGGTAAAGGGAAGAGTGTCCTTTTCGTTTTTAAGAAGTACGCATCCCTCGGCGCCTGCCTGACGCAGCAGGGGAACTATCTCGGCGTTTGCTTCTCCCTGGATAACCTTTCCCGAAATATCCTGCGCAAGCTCCGCACCCGTAACCTTGCGTATGATTTTATTTATCAGTTTCATAATACCTCTCCTGCATTTTAATATAAACAGTATATCATCAGCAGTGCGTAAAATCAATATTTACTGTGCAATTTCTACAAAGAAATGAATATATATTCACTATTATATCCAAAAGCGAAACGATACTCAATTTTTGCTTGTAACGGGCTTTGTTTTTATGATAGAATATAATAACGGAATTTGTAAAAAACGGAGTTTTCTTTTATGGATTTACAAAAGCATCATAAGGCAACCTTTGACAATATCTCAGCTGAAAAGCGCGAGCGTATTATCCGTGCGGCTACAATGGAATTTGCCATGCGCGGTTTTGAAAACGCCAATATAAATAATATTGCAAAAAAAGCGGACGTCAGCGTCGGCTCGCTTTATAAGTACTTTGACAATAAGCAGGATATGTTCTTAACGATAATACATTACAGTATTGCGTCTATGGAGGAGCTTTTGAATAACCTTGCCCAAAGCGACGAGGACATACTTCTCAAGGTTGACAAGATAATAAGAACCATACAGAAAAGCTCTAAGGAAAATGATTTGCTTGTCAAGCTTTACAATGTTATGACCAGCGAAAACAACCCGAGGTTTGCCTCGCAGTTTGCCTACGAAATGGAGTCAATGACGGCAAGAATTTACCGTGTTGCCATTGAGCAGGGCAAAAAGGCGGGAGATGTGCGCGAGGATATAGATTCTGCGTTTGCGGCATATCTTTTGGACAATATCTTTATGAATCTTCAGTTCTCGTATGCCTGTGATTATTACAAGGAACGTTTTAAAATTTACACGGGCGGCGACATTCTTAACCGTGATGATTTTGTAGTTGAGCAGTGCCTGAAATTCATCAAGTCTGCATTAAAAAAATAAATTAAAATGAGGAGTGATTATGGTGGTTAATCCTACTTATGTTATTGCATTTGATATCGGTACGACGGGCATTAAGACCTGCGTTTTTTCCGTCTCCGACAAAATTGAGCTTTTGGCCTCAAAGAGCGAGGGCTACAAGCTTTATGTTATGCCTAACGGCGGAGCCGAGCAAGACCCCGACGAGTGGTGGGAGGCTATGTGCTCATCGTCAAAAGAGGTTATCAAAAAGTCAAAAATCGACCCCAAGGATATTTCGGGCATTTCCTTCTGTTCTCAGGCGCAGGGCGTTGTCCTCGTTGACAAGGACGGCAGACATGTACGCAGAGCTTTCAGCTATATGGACCAGCGTGCAGGCGATCAGATGAAGGCGGTATTCGGCGGCGGACCCCAGATAGCGGGAGGAAATCTTTTTAAGGTTCTTGAGTCTCTCAAATGCACGGGCGCGGCTCCCTTGAGCGTAAAGGACCCCGTATGGAAATACAAGTGGGTTCAGGACAACGAGCCCGAGAATTTTAAAAAGGTTTATAAGTGGCTTGACGTTAAGGAATCTCTTATAGTCAGAATGACGGGCGAGTTCGTTATGACTCACGACTCTGCGTTCGCGACAATGATTTACGATATAAAGAATAAGTGCTGGAGTCAGCAGATGTGCAAGATGATAGGCATTGACACAAACCATCTTGCAAAGATAGTCAAGTCAACCGATAAGGTCGGTACACTCACAAAGAAGGCGGCTTCCGAACTCGGACTTGAGGAAGGCACGGCTGTTTTCGGCGGCGGCGGAGATTCTTCGCTTATCGGAGTCGGCGCAGGCGCGGTTGAACTCGGCGACACTCATATCTATCAGGGCACGTCGGGCTGGGCTTCAACGGTTATCGACAAGTCGGTTGTTGATACAAATGCCATGATGGCGGGCGTTGTCGGCGCAAAGGACGGTTATTACAACTACTTTGCCGAGCTTGAAACGGCGGGCAAGTGCGTTGAGTGGGTAAAGGACCACCTTGCTCTTGATGAGATTGAAATATATCTCGACAAGACTCACAACCTTAAACATTCAAAGGGCGATTTTGAGCAGGTTTATACCAATCTTTATGACTATATGATGGCTGTTGTCGATACGGTTCCCGCAGGTTCAAACGGCGTCATATTTACTCCGTGGCTTCACGGAAACCGCTGTCCGTTTGAGGACTCAAAGGCAAGAGGAATGTTCTTTAACATTTCGCTCGACACGGGTAAATCCGAGCTTATCAGAGCCGTTTCCGAGGGCGTATGTTTCCACCTTCGCTGGTTCCTTGAGGCGCAGGAAAAGAAAATCAAGACCTCCGATACAGTACGTTTTGTAGGCGGCGGAGCGCTTTCCGACATTACCTGCCAGATGCTTGCGGATATCACGGGCAAGACCATTGAAACCGTTGACTCTCCGCAGAATATCGGTGCTGTCGGCGCGGCGATAGTTATTGCCGTCGGTACGGGAATTCTCAAGGACATCACGGATGCCAAGAAGCTCATCCCCGCAACCAAGAGCTTTAAACCGAACTACGCAAACAAGGCGGTTTACGACAGAAACTATAAGGTATTTAAAAATCTTTACAAGGCAAACAAAGAGAATTTCGCAATTCTCAATGCCGAATAATAATTCAAAAAAAGAAAGCCGTACCCGAAGGTACGGCTTTTTTATGCCTGTTTATCCGAACTGAACGTCAAGCGCCATCATCAGCACAAAGCCGAGCGCAGCGCCTACGGTAGCCGAATTTGAGTGCTTTCCCGTCTGCGACTCGGGGATAAGCTCCTCAATTACCACATAAATCATAGCGCCGGCGGCAAAAGCGAGCAGATAAGGCAGGGCGGTAATAACGGCGCTTGTGATAAGCAGGGTTATCAGACCGAAAACGGGTTCGACCGCGCCCGACAGTCCTCCGAGCGCAAACGCTTTCAGTTTACCTGCGCCGTTTGATTTTAACGGCATTGAGATAATTGCGCCCTCGGGGAAATTCTGTATTGCTATTCCGAGCGAAAGAGCCATGGAGGATGCGAGCGTTATACCCGAATCTCTGCCCATAGCCGCCGCCAGCGCAACGCCGACAGCCATACCCTCGGGGATGTTGTGAAGCGTTACGGCAAAAATCAGCATGGCTGTTTTGCTGAATTTCCCTGTATTTATTCCTTCCTCGGAATTGCTCTTTATGTGCAGATGGGGAATTACGGTGTCGAGTATAAGTAAAAAAGCTATACCCGACAGAAAGCCCACCGCGGCAGGCAAAAAGCGAAGCGCCTTGCCGCCTGACTGCTCTATGGACGGGATAAGCAGCGACCAGACCGAAGCCGCTATCATAACTCCCGAAGCAAAGCCGAGCAGTATTTTCTCAAGTCTTTCGTTTATTTTATTTCTCATTAAAAACACCGTTGCAGAGCCGAGAAGCGTACCTGCAAACGGGATGAGCAATCCTAAAGCCAACATTTTAAAACTCCTTCAGCATACAGTTATGACAGTTTAGTTAGCATATGCTAACTAATAACATTATATGCCGAAGAGTTCTTTTTTGCAACAAAAAACAGACCTTTATTTCAAATATTTTTTAAAAAGGTAATCTCTTTCGTTATTCAATACAAGCATAAGTCCGAAAATAAAGCTGAGAAGCATTAAAAACAGTATAATGATATACGCCGGTTTTTTAGTCTGTTCCTTTTTTATATTTGTATAAATATCCTCAAGCAGTACCGATGAAACAAGTATCAGAACGAGGGAAATATCCGCAAGGTATCTCAGGTTGATGCCCGCAAAACATATATCGTAATATGCAAGTATGAGAGTGCATATAAGCGACAGCGCAATAAAGCCCTTTTTAACCCTGTCCTTCTGTCCCGTAAGTACGGCGGGAGAGAAAACGCAAACCCAGTTCTGCAAAAAGGCAAAAGCGCCGACGGTTGAGGTAACATAGAGATATTTGCTGCCTGTGTCGGGTCTGATAAACGGCAGCTCGAGGAACGGCGCTTCCGAGGTAAACCTCGGCATTTTAAAGAAGTAAAAATACAGCGCAGGCATTATCAGAGCAGGGGAGAAGGAGTAGTCCCCGACGTCATGCACCGTCAGCTGATAGGTCGCGCCGAATTCAAATACGCTGCCGAATCTCGCGTAATTATAATACATTATCGCCGCGGCGCCTGCCGTTACGGGGACGGCAAAGGACAGCACCTGAACCGCCTTTTCCGATATTTTGAATTCTTTACCGAAAAGCACCGACAGATAGACGGGAACTGCAGTAACAAAATAAATCGCAAGATTCGGTCTTGACGCCGTGAGAAGCACGAGACTTATTCCCGACAAAAAGAAATACAACGCTTTCTTTTTGTATTCGTCTTTTTCGTGCGCGCAGACCGTGAAATACAGAAACGCCGCAAGGAAAAGAAGTCCCGAGGCAACCGCTATATAATAGAAGTCCGCGCTTGACTGCACCATAAAGATAAGACTTCCCGAGGTGCAAGCAAAGACCGAAAAGAACAGTATATATAAGTTTACCTTTTTTGCAAAAACTCTGCCGACCCTGACCGTAAGGGCGGTGCAAAGGGGGATGAAAACAAGACTTATGATAAGGCATACCGTCTGCGGCGCGGGAACCTTTCCCGTGATAAAGTAAAACGGGAAGTAAATAAGTATCAGCGGAGCAATACCGAAGTACGAATAGTAATGCCCGTTATAAAACGCTCTGTCCCAGAGATAGCTGACGCCCAGAGAATTCCTTAACTCCGTATCATAGGGGTTAGCCATACGCAGCAGCGCTTCCTCGGGTTCTATGTCAAGGTAAAGCTGCTTTTTCATCAGCGCATCAAACATCTGCTCATAAGGGTTGCAGTTTATCAGGGGCTTTGCGAAGGGGTACATCAGAGAGTTTTCTTTTAATAGATAAAAAATAACTAAACTAAAACAGCCGAGCAGAACTGCGCCCAAAACCATAAGCGCATTGTGTCGGGCGTTGCGGCTGTCATATTCCGTTTTGTAAAATCCGCATTTTACCGAAACAAGCGAGAATACGGCAAACGCAAAAATCAATACGGCAATAAAATTCAGCATATTTTCTCTCCTTTTGTTGTTACGCAGGATATTATAAAACAATTCTCGTTTATATGCAATAAGTGTTTGCCATAGTAAAAATAATATGATATAATTTCTATTAAAAGAGGTGCTTGACTGTGACAGATAAATTCAATGTATTTTCAATGCTTACGGAATTTTACGAGATTAAGACGGCGGACGGCTTTTTTAACAGTCCGTCGCGTGATACCATAGCCTATTTTGACCTTTTCTTCCGCAAGGTGCCCGACAGGGGCGGCTTTGCTGTAATGGCAGGTCTTTCGCAGGTTATCGAGTATCTAAAAAATATTAAATTCTCCGAGGAGGATATTGAATTCCTCAGAGGCAAGGGAGTCAGCGAAAGCTTCCTTGAGTATTTAAAAGATTTTAAATTTACCTGCGACGTCTGGGCGGTACCCGAGGGAACGCCCATATTCCCTAACGAGCCCGTTGTAAAGGTCAGAGGACCCGTAGTTCAGGCTCAGCTTATAGAGACGGCGCTGCTTATGCTGATAAATCAGCAGAGTCTTATTGCAACCAAGGCAAACAGACTTGTACGCGCGGCTCACGGAACGGTTGTCGCCGAGTACGGCACAAGAAGGGCGCAGGGAACCTCGCAGGCAGTTTACGGCGCGAGGGCGGCATATATAGGCGGCTGTTCCATGACCTCGGGGCTGGTTCCCGAGATGGAATTCGGTATCCCGTGCGTAAGCACCATGATACACAGCTGGGTTCAGATGTTCGACTCTGAATACGAGGCTTTCTGCGAGTATGCAAAGCGCTATCCCGACGAGTGTTCCGTTGTGGTGGATACCTATGACACAATCCGTTCGGGCATCCCGAATGCGATTAAGGCGTTTGACAACGTGCTTCTGCCTATGGGCAAAAGACCGAAGAGCGTCAGAATTGATTCGGGCGATATAACTTATCTGTCAAAGCGCGCCAGAAAGATGCTTGACGAGGCGGGCTATCCCGACTGCGACATTATGGCGTCGAATTCGCTTGACGAGTACCTTATCGGCGATATGGTTTCTCAGGGGGCAAAGGTTGACTGCTTTATTGTCGGCGAGAGGCTGATAACTTCTGCGTCCAGCCCTCTTTTCAGCGGAGTATATAAGCTCTGTGCGGTCGAGAAGGACGGCAAGGTAATACCCAAGATAAATCTTTCGGAAAATGTCAGCAAAATTACAATTCCGTCATCAAAGAGCGTTTACAGACTTTTTGATATGAATTCGGGCAAGGCGATAGCGGATGTGCTTACCCTTGACGGGGAAACCGTTGACGAGACCAAGCCGTATACGCTGTTTGACCCCGACTTCACATGGAAGCGCAAGGACGTTGAGAGCTTTGTAGTTCGTCCGCTTCTCGTTAAAATTTTTGAAAACGGAAAATGCGTATATGACGAGCCGAGTCTTGAGGAAATCAGAGAGTACTGCTCCGAGCAGATTGACACCCTCTGGGACGAGGTCAAGCGCTTTGAAAATCCTCATAAATACTATGTCGATTTGTCAAAGGAGCTATGGAGGGTAAGAAATCAGCTTATTGAGGAGTATAAAGGAGTTGTGAAATAATGAATATTTGGCACGATATTGATCCTGCAAGAATTACGAGAAAAAAGTTTGACGCCGTAATTGAAATCAGCAAGGGCAGTAAAATGAAATATGAGCTTGACAAGGAAACGGGTATGCTGCGTCTTGACCGCGTTCTTTACACCTCGACGCACTATCCTGCAAACTACGGCTTTATTCCGAGAACCTATGCGGATGACAACGACCCGCTTGACGTACTTGTCCTCTGCTCCGAACAGATAGAGCCCATGGCCCTCGTTACCTGCTACCCGATAGGCGTAATCTCAATGTTTGACGGGGGAGAGGCCGACTATAAAATTATAGCGATTCCCTTTAATGACCCGACGTATAACGAGTACAGGGACATCTCACAGCTGCCTGCGCATATTTTTCAGGAAATGCAGCATTTCTTCTCGGTCTATAAAACCCTTGAGGGCAAGTCAACCGACATTGACGAGGTTAAGGGAGTTCTTTCCGCGGTTGATATTATCGAGGACTCAATAGACAGATACAACAGGAAGTTTGCAAAATAAAGGACGCTTTTTGGGGGTAAATGATGAGAAATAAGGAAGCAAGAATATTCTTTGCGCTTGTGCTGACGGTTGTAGTGCTTTTCGGAATTGTAGTCGCTTTCGGGGACAAGGTCGGCGAGAAGTCCGTGCCTGTCTCGGCAGAGGTTACGACACAGGAGCAGACAACCGAAGCCGACACAAGACAGATAAGCGTTAATTTTATTTCGGCAGGCGATAATCTTATACATGACGGAATTTACGAGCAGGCAAAAGCCAGAGCAGGCGGCAACGGTTATGACTTCTCTCTTTGTTACAGAAACATAGTCGATACCGTTTCGGCGGCTGACGTTGCCACAATAAATCAGGAAACCGTTATTGCAGAGAGCTATGCGCCCTCGGGTTATCCGCTGTTTAACTCCCCCAAGGAGGTCGGCAGCGAAATAGTCAAAGCCGGCTTTGACGTTATAGCCATGGCAAACAACCATATGCTTGACAAGACCTCAAAGGGTCTTTCCGAGGCGATAGCGTATTGGGATTCGATAGAGTCCGTTACAAGAACGGGCGCATATAAAAATGCGGCTGAGAGAGACGCGGTGGAATTCATTGAGTCAAACGGACTTAAAATCGGTCTTATAGGTATTACTCAATATACAAACGGTCTTTCGCTTCCTGCGGACAGCGAGCTTCGTATAATCTACTCCTCCGAGGAGGACGTTATAAAAGCCAAGATAGAAAAGACAAAAGCGGAATGCGATATGGTGCTCGTCAATATTCACTGGGGCAACGAGTATCAGACAACGCCCACGCAGGACCAGAGAAATCTCGCCGTCAAGATGGCGAACTGGGGTGCGGATGTCATAATAGGACACCATCCCCACGTTATTCAGCCCGTCGAGTTTATTGACAGAGACGACGGCGGCAGAACTCTCGTCGCCTTCTCGCTTGGCAATTTCATTTCTCAGCAGAATACGCCCGCAAGGGTGGTAGGCGGTATGATTAAATACACCGTTACCAAGGACTTTGCAAACAACAGCATAACGATAAGCAACGTAAAATTTCTCCCCACGGTTACCCACTATGTCAGGGGAGTTGACGATGTTCAGGTTTATCTGCTGAGCCAATATACCGATCAGCTTGCCAAAAAGCAGGCGTCCAGACTTAAAGAGAACGCTTTCAGCGTTGAATATATAAATAATTTTGTTTCCGGAATAATAGACGCTCAGTTTCTTAATGCTGAATAAAATACAATATATAGTAAGCACCCTGTGTTGAGATACAACATAGGGTGCTTTTACTTTACACTCTCTGAAAACGGCTTAAAATCAACCAAAATTTAACAGAAAATTTTATAAAAATTTCATAAAAACGCTTGATTTTTTTGCTCAGGCGTATTATAATTTAGAAAACAGGTGGGGAATTTACCCACAAAAGTAGAAATCTGTGGTTTAAACGCCCACTATGTTCCTGAAAAAAACGAAAGGGGGGTAACGGACGTGGAATTTTACTATAAGACCTATGATTATACCATTGATGCCAAGAAGCGTCTGTTCATCCCTGCAAAGTATCGTCAGGAACTCGGCGACAGCTTCTATCTTTACTTTGACCCCAGAGAGAACTTCATCGCGGTTTACGGCGAGGAAGAATGGGAAATCAAATGCCGTGAGGCAATGGAAACCCGTAATGCGGCTTATCAGCGTTTCTTCTTTTCCAATGTCGATAAGGTTGAAACCGACAAGCAGGGCAGAATAACTCTCGACAGCCGTATGTGCGAGGGCGCGCACCTTAAAAAAGAGGTTACCGTTATCGGCGTAGGCAACAGAATAGAAATCTGGGACGCTGCAACCTATGCAAAGGAAATGGAAAAGCTCAATACGATTTCGGATACCTTCCCGACAGTTATAAACTGATATGGAATTTAATCATATACCCGTACTTTTCCGTCAGACAATCGATTCGCTGAGGATTAAGCCGGACGGGCTTTACGTTGACTGCACCGCAGGCGGCGGAGGACACTCGGCAGAGATACTCGGCAATCTTAATGAGCACGGACGTCTTATCTGCATTGACAGAGACCCCGACGCCGTTGAGATACTCGAAGGGCGCTTCGGAAATGACGGTAGAGTCAGGGTAGTGCATAATACATTTAATAATATAAAGGAAATCCTTTCGGACAAAAGAGCCGATGGAATCCTTGCCGACCTGGGAGTGAGCTCGTATCAGCTTGACGAGGCTTCACGGGGCTTTTCATTTCACAAGGACGCACAGCTTGATATGAGAATGAGCAAGCAGGGCGTTTCGGCAAAGGACCTTGTA
The DNA here is from genome assembly GCA_015066635.1 of Oscillospiraceae bacterium. GTDB lineage: Bacteria > Bacillota > Clostridia > Oscillospirales > Acutalibacteraceae > Fimenecus. The sequence goes on along the minus strand of SVOA01000007.1, from coordinate 26,984 downwards.
AATACGCTTTCGGTAGGCGAGCTTACAAGAATTCTCCGCGAATACGGCGAGGAGAGATACGCCAACCGCATAGCGAACAATATAATAAGCTACAGGCAGCAGAAGCCTGTTAACACAACATTTGAACTTACAGAAATAATTAAGCAGTCAATGCCGCAGAAGGCGATGAGAGATTCGCACCCTGCCAGGAGAACCTTCCAGGCTCTCCGAATTGCAGTCAACGGCGAACTCGAGCAGCTTGATACGGCACTTGACAGTATGTTTGACTGTCTGAGGGTCGGAGGCAGGCTTTCCGTAATAACCTTCCACTCGCTTGAGGACAGAATGGTTAAGCAGAGATTCAACCTGTTTGCACAGGGTTGTACCTGCCCCAGGGACTTTCCTGTTTGTGTGTGCGGAAAGACTCCGAGGGCAAAGGTAGTTATAAAGGGGCTTGCGCCCGATACGGAAGAGCTTGAAGCAAATCCGCGTTCCCACAGCGCAAGACTTCGTACAGTCGAAAAAATAAAGGACTGAAAAAATATTAAGAAAGGGAGAGAGTATGGCGGCAAATGTCAGATATCGCAGGTTTGACGAATATGACTTCGCTCTTTTTGAGCCGACACAGTCAACCGCGGCACGCAAAATAGCGCCTGCGCCTAAAAAGGCAAAAGCGGTCCGCAAGCCTAAGCTTGAAATAGTTGAAAAGCCGAAAAAGACATACGAACAGGTCAAAAAGGAAATGACCGTAACGGCAAGACAGACCGTAGTGGCTATCGGACTCGCAGCTCTGTTTATAGTAATGATCGCCATGCTTTTAGTCGGCAGATTCAGGGGCGACGAGCTTGACAGAGAAATTCTCAGTCTCAACGCTCAGATAACGGCTGCAGAGAGTGAGAACGTCCGTCTTAATATGGAAATAGATTCCGTAATATCGCTTAAAAATGTTGAGGAGTATGCAATTACCAACCTCGGCATGGTCAAGATGGAAGGCAACCAAATTGAATATATCGACCTCTCGGGAGAGGATAAAATAGTGCTTTCGGGCAACAAAAAACTCAATTCGTCAAACGGCTCCGTTATTTCCAGAGTAATGGAATATATGAGCAAATAATTAAATAATATACAACGAGGGTTAAGTAAATGTCTTAACTCTCGTTGTTGTATCTTATATGAGCTTTTTTTGTGAATTTCGGTAAAAGGAGACAGGCAAAATGGATAATAATTCTGCAAAAAATCTGAGCATACGAGCGACCGTCGTGCTCTATATTCTTTTGCTTGGCTTTATTGCCTGTATCTGTTCTCTGTTCCGCGTCGGAATAGTTAAGGGCGAGGAGTATAAGCTCAAGGCAGAAAAGGGTCAGCTTCTCGACACCGAGATTTCTGCCGAGAGAGGAACCATTTACGATTCCAATATGAATATCCTCGCAAAGAGCGCTTCGGCATGGCTTGTTTACGTCAACCCCTCGGCAATTAAAACCGACGAGCAGCAGAAACTCGTCGTTCAGATTCTCAGCGAGCAGTTCGGACGCGATGCGGAGGAACTCTCTGCAACCATTGATGAGAAAAAAGCGGCCGGCAGTAATTATTACAGAATTCAAAGCGAGGTTGAGGAGAACGTCAAGGAAACTATCGACGCCTTCCTCAATGAACATAAAAAGCAGAAGATTTCGGAGATTATTCAGATAGACCCCGACACAAAGAGATACTATCCTTACTCGGATTTTGCATCCAACATTATCGGCTTTGTTGACTCCGACGACAATGGAATAGGCGGAGTTGAGCAGTCATACAACAGCGAACTGACGGGCGTTTCGGGCAGAATCATTACCGCTAAAAACGCTTATCAGAAAAAGATGGACAGCGAGTATGAAATGACCTATGAGGCCCAGCAGGGTTCAAATCTTGTGCTGACTCTTGACGAGGTTATTCAGTTCCATCTCGAGCAGAGTCTTGACCGTGCGCTCAAGGACACGGGCGCAAAGTATGCTTACGGAATTATTATGGACGTTGACACGGGCGCAATTCTCGCCATGACGAGCAAACCCGATTTTGACCTCAACGCTCCTTACTCGATAGCCGACCAGATTCTCGCCGCCAAAATTGACGAGATGGAGGACGAGGCGCAGAAGAACGAGGAAACCAAAAACGCAAGAATTTCTCAGTGGAGAAACAGAACTATATCCGACACCTACGAGCCCGGCTCGGTTTTCAAGACGATAGTCGTTTCGGCGGCTCTTGAGGAAAACGTTGTCAACCTTGACACGACATATACCTGCGTCGGCGGAATACAGGTTCTCGACCACTATCAGAAATGCTGGAAGGCGGGCGGACACGGAACGGAAAGTCTTACGCAGGGACTTATGAATTCCTGCAACCCCTTCTTTATCACGATAGGACAGAAGCTCGGCAAAGAGAACTTCTATAAATACTTTGAAGCTTTCGGACTTACCGAAAAGACGGGTATTGACCTGCCCGCAGAGGCAAAGCCCGTTGCAAACTCCACTTACCACTCTCTTGAGAGAATGGGACTTGCAGAGCTTTCGTCAAGCTCCTTCGGCCAGACCTTCCAGGTTTCGCCTATTCAGATGATAACAGCGGTAAACGCGATAGCCAATGGCGGTAAGCTGATGACGCCTTACATTGTTGACAGCGTTGTTGATGATGACGGAAACGTAATCAGCAAGACAAGTCCCGTACCGAAAAGACAGGTTATTTCGGAAAAGACCGCGGCAACCGTAGCCGATATGATGGAGCAGGTTGTTTCAAGGGGCACGGGTAAAAACGCATACGTTGCGGGCTATCACGTTGCAGGCAAGACGGGTACGAGTGAAAAAATAGGTAAGGAAGGCGCTTATATCGCCTCCTTTGCAGGCTTTGCTCCCGCATATAATCCCAAGATTTCAATTCTTATAGCCATTGACGAGCCCGAAGGCGCTCACGGCGGCGGCGTTGTTGCCGCTCCCATAGGCGGCGAAATTCTTGAGAAGGTTATGACCTACCTCAACATTGAACCTCAGTATGAGGATTCAGAAATGAAGAACATTTCGTCCACAACGCCTTCACTTGCAGGCAAGACCGTTGCTCAGGCAAGAAGCCTTGCGGCGGGATACACGGTAAAGGTTGTCGGAAACGGCAGCGAGGTTGTTTCTCAGTCGCCCTCGGCAGGCACGCAGATACGTTCGGGCGGCGTAATCGTTCTCTATACCGACGGAGACGCGGGTAAACAGACGGCGGTTGTTCCCAACCTTACAAATATGACTATGTCGCAGGCAAATAAAGCAGCCGTTAATTCGGGCTTTAATATAAGGTTTGCGGGTACCACCAACGCAAGCGAGGTTACCGCATACAGACAGAGCATTGACGCAGGCACCGAGGCGGAAATCGGAAGCGTTATCACGGTCTATTTCAAGACTACCGTCAATGTTCAGGACTGATAAGTAAAACGGAGAAAATTATGAAACTGTCCCGGCTTTTGGAAAATGTCAGAACCACAAGTGAATATACAGATGTCGAGGTACTCGATGTAACCGATAAATCGGGCGAGATTTCTCCCGGCTGTGTTTTCGTGTGCATTAAGGGCGCGCGCTTTGACGGGCACAGCGTAGCCGAGGAGGCGCTTTCCAAGGGCGCCGCCGCCGTTGTTACCGAGAGAAGGCTCGGGCTTCCCAACGAGATAGTAACAGAGAATACAAGAGACGCCTACTCGAGAATATGCGCCGCCTTTTACGGCAACCCCGCCGAAAAGCTGAAGCTTATCGGCATTACGGGCACAAACGGAAAAACCACGACAACCTTCCTTATAAAGAATATCTTTGACAGACTTTCCGTAAAATCGGGACTTATAGGTACAGTAAAGAATATTACGGGCGACAGGGAATACACTTCGTCGCTTACCACACCCGACAGCAAGGAACTTCAGTCGCTTTTCAGAGAAATGGTTGACAGCGGTTGCGAATACTGTATTATGGAGGTTTCTTCTCAGGCTCTCGCGCAGGGCAGGGTTGACGGATGCCGTTTCAGTATTGCGATGTTTACCAACCTTACGCAGGACCATCTCGACTATCACGAAACCTTTGAAAATTATAAAAATGCAAAGAAAAAGCTCTTTGAAATCTGCGACACAGCCATAGTCAACGCAGACGACCCCTATGCTGAGTATATGACGCAAGGACTTGACTGCAGGGTTGTCCGCTTCGGCGTAAACAGTACGGAATGCGACTACTTTGCAAAGAATATCCGCTGTACCCGTGATTCGGTCAGATACGAGTTCCTGCACGGCGACAGAATAGGCAGAGCGTTTGTTAAGATACCCGGTCATTTTACCGTGTATAATTCATTGGGCGCGGCTGCCTGTGCGGTTGAAACGGGCGCAGATTTTGACAGCGTTCTCACGGCTCTTTCCGACTCAAAGGGTATTCCCGGCAGAGTGGAGGTAGTGCCTACCGATACGGACTACACCGTGATTATAGACTACGCTCACTCTCCCGACGGACTTGAAAATGTTATTTCCTCATTGCGTGAAAACGCCGAGGGAAGAATCATTACGGTATTCGGCTGCGGCGGAGACAGAGATAAGACCAAGCGTCCCAAGATGGGCAAGGTCGTAGGCGATTTATCCGATATTGCCGTCGTAACGAGCGATAATCCGAGGACGGAAAACCCGTCTTTGATTATTAAGGATATACTTGAAGGAATGAAAAACTGTTCCGCACAGATGCACGTCGTTGAGGACAGAACGCAGGCAATCAAACTCGCAATGAGTATTGCCGAAGCGGGAGATATAGTTCTGCTTGCGGGCAAGGGACACGAAACCTATCAGATACTCGGCACGGGCAAGATTCACTATGACGAGAGAGAAAAGGTAAGAGATATACTGGAAGGCAAAATATAAATGAAAGCGTTAGATTTAAAAACGGTTGCCGAGTGGTGCGGCGGTACGCTTGAGGGCGACGCCGGAATCCTTATCGACAACGTGAGCATTGATTCAAGACAGATAAACGGCACGACTCTGTTTTTTGCCATTGTCGGAGAGAGGTTTGACGCGCACGGTTTTATTCCCGACGTAGAAAAGAACGGCGCCGCCGCGGTTGTATGCCATAAAAAGGTAGAGTGCGGTATTCCCGTAATCTATGTTGAGGATACAAAAAAGGCTTTTCTTGAACTTGCAAAAAACTACAGAAAGTCGCTTCCCGTTACCGTTATCGGACTTACGGGCAGCGTCGGTAAAACGACAACCAAGGAAATGACCTACGCCGTTGTCTCAAAGAAATTCAACGCGATTAAAACTCAGGGTAATCTCAACAACGAGATAGGACTTCCGCGCACGCTGTTTACTCTTGACGAAACGCATAACGCGGCTGTTATAGAAATGGGAATGAGCGCTTTCGGGGAGATTTCCGCGCTGACAAAAACGGCGCTTCCCGATATAGGAATCATCACGAATATCGGCGTTTCCCATATTGAGCATCTTGGCTCAAGAGACGGAATTCTCAAGGCAAAGCTTGAAATTCTCGACGGTATGAAGAAGGGCTCGCCGCTTATTCTGAATATTGACAACGACAAGCTTTCGGAAGTCAAAAGGGACGATTACAGAATTGTCGGCTTCGGTATAGACAGTAAAAATGCCGATGTCCGCGCAGAGAATATAGAGGAAAAAGAAAGCGAAACCCGATTTGACGTACTCTTTGACGGCAAAAAGCAAAGCGTTACAATTCCGACTGTGGGAATTCATAACGTTTATGACGCGCTTGCGGCTTTTACCGCAGGACTTGAACTCGGAATCGAGCCGACTCTGATAGCCGAGGCGCTCAGCGAATATGAGCCGTCGGGTATGAGACAGAGGATAAAGAAAATAAACGGTATTACGGTAATTGAGGACTGCTATAATGCAAGTCCCGATTCTCAGAGGGCGGCTATAAACGCACTCAAGTCGGTCAGCGCCGAAAGAACTATTGCCGTACTCGGCGATATGCTTGAACTAGGCGACTATTCGGACACGGCTCACAGAGAGATAGGCATATATGCGGCTGATAAAAAGGTCGATTTGCTCTTTACCTACGGCACAGAGGCGCAGAAAATCTGCAGTGAAGCCGCAGACAGAGGTGTAAAAGCAAAAGCCTTTACAGATAAAGCAGAGCTTTTCAATTCTCTTAAAGAAACGCTTAAAAAGGGCGATGCTGTTCTTTTTAAAGCAAGCAGGGGAATGAAGCTTGAGGAAGTAATAGAAATGCTCTATAAGGAGTGGAATAATAAATGAAACTGAGCGTTGGTATAATATTTGCATTGGTTCTGAGCTTCGCAATAGCGGCTCTTCTCGGCTTTGTGCTCATACCGTGGCTGAGAAAACTTAAATTCGGACAGACGATACTTGACATAGGTCCCGCGTGGCACAAGTCAAAGCAGGGCACACCCGTAATGGGCGGCATTATGTTTATTGTCAGCTCGCTTGTAACCTTTGCGGGCGTTATGATTACGGACAGACTTCTCGGCGGACACCTTCTCGTCGGCGACAGTCTTGTGGCAGACAGCGTCAAGGTCAAGATTTTTGCAGGTATTATAATGGCTCTCGGCTTCGGTCTTATCGGCTTTGCCGACGACTATATCAAGGTAGTTAAAAAGAGAAATCTCGGACTTACCATCACGCAGAAGTCAATAGCGCAGATAGCGCTTATGCTCGCTTATCTCGGCGCGCTGTTTATGTCCGGCAATACTTTTATGCAGATACCCTTTGTCGGCAATGTTGACCTCAAATGGTTTTTCTGGATATTCGGTATGGCTGTAATCTATCTGACTGTAAATGCAGTTAACTTTACAGACGGTGTTGACGGACTTTGCGCAAGCGTAACCGTAACTGCTGCTGCGGCGTTTGTTGTAATAGCCGTACTCAAGGGCTTTTTCGGAGTCGGAATTCTCGCCGCCTGCCTTGCAGGAGCCTGCGCGGGATACTTAATCTGGAACTGGCACCCTTCAAAGGTAATGATGGGCGACACGGGCTCAATGTTCCTCGGCGGAATGGTTGTAGCACTCGCTTATGCGATAGACGCGCCGTTAATCATACTTTTCCTGGGTATAATATATGTAATCGAAATGCTGTCCGACGTGCTTCAGATAGGATACTTCAAAGCAACGCACGGTAAGCGCATTTTCAAGATGGCACCTATCCACCATCATTTTGAGATGTGCGGATGGAAAGAGGTTAAAATTGTTATCGTATTTTCTCTTATCAACATAATCGGCTGTATAGTCGGCGTTGCGCTGTTCTGGTTCGGTCAGAAATAATCGGAAATCTTATTAAGGAGTAAAGCATAATGGATAATACTGCGGCTAAGAGAAAAGCACCGGCGCAGAGAAAACCCGCAAAGGGCGGACTCTGGGAACGGCTTAAACAGTATATGGCAGTGGGAAGCTTTGACCTGCCCTTCTTCCTGGCGGTTCTGGTCATACTTTCCATAGGTCTTGTTATGCTTTTCTCTGCGAGCTACACCTACGCATATTACAGAGAACACGGCGACAGCGCCTACTTCTTTAAAAGGCAGTTAATCTTTGCCGTAATCGGTGTTGCGGCTATGCTTGCGGTTTCAAAAATCAATTATCAGTATTTAAGAGTTTTTGCAAAGCCGATTCTTGCGCTTACATGGCTTCTGTTGGTAGTTGCGCGCGTAATTCCCGCAAAATTCGGCGACTTCCACCGCTGGATACCGCTCGGACCGTTTTCCTTCCAGCCTTCGGAGGTAGCAAAATTCGCTATAATAATTTTCTGCGCGTACAGTATGGAAAAAAACCATATGCGCATAATAGGCAAGGGCTTTAATAAATCGTCCTTTGCAAAAAAGGTCGAGCAGAATACAAACGGCAGAATAAGAATTTATGACTCGTTTGCGCTTATGTGCTTTTATGCGGCAATAATCGCGGTTACGGCAGGACTTATTTATGCCGAGCATCACCTTTCGGGCGCGCTGCTTGTATTAGGAATCGGCGTTGCCATGATGTTCCTCGGAGAATTCCGTAAGCACTGGTTTATACTGCTTGTGGTTTTAGGCGTGATTGCGGTAGCAATAGTCATATTCCGTCCCGAAATACTCGGCGAGTATGCGGCTGAACGTATCAAGCTGTGGGTTGACAAGACATACAGCCCCGGCGACGGACGCTGGCAGACAAATAACTCGCTTTATGCCATCGGCTCGGGCGGACTTTTCGGAGTAGGGCTCGGAAACTCAAAGCAGAAGCATATGTTTGTTTCACAGCCGCAGAACGACTTTGTTTTTTCAATAGTGTGCGAGGAGCTTGGTTTTGTAGGGGCAACTGCCATATTGCTCATCTTTGTTTATCTTATTTACAGAGCGATTAAAATAGGAATTCACTCAAGAGACAGATTCGGTTCCTTCCTCTGCATAGGAATCGCATTTCAGGTAGGGCTTCAGACGGCTCTGAATATCGGCGTTGTTACCGATACGATTCCCAATACGGGAATAAGCCTTCCCTTCTTCAGTTACGGAGGCACTTCGCTTGTTATGCTGCTCGGCGAAATGGGAATAGTGCTGGCAGTTTCACGGTATTCAAGACTTGCTAAAAAATAAGGAATTATAAACCGGAGGAAAAGTGATGAAAGTTGTATTTGCCGCAGGCGGTACGGGCGGCCACATAAACCCTGCACTTGCAGCAGCGGGCTGTCTTAAAAGCAGAAATCCCGATGCCGAGATTCTCTTTATCGGCACCGAGGAGCATATGGAATCACGTCTTGTTCCTCAGGCGGGATTCGAATTTAAAACGATACATATTGCGGGCTTTCAGCGAAAGCTCAGCGTTAAAAACGTTATAAAAAATATCAGAACTCTCGGTCTTGTTCTGAAGTCAACTTCGGAGACAAAGAAGATACTTCGGGAGTTTTGTCCCGATGCGGTTATCGGCTTCGGAGGCTACGTCAGCGGACCCGTTGTCAGAACCGCGCACAAAATGGGCATAAAGACCGCCATCCACGAGCAAAACGCCTTTCCCGGAGTTACCAACAAGGCTCTCGCAAAGGACGTTGACAGAGTAATGCTTACCGTGGAACAGGCGGAAAAATACCTTGCTCCCAAAAATGAACCGATTATTACGGGACTTCCCGTACGCCGCGAGATTTTTGACGCGGACCGCGACTTTGCGCGCGCAAAGCTCGGCGTGGGAGAGAGTCAGATAATGATACTCTCCATGGGAGGCAGTCTCGGCGCAAAGACAATCAACGAAAATATGGTTGAGGTCATAACTGAGCTGTGTTCCGACAAGAGACTTGTGTTTATGCACTCGACGGGAAAATACGGCACATGGGTACCTGCAAAGCTTCGTGAGAACGGCGTTAAAACGGGCGTCGGCACCAATGTTACCGTAAGGGAATACATTGACGATATGGACATCTGCCTTGCGGCTTCCGACCTTGTTATCAGCAGAGCGGGAGCGTCCTCACTGTCCGAAATTGAGGCGGTGGGCAGAGCGTCAATTCTCATACCGTCTCCCAATGTTGCCGAGAATCATCAGTACCACAATGCGATGACGCTTGTCGATAACGACGCGGCAAGGGTAATTGAAGAAAAAGACCTTCATGACGGCAGACTTCTCGAAACCGTTAAAGAACTTGCATACAACCCCGAGATGCTCAGGCGCTTCGGAGAAAACGCAAAGAAAATTGCGGTAATGAATTCAGCCGAAAAAATCTGTGAGGTTATAGAGGACTTAATCGGTTAACAAATACGCGGCACCCTGCATAGTATAAAAAGCAGATATTTCTGCCTTATGCTTTGCGAGGTGTTCAAAATGAGCGAAATAATCATAGAGGGCTCGAGACGGCTGACGGGAGAGCTGACCGTTCAGGGCTCCAAAAACAGCGTGCTCCCGATTCTTGCCGCAACGGTTACGGCGCGAGGGGAGAACGTCATACATAACTGTCCGTATCTTTCGGATGTCGAAGCCGCGCTTGAAATACTCAGAAAACTCGGCTGTAAAGTAAAAAGAGAAGGGCACACGGTAACGGTTAATTCCGAAACGGTAACTTCGAGCGAAATATCGGAAAGTCTTATGCACGAGATGCGTTCCTCGGTAATGTTTCTCGGCGCCATACTCGGGCGTACGGGCAAAGCCGTGCTTTCGGCTCCCGGAGGCTGTGAAATAGGACTCAGACCGATAGATATACACATAAGCGCCGCAGAACAGCTCGGCGCAGAGCTTACGGAAAAATGCGGGAAGTTAAGCTTCCGTATTCCGAACGGGCTTCGTCCCGCAAATATAACTCTGCCTTTTCCGAGCGTCGGTGCAACCGAAAATCTGCTTTTGCTTGCGAGCGTAACGCAGGGGACTACGGTAATTCACAATGCCGCGCGCGAACCCGAAATAAAAGACCTTGCGGACTTTTTGAATCTTTGCGGAGCGAGAATCGCAAACGCAGGGGAGAGCACGGTATATATTACGGGAGTCAAGGAATTGCATTCCGCAGAATATACGGTTATGACCGACCGTATTGCAGGCTGTTCCTATTTGCTTGCGGCGGCTGTTACGGGAGGAAGCCTCAGACTGAATAATCTGAAGCCCGCCCATATAGGCGCGGTAATTCCCGTCCTTCGGGAAATGGGATGCAGTATTGTAACGGAAAGAAATTCGGTGCTTTTAAACGCTCCGGAAAGACTTAAAAGAGTACGAATTATCCGTACTATGCCGTACCCCGGCTTTCCTACGGATATTCAGGCTCCGATGACCGCCGCGCTGAGCGTTGCGGACGGAACGTCGGCAGTCATAGAGAATATATTTGAATCAAGATTTAAACACACAGGCGAGCTTGTGCGCATGGGAGCCGTGATTCACACCGAGGGCAGAATTGCCGTTATTGAAGGTGTCCGGACTCTGTGCGGCGCAAGAGTCAGGGCGCGGGATTTAAGAGGCGGCTTTGCCCTTATTACCGCCGCGCTGAAGGCACAGGGAAAAAGCACCGTGACGGGAGCGGAACACATTTACAGGGGCTATGAGGAGCCCGAAAAGGTTCTCGCTTCGCTCGGAGCGGAAATAAAAAAGGTAGATAAAAATGGACGAAAGACGAACTGACGGTTCACGCCGAAGAACACAGCAAAAACGTTCCTCGCAGAGAAGAACCGCCGACAGACGCACGGATTACCCGAGACAGTCTTATTCGAGGGATGAAATCCGAAGTATGAAAACAAAGGCGAGAGAGAAAAAACGCCGTCAGAAACGGCTGATTCTCTATTCGCTCGGTATAATTGCGCTTATTGCCGTTGCGATAATAATTTCGGTGTCGGTTTTCTTCAAAATTGGCTCGTTTGCCGTTACGGGCGACGAGATATACAGCCATGAGGAGATAATTGCGGCAACCGAACTCAAGACGGGGGATAACCTCTTTACCTTCAGCAAGGAAAATATCAGCGCAAAGGTCGAGAAGGCTCTGCCCTATGTCGAGTCGCTCGGCATCAAGAGAAGTCTTACGGGCAAGGTTACGCTTAATGTCAAGGCGGCAAGCGCCGCGCTTGCAATAGACAACGGCGACGAGTATGTGATACTTAATTCCTCGTGCAAGGTACTTGAGGAACACGCTCAGGCAATAGACGAGAAGGTTGCCGTCATAAGCACCAGCCCCGTTGTGTCCTATGAAAGCGGCTCGGTTGTTGAGTTTGAGGACCCCGAAAACATTACCGTGCTTAACGGTATATGCAAAATACTAAGCGAGAACGGAATTGACAGAATATCCGGCATAGACGTTACGGACAGGCTTAACAACAAACTTCAGTTTGACAACAGAATAAAGCTGAAAATCGGAAGTCTGAGCTCCTTCAGGGAGAACGCCGCGTTTATCAAGGCAACTCTTGACAGACTCAGCACGGAGGACCCTTCATTTGAGGGCGTAATTGACTTTACGATTCAGAATAAAGCTTTTGTCAACGAAACGGATGATGAGGAAACGACCGCAGCACCCGAAATTCAGACGGAGGAACAGCCTGCGGAACAGACCGTTACGGCAGCGTAAAACGGATTCCTGCACGGCTCCTCGAAAAACGCTGTAAAGTAATTTACTTGACAGAAGAACGATAAATTTTAAAAAAATGTTGAAATTGTAAAAATAATGTGCTAAAATACAATAAAATAGTATTTCTATAGATATGTATTGTGTGAAATAATGTGAAAAAACAGGAGGGCAAAAATGGCTCGCACCAAAACAACAGTTACAGAAAACGATACTGAAAATATATCAAACGCAGGAGGTACAAAAATGCAGTTCGAGGTAGATAACACTTACAAGGATGTAACCAATATCAAGGTTATCGGCGTAGGCGGCGGCGGCGGAAACGCTATCAACCGTATGGTTGAGCAGGGTATTGACGGCGTTCAGCTTATAGCTGTAAATACTGATAAACAGGCTCTTTGCTTCTCAAAGGCAGACACACTTCAGATAGGCGAGAAGGTTACAGCCGGCAGAGGCGCAGGCGCCAACCCCGAAATCGGTAAGATGGCGGCAGAGGAAAGCCGCGACCAGATTGAGGAGCTTCTTCAGGATACACAGATGGTATTTATCACAGCCGGTATGGGCGGCGGCACAGGTACAGGCGCGGCTCCCATTATCGCTGACATAGCACATTCAAAGGATATTCTTACGGTCGGTATCGTAACAAAGCCTTTCGCATTTGAGGGCAGACACCGTATGCAGCAGGCAGAGGCAGGTATTGCGGAACTTGCAGGCCACGTTGACAGTCTTGTTATTATTCCAAACGAGAGACTTAAAAACGTTTCGACAGAAAAGATTACCCTTGCAAACGGCTTTAAGATTGCAAACGACGTTCTTGTTGACGGCGTAAGAAGTATTTCGGACCTTATCGTTAACTCTGCGCTTATCAACCTTGACTTTGCAGACGTTACAGCAGTAATGAAGAATGCCGGACATGCTCATATGGGTATCGGCAGAGCAAAGGGCAAGGACAGAGGCGAGCAGGCTGTCAAGGCAGCTATCACAAGTCCGCTTCTTGAATCTACCATTGACGGTGCAACAGGCGTTATTATATGCATCAAGGCTCCTGCGGACGTAGGACTTGAGGAAATTGATACTGCAGCAGGCATCGTTCGCGCGGCGGCTGCGGAGAACGCAAACATCATCTTCGGTGTTGATCTCAAAGAAGATGATCCCGATGATGAGGAGATGGTAGTAACCGTTATCGCAACAGGCTTCGGCGACAGACAGAACATTGTTTCGGGAGATATTTCTTCCTTCTTCGCTTCAGACGAAAGCCCGATTATGCCTATGGATGACATCAGCAGCACAAGCACTCCCGTTGATGAACCCAACAAGAATTTCTCGGATTTCATTGACATAATCAACGGTAACAGATAAAGAAAACTATACGAATATTTATCAACACCGACAATAATTGCCGGTGTTGAATTTTCGTTTAAACAGGGAAGATGGGTAATGAAAAAACACAGCTTTGCCGTTAAAGCGGCAACAGTAATACTAACGGTTTTTGCGCTGAGTGTAAATTCCTTTGCCGTAAAGACATTTAATGATGTGCCGCGAAACGGTCAGTGGTATTCGGAGGCGGTTTATGCCTGCGTTGATTACGGCTGGATAAACGGCTATCAGAACGGCAACTTCGGACCTGCTGACAGTATGCAGCGTCAGGACTTTGCGGTAGTGCTTGCAAAGATTTCGGGAGCGGATTTGTCCGTATATAATAATACGGAACCTTTCCCCGATGTACCCTACGGCAAATACTACACGGCGGCGGTTGCCTGGGCAAAATATAACGGAATTCTGTCAGGTTACGGAAACGGCAATTTCGGTACGGGCGACAGAATTACGAGAGAGCAGTTCTGCACAATTCTTTTCAGATTTGTTACGGAATATCTCAATCTTACCGACGGATGCGAGGAAGCCGAATATCTCTCGGCTCTTGACGGCTACTCCGACAGCAGCAATGCTGACGACTGGGCGAGAGCAGGTCTCGGCTGGGCGGTTAAAAACGGTTTTTTAAGCGGTAATCAGCAGGGTGAACTTGCGCCCAAGGAATTCGCGTACCGCGGTCAGGTTGCCGTTATTCTTTACAATGCGTCAGAGCTTCTTTTCAACACCGATTATGCTCAGACGCCCGTTGACCCCACGGTCGGCTATGAAAATGTTTCTATAACTGCGGAGGGAAATAACCGCGAAATCGGCTGGCACTCGGGGAATACCGTCGGCAAATTAAATAACAGCGCTTTGCAGGGTGTTTCTCTCAATGTGGTCAATGCTCCCGACAGCCATGCGGTTTCAAACGCGTGCTACGACGGACTCGGCTGGTACAACGACTTTGTTGACGGCAGCCGTATCTATATAGACGGCGGTTCCGTTACCGCGGTGTCATTCAAGCTCACGGGACGCGCAGGCGAACTGTATGACCTTTATTACAGATGTTATATCTCGGGTTACGGTTGGTTCGGCTGGGCAAAGAACGGTCAGAATGCAGGTGTTGAGGGCTTTTCCATGCCCGTCAGGTCGATTGAATTCTCGCTGGTAAGGAAAGGCGGGTCCGCACCGGGCGAGTTGGGGGGCGCATTTGTTTCCTCCAACGGAGTATATAACATAAATGTCGGCGCCTTTATCGCAGGCGTGTGGGTTACGGGAGCAGGCGGTTACGTCAATATGCCCGTAAACGGCTGTTATATTCAGGATATATATATGGAGGCACCGTCGGGTATTGCCTCAGGCATATCATACAGAGCATATATTATAAACGGCGGATGTACCGAGTGGAAAAGCAACGGCTATACTCTCGGAACTCTCGGCAGAAATGTCGAGGCAGTTGAAATCAAGCTTACGGGGCTTCTGTCTCAGATTTATGATGTTTATTACAGAGTAAATGAAAATCACTTCGGTTACAGCGGATGGGCAAAGAACGGCACTACCGCAGGAACAATGTACGGAGAAATAGGTCTGTCGGGTATTGAAATCAGACTTGTACCGAAGTCGGGCAGCGCTCCCGGAAGCAGTGCTAACCGATTCAAAGAGTTCAATGAAATGGAACGCAAGACTATTGCCGCGCTCAACAAGAGCGGGTGGAGTCTGCGCGCGGCGTTTAACTGGACAACGGGCTTCAAATATGTTACAATGACGGCGCCGACCTCAAAAGGTGTCGATTATTTCGCCGAATACGGGTTTAATAATTCTTCGGGCAACTGTTACGTCTATGCCGCGTGTTTCTATAAAATGGCAAAAATGCTCGGCTATGACGCCTATTGGTGCTGCGGTTATATTCAGACGCGCAGCGGACTTCAGTCGCACGGCTGGGTTGAAATAAACCACGGCGGAGACATCAGGGCTTACGACCCCGAATGTGTCAGCAAATATCCGCAGATTCCCGCTTACAGCTTCCACTACGGGCAGAAGGGAACATGGAAATACTCAGATTATTCAAGATTAGCATAAATGGGGGAATTTAAATGAAAAAATTACCTTTAATTATCGCTTTGATAATGGTGCTTGCGGTTATACTTGCAGCCTGCGGCAAGTCGGAGGAGGAAACAACCACTTTGGCTCAGACTGAGGTTGTTACCGAAACTGAAACTCAGACAGAACCGCAGACGGAAGAACCCACGGAAGCACCTACCGAAGCACCCACAGAGGCACCCTCAGAGGCGCCGACAGCCGCTCCGACCAAGGCAAAAGCTCCCGCAACTACCAAGGCTGCGGCAAAGCCTGCATCAAATCCGGGCGGAAGTTCTTCAGGTTCAAATTCGGGTTCAAATTCGGGCTCAAATTCGGGCTCAAGTGCAGACGGCTGCATTGACGACGCTCTTGTCTGGTAATTATGGAAAAGAGAAAAAATATTGACGCTTTTTCGTTAATAAAGTTATGTGCGGCATTCGGAGTAGTTCTGCTCCATGTCGCATATTCGTCTTATCTGCTGTTTCGTGACGGTTATTCCGTTTCGCAGAATTCGGCGCTTCTGAGCATTACAAACGCCCTGCGCTTCTGTGTTCCGCTGTTTGTAACGGTAACGGGCGCTCTGCTCCTTGACCCGGAGAAGCAGATAAGCATTAAAACGGTATGGACTAAATATATTGCGAGAATTCTCATATCCCTGCTTGTGTTTTCGGCGCTTTTCTTTGCGTTTGACCTCGTAATGAATTCCGATACGTTAAATGCGCAGTACATACTCGGCGCCGTTAAAAAGCTTTACACGGCTGACGGCTGGGGACATCTCTGGTATATGTACCTTCTTGTGTGGCTTTATATTTTACTGCCGTTTCTCAAAATGGTTGTTTCAAAAGCGGAGGACAGGGAGTTAAGGTATCTTATTTTCATTTACTTTGCTTTTGTCTGCGTGCTTCCGCTGACGGAATTTTTCGGCTGGACGCCGGGCTATCTCGAATACGCGGGCTCGGTTTATCCGCTGTATCTTTTGCTCGGATATGCGCTTTATAAAAGAATAATTGCACCCAAGCCGATTGTTTCGCTTGCGGTGTTTATACTCTGCGAGGTGCTGACGGTTGTACTGAATATTATTTCGGATAGCAGGGGAATCGAAAACCTCGGCATTTTCTGGAATTACCGAAGTCCCGTTACGGTGCTTGCCGCTGCGTCCTGTTTCTCGCTGTTCCTGAATATCGGAGAGTTAAAGGACGGAGTTTTAAAAAGAATTATTATCTCTGCGGACAGATGCTCGCTGGGCATATATCTTCTGCATATGCTGTATGTAAGACTTCTGCTCAGATATATCGGTATAAATCCGCTTGAATACGGCGGCATATTCGGGATAATTGCCCTGTCGGTAATTATTTTTGCAGTAACCTTTGTGCTAATAAAACTGCTTAAATTCATACCGGGAGTAAGAAAAATTGTATAATGAAAAAAACGGATGACATCTGTCATCCGTTTTCTTATGCTTTAATTAACTATATTGTGTTTATAAATCTTGCAAAGGCTTCTCTGCCCTCCGGAGTGCATTTATAAACGCCTGCGTCCTCAAGAACGCTGACAAATACCTTGCCGACCTCTGCTTTAAGAATTCCGTCAACGTTGTCCGCCGTGATTTCGCCGTAATTCGGTCTGAAGGCGTCAACCCAGTCGGCGTGCTTCTCGATTTTTTCGTTTTGCCTTATGTCCTTGCCGTTTACTATACAGTCGGCAAGCAGGGCTAATTCCTCTTTAAGTCTTGAGGGAAGCACCGCAAGTCCCATAACCTCAATAAGACCGATATTTTCCTTCTTTATGTGGTGATATTCCTCGTGGGGATGATAAACGCCGAGAGGGCATTCCTCGGTTGTAATGTTGTTACGAAGCGTCAGGTCAAGCTCAAACATTTCTCCGTTTTTACGGGCGATAGGAGTAATTGTGTTATGCGGCTCGCCGTCTGTTTCGGCAAGGATAAATGCTTCCTCGTCCGTGTAAGAACGCCATTTTTTAAGAATAATATCGGCAAGCTCGATAATTCTGTCGGTGTCCTTTGAGCGCAGTCTTATTACCGAGAGGGGCCACCTGACTATGCCTGCCTCGACGTCCTCAAATCCGTTTACCGTGAAGTGCGACTCAATAGGCGCCTTAGCCATGGCAAAGGTGTAATGACCGCCCTGATAATGGTCGTGCGAAAGAATAGAACCGCCGACTATCGGCAGGTCGGCATTTGAACCGAGGAAATAGTGGGGGAAAAGTCTGACAAAATCAAACAGCTTTTTAAATGTCGCTTTTTCTATTTTCATCGGGACGTGCTTGCCGTTAAAAACAATACAGTGCTCGTTATAATAAACATAAGGAGAGTATTGGAAGCCCCACTGAGTACCGTTAACCGTAATCGGAATAACTCTGTGATTCTGTCTTGCGGGGAAGTTTGTGCGCCCCGCATATCCCTCGCACTCCCTGCACAGAAGGCATTTCGGATAACCGCTCTGTTTGGCGTTCTTTGCCGCTGCAATCGCCTTCGGGTCCTTTTCGGGCTTTGAGAGGTTAATTGAGATGTCAATTTCGCCGTACTGCGAGGGAACGCTCCAGCGCATATCCTTTTTTATTCTGTATCTTCTTATATAGTCGGAATCGCCGCTGAGTTTATAAAAATAATCTGTCGCCTTCTCAGGCGAAATCTTATAAAGCTCGTTAAACTTTTTTATGACCTCGTGAGGCATAGGCATAATCAGCGACATAAGCTTTGTGTCAAACAGGTCGCGGTAAACTATGCTGTCATCCTCGATAAGTCCGTTATCCGCGGCAAAATCGAGAAGCTCGGCGAGAGTTTCCTCAAGGTCAACGTCGGAATATTCGGTTTCGGGTTCCTCATACTCGTCAAGCTTTAACGCCTCAAGAATTCTGTTTACCGCAAAAACTCTGTCGCATTCCTCTATAAGTCCCTTTTCAAGACCGTAGCAAACCAGTTTTTTTATGCTGTCATATATCATTTTCCAAATCTCCCCATAATAAATTATGTATAGATTTTAACATCCTTTATCGGCAAATACAAGTCTTGCCGGTTATTATTTTACCTTGACCTTACCTTTGACACTATCATTCTGACAACTATCAGTCCCGCTGCAAAAGGAATTGCCGCAAGTATGATTCTGATAATCAGCTCCATGGGTATCAGCTCATAGACTCTGTCGCCGAGCAGGGTAAAGAGTATTACTCTGGGTGCAAGTCCGAGCAGAGAAAACAGAATGTATTTCGGGAAGCTCAGTTTAACCGAACCGAAAAACAGACTTGTGAAATCAATGGGAAAAACGGGTAGCAGCCGTATTAAAAAGACAGAGCCGAAATTCCCGCTGTCGTTATAATTCAGAATCTTCTGTCCGCCCTTGCTTTTTTGTAAGAACTTTTCGACATAGTCTCCGCCGAGAAATCTGCCGAAAATATATGAAACCGTGAGTTCAGCCGCAATTCCGAGCATATTTACCGCACAGGCGGTAACGGGGGAGAAAGCCATACCGACGGAGATATACAGAAGCGCGGCAGGGATAACGAAAACGAGCCCTTTGAGCGCATATATGCCTATAACTGCGCCGCCCGCCGCAGTTTCGCTCGGTGCAGAGCTTACAAGGGCGCGTACGTCAATATTTATAAGTCTGTGATAGTTTAAAGCAACAGCGACAAACAGAGCCGCCGCAACCAGCAGTCTTATTATCAGCTTTATGAGTTCCTTTTTGTTCTCCTTCACGGTATAAACCTCTCCAAAGTGTTTTTATTATTTTATCATATAATAAAAAACAAAACAAGCCGAAGAATACTCTCCGGCAAGTTTTGTGTGTGAAAAAATTATGAAAAGATAAGGGATAGCAGGGGATATATTATGCGGCGAAGAAGCCGTTGTCGTCTGCGGGAGCAGGACGTCTGACGGGAGCGACAACTCTGAGCTGTCTGTTTCTCCTTGCTCTTTCAAGTCTTTGCTTCCTTAACTGCTCGGCTCTCTTTCTCTTCTTGTATCTGCGGTAGTTAACAACAATGACCATCTTGAGATAGTGCTCAAACATAATGAGCTCCTTCTGATGGAGATACATATATACAACTGTTGCCGCCATGATTATCTCTAAAAAAGTCTTTGATAAAATTGAAAACATTTTCTTTTCCTCCGTTTATGTGAACATTTGTTCTCGTTTGTTACACCCTTATTATAGCAAGTATTTTTTATTTGTCAATACAAATGTTCGATTTTTTTGATATATAAGTCCATAAAAAAGGACTTAACTCGCTTTTTCTGACATTTCTTATATTTTTTACGGAAAAGTTTTAAGCGATAATTTTTTCCTATGAAATTATAATACCACAATATATTGTATATGTCAACATTGTTAAGCACAAAATATGCAAAGTCAAAGAATTTTTGAAAATATTTCTGCGTTTTCTATTTATATATATAAAATTTTTTGATATAATTACTTGAAATTCAATTTTTTGTTCGGTAAATGTTCGTAAAAAAGGAAAATGATATGTTTGTAGATAAGGCAAAAATATTTATAAAAGCAGGAAACGGCGGAGACGGAGCCGTTGCCTTCCACCGTGAGAAGTATGTCGCCGCAGGAGGACCCGACGGCGGAGACGGAGGCAGAGGAGGCAACATAGTCTTTGTCGTTGACGACAGTCTGTCAACTCTGTCTGATTTCCGTTTCAAGAGAAAGTACAAGGCAGAGAACGGTCAGAACGGACGGGGCAGCCATTGTAACGGAAAAAAAGCACCCGACCTTGTCATAAAGGTTCCGAGAGGCACCGTAATCAGAGAGGTCGAGAGCGGAGCCGTTATGGCGGATATGTCAACGGACGAGCCGTTCATAGCCGCAAAGGGCGGTAACGGAGGATGGGGTAACTGTCATTTCGCTACCTCCACGAGACAGACTCCGAGATTTGCCAAATCGGGCGCGCCCGGCGAGGAGTGGGAGGTTTCCCTTGAACTCAAGCTTATAGCCGATGTCGGTCTTTTGGGCTTCCCCAATGTCGGCAAGTCCTCGCTTCTTTCCGTAGTAAGTCAGGCAAAGCCGATTATCGGCGACTACCATTTCACAACGATAGTTCCCGTTCTGGGCGTCGTAACCCTCGGACCCGAGCAGAGCTTTGTAATGGCTGACATCCCCGGACTTATCGAGGGTGCGGCAGAGGGTATAGGACTCGGACACGAATTTCTGCGCCATGTCGAGAGGTGCAGAATGCTCGTTCACATTGTTGACGTTGCGGGCAGCGAGGGCAGAGACCCCATTGACGATTTTGAAAAAATCAATTCCGAGCTTGAGCGTTTTAATCCCGAACTTGCCAAGTGTCCTCAGATAGTTGCGGGCAACAAAATTGACCTTGCCACGGACGAGCAGTTAAAGAAATTCCGTGAATATATCGAGGGCAGGGGCTACGAATACTACGAAATCTGCGCTCCTATCAAGCACAATACAAAGGAACTTATCAACGCCGTTGCAAGGCGTCTTGCAGAGCTTCCTCCCGTAAGAAGATTTGAAACCGAGCAGATTCCCGACGAAATATTGCTTCAGAAAAAGAATAAGGGCTTTAAGGTTACGGTTGAGGACGGCGTGTTTATTGTCGAGGCAGAGTGGCTCGGCAAGATACTTGCAAAGACCGACCCCGACGATTATGAGTCGCTTCAGTATTTTCAGAATGTCCTACAGTCAACGGGCATAATTGACGAGCTTATCAAGCAGGGCATAGAGGAAGGCGACACGGTATCAATCTACGATCTGGAATTTGACTATATACCGTAAAGGGAGAAGTTTTTATGGCTGAAACAAATCAATACAATTCCCTCAGTCTTGCGTTTCTCGGGGACGCGGTTTACTCGCTTATGGTAAGGGAAAGGCTCATTAAGGACAGCGGGCTGTCTGCGGGCAGGCTTCACAAAATGTCCGTAGAGTCCGTTAATGCCGCGGCGCAGAGCGAGGCCATGCACAGAATTCTCCCGTTGCTGACCGAGGAGGAGAACGACGTTTTCAGACGCGCGAGGAATTCTCATCCCCACCACGTTCCCAAGAATCAGGAGACGGGGGATTACCATTATGCGACCGCGCTTGAAGCGCTTTTCGGCTATCTTTATCTTGAGAAAAAATATGACAGACTTAACGAGCTGTTTGAAGTAATATATTCACAGAGGTAATCTATGTCAGGTAAAAAAGAAAACATAAGGAATTTTTCAATAATAGCTCATATTGACCACGGCAAATCAACGCTTGCCGACAGACTGCTTGAGCTTACCGATTCCGTTGCAAAAAGGGATATGGAGGAGCAGCTGCTTGACAATATGGACCTTGAAAGAGAGCGCGGCATTACCATAAAGGCGCACGCCGTAAAGCTCGACTACAAGGCAAAGGACGGAAAGGTCTATGAGCTTAATCTTATCGACACCCCCGGTCATGTTGACTTTAACTATGAGGTGTCGAGAAGTCTTGCCGCCTGCGAGGGCGCGGTGCTTATAGTTGACGCGTCGCAGGGAATTGAGGCGCAGACTCTTGCGAACACCTATCTTGCACTTGACCACAACCTCGAGATAGTACCCGTAATAAATAAGATAGATTTGCCTGCCGCAGACCCCGAGAGAGTAGCGCATGAGGTGGAGGATGTTATAGGAATTCCATGCCTTGACTCGCCGAGGGTTTCGGCTAAAACGGGCGAAAACGTAGAAGCCGTACTGGAGGAAATAGTAGGTCTTATTCCGCCTCCCGATAATCATGACGACGAGCCGCTCAGAGCGCTTATTTTTGATTCGGTTTACGACTCGTACAGAGGCGTTATAGTCTATGTCAGGGTTATGGACGGCAAAATCAAGCCCGGCGACACTATGCGTATGATGGCTACGGGAGCTGAGTTTACGGTAGTTGAGACGGGCTATATGAGGGCAACCTCGCTTGAACCGGTAAAGTGTCTTTCTTCGGGAGAGGTCGGCTATATTACGGCATCTATAAAGACCGTTTCCGACGCGCGCGTGGGCGATACGGTTACCACGGCAGAGAATCCTGCAAGCGAAGCGCTTCCCGGTTACCGTAAGGTTAATCCTATGGTTTTCTGCGGAATTTATCCTGCCGACGGCGCAGATTATGAGAATCTGCGCGACGCGCTTGAAAAGCTTCAGCTCAATGACGCTGCGCTTTCTTATGAACCCGAAACCTCGGGTGCGCTCGGATTCGGCTTTCGCTGCGGTTTTCTCGGACTTCTGCATCTTGAAATAATACAGGAACGCCTTGAAAGAGAGTACAACCTCGACCTCGTAACAACGGTTCCGAGCGTTATTTATAAAATACATCTTACCGATAAATCCGTTGTTGAGATTGACAATCCGAGTCATTATCCCGACCCTGCGACTATCGACTATTCTGAGGAACCCGTTGTCGAGGCGCATATCTATTCTCCGCCCGAGTATGTCGGCGCGATAATGGACCTTTGTCAGGACAGACGCGGAAACTACGAGGGGATGACTTATCTCGACTCGGACAGAGTTGACCTCAAATATGCGTTGCCGTTAAATGAAATCATATATGACTTCTTTGACGTATTAAAATCAAGGACAAGAGGATATGCGTCCTTTGACTACGAGATGAGAGGGTATCAGAGGTCCTCACTCGTCAAGCTTGACGTGCTCCTCAACGGCGATATGATTGATGCGCTTTCGTTTATAATTCACTCGGACAAGGCATATCCGAGAGCGAGAAAAATAGCCGAGAAGCTTAAAGAAAATATCCCGAGACAGATGTTTGAGATTCCCGTTCAGATAGCAATCGGCGGCAAGGTAATTGCAAGAGAAACCGTCAAGGCAATGCGCAAGGACGTTCTTGCCAAGTGCTACGGCGGCGACATCACAAGAAAGAAAAAACTGCTTGAAAAGCAGAAGGAAGGAAAGAAGCGTATGCGTCAGTTCGGTACTGTCGAGGTACCTCAGGACGCATTTATGGCTGTGCTTAAACTCGATGAATAGCAAAACCGCAGGTCTTTATCTTCACATACCTTTTTGCGCCTCGAAATGTCCTTACTGCGACTTTTATTCGTACAGAAGCGACGATGAAGCAAAGCAGAGATATGCCGAGGCACTCATAAGGGAAATAAAAAGAAAATCGGAGGAACTTGGCTGTAAAGCCGATACGCTTTACATAGGCGGAGGGACTCCGTCCGTTCTTTCTTATGCGCTTCTTTGCGACATTATTGACGAGGCACGCAGAGACTTCGGAATTGACAGCGGAGAAATCACTCTTGAGTGCAACCCTCACGGACTTACAAAGGAATTCTTTGACGCCGTATCGTCTGCGGGAGTAAACCGTATTTCCCTCGGACTTCAGTCTGCTTCGGATACAGAGAGAAAAAAGCTCGGGCGCAGGGCGGACCGGGAGGAAATAAAGAGGGTAATTTCGTATATAAATGAAGCGGGTATAGATAACATTTCGCTTGACGTTATGCTCGGTATTCCCGACTCCACTGCCGACACGTTCCGAAAAACCCTTGACTTCTGTATCGGGTGCGAGCCGAAGCACATAAGCGGATATATGCTTAAAATTGAGGAAAACACCCCGTTTTACAAGCTTCGCGACAGTCTTAATCTTCCCGATGAGGACGCCGTGTGCGGAATGTACCTTGAGATGTGCCGCTATCTCGGAGAGAACGGCTATAAGCAGTATGAAATCTCAAACTTCGCAAAAGAGGGTTGTGAGAGCAGACATAATTTAAAATACTGGAACTGTGAGGAATACCTCGGCATAGGTCCCTCTGCACATTCCTTTATTGACGGCAGACGTTTTTACTACCCTGCCGATACCGAGAAATTCATTATCTCTCCCGAAACCGCAGAGGACGGCAGGGGAGGAGATTTTGAGGAATACGCCATGCTTCGTTTAAGACTTTCTCAGGGACTTGTCAATGAGCAGGTCAAAGAACGTTTCGGCTTCCCGATAAGTTCTCAAATCAGAAACAGAGCCGAACTCTTTGCCGATGCAGGTTATCTTACAAATGACAGCGAAGGCATACGGCTCAATGAAAAAGGTTTTCTGATTTCAAATAAAATAATTTCCGAGTTGATATATTAAAACATTTGTGTTAAAATCTTAAAAGCGATTAAGAAAGGAGGCGGACGAAATGCCTATAAATATTGACGACAGACTTCCCGCGCATCACTCGCTGGAACTTGAGAATATCTTTGTCATGACCGAAACGAGAGCGACTACACAGGACATCCGTCCGCTTAAAATAGTCATACTCAACCTGATGCCCACAAAAATCGAGACCGAAACTCAGATTTTAAGACTGCTGAGTAATTCGCCGCTTCAGGTTGACGTTGAGCTGCTGCAGGTCTCTTCTCACGAGTCAAAGAACACTTCAAAGGAGCATATGCTCAAATTCTATAAGAATTTTGACGAAATCAAAGACCGTAAGTTTGACGGTATGATAGTTACGGGCGCTCCCGTTGAACTGCTCGACTTTGAGGAGGTTGACTACTGGGACGAGCTTTGCAAAATCTTTGACTGGGCTTCCGACCACGTTTACTCAACCTATAATATCTGCTGGGGCGCGCAGGCTGCGCTTTACCACAAGTACGGCGTGCCGAAGCATTTGCTTGACGAGAAAGTTTTCGGAGTTTTCAGACATATTCCCCTCGACCTTTATCATCCTCTGCTCAGAGGCTTTTCGGATATTTATTATGTGCCTCATTCAAGGCATACCGAGACCAGAAAAGAAGATATAGCCATGGTTAAGGATTTGCAGATTCTTTCCTATTCCGAGATGGCAGGCGTGCATCTTATTTCCGATATGGACTGCCGCAACTTCTATTGCACGGGACATTCGGAGTATGACAGCACGACTCTTGCCAAGGAGTATTTCAGAGACCTTGAAAAGGGACTTCCCATAAAGATTCCCTACAACTATTTCCCGGATGACGACGTCAAAAAGACGCCGCCCAACACCTGGCGCGACACGGGCAGTCTGCTTTTCCAGAACTGGCTGAATTACTTTGTCTATCAGAAGACGCCGTATGATTTGAATTCAATATAAAAAAGAGCAGGTTTAAAACCTGCTCTTTAATATTTATGTCTGTTATTTCTCTGCGACCGAATCAGCCCAGGCAATTATGTCCGCCATAACCGTTTCCCTGTCAAGCTCGTTGAGAATCTCGTGTCTGTCCTCGGGATAGAGCTTAATTGAAACTGCCGAGTGTCCCGTTTCCGTAAGTTCGTCATAGACGGCTTTTACGCCTTTGCCGTATTCGCCGACGGGGTCGTTTTCGCCGGAAATCAAAAGTACGGGCAGGTCTGCGGGTACTGACTTGAACCACTGCTTTGAGGAAACATCCTGCAACAGGGTAAACAGAGTCTTAAAGCCGTTTGTCGTGAAGCAGAAGCCGCATAAGTCGTCGCTGATGTATTTGTCAACTTCTTTTTCGTCTCTTGAGAGCCAGTCAAAATCGGTTCTCTTTTCCGTGCGCTTATTGTATGTGCCGAAAGCCATTGAATTCAGAAAATTCGACCTCTGATGGTCGCCCTTTGACTTCTCAAGGTACTTTGCGAGCTTTGCGCCGAGTCCCGCGGCGGGGTTGGGACCGCTTGTGCCGCAGTAAACAGCGCCGTCAAGCATATCGCCGTATCTGGCTGTGTAAGCGCGTGCAAGGAAAGAACCCATACTGTGTCCGAAAAGGATATAAGGCACATCTGGATACTGTCCCTTTGCAATATCGGTAACCTTTTTCATATCCTCGACAAGACTCTCAACGCCGTTCTCTCCGAAATAGCCGAGCTCGTCGCTGCCCGAAACCGACTTGCCGTGACCGAGGTGGTCGTTGATGAAAACGGCATAGCCGTTCTTTGCAAGCTCCATAGCGAAGGCCGCATAACGATTTGAATATTCAGCCATACCGTGAGCTATCTGAATAACGCCCTTTACGGAAGCAAAGTCCGTAGGCGCCGCGCTCTGCACAAAAATATCGCAGAGTCCCGAAGCTGACGGGAAAGTAAATTCGTTAGTCAAAAAATCCATACTCATAATTATACCTCCTTGTATAATAACCATAGGATTTCTGTTATTTTACCACAAAATGAGGCAAAATTAAATAATATGAGCGTATCTTTGTATTGATTAACAAAATTTAAAAAGTCAGATTATGCAATATGCACAGCAGAAACAACGCTTCGCTGTGCAGAATAACGGAAAGAACGACGAAAATATGTGAAAAATATAAAGAAATATTTACTTTAAATATTGAAATATCAAAGAAAGTGTGATATTATTCTAATGCTAACGGGGGCGTAGCTCAGCTGGGAGAGCGTCTGACTGGCAGTCAGAAGGTCAACGGTTCGATCCCGTCCGTCTCCACCATAAAAAGAGATAAGGCTTTTGCCTTATCTCTTTTTATTATTAAGATTAGGTAAGGGATCGAACCATAGTCCATCTTTTGCGGTTTGCCGAAGGCGGAGCAAAAGGGACATAAAATGCGAAAGGGTTGCAAAGCAACCGAACGAAGCAGAGCGAAGCGAAGCTTCGATCCCGTCCGTCTCCACCATAAAAAGAGATAAGGCTTTTGCCTTATCTCTTTTTATTATTAAGATTAGGTAAG
>SVOA01000006.1 GCA_015066635.1 Oscillospiraceae bacterium | reverse complement strand
CGCCGTATTCAAAGGGCTTGAGGTTGTTGTACGAAGCGTCAACAGGTTTGCCGGGCTGAACGCCTAACTGTGTTTCGTAGGCATAGGGCCAAACCATGGGCAGTATGATGCTCGACAGGGTAATGAGTATTATAACTATAAGACTGACAAACGCAACCTTATTTTTGTAAAGACGCTTCATTCCGTCCTTAAAGAAGGTTGATGACGGACGCATCTGTACGAGATATTCCTTTTCCTTATCGGTTGCGGGAATAAACATATCCAAATCAACGTGGAAGCTGAATTTGCTTTTTTTCATCTTTGCTGCACCCCCTGTCCTTATTCAAACGATATTCTGGGATCTACAATCTTGTAAAGAATATCGGTTACGAGATTCATTACAACAATGAGTGTAGCCAAAATGATTGTCGTACCCATAATCATGGGATAGTCTCTGTTTGTAATTGAGCTTACGAATACTCTGCCTATACCGGGAACGGCAAAAATCTGCTCGACAACGAGCGAGCCCGTAACGATATATGCGAGCATCGGTCCGAGATATGTAAGTACGGGTATAAGCGAATTCTTCAGCGCGTGTCCGAAGATTATCTTATTGCCCGAAACGCCCTTCGCCTTTGCTGTGCGGATATAGTCCTGACCGAGTACGTCAAGCATTGACGAACGTGTAAGTCTGGTAATATATGCCATGGGATAAAGCGCAAGAGTAACAACGGGCATAACAAGTCCTGCGGGCGTTGAGCCGTTCGCGGGCAGAATCTGAAGCTTGATGGCGAACAGCGCCAGCAGCAGCGAGCCCATTATAAACGACGGCATGGAAACGAACGCAGTCGTAATAACCATTATAATTCTGTCTATAAGCTTATTTCTTCTGAGAGCCGCAATAGCTCCGAGGACTATGCCTATGACCGTGGAAACGGCTGCTGCCATAAGTCCGAGCTTGAGAGAGGTTCTCATACCGTCGGTAATAATGTTGATAACGGTTCTGCCCCTCTGTTTAAGCGACGGTCCGAAGTCGAACTTTGTAACTATGTCTTTAAGATATGTACCGTACTGCTCCATTAAAGGCTTGTCAAGACCGTATTTTGCCTCCATAGCCGCCTGAACAGCAGGTGTAGTTGCCTTCTCGCCGACAAACGGACCGCCGGGGACCGCGTGCATGACGAAGAAGGTTACAGTGATTACAACCCATACGGTAAACACTGCGAGTAATATTCTTTTCAGAATATATAGTGCTGTTTTTGAATTCATGCATACCCTACCTTGTCATAAATTTATGTGATTTGAAGTAAAACAAATCATTATTAAGAGATATTTTATCATATTAAAGCAACATAATCAAGTAAAAATGTTAATTTTTCGTAAACTTAAAATACAAAAAGCGGGAAAGACAAAGCTTTCCCGCCATAAACTTATGATTTATTCTATTATGCCTCCGCCGACTACCGTATCGCCGTCATACAGAACGGCTGACTGTCCCTTCGTTACTGCTCTCTGCGGCTCGTCAAAGACTATCTTTATATGTGTTTCGTCAGTCTGTATTACGCAGGCGGGCTGTTCCTTCTGATTATACCTTATCTTTGCGCTCAGACGCTGCTCGCCGTCAAGAGCATCCGTACAGGTAAAAGTAACATCCCCGACGTTTACCTCGGAGGAATACAAATCACGGTCAAAGCCGAGCACAACCCTGTTGTTTGCAACGTCCTTCTTTACAACGTACATAGACTCAGGCAGGGCAAGTCCGAGACCTCTCCTCTGCCCGACCGTATAACGGATAATACCCTTATGCTCTCCGAGTCGGTTACCGTTCATATCAGTAAAGTCTCCGCACGGAAACTTTCTGCCCGTATATCTCTCAATGAAACTGCCGTAATCTCCGTCAGGCACAAAGCATATATCCTGACTCTCATGCTTTTTTGCGTTGACAAAGCCGTTTTGCGCGGCTATTTCCCTGACCTCGGCTTTTGTAAAATTGCCGAGAGGAAATTTAACCTTTTTGAGCTGTTCCTGAGTAAGGCAGTACAGCACATAGCTCTGGTCCTTTGAGGAGTCCCTTGCCTTCTTTAAATAAAAGGTATCTCCCTGCTTTTCTATCCTTGCATAGTGTCCTGTTGCAAGATAGTCCATACCGAGCTCCTCCGCCCTCGACATAAGGGAACGGAATTTCAGATAACGGTTACAGTCAATGCAGGGATTAGGCGTAAGCCCGTTTGCATAGGCTTCGGCAAAGCGTCCGATTACGTTCTTTTTGAAATCTTCCGTGAGATTGAACATATAGTGCTTTATTCCGAGCAGACTGCAGACAGCCCTTGCATCCTCCGCGTCGTCCGAGGTACAGCAGGACTTCTCCGTGAGTGAAACGTCCTCGCTGTCAAACAGCTTCATTGTTACTCCGAATACTTCAAAGCCCTCTTTAATTAAAAGATAAGCAGCGACTGAACTGTCCACGCCGCCGCTCATTCCCGTCATAATCTTTTTCGTTTCCAAATTATCCACCCAGACGAATCATCTCGTCAATACATTTCCTTGCTTTAACTATCGTATCTCCGTCAAGCTCTATCTCCTCGCCCGAAGTGCCCTGTACGGCGTTATAGACGTCCATAAGAGTCGAAAGGCGCATATTTCTGCAGATGAGCTTGTCGGTCAGATTATAGAATTTCTTATCGGGACAGTCATACTGAAGATGCTCCGTTATGGAAAGCTCCGTGCCGATAATAAATTCCTTACTATCGCTGTTTTTGGCATAGTCCATAATACCCGAGGTTGAGCCGACATAATCAGCGAGCTTCACAACCTCGCTTTTGCACTCGGGATGAACGAGTAAAAGTGCGTTTGGATGCTTTGCACGGGCAATTTTAACGTCCTCTGCCGTAACAGCCGCATGAACGGGACAGCCGCCGTTGAGAAGCTTGAAATTCTTATCGGGCAGCTGCTCTGCAACATAAGCGCCGAGATTGCAATCGGGTATAAAAAGAATATTCTTATCAGGAATATTCTTTACAATTTTAACTGCCGAGGAGCTTGTAACACAGACGTCGCATATCGTTTTAAGAGAAGCCGTGGTATTTATGTATGCAACCGTCTTATAGTCCGGATACTGTTTTTTAACCTCCGAAATAAGTTCCCTGTCCATCTGGTCAGCCATGGCACAGCCGGCATCCTCATTTGCAAGTATTACCTTCTTTTCGGGAGAGAGTATCTTGACCGTTTCAGCCATAAAACGCACGCCGACCATTATTACGGTGCTCTGCGGAGCGGTTTTCGCCTTGACCGACAGAGCATAACTGTCGCCCGTGAAATCTGCAATTTCTATAATCTCATGCGCAACGTAGCTGTGCGCAAGTATGCAAATATCCTTTTCTTTTTTCAGTCTTAAAATCTCTGCCTGAATATCCTTTATCATTTTGCTTCCTCTGCAATTCTTTTTCTGTTCTGCTTGATTATATAAAGCTGCTCGTCAGCTTTGAGAATAGCCGTTTCAATAGTATCCTCTTCGGGGAAAAGCTCTGCGCTGCCTATACTCAGCGAAAGCTCATACTCCTTACTTTTGGACTTGTTCTCAATGTTTAATTCAAGCTTGATTTCATTTTTTAAGCCCTCGATTTCGGCTTCGTTGCTTCTGTTGGCAACAATCGCAAATTCATCGCCGCCGAAACGGGCAACGAAGTCATTGTTCTTTGAGCAGATATTCTTTAAAATCTCGGCAATTTTAATAAGCGCATAGTCGCCCTCAAGATGTCCGTAATTGTCGTTAATCTGCTTAAAGGAGTCAATATCCATCATAAGAATAAAGGTCTTGCCCTTATGCTTCTTTTTGCCGAAAAACTCTTCAAGGAAGATATTAAGCTGACGGCGGTTATTGATACCCGTAAGCGTGTCGACGTAAATCTGCTTGGTCTGAACTCTGAGATAAACGACAAGTATTGAAACAGTAATACCTACCGAAATCAGCGGAAGGTCGGACGCAAAATTCTGAAGTATTGCGCAGATAAGCGCCGCCTCGGCAAACATAGAAAGTGAATTTTTCTCTTTTCTCGCCTCGCGGCTGACCTGCTTGCGCGCCTCAATAAGAGAAAGCACCGTCGGGTAAAAGATGTAGAATACCATTACAATAACCTGTATGATATAGAGTCTGCCTTTGTGGTAAATATTCGCCTCGTCAATGTAATAAATGATGTGCGTCTGCTGTGAGGATATAATGAGCACAAGAAGTACCGCCATGGGTATAGCGTAATTGAAAACCCTGGTCTTGAAGTCCTTTTTGGCGTTTAATCTGTTAAGCTTATAGTCAACGTATATAAGCCACAGAAAACCGATAAAGCTCATCTCGAAAAGATAGATGCCGCAGACAATTCCGTTCAGAATTTTAGCGCCTGCAAACATACTGCCCGATACCAGCGCGGAAATAACGTCGGCGACAATCATAATCAATGCCGACAGGATAATTTCAAGGAAGAATCTTTCCTCGGCAAGTATTCTGAACTGCTTTGAGGAACGGCTCGACAACGCGATAAGGACGAGGGCACATACCATGTCCCCGAACAAGACTGTCGATATACTGTTCAGCATTGATTACACCTCCCCTTTTACCTTTATAACAATATAATATCACTAAATTTTGCGCATGACAAGATTTATAGACAAATATTTTCTATTTCCTCAAGCGGCCCGCGGAAGCACTCGGAAATGAGATCGGGAATTCCGCATTTACCGTCTGTATAGTCGCTGTATTTTTTCTTCTTTTCGCCGTTTGAGCACTGATATTTTGAAATCAGTTCAATAAGCATCTCCCTCTTGGGCGGGTTTGTAAGAACCTTTACGTCGGTAAGAATAATTCTGACCTCGCAGTCGGGCTGAAGCTCGGCGCTTAATTCAACATATCCGTTTTTGTCGCTTACATTCGCCGACGCTACGCGGAGTCCGTCGGCAAAAATGTCTGCCTGAGCGCTGACTATGTCCCTGAAGATAAAGCGGTATCTGCGCTTTTTGGGGATAACGCCCGTGTCGCCCTCGGTGTGAAGCTTCAGCTCAAGGGTATCGTCCTTTTCCGAAACGTCAAACACGGTTTTACAGTATTTACCTGCCTTATAGTCGAGACTGATTCCGTCATCCTCATACATTGTAAAGCTGTTGTTTCCTCTGTAAACAAGAACGTCAAGCTTTCGGGGGTTGCCTGCGCCGTTTGACGCGTCTGTGCCGTCCATGGGGATAACGGCTCCCTCGCGCGCGAGAACGGGAATCGAACCGATGTCGCGATACATATTATACACCCTGCCGCCCTTGTATATCCTGCCCGTAAAGAAGTCCGTATATCTGCCCTCGGGAAGATACAGAGAAGTCTTTGCGAGGTTGGTGCTTCTGTCAACGGGCTCTGTTACGGGGCTTACAACAAGCTCGGTACCGAAGCGGTATGCGTTGCCGTATTTATATGCGTTTTCCTCTTCGGGGTCGCCGTAATATAACGGTTCGCACAGAGCAAGTCCCTCGGTGTGCGTTTTGTAATTCATCGAGTAAATGTACGGTATGAGTCTGTGTCGGAGTCTGAGCATTTCGGTAACGCCGCGTTCAACGGGCGCGGAATAATTCCACGGCTCCTTGCCCATAAACTCGTTTGAGGTCGAGTGAAGTCTCATTATCGGGCTGAAAACGCCGTACTGTACCCAGCGAAGATACAGCTCATCATCCTTACTGCCCATCATATGTCCGCCGATGTCATGGCTCCACCAGGTGTAACCTATATTGGCGGCCGTATTCGTAAAGTAGGGCTGGAAATTGAGAACCTTCCAGTTCTGCGCCGTATCTCCCGAAAAGCCGAGAGGATAACGGTGCGAGCCCGCGCCGGCAAAGCGAGAAAGTATAAGAGGTCTCGTGCCGTTGCTTCCCGAGTGCAGATAGTGATAGTGGTTGAGCGCCCACAGAGGGTCAAGACCGTCGATTTTTGTCTTTGTCCCCTGCTGCCAGTCTATCCACCAGAAGTCAACGCCTGCCTTTTCCATGGGCTCGTGAAGATATTTGAAATACCCTTCGATAAACTTTTTGTCGGTAATATCGAATTCAATGCTCTTTTTTGATTTAGGGTCTATGCCCATATATTCCGCAAATTCCTTATATGCTTCCTCAAAGAAGCGGACTCCGTCTGCGGGATGAAGATTAAGAGTTACCTTGAGATTCTGTTTTTTAAGCCATTTCAGAAAACCGTCGGGGTCGGGGAAAAGCTCGGTATTCCAGCTGTAACCCGTCCAGCCCGAGCCGAATATCCATTTTCTTAATCCGCCCTTGTCATCCTGCTTGACGCCGCCGAACTGCTTTTTGATGTCAACCCAATGCCAGTCCATATCGACCGTCGCTACGCAAAGAGGTATATTTCTGTCCTTGAATTTCTGAATAAGAGCAATATACTCATCCTGAGTGTACGCCTTGTAACGCGACCACCAGTTGCCGAGCGCAAACCTCGGAATAAGGTCGGGAAAGCCCGTCAGACGGAAGAAGTCCCTCAGCGCGCGTCTGTAATCGTGAGCATAGGCAAAATAGTATTTATCAATGCAGTCCGGGTTTTTGTCCGTGAGCGTACCGTCCTCGTTAATTACAAGAGAGCGCGTATCGTCAAGGACGGCAATACCGTTTTTTGACATTATGCCGTCTCCGAGCTTTACCGCACCGAAGCTGCGGTCAAGAGTTCTCTTTGTGCCCTTGAGGTTGCCCGATTTATATTCGTAATGCTTCTCTGCATCAAGAATTATGTATTCCATTTTGCCTGTTCTGAAGTTTACCGAGAACTCCGCTTTTTCCGTTTTTATATGAATATGCCCGCCCGAAACGCTGCTTTCAAACTGCGGACTGTCAAAATCACGGAAAAGCACGGTCTGTGTCGGAGCGTCACAAAAGCTGCCGTTTTTATGCTTTTCGACACGGACAAGGCTGTCTGTAAGCACGCTGACTCTGACCTTACCCTCGGTAACGGTATTTTTGTCCTGAGTCACAGGCGCAGTTTCTATTTTGAAAATATCAAAGTATTCGCTCATATCATATCTCCCCTTTGCAGAAGTCATATAAGACTTACATATATTTTATTTTAACATAAATAACGGACAGCCGCAAGTGCTGTCCGTTTTAAAAACCGAAGATTATGCCGTGGCGAATTTCTGTTTTACCGTGCCGAGCTTTGACGCCTCCGCCTGCTCGGGAGCATACCAGCCCTTTGCCTGCATTTTCTTAAAAATGTCGCCCTGCATACAGAGTGAATCGTTAAGCGCGTTTTTAAACTGCTGTGTTACCTCCGGAGTTGCCGACTCAACGGTACCGTGAGTGTAGAGGTCGCAGGCTCCTTTCTCGAGCATAAGCAGATTTTCCATTAAGTTTCTGTCATCCATGTTAAATACTCCGTTTCAATGTTATAAAAGATTCATAAAGCCGTCAAAAAGCGCCTGATGCTTTGCGGTCATGGCGTTGACGCAGTTTTTGAGCTCGCCGTCCTGCAGACTGTTCGCTATCTCGCCGAACTTTGTCAGGAAATACTGCTCGTGTCCGAGCGCGTCCTCAATATACATAAGCTCCTTGGATGTCATAAAATCACCTCCCTTGATTATATTGTGGGAAGTAAAATGGAAAAATATACACAGGCATAAAAAAATACCCCGTCATACAGACGGGGTAAATTCTTTGTAATCAGTCTGAAGTATAAGGAAGCAGAGCGATAGCCCTTGCTCTCTTGATAGCTGTGGTCAGCTCTCTCTGATGATATGCGCAGGTTCCCGTAACTCTTCTGGGGAGAATCTTTGCTCTCTCTGAAGTGAAACGGCGAAGCTTTGCGGCGTCCTTATAGTCAATCTTGTCAACCTTTTCAACGCAGAAAGCGCATACTTTCTTGCGTTTTCTGTTCATGGGGCGTGCGCCCTGTGCTTTTTCGTTAGCCATGATATATCCTCCTGTTAAAATCTTAAATTACGGCGTATCAGAAGGGAAGCTCGTCTTCTCCGTCTGCCTGTTCGCCGAAGCCGATTGTATCTCCGTTTTCGGAAACGCCGATTTCATTGAAGGAATCGGTGCTTTCGCTCTGATATGCGGGAGCATTCTGAGCAGGCGCCTCAAATCTGTTTTGCTGTGCCTGATCGTTTGATGCCTTTGAACCGCAGAACGAAACGTTGTCCGCTAAGATCTCAACGGCCTGTCTTTTGTTACCGTTCTTATCCTCATAAGAACGTGTCTGAATTGAGCCCTGAACGGCAATCATTGAACCCTTACGGAAATATCTTGTGATAAAATCTGCAGTCTGATTCCATGCGACAACATTGATGAAATCTGCCTGTCTGTCCTCGCCGGGTCTGACATAGGTTCTGTCAACGGCTACGGTAAAATTGACAACAGATTTACCTGTCGGTGTCTTTCTGAGCTCGGGGTCAGCAGTAAGTCTGCCCATAATAACTGCACAGTTAATCATTAAATAATACCTCCGTTATTTTTTAACAACGATTGAGCGAAGAACGCCCTCGGTAATGCCGGCGATTCTTTCAAGCTCAGCCGGGAAAGCGGGTTCGCTCTCGAAGTTATAGAGCACATAGAAGCCCTCTGCCTCGTCATTGATGAGGTAAGCAAGCTTTCTCCTGCCCCATTCGTCAATGCTCTCGAGAGTACCGTTTTTCTCAATCAAAGCGCTGAATTTTTCAACAAGAGCTTTTACGTCCTCGTCGGTCTTATTCTCAACCGAGAAAACGAAGATTGATTCATACTTTACCATCTTTTTGCACCTCCTTGTGGACTTTGCCCTTAACCTTAGATAGATTTGTTAAGGGAAGGAGCCGAAAACAAATAAACATTTTCAGCGAGTTATTATTATATCAGCGAAGAAGCAAGAAGTCAATACTTTTTTCTCCGCGGTATAACGGTTTAAAATTCATTCCATGTAGTGAGCTTAACTATCTTTGCATAGCTCTGAATGATTTTGCAGACCTTTACGGAAACATTGGTGTCGGAATAGTCCTCCGCCATAACGGTTTCCTCGTTGTTGTCAAACATTGAAACGGCAAGTTCCATAGCCTGTTTGACGTCTTTGCCCTTTATGCCTCCGATAACGACAGTGCCTTTGTCAAGGACCTCGGGTCTTTCGGTTGAGGTTCTGATAAGAACTGCGGGGAAGCCGAGAATTGCGCTCTCCTCGGAAAGAGTTCCGCTGTCCGAAAGCACGCAGTATGCGTTCTTCTGAAGCACGTTGTAGTCAAAGAAGCCGAAGGGCTCAAGACTTCTTACCAGCGGATTAAACTTGAAGCCGCGTTTTTCTATCATCTTTTTGCTTCTCGGATGAGTGGAATATATTACAGGCATTTTGTACTCCTCCGCTATCTCGTTGACCGCGGTCATAAGCGACATAAAATGCTCCTCGGAGTCGATATTCTCCTCTCTGTGAGAGGAAAGAAGTATATATTTGCCCTTTTCGAGCGAAAGTCTTGAAAGCACATCGCTGCCCTCCAGCTTATCGCCGTAAATCTTGAAAACCTCGGGCATCGGAGAACCTGTTACAAATATGCTTTTGCCGTCCAGTCCTTCCTTAAGAAGATAACGGCGGCTGTGCTCGGTATAAGGAAGGTTAATGTCGGAAATATGGTCAACTATCGTTCTGTTAATCATTTCGGGCACGTTCCAGTCCCAGCATCGGTTACCTGCTTCCATATGGAAAATCGGTATTTTGAGCCTTTTGGCTGAAATTGCCGCAAGCGAGGAATTCGTGTCGCCGAGTATGAGCACGGCGTCGGGTTTTTCCTTAACAAGAACATCATACGATTTTGATATGATGCTTCCCATTGTTTCGCCGAGATTCTTTCCGACCGCGTCAAGATAGTAATCGGGCTCACGCAGTTCAAGGTCCTTAAAGAAAACCTCGTTGAGCGTGTAGTCGTAATTCTGCCCCGTGTGGACAAGAATATGATTAAAGTATCTGTCTGCGCATCTTATTGTCGGCGCAAGGCGTATTATTTCGGGTCTTGTGCCGAGTATGGTCATCAGCTTCAGCTTTTCCATTATATAATCTCCTTTCGGATTACTCTTTTACTTTAAGCGCAAAGGTATCGGGTCTGTCGGGGTTAAAGCACTCGTTTGCCCACATAAGCGTTACCATATCGTCGTCGCCGAGATTCTCAATATTGTGAGTGTATCCCGTGGGAATATCGACAACCTCAAGCTTGTCGCCCGAAACATAGTATTCGATAATTTCATCGGAATCTATTTTACGGAAACGTATAACGCCTTTGCCGTGAACCACAAGGAATTTCTCGTTCTTGGTGTGGTGCCAGTGCTCTCCCTTTGTAATGTGAGGCTTGGAAATATTTACCGAAACCTGACCGAAATTCTCGGTTTTAAGCACCTCGGTAAAAGAGCCTCTCTCGTCTGTATTCTGGTTTAACGGATATGAAAAACCGTCCTTGGGAAGATATGAAAGATATGTACTGTAAAGCTTTTTGGAAAAGCTTCCCTCGGTCATATCGGGTATGAAGCGGTTATTACGACTCTCCTTGAACGAGTAAATCATATCTGCAAGCTCGCCGAGCGTAACATTATGGAACTCCGGAACGGCATAAAAATCACCGCATTTTATTCCCCTGTCCATAAGGACCTCAAGCATCTGATTGACCACATCGTCAATATATACGAGCTTCATTTCGTAGTTACGGTCTCTGATACTTATCGGGAGGTCATTTGCAATATTGTAGCAGAAGGTTGCGACAACGCTGTTGTAATTCGGTCTTGACCACTTGCCGAAAATATTTGTAAAGCGGAAAATATAGACCTTTGCGCCCGTCCTTTCGGAATAGTCAAATATGGCGTTTTCCGCCGCCCTTTTGCTCTCGCCGTACGGGTTGTTAAGCTCTGCCTGAACGGATGACGAGAAAGCAATTCTCGGTGAGTTCCCTACCCTTTCAAGAGTGTCGAGCAGAGTCGAAACAAATCCGTAATTGCCCGTCATAAACTCGCTGTCGTCTTTGGGTCTGTGAACACCTACAAGATTATAGACGAAATCGCATTCCCTGCAGTACTGCTCGAAAAGCTCATCGGGAGTACCGATGTCATAGGGTAATATCTCAAGGTCTGTCGGCAGGTCGGTTGATCTGTTTTTGCCGTCTCTTATGGTTTCAAGTGTGGAAATCAGGTTTTTGCCGACAAAGCCGTTTGCGCCTGTTACTAAGATTTTCATCAGCATTTCCTCTTTTTTATTTATTTATTTTTCCGTAAAGTTTATTTATCAAAATAAATAACGGTTTAATCGGTAAAACAAACAGTGCAAGTTTCTTAAAAATAGGCTCTTTTGAATTAAAAACCGCAAAGTTAAACGGATAAGGATAATATCCCTTTGATTTCAGGTATCCAAGCTTATCCTTAACAAAGTTTATGTCTTTTACCTGCACCAGAGTATTGGCTATATTGTGCTTAAAGGTTGCGATATCATTTTGGTATTCTTTATTGTTTTCAATGTTTTCTGTATCTTTATTACGCTCAACATACTTTTCAAGGATTCTGATACTTGAATAATAACCTTTTTTGTAATTGTCAGCCAAATGTACTGTTGAGCCCTCCCAGTCTCTGTATAGATAACATAACAGGT
This sequence comes from Oscillospiraceae bacterium, assembly GCA_015066635.1. Taxonomy (GTDB): domain Bacteria; phylum Bacillota; class Clostridia; order Oscillospirales; family Acutalibacteraceae; genus Fimenecus. The sequence continues at coordinate 56,396 of SVOA01000006.1, read as the reverse complement.
CTGCCTTAATAATCTTGCTGACTTTCGGCCACTTTACAAAGAAATCTATATCCTCGCATATCGGCATATCTTCGTCAAAGTCCATGTTGTGAGACTCCATAAAGTCTTTTCTGTACATGCAGCACCAGATATATGTTTTATGCTGCTGTGTTTCAATATTACAAGGTGCATTTTTTATAAGACTGTCGCATTCAAAGTAATCTCCGCCGAACTTAATATCTCCTTTACAGTCTCTGAGTTTATAATTGCCGTCAATTTTTTTGAAATCGCAGATCAAAGCATCGGGTTCGTTTTTCAAGAGCAATTCAGCTATACTCTCAAGTACATTGGGATAAATTATATCGTCATCATCAACAAACCAAACATACTTTCCGACTGCCTTTCCAAGTCCGACATTTCTTGTCGGTGCCTGCCCTAAGTTTTCTTCATTTTTAAAAATGCGTATATTCTCTATATTCTTACCAAGTTCCATAAGCAAATCATAAGATTTGTCCGTGGAACAGTCCTCAACGCAAACTATTTCATATAACTCTTTTGACAAGCTCTGAGACGAAATAGAGTTAAGGCAATCTTCCAGATACTTGGTAGCATTATAGACGGGGATTACTATACTGAACAGCACTCCATCGGTGTTGCGTTCCGGTTGTTTTGATAATTCTGACATATTATTTACCCTCCGTTTTTGATAATTCGTCTCTTATGTATTCAAGCGAAAGGAGTTTTTCCTTAACCTGCTCAACGCTGAGCAAATCCGTGTTATTGGAATTGAACTCTGTAAGGGTGTTTCTGTCCTTATCGCCGTCATTGAAGTACTTGTCGTAATTGAGCGAACGCTTGTCCGCAGGCACTCTGTAAAAGTCGCCCATATCGGTTGCGTGAGCGCACTCCTCGTTTGTAAGCAGGGTTTCATACATCTTTTCGCCGTGGCGTATGCCGATAACCTTGATTTCGGTGTCGGGGCAGAAAAGCTGCTTAACGGCTTCGGCAAGAACACCTATTGTGCAGGCAGGAGCCTTCTGAACAAGTATATCTCCCGATACGCCGTTTTCAAACGCAAAGAGGACCAAATCGACAGCTTCGTCAAGACTCATAATGAAGCGCGTCATATTCGGCTCGGTAATTGTAATGGGTTTGCCCTCTTTAATCTGCTCTATCCACAAAGGAATAACAGAGCCCCTTGAGCACATTACGTTGCCGTAACGGGTACAGCAGATTTTTGTTTTGTCGGGGTAAACTGTTCTCGACTTTGCAACGATAACCTTTTCCATCATTGCCTTTGAGGTACCCATAGCGTTTACGGGATATGCCGCCTTGTCGGTGGAAAGACAGATAACGGTCTTAACTCCCTCGTCAATAGCCGCTGTAAGCACATTGTCGGTACCTATTACATTGGTTTTGACCGCTTCAAGCGGGAAAAACTCGCAGGAAGGAACCTGCTTGAGAGCCGCCGCGTGGAAGATATAGTCAACGCCGTGCATGGCATTTTTTACGCTCGCAAGGTCTCTGACGTCGCCGATAAAGAATTTAATCTTATCGCTGACTTCGGGCATATTTGCCTGAAACTCGTGGCGCATATCGTCCTGCTTTTTCTCGTCTCTTGAGAGTATTCTGATTTCTCCGATGTCGGTCTTGAGAAATCTGTTGAGCACAGCGTTTCCGAAAGATCCCGTTCCGCCTGTAATCATAAGGGTTTTACCTGTAAAAAGCGACATATAAATCATTCTCCTTTTATAATCTTCAGCTTTTTGAAAATTTTTGTAAATATATTCTTAAACATTGTTTTTTCGGATTTGTTAAGACCGAAAGCCAACATACAGATACCGTAAATAAATACCATTACCGCACAGTCGATAAAGAAGCCTATCCAGCCCTTCGGAGTTATTCCGAGTCTGTCAAAGCCGTAACCGAGCCCTGCTGCAATAAACAGTGAGGGAAGTATTCCCTTGAAAAGTCCCGAGAAATATCCGATAGTGCTTATACCGATTTCTTTTCTGTACATAATGTTCATACAGATTACATCGCCGACCGTAAGAGCTATTACCGAACCGATTACTGCGCCCTCGAGAGGCTTCCACATAATCAGCAGCGCCGTAAGGACTATGTTTATCAGCGCCGAAATGACCTGAACAACTGCCTGACGTCTGTGTCTGTTCATAGCCCAGAGGACCTGACTGCCTATATTCTGAACAACGGTAAACATCGTAGGCACCATAATTGCAACAGCAACCATATAGCCTTTTTCGTAGCTCTCCCCTGCCCAGAGTATCATAAACTGTCTGCCGTTTACGATAAAAACGGTAAATACCATGCCGAGCATCATAAGGAGCATTCTGCCGATGCGCACCATTTCGTTCTGTATTTCCTTAGGCGTTGCCCCGTTCTCAACAAGTCTTACAACGCCTGCCATAAGCACCCCGTTTATATGGCTGCCTATGGTTTTGAAATACTGAATTATCTGCGCGCCGACACCGTAAACGGCGATTATAGCCGAAGAACCCTTAGCAAGAATACCGAGCAAAACGGAGTCGGTCATCGAGTTTATCTGAGTTGCTATCATCTGAAGCAAAACAAATGAGGAATACGAAACCGTTTCCTTGATAAATCCGAAATCGGGATTTGAGAATTTCGGCTTTATTTTCAGTTTCAGCAATACATAAAGCACATATAAAAGTCTTGTTGAGAAGTTGGTAATAAAGTGGACAAGCACTATTCCGAAGCTGCTCATTCCGAGTAAAAGTGCTATTACGGAAAGCAATACTTTGAGCAGAGCCGTAAGGATACTCAGTCCCTTGGAAAAGGAAAAACGTTCATACGCTATAAGCGTTGTGGCAAAGCTTGACGTGCCGAGAGTAACGGCAACATTGCAGACCGTGATAACAAGCAGCTTTCTTGCGGTTGAGATTTCCTCGGGCGTAAGTCCCTTTGCAAAGGCGGTCGGGAAAATAATAATTATTACCGCGCCCGCAATAACGGCAACAAGCGCTATCGCCATATAATAGACGGTCGCTATTCCGAGAAACTCCTCTTGCTTCTGCAGGTTGTTGTTTGCACGGAACTTCGCCATAAAGCGTATGACAGCATTTCCTATTCCGAGGTCAAGAATAAGCAGATATGAGGTTATGGAAGTTATAAGCTGATAAACACCGTAATCGGAACTGCCGAGAGTTTTAATTAAAAACGGCGTAAAAAGCATTGCCGAGAAGACCTCAACAAGCATTAACGCGTATGAATAAATTACTCCTATTTTTCTGTTCATAATTACCTCTAACTGCGATAATTGATAACTTTTGCCGGAATCCCTACCGCTATTGCATTCTCGGGGATTTCTCCGTTGACCAAAGCCTTTGCTCCGACAATCGCACCATCGTTAATCTTACTGCCTTTAAGAACCGTGACATCTGCCGCAATCCAGCAGTCGTTTCCTATCACAATCGGGGCAACGGTATTTTCCTGATCTCTGATCAATATATCCTTCCGTACTCCGTGATCCATGTCAATAATATAACACTGAGCGGCAATCATTGAATTGTTCCCGATATATACTCCCCCCTGCTTTGAAGAGTATATAATAGTTCCGTTTCCTATTGTTACATTATCTCCCAAAACAATCGGACCGTCTCCGTGGAACATAACATCAGGAAGAATCACTACATTCTTTCCTATTGTAACATTGGGATTTATCGCGATAACATCACCGACCAGTTTGAACGAATTATGCTTACAGTTAACTATTCTCTTAAAAACGCTTTTTGTCCAGCCGCGTTTAATTTTTTTTATAAATTTGTCTATCAATAATATCATACCGTATAATTCCCCACATTTTTCAAAAGAGTGTTAATAGAATCGGTAAAGCCCTTATCAAGCCCGTTAATTAGTTTTCGGCTGTCGTAACCATCAGAGAAATCAATGCTTTTTACCGTATCTGCTATGCTTTTAGGTGTATCGTAATGATAGAAATACAGTAAGTCGGACACCTTGGAGCACCTGATGGACTCAATATCAATTGATACGACTCTCAATCCGTTTGACAAATATGACAATACTTTGGACGGGAAAGAAGTTTCGTTAAATCCGACCGAAGGACTCTGGGTGCTGAACCCGACCTGACAAGATTGGATAAATCTCAAATACTCCTCTCCTCCAAGCAAACCGTCAAAGCTCAAATTATTATAACCGTTTTTCCGATTTAAGTCCACCTCGTCAATAATAAGCTGTTTATCCTTTTCAGAGCCGAATCCGAGAACATGAACATGATAGTCTTTTCCCAGCAGTGAAGCAGCCTTAGCCGCGGTCAGCGCTCCTTTTCTCGGATCCAGAGTTCCTGCATATACACAGTGAATTATATTATCGTTAAAAATCGTATCGTATTTCTTTTCGGGCATATATGTACCGTAAATAATTACATACGGTTTATTATTAACATTGACTTTTTCATTAAGGAGTTCCGTTGGGAAAATGTATCCGTCGGCTTTTTCAAAAAATTTCAGTTCCTTTTCTTCTCCGCCAGCTTTTCCCGTAACATGAGAGTATATCTCTTCCACCTCGAGTATCAATCTGAATTTTTTAATTGTTTTCAGTATTGATATCAAACGCATATATCCCAGAGAATGATAGACTATTACGGTTTCTTCTTTTGAAATATTAAACAAGCAATAGAAAAACAGTTGCATCTGTAAATACACATAATCTATCAGATTCTTAATTATATTTCCGCAACCCAAAGAGGAAAACAGCTTAACAGAAGCATATTCGTTGTTGTATTTTTTTGACTTAACCCCATGTTTTCCTCTTGTCCGACTGGCTGAAATAATTTCAATATTATAATTGTTCTTCTTTATAGCCGAACATATATAATCCATCTTTGTTATTGCAGACAAACATACATTTCTGTTTTCATCTTTATTCTCATTACTGTCATAATAGGAAATGTATTTTACGGAATCCATACAAACACCTTCGATATTGAATATATTAGAGAAACACTGTCACTTTTCAGCGCTTATTGCCAGAAGAACACATATTCATAGCTGTAAACATTTGTTACCAAGAAGAGCGCCGCAATCGAGCCGATAAAGAACAGTCCCCTGTAATTTTTTGAAATGGCTCTGTAGAGTTCGGGCACTGACAGCATTATAAACAGCGAATAATACTGAACGACACGCATACTTGTCGGGTTTACAAAAACTATGGGGATAAAAAGCATTCCCATAAACAAAGCATTGTAAAGCATCTTGTAGTTTTCGCAGTTTTCCTTTATCTTTTTGAGGAATAACAGCATCATTACAAGTACGGCAGCATAAAGAATTGTAAAACCGTATGCTCCTTTATTCTCAAGCTCGCTGTATTCATAACCTACAAGGTAACCGAGTATGCTGAAAATCTGCTTGTTAAAAATAAAGGTTACGGGTATCAGCACAAGGAAGCCTGCGATTGTTTTTTTGTTAACGGGAATTGAGGATATGAAGTAAAACGGCAAAAAGCAAATTGACGATTTATGTATCGTAAATGCAACAGCCATTACTATAAGGAACTTTACAAGCGATTTTTCCTTGATAAACTTTGTGCCGAGGAAAACGGCAAGCACGGTCGCAATGGTCTGACGTATGCCCGTAATTGCGTAAAAGCCGAAAAGGAAAGAGGAAAATATCATATAGCTTAGACAAAGCTCCGAAGAGTTTTTGTAAAGCCAGATACCCATGGAGACAAAGAAAAGTATTGCAATAATTACAAGATAAACCTGATAATTATCGGTGAAAATCTGCACCAACTTCTCAAACACCGAGTAACCGGGGTCCTTGCCCTCGTCGTTGACATAAACTATGTAGAAATTGTCAAAAAGGTTTCTCCACGATGTACGCAGGGTAATGTTAAAACGGTTTCTGTAAGAAAGCGTGTCGGGACCGACGCTCATACCGCGGAGTCCCGATATAATTACCCACGACAGCGTCATCAGAAAAACATACATTTTCTTTTTATACTCCGTCTTGTGAACAAACAGCAGCGAAAGTCCCAGGACAAAAGCAAAAATCATATTGATTAAAAATACATTCATAATTATAAAACCTTTTAAGTTTTGTTTTTATTCCCAGAAAAATGCGTAGTTTCTTGTGAATGCGCTTGTTGCTACAAGAAGCACTGCTACCAGAAGCACATAGACGGGTATTCTTATCTCCTTGTGGAAGGACTTAACTATCTTGGGCACAAAAAGCATAAGATAAAGCGAATAATACTGAACAACACGCATTGCCGCGGGATTTACGAATACAAGCGGTATAAAGATAAGTCCCATAAACAGCGCATTGAAATACATTGTGTAGTCCTCGCAGTTTTCCTTGATATAGTTGAACATTATCAGCGAAAGAAGGATAATCACAAGATACATAAATGTAAAATTGTAAGCTCCCGTACTCTCAAGCGCACCGTATTCGTAACCGACAACGCTTCCGATAATACGGAAAAACTGGTTTCTGAAGACAAACAGTATCGGGAATGAAGCAAGCACACCGATAATATACTTCCTTGTAATAGGTATCTGTGAGACAAAATAGAACGGTAGAAAACATATTATCGATTTGTGTATTGTAAATGCTATCAGCGCTACCAAAATAAATTTCCAGAATTTTCTCTCATGAACATATTTGCCGCCTATAAATACTATCAAAACAGTCGCGAGAGTCTGACGAAGTCCCGTAAGCGCAAAGAAGGAATACAGGAAAGAGTCAAATATAATCATCGACAGGAAACTGTAATCGGAGTTTTTATAAATCCATATTCCCATCGCGGTAAAGAATATAAGCGCAATTACGAAAATGAAGGCATGGTAATTGTCCGAAAACAGTTGAAAAATTTTCTCAAAAACTTCATATCCGGGATCCTTGCCCTCCTCGTCAACATAGACTATGTAGAAGTTGTCAAATATTGACTTCCACGACATATTTTTAACGGCATTAAACCTGAGACGGTAAGAATACATATCTTTTGAAACGCTCATTCCGCGGAGTCCCGAAATCAGCGTCCACTGAATTGATGTGAGTATGCAGAAGAAAGCCTTACTTCTCTTGCTCTTATCGATAACAAGGAAAGCAATGCCCCACACAACCGTTAACAATACATTGATTAAATAGATGTTCATAACCCGATCCTTATTTTAAAGCGATAGCTTTTTATAGATGTCCTCAAATTTTGCGGTACACAGCTTGCGTGCAAAGTTGTTTCTTGCAAACTCAACGCAATACCGTGAATAATAGCTTTTTGGCTGTTTTGAAATTTCATTTACGGCGTTTAATATCCCGTCGGGCTCGTCCTTCTCAACAACAATACCGCACCTCTCCCCTACGAGCTCGGGGTTTGCTGTCGAGTTAAAGCAGATAACGGGCGTTCCCGAGGCCAGCGCCTCTGCCGAAACCTTGCCGAAAGTTTCCTGATATGAAAAGGTAACGAAAACGTCAGCCATTGAGTAATACTCGCACATTTCCTCCTGAGAGTCCGTTCTGCCGACGCAGATTACATTGTCGGGCAGTTCGGTTTCGGGGTCGGGATTGCCGACAAGAACGATTACCTTATCCTCGGAAAGCTTTGAGGCAAGATTTATAAATCTGTCAAGTCCTTTTGGCTTTCCCCACTGCTCGGCTACGCCGATAATGATGAATTTATCTTCAAGTCCCATTTTCCTTTTCCTTTCGGAAGCGTCAACGGGTTTGAATTTTTCCATATCTATCCAGAGATATACTCTGTCGATTATTTTTGCGTTTTTTGCTATGGGAGAGCGTCTGCACTCATTTGTTATCCAATCGGATATACCGACTATTGCAAGACGCGGTATATTGTTGAACAGTCTGATTTTATCGGCGTGCACCTTTGCCGTGCTGTCGGAAAACCAGCTGATATTTCCTTCTTTTAACTGCGGACAGTTTCCGCAGAGCTTTTCCCATTTGTAACAGCCCTGCTCGGTGTAATGCATACATTTGCCCGTAAAGAACCAGCAGTCATACAGCGAGGCAACCGTCGGAATATCCTTCTCTGCAAGATAAGTAAGAAGCATAGGAAGATTTATATAGTTTGCGTGAAGGTTATGAAGATGCACAACATCGGGCTTTAATCTGTCAATATATGAAATGAGCTTCCTTGTATTGCCCTTTGAGAAATATCCCTGTCTGCCCGTAAGACGGGAGAGAAAGCCGTGAAGCTTTATCGACATCTCATTGCCGATTTGATAAACTCCGTCCGCCCCGTAGGTCCTTGAACAGGCGGCAAAAGACTCTATGCCCGCCGAATTCAGGTCATCGTTGAGTTCCATAACGCTTCTGCCCGTGCTGAAGCGTTTATATACGGCGTTTATCTGTAAAACTCTCATTCTTTTACTTCTCCAATGCTTTTTCAAGCTCTGCGTAAAGTTCCTTTTGCATTACGCTGCGCTGATGATTTCTTCTGCCCGATTCCCACGCCTTGTCCGCGTATCCGGAAAGCAGGTCTTTATTGTCGTACAGTTCCCGTAATCTCTGTTCTATTTCGTCGGGAGTCTGCGCAACCGCTCCGCAGTCATTATCTATAAAATACTGTACCGAGGCGCAGAAGCTGTCTCCTATTGCGAGTATACATCTGCCCGAGGCGAGATAATCGACTATCTTTGTTGAAAAGGACTGATGCGTTACGAGTTTCTCTCTTAAATCGAACGCCTCCGCGTGAACGAGTATGTCAGCCTGCTTCTGTATCATAAGAATTTCATTATAGCTGACGGGCGGATGAAGCTGCGACGAGCCGTCAATATTCAGCGCAGAACGCTGTCTGTCCGAAAGAGGCGTCGATGTATAAATGTCAAGAAAAAACTTTTTGCCGTCCGAATTAAGTTCCTTAATGCTGCTGCAAAGACGGGCAAGTATTTTGTATCTTCCCCTGCTGACGTTTCCCGCATAGACGAGCTTCAGCGTTTCGCTGGGCGCTTTGAAGGCGGGTTTGTTCTCATCGCTGAAATCGGCGCATTTGGTAAGTATCTTAAACTTGTCGCCGAAAATCTCCGCATATTCCCTTCTCTGCGTTTCCGAGATGACATATACGGTTTTGCACCACGAAAAGACCTTTTTCATCTTAGGTCTCAGAATAAGTCTGTCTATCCAGTAAAACGGAGACAGAGAAAACTGGCGCAGAGTATATACATCGTCCGAAACATAGCCCACGCACGGGATATTGTAACGGTCGATTATGAATTTATTTATATCGTGGATGTAATGGGAATAATAGACGGGTATAAACAGAATCTCGGGTTTGAAATCGTCAAGAAACCTTATAAGCTCCCCTGACTTCCACCTGCCGATTTTCCAGATAAGTGCCCTTGCCCAGTACATCGGGATACTCTTGTATTTTTTAACCTTGTTAAAGGTTGCCTCGCCCGACATGTCCGAAACGCTGTCGGTTTTTTCGGCAAATACCTCCTCGCCCGAGGGCTTGCCCTTTAACAGATTGTTTATAAGCGATTTTTCGGTAATTCTGAAATATTTTGAAGCGACATTGTTCTGAGGAGCTCCGTATTTACAGCAGATATTTGCTATCTCAATGTTATCAATTCCCTCAAAAATGTTTGAAAAAGAATTGCCGAAGCTGTTATCGCTTCTCCACGGAGAATTTGAAACTATGAGTATTCTCAATTTCCACACCTCAAACAGTATTTATCTTTGCCGCAACAAAGGCGAAAAAGCAGGTCAGCTTATACAGCTTCATTTTAATCAGCTTCAATGAAATCTTCATATAGGTTTTCTGTACCCTGCCCTCAAAATACGGAATTCCCGTATCTCCGCGAAGCGCCTGTGTAAAGCTCGGATGTTTAAACATCTCAACACATTTGCCGCGCCGCTCACGGTAAGAATGTTTCTTGTCGCCCATTACATTTATGGCATAAATCAGCACATTTCTGAAAAGCAGAGTTTCGCGTCTGCCCTTTATGAAGTCCGAATATTTTTCGGAATCAAGCGAATTTATAAAGTCCTTGACCTCTCCGTCCATTTCGAGCACGGTGTCAAAGAAATTCTCATAGTAAGACGAGGAAATACTGCCCGCGCGCTTGAGATTGTATAAAGACGGCTTCTCATAAAGCGAAAGCTTATTTGCAAATTTAAAGAAATCAAGACTGAAGAAAAAATCCTCGCTTATCCTGCCGACGGGATAGCGGATATTATTGTCCTTGATAACGGACAATCTGTAAAGCACGGCGGTCGAGCGTCTTGCCCTGCCCTTGCCTATAAGCACCTCAAGGGCAAAAACCTTGGGGTCTGCGGAAAACATTTCCTTTGTAAAATGATACGACAACGCCTCGTCGTCCCTGTCCTCATAAACCTTGTAATACGAGTCGGGAATCACGGCGTCGCTGCCGTCGTTTTCCATTATCCCGACCATATCCGAAATGAGATAATCGGGAAGCGTATCGTCCGAGTCAAGAAAAAGTATGTAATCGCCTTTTGCCGCCTCAATACCTGCATTTCTCGCCGAGGAGAGTCCGCCGTTTTGCTTGTGTATAACGGAAAATCTGTCATATTCCGCCGCAAGACTGTCGCAGATTTCGGGACAGCCGTCGGGCGAGCCGTCGTCAACAAGGATAATTTCGGTATTTTCATAACTCTGCGAAAGCGCGGAAGCCGCACTCTTACGCAGATACTTTTCGGTTTTGTAAACGGGAATTACTATACTGACTTTTCTGGACATTTACATACCCCTCTGGGAATTCATTATTTTTCTCATAACAACCGTCATCACATAAAACGAGTAATACATTTTATGCTTTGCAAAGAAGAAAAGCGGTCTGAAGTGAACGGGCAAATCATTTATGCGGAAATTGGCAAACGCCTCTTTATAAATCGGGTTTTTAAGGAACTGACGGATTTGCCTCATCGCCTCTTTACGACTTCCCGAACGGTAGGCGTTGCCCCCTATCGGGATAATCGAGAAGCAGACTCTTGAATAGAACGCCGTCCAAAGATGTTCAAATCCGTTCCCCGTGATGAAGTCGCGCATACTGTCAAACTGAACGTCCCACAGCTTTATGGTGTCGGCACGGTAGCCCGCCGTCTGCGAACCCGTATTGGTACGTCTGTAATAATAGACAGGCTCGTCAAAGAATACGGCGCTCTTACAGTAAGACGCATAGCGCAGGATATATTCAAGACAGTCGGAATATATTTCCTTACGGCTTATCCAGTATATGTCATTGTCTTTTACTATCGAGGTCTTATAGAGCTTTGCTGTGTCGGTAAGCAGGGAATCAACATTACCGGGAGTTTTAAGTCTCGCTCCCGTAAGTCCCATTACATACTCGAGAAGCTCTGATTTAACCGTGTTTTCGTCAAAGAAAATTTCCTTCTCCGGCAGAGGGTGTTTTACCGTTGTGCCCGAGGTCGAGACCTTATAATATGAGCCGATAACGAATTCGGCGCCGTTATTCTCAACATAACGGAACATCTTTTCGCAGGCGTCCTCGGGAAGCCAGTCATCGCTCTCAAGGAAGGTAAAGTAGGGCGTTTTGACCTCTCTAATACCTGCGTTTCTCGCGTCGCATACTCCCCCGTTGGGCTTGTGAACTACTCTTACCCTTGAATCTTTGCGGGCATATTCGTCGCAGATGTCGGGACTTGAGTCGGTCGCACCGTCGTCAACAAGTATTATTTCAATATCGCTCATAGTCTGACAGAGCGTACTGTCAATACATTCGTGCAGATATTCCTCTGCATTGTATATCGGTATGATAACGGAAAGCTCAGCCATTGTTTTTCTCCTCGCAAAGTTTTTGCAAAAGCTTCATATATTCTTTAAGGTTTGTATCCATTTCAAAATTTGCTTTGACAAAATTACGGCAGTTTTCTGAGTATTTTTCCTTGCCGTCCGCAAGAATTTTGCGTATTTCGGAAAGCATTGCGTCAATGTCGCCCGCTTCGACAGAAGCTCCGCAGCCGTTGCCGACAAGCTCGGGGTTTGCCGTGCTCTTAAAGCATACGGCAGGCGTGCCGCAGGACTCTGCCTCTGCTATGACCTTGCCGAAGGTCTGCTCAAGCGAGGGCTGAACGAACACATCCGCAAGCGAATAAAGCTTAACAAGCTTCTCTACCGAATCGGTTGTCGGCAGACAGATAACCCTGCCGTTTGTTTTTATATCCTCGGGGAGATTGCCGACAAGCAGCATTCTCTCGTCCCCCTCAAGCTTTTCCGAGATTTCAAGGGCTGTTTTAAGCCCGAGATTCATACTCCAGCCCGCCGCGGCAAAAAGAATTGTTTTTTTGCCGTCAAGACCGAGTTCCTTTTTAAGCTCTGCGTCATACAGAGGACGGAAGGTTTCTGTGTCTATCCAGTTATAAATTCTTGTAATAACCTCGGCGTTCTCAAAAACGGGCGCCTTTTCCGCCTCGCCTTTAAGCCAGTCGGATACGGCGACAACCCCGAGGTGCTTTATTGCGCCGAAAAGTCTTTTTTTATCCGCAAGCATTTCAGGAGTTCTGTCAAAGAACCAGCTGACGTTGTACTTTTTAAGGCTCGGACAGTTTCCGCAGTTTTCCTGCCAGCGGTAACAGCCGTCAACGGTATAATGACAGCATTTGCCCGTAAAGAACCAGCAGTCGTGAAGCACCGCAACCGTCGGTATGTCTTTATCTGCAAGATATTTAAGGAGCATGGGAAGGTTTATGTAGTTTCCGTGAAGGTTTCTGAGTATTACCGCGTCGGGTTCGTAAGCGTCGGCAAATTTCAGAAGTTCTTTAGTGGCGCCGAAGGAAAAATACCCCTGCTTGCCGCTGAGCCTTGAAAAAAGACCGTGCAGCTTAACATCTTTGGCGCTGCCGATACGGAATTCTCTTTCGGGATTTACCGATATGCCCTTTGAAAAGGCGGTAACGCACTCATGCCCCGAACGGTTTAACCACTCGGACATTTCAAGGCAGGTTCTGCCCGTTGATGAAATTTTATTGACTGCGTTTATCTGTAAAACCCTCATAAACCCTGCTCTTTATAAATTATTTTTGTACCACTCTATTGCAAGCTTGATTCCGTCGGCAAAGGAATAGCTCGGGTCATAGCCGAGAAGCCGTTTCGCCTTTGAAATATCTGCGTTGGAGTGCTTGATGTCTCCCTTGCGGTCGGGTCCGAAATTCGGCTCGGTATCAAGTCCGAGCGCTTCGGTAAGACCGTAGTAAATGTCAATAAGGTATTCCCTGCCGCCGTAAGCTATATTGTAGGCCTCGCCTGCCGCCTCGTGAGAAGCCTTGCACGCGCGCAGATTTGCCTCAATGACATTGTCAACATAGGTAAAATCTCTGCTCTGCTTACCGTCGCCGTTTATGGTCGGCGTTTCGCCTCTCATAAGCTGTTTGAGGAATTTCGGAATAACAGCCGCATACGCTCCGTCGGGGTCCTGACGTCTGCCGAATACATTGAAGTATCTCATACCGTAGGTGTCAAGTCCGTAGTGCATGGTGTAGAGCTTTGCCCACTCCTCATCACAGCGCTTTGTAAGTGCGTAGGGAGAGAGCAGGTTGCCCTCTCTGCCCTCGGTCTTGGGAAGATTTGGCTCGTCGCCGTAAACCGATGAGGATGAGGCATACACAAATTTTTTAACGCCGTTCTGTCTTGCCGCCTCAAGCATATTCAGAGTTCCCTGAATATTATTCTGACAGTAAAACAGAGGCATTTCAAGCGAACGCGGTACGCTGCCCCACGCAGCCTGATTCAGAACAAAGTCAACGCCCTCGCACGCCTTCATACAGGTATCGAGGTCCTTGATGTCGCCCTTTATGAATTCATAATTCGGGTTATCGAGGAACATATCGACATTTTTCTGCTTGCCCGTCGAGAGGTCGTCAAGACATCTGACACGGCAGCCCTTATTGAGTATTGCTTCGCATAGGTTTGAACCTATAAAACCCGCGCCTCCCGTAACAAGGAAAAGCGTATCTTTCGGGAAAGTGATTTCGGTAAAGCCCATAATTATAATCTCCAGTAATTGTATCCTGCTTTTTCGTATGCGTTTCTGTCAAGAAGTCCCTTGATGTCAACAAGCACCTTCTCACAGTTTGCGCCTGCCTTGAACATTTTGTCAAAGTCCGCTTCGGTAAGCGTTTTGAACTGCTCGTGAGCAACCGCAAGGATAACCGCGTCACAGCCCTCTATGTCGGAAATATCGGCAAACTCAATGCCGTAAAGTCTCTTCGCCTCATCTTTGTCTGCGGCGGGGTCTGCGATAACGGCGGTAATGCCGTATTCCTTCAGCTCGTTATAGATGTCGATAATCTTGGTGTTTCTTGTATCGGGGCAGTTCTCCTTGAAGGTAAAGCCGAGAATTGCGACCTTTGCGTTCTTTATGGAAACGTCTGCCTTGATAAGATTTTTGACGGTGCTTTCGGCAACGTACTTGCCCATATCGTCGTTGATGCGTCTGCCCGAAAGAATTATCTGACTGTGATAGCCGAGACTCTCCGCCTTGTAGGTAAGGTAATACGGGTCAACGCCTATGCAGTGTCCGCCGACAAGTCCGGGATAGAATTTAAGGAAATTCCATTTTGTTCCTGCGGCTTCAAGAACCGACTTTGTATCAATACCCATCTTGTTGAAGATGATGGAAAGCTCGTTCATAAACGCGATATTGATGTCTCTCTGGCTGTTTTCTATAACCTTCGCCGCCTCTGCGACCTTGATGGTTGCGGCACGGTGCACGCCCGCGTCAACTACAAGCTCGTAAACCTTTGCAACGCAGTCAAGCGTTTCGGCGTCCATACCCGAAACTATCTTGGTAATGGTTTCAAGACGGTGTACTTTGTCGCCGGGGTTGATTCTCTCGGGAGAATAGCCGATTTTGAAGTCAACTCCGCATTTAAGTCCCGACATTTTTTCGAGTATCGGAATGCAGACATCCTCGGTTACTCCGGGATATACGGTGCTCTCGTAAACTACCACAGAGCCCTTTGTGAGATTTCTGCCGACTATTTCGCTTGCGCCCTCAACGGGTGTAAGGTCGGGAGTATGGTCATCATTTACGGGTGTGGGAACCGCTACGATAAAGAACTTTGCTTCCTTTAATTTGTTTTCGTCTGCGGTAAAGTCAACCGTGCAGTTTTTGATGGCTTCGTCGCCTACCTCGTTGGTGGGGTCGATGCCCGATTTATATAAAGCTATTTTTTTCTCATTGAGGTCGAAGCCCACAACCTTAACTTTCTTTGAGAAAGCAACTGCGATAGGCATACCGACATAGCCCAAACCTACAAGCGCGATTTTTTCCTCTCCCGCAACAATTTTCTGATACAAATCTGTGAACATACCGTTTTCTCCTTTGATATTATAAACTCATTATTTTTAACATATCCCTGTTGACCTTTGCGACCTCATATTTCTCGTCGCAAAGCGCCTTGCTCTCTTTACCCATTTGTGAAATCTTATCCGTATTTTCGATAAAGTAAAGCATTCTGTCAGCAAGAGTTTTGCTGTCCCCTACGGGAACAAGGAAACCGTTTCTGCCGTCCTCTACCGTTTCGCGGCAGCCCTGAGTATCCGTCGTAATAATCGGTCTTGCCATAGCCATAGCCTCGAGTACGGTTCTCGGGGTGCCCTCTCTGTATGAGGGAAGCACATAGACGCTGCATTTTTCATAATACGGTCTTACATCCGAGGTTTCCTCAAAGCGCGTAACGACGCCGTCATTTATGTAACGCTCGATTTCCTCTCTGGGTATCGCGTCCTGCATAGCGGTTTCGTACTTGCCCAAAAGATAAAACTGCGTGTCGGGATATTTCCGCTTGACCGTTTCCGCGGCTTCAAGATACTCGGCAACTCCCTTGCTTTTAAGCAGTCTTGAAAGCATAAAGAACGAGGTCTTTTCGGGATAAGGCACGGGGACGAAGTGCGAAGTGTTTACGCCCGAGCCGTTTACTACGCGGCATTTGTCTCTCTTTACAAGTCCCCTGTCGCAGAATTCTGTCAAATCGTCCGAATTCTGAAAAATTATGTTGTCTGCCCCCGAAAGCCCGATTTTATAAAGCGTGCGGACTATGATGCCGATTACTCTCGCTTTAAGCGATTTCGAGGTAAAGGCGTAGCCTCCGCCCGTAATCATACCGTTTATGTTTTTGACCCCTGCCCTCTTAGCCGCTATTGAGCCGTAAACAACGGGCTTGACGGTGTAAGCGAGCACGGCGTCGGGTTTTTCCTTTTTGAAAAGCTCATAAAGCCGTTTTGAATATTTCAGGTCCCCGAGTATGCTTGTACCCGTTTTATTCATGGGTATTTCAACAAATCTTGCTCCGAGCGCCGTGATTTTATCGACGTCGGTATTGTCGGGACCCGTAACCAGAACCTCATAGCCTTTATTTATAATTTCGCGGACAAGGTCGCCGCGGAAATTGTAAACCGTTCTGTTTTTCGGCGAAATCAGGATAAATTTCATTTTGCCGTCTCCGTATTTTTAAGATTATTCATAATAACCGCCGAAAGTCTGCCGGAGTTGCCCTCTCCGATAAAGCTGTTGTGCGGCGTGAGTATGAGATTGGGAATATCCCACAGAGGACTGTCCGCAGAAAGCGGCTCCTCCTCAAAGACGTCTGCGGCGGCGCCGAGAAGTCTGTCGGAAAGCGCGCGTATGAGCGCTTCGGTATTGACAACCGCGCCTCTTGAGATATTAACGAATACGCTGCCCTGCTTCATACACGAAAAAAGTTTATCCGAGAACATACCTCTTGTCGAGTCGCAAAGCGGCAAAGTCAGAATAACTATATCCGCGTCCTCAAGCAGCTTTGAAGCGTTTGTTACGGGGTAAATTTTTGCAAAGCGCGGATTTTCGTAAGGAAGTATGTCAGCGCCCTCAACGGTGCAGCCGAGCGCCGAAAAGACGTCGGCACATTCGCTGCCTACGCTTCCGCAGCCGAATATAAGCACTTTTTTGCCCGTAAGTTCAAAAACAGTTCTCTGCTTCTCCCAGATTTTGTTTTTCTGATTCTCAAAGAGCTTTTTTGAATTCTTATAAAGCGACAGAACGCTCATTAGAGCAAACTCCGCCATGGGTCGGGAATAAACTCCCCTTGCATTAAAAAGCTTAATGCCGTTTTTCTCTATGTAATCTGCGGGCAGTCTGTCAAGTCCCGCAGAGGTTACCTGAATATATCTAAGCGAGGTTAACTCCTCAATGGAATGATACAGGAAAAAGCCGTTGCAGATAATTCCCTCGATTTCCGACAGGTTGCAGTCGGGGTTATCTCTCTCGTTCTGCAAAAAGCAGACGGTATGCTCTTTCTCTATTTCGGGAATATATTTTCCCGCGTCGTTCCATGCGCCCGTTATAAGCAGCTTCATATATTCCCTCCGTTTCTTATGACTGTTGTTTTTTCTTTCTCAAAATCTCTGCGACCTTATTTATTGCCGCATAGGTTTCCCGTCTGTTGTTTTCAAAATAATCGATGTTGCCCGAGTCGAGCATTTTCTGACACTCGGCTTCAAGAGCGCGTATGTCTCGCAGTCCGTCCTCAAAGACCTTTGCAATAGCGTCATATGAATCAAAGTTATCGGTGTTGCAGAAGCTTCTTGAAAGTATGGCTCCCGTCGAGCCGAGACGGTAATGCTCCTTAATAATCATTTCCGCAGGTACCATGCCGAGCCCGAGAGCCGCAATTCCGCCGAAGCCGTACGGTATGCCCTTTTGCCTGAACTTACCGCAAAGTCTGTCAGCCGTGCCGCAGGGAAGAAGCTCAAACATAAAATTCATTCCGTAGGAAAGACTCATATCGTTAAGCCCTATATGTACCTCGTCAATGCCGTCAAGCCCGATAATCTCGTCGCAAAGCTCTGCGCTCTCCTTTGTTTCAAAGAGCAGCAGGGTTTTTGCTCTGCCGCCTACCGCGTCGATAAAGAAGCGTACTTCGTCAACCGTTTTGAAATACGGAAGCATTATTATATCGGCTCCGTTGTCAACGGTTCTGTCGATTTCCTCCTTTGAGGAAGGATAGTCCCCGGTCTGAGCGTGTATGGGGTTGATTCTGACTATAAGCTCGGACGAGGTAAGCGAATTTTTTATATTTCTTATGTCGTCAAAGCTGTGATGAAGCTGTACCGTATCCATACCACCCTGACGGTCCGATTTGCCGATATATTCCATATCGACCATAATGCGCTCAACGCCGTTTTTCTCGGCGATGCGTGCAACCTCGGGAATATTCGTAATGTAGAGAAGTCTTAATGCCATATTCCAACCTACTTTGTTGTAACCGTTTCTTCCGTCTTTTCCTCGGAAGCAACCGTTGCGCCCGTGTTTTCGTTGTCGGCGTTTGTAAGCACCTTGAAAACGGTCATAAACAGAATCTTTATATCAAGTAAAAGCGAGACGTGGTCAACATACCAGACGTTAAGCTCAATTCGTCTGTGCCACTCGACATCCTTGCGCCCGTTGACCTGAGCCCAGCCCGTAATACCCGGACGAACTTCAAACATACGTTTCTGCGCGTCGGTGTATTTGTCAAAGGTCCACGGATGATATGTAAGCGGAGGCCGCGGTCCTATAAGCGCCATATCGCCTTTAAGGATATTGATAAGCTGAGGCAGCTCGTCAATACTTGTTTTGCGTATTATCCTGCCGACCTTTGTAACTCTCGCGTCATTTTTACCCGAGTAAACTCCCGAACCCGTATGCTCGGCATTCTGCACCATGGAACGGAATTTGTATATGTCAAACTCCCTGCCGTCAAGTCCGAGACGCTTCTGTTTAAAGATGACAGGTCCCTTTGACTCCGCTTTGATAAGAACCGCCGTAACAAGCATTACGGGAGAAAGCAGAATAAGAGCAAAAACCGAAATCACGGTATCTATAAATCTTTTGAAAAAATGTTTATACATCAAATCACCCTGAAAAGACACTTCGTTTAAAAAAGCGTACATCAACACAGCCTACAATACTCCATAGTAAGCTGATTATAACTATATCACTTAAACAAATAAAAGTC
This sequence comes from Oscillospiraceae bacterium, assembly GCA_015066635.1. Lineage (GTDB taxonomy): Bacteria > Bacillota > Clostridia > Oscillospirales > Acutalibacteraceae > Fimenecus. Next base: position 37,449 of record SVOA01000006.1, on the reverse strand, counting down.
AATTAAATATATATTATATTATAATAATTTATAGCAGGAAAAAAACGCCTTTTCCGCCGTAACGGAAAAAGCGCTTTTTTATGAATTATTCCGATTCCCGATTATCTTATGTCGGAGGCGTTCACATAGCCCGTAACATATTTGCTCTCGGGTTTCTTTCCTACGCGTTCCACGCTGTTTGTTATGCGGTATCTGCCGTTTATCTCGATGCCGTCGTAAATGTAGTAGGTCCCGCTCTTTTTTGTCGCGGGAAGCTTTGCCGTGGCTGAGATATAGACGGGCGTGTTGTAAAGAGAGATTACGGTTCCCTTTGACAGGGGCTTCGACGGGCTCTGCGGCTTAAAGCCGTTGAGAGCATATTCACGCATAATAGCGGGATAATTCTTATACGAAATGTCGGTGTCGCATCTGCCCGAAACTCCGTTTACCCTGCCCGACGAGGAATTCTGCCACATACCGTATTTTCCCGTGTAGGTCGGCACGCTGCTCCACTGCGCAAGCCAGATGTCGTATTTTCTCTTGACGTCGTCGTCAATGTAGTTGTCAAGCCAGAATTTATTTGCATATACGCTGACAAAATAGCCGCTGTATTCCATCCTCTCGCAAAAGGCTCTGACAACGTCCGAAACGAACTTTTTGCCCTTCTGTGCCTGCGCGCTCTCCTCCACATCATAGGCAACGGGCATCTCGAAAGTCTTGCCCCTTATTATTTCAAGAAAGACCTCCGCTTCTTTTTTTGCATCCTCGACCGACTTAGCATAGCTGTACCAGTAGGCACCGACATTCAGTCCCGCCTTTTTCGCGTTTCTGTAATTGGTCTCGAACATAGGGTCCTTCTGACTGCCGTATTTGCCGTAACCCGCGCGTATAATCACAAAATCCGTACCCGCCTGCTTCACAGCCGTAAAATCAATATTTCCCTGATATTTGCTTACATCAATTCCGTTTGCCATTATGACACTCCTTTCAAACGGGTCTTGTATTATTTATATTTTAAAAAAACCGTTTTTATTCCTCGGATGAGTAATATTTCATGGCGCGTTCCGAGTCGCTGATACCCTCGGTAGTGGGGTCTATAAACACACCGAGAGCGCAGAGAATATTTACCGCAAGCATTACGAGCTGTACCGTACTCTCCTCGCTGATGCGCGGAGTTATGCCGACGAGCGACAGTATCTGATAAACAAAGGCGATAACTGCCGTGGACATTGTTATTACAAAGGCCCTGTTATGAAGTCTTGCTCTGAAGTTTAATTTCATATATCAATTTTCCTTCTTTCGATTTGAGTAACACGGCGTTCAAGAGAATTTATCTGCTCCTCGAGAACGGGCATACGCCGTGCAAAGTTGTTGTGCTCTCTGACCTCTCTTGTCAGCTCGGAAAGTCTTGTATCGGTTACGGCCTGACTGATTCTGAGCTGATTTTCAATGCTTCTGTTGACGTTTCTCGCATTGACTGCATTTGTTATTATCACGCCGACAAGGGCAAGTCCCCCCGTTATGAGAGCTGTCGCAATATTATCCGTATCAATACCCCCAGAGTTCGTATTTAGTGCCGGGAAGCAGGGTTACAAATTCACTTCCGTTAAGGAAGAAAACCTCAATATCGGATATTTCGGCGACACTGTTCTCATGATTTGCGATAAATGAACAGCCGTTGCTCTCCGTCGTACCCTGCGCCGAGGAAGAGGAACTTGTAAATATCGTATTCGTTGTCTTTGTCATACCGAAGGGTATGCTGCAGTCGGATTCGCAGTAAACTCTCGTGTTTGAACGGTACGAAAGCTTTTTATAGCAGAGATAGCGCTGACCGTTGTTTGTCCTTATTCTCAAAGTAAGCTGTACCGAAGGCTCATCAATTCTGAGCTGAAGCCTTAAAACGGCGTGTCTGAGAAAGAACATCCCGTTATTTGCGTCGCGGTTTATTGTCAACTGGGTAAGCGTTTCGCCCGACGCTATTTCTCCCGAAGCAATATGCCTTAATTTGCCCTCTGCGCTCTTTGTGTCGGTATAGCTTCTGAGACTGTCAAGCTCCGACTTAACAACGCAGTTCTGCACGGGGTTCTCGCTGGAGGCGGACAATTCGCCGTCAACGGTAACGCCGCACTCGCCCATATCTCCCTTGTCCCCTTTGTCCCCTTTGTCGCCTTTGTCCCCCTTCTCTCCCTTGAAGGTGCCGTTTTTTATGCCTTCAAGCAAGGCGTTTACCGAGAAATCGTATTCCCTGCAAAGACCGTCGTCGCTGCCCGACGCGGATGAGAACATAAGGCGTATTTCGGCAGGCTTGATGACAAGCTCCGTTTCGTTTGTTTCGGGGTTGATTTTAACGATATTGAGCGCGCAGAGAACTGCCATATTTCCCGTAACCGTATTGGGTATAAGGTACGAAATTACGCCGTTTCCGTCGGGTTCGAGATAGTCTGTCCTTGCAATTCCCGAGGGCATGGCAAACGTCAGATAATAGCTGTAATCGGGGTCTATGTACTCGGGGTCAAGAGTTAATTCAAGCAGTGTGTTTTTATGCTCATACATAACGCCCGCATTTATAACGCTGTTTTCAAAATTTCCTTTAGTGATGTTTAATGATACTGTGTTCATATACTCCTCCGTTTTTAATGAGTGTTTCAAAATTCTCGGGCAGCTTTAAAAGTCCGAAGCCGCAGAAATACGCATATTTTAAGCAGCCGTACAGTTTGTCGGCTGCCCTGTCGATTATTCTGTAAACCTGCGTACGCCCGAGCCCGAGAGCTTCGGCAATTTCGCTGATGCTTCTTTCCTCGTAAAACCTGAGCTTAATACATTTTTGCTCGGTTTGGTCAAGCTCGGTTTCAAGCGCGAGGTTAAGAAGTCTTTTAAAATTCGCCTTTCTTTCGGTCATTATGTATCCGGGCAGCCGCTCGGGAGAGTTGTCCGTAATGATGTCAAGGTTTTCCGAAAGATAAACATATTCGTCCTCATTAAGGCTGATAAGCTGTTCCATTACTCCTCCTTAATCACGGTAAAATTAAAACAACACCTAAGAAACCGTAAGATTTCAAAGGTGTTATTTTTCGCTCACTCGCACATTATATTGTAGAACGGTTTTTGTTACTTGTCAACACATTTTTGAATTATCCGCTGACAAGTCCGAAGCTTACGGATAATGCGCGGTTGATTTTATTCATTTCGCTGTCGGGGAGATTTCCCATACGTTCCCGAAGTCTCTGCTTGTCGAGGGTTCTGACCTGCTCAAGCAGTACCACGGAATCTTTTTGCAGTCCGCAGCGGTCGGCGTTTACGCTGATATGCGTGGGAAGCTTTGTCTTGTACTTCTGACTTGTGATGGCGGCGGCGATAACAGTGGGGCTGTAACGGTTGCCGACATCATTCTGAACTATAAGTACGGGACGCATTCCTCCCTGCTCCGAGCCGATAACGGGACTTAAATCTGCATAGTAAATATCCCCTCGTTTAACTGTCATTTATTATCACTCTCCAAAGGCAATTTGTTCTGTACTATTATTTTTACCCGTAAATTACCTCTGTAAACATTTTTATCGGGGGAGCAATAATATTATATTGAATTTCCGCTTTTCGGGTTACTTATTTTTCAAATGAAGTAAGCACCGACGGAAGTTCATTTATTATTTTTGAAGCGGTAACGCCCATTTTGGAATATTTACCCGAAGCGCTGTCCCCTGCGAGTCCGTGTATATATACGCCGCTGACAGCCGCAACAAAGGGCGACATCTTCTGACAGAGCATTGACGCGATAAGACCTGCGAGCACATCTCCGCTGCCCGCCGTAGCCATACCCGAATTGCCTGTCATATTTATATAGAAAGTTCTGCCGTTTCTCGTAACGACAGTCCTTGAGCCTTTAAGCACAACCGTTGCGCCCGTAAGTTCATACAGCTTTTCGGCCGCTTTGAGTCTGTCGGACTGTACCTCCGGAACCCCGATGCCGAGCAGTCTTGCCGCCTCGCCCGGATGCGGAGTTATGACTACGGGAGCATTTGCTTCTTTTATGATTTCCGCTCTGCCTTTTAAGGCGTTGAGCGCGTCTGCATCAAGAATTACGGGGACCTCCGAGGATGACAGCACAAGCTCGGTCAGGCTTAAAATATCGCTGTCGTTTCCGAGTCCGCAGCCGATAAGCACGGCGTCGCATTTTTTAAGTTCGTCTGAAATTCTCTTAAACGAAAGCGAAGATATTCTCCCCTGCTCATTACACGGGAGAGGGACAAGCACCTTTTCGGGACACTGCGAAGCAACCGCAGGATATGCCTTATCGGGAAACGCGAGTTTTACAAGTCCCGCTCCGCTGCCTATACAAGTCGATGACGCAAGCACCGCCGCACCCGGCATTTCGTAGCTTCCCGCTATAATAAGCGCCTTGCCGAAATCGCCCTTATTGGCGTTTTCATCCCTTGCGGTAAACTTTGATTTAATATCGGAAAAATTCAGAGTATAGGCGCTGTCGCAGCCCTCGAGCACCTCCTCGGGAATACCTATGGAGGCAACCTTAATCTCGCCTGCAAACTCGGCGGACGGATAATATACAAGAGAGTATTTAAGACCTATTACCGTAATCGTGATGTCGGCTTTTACCGCAGTTGAGCCGATTTCGCTCGAATCGGTATAAAGACCGCTCGGCAAATCAATGCTTATAACCGTACCGCCGCTTGACGAAATAATATCAAAAAGCTCGGCGGTATCCGCGTCGGGATAGCCCTTGAAGCCCGTACCGAAAATACAGTCGACTATTATGTCGGAATTCTGTATAAACTGCTTTTGATTTTCACTGCCCGGACTGTAAAACTCAACGTCAATTCCAAGGTCTTTAACACGGGCGTACATTTCCTTTGCGTTCTCCGCCTGAGGCTCTCCGTGGGCGAGAATCACGCGCACCTTGTAGCCGTTCTCATGCAGTTTTCTCGCGATAACGAAGCCGTCTCCGCCGTTTTTACCCTTGCCGCATACAACCGAAACCCTGCGAAGTCCCGTATCGTCAAAACGGTTTCTGATAATCTTGGCGCAGGCGCTGCCCGCATTCTCCATAAGGCGGAAATATGTAATGCCGCCCTCGTTTGCCTTGTCCTCGACCTGCTTTATCTGGTTTAACGAAAGAATCTTTACCATACTTTTTCCTTTCCTCTGTTTTATTCGCTGTACGCCGTTACAACCGCGGCGGCATATTCGTCGGTATGAGTGATACTCAGCGCAAACGACAACCCTTTTGCAAGCTCCAGTGCCGAGCCCGAAAGTTTAAAATAAGGTTTGCCTTTTTCGTCGTGAAGCACCTCGGCTTCATTAAGCTTAAAACCCGAAATTCCCGTGCCGAGCGCCTTTGCAAGCGCTTCCTTGGCACAGAAGGCGGCAGCGTAGCTCTGAGCTTTTTTTACAGAGAGTTCCTTTAACTCGCTTTCGCCGTAAACCTTTGAAATGAAACCTTCGCTTTTTAAAGCTTTTTCAATTCTTGATATTTCAATTAAATCAATTCCGTTTGCTATCATTATTATCACCTTAAACATTGTAACATAAAACGCGCAAAATTACTATTTTTTATTGAAAAAAATATATTTTATGGTAAAATGTTGAAAACAGATTTTAAAGCGAGGTGTCCGAAATGAGAATTACTGTTATGGATAACGCCAGAGAAATAGGAAAAGCAGTCGGACGTATGTTTGTTGACGCTATAAACGAAAAGCCCGATATTACGCTCGGACTTGCCACGGGCGCTTCCCCGATACCGACATATAAATACATATGCAAAGCCTGCGAAAGCGGTAAGGTTTCGCTGAAAAATGTAAGCACATATAACCTTGACGAATACGTTAATCTGCCGAGAAGCGACAAAAACAGTTATTACAGCTTTATGCACGAGCAGCTTTTTGACCGCACCGACATTAAAGAGAAGAACATACATTTCCTTAACGGCAACGCAAGAGACACCGAAAAAGAGTGCAGAAAATATGACGAAATGCTTGAAAAAGCGCACATTGACATACAGCTTTTAGGCGTCGGCAGAAACGGTCATATAGGATTTAACGAGCCGTCCATCTGCTTCTCAAAGGGCTCGTTTAAAGTTAAACTCACTCAGTCAACCATAAACGCGAATAAAAAATATTTCTCGGAAAACCCTATGCCGACAGAGGCGCTGACTATGGGCGTCGGCTCTATAATGAAGGCAAAAAAGATAGTGCTTATCGCCACGGGAATTGAGAAAGCAGACGCAATAGCGGCTTTGGTAAACGGCGACGTTACGCCCGTCTGCCCCGTGTCAATTCTTCAGTTCCACCACGATGTTGAGATATTCCTCGACAAAGCGGCGGCAAGTCTTTTATAAAATAAGACAAAAAGAAAAACGGAAGCGAGCAAAGCTCACTTCCGTTATTTTATTTAATCAATTATGTATAGCTCGGTACAAGTGCATCGGCAAGTATTGTTTCCATATTCATTATGATACGGGCGATTTCAGCACGGCTTGCAGACGCTACCGGAGCCATTCTGCCGTCCTGCATACCGCCGATAAAGCCGACATTAACGCACCACGCTACGCCGTTTACGGCAAACGGACTGATACTGCCCTTGTCGGGGAAACGTGATAAGATATCATCGGCGTTATCCATATCTCCGTTGTAAAAGTATCTGTAAAGAATAGTACAAATCTGCTCTCTCGTAATCTGATCTCCGACACCGAAGTTGCCGTTCTGATAACCGTAAACAAGACCGTTATCAACAGACCAGCTTATTGCCGCCGCGTAATATGCGCCGGGAACAACGTCTTTAAGTCCGCAGTCAACATTTGCATAAGCGTCAAGGTCTGCACCGAAAACACGTGCAAGGATAAGCACAAAGTCCTGTCTCTGTATGCTGTCGGCAGGTCCGAATTTACCGTTCTGATAACCCGCGATAAAGCCCCTCTGAGCGCAGTATTTAACAGCGCTGAAATACCATGCATCAGTGCTTACATCAGGGAAGCCTCTGTACGGAAACACACCCTGAATAACGGTTTTACCCGGGTTGCCGATACCGTCGCCGATTACATAGCTTAATTCATAGCCCTCGTCAGCATAAACATTACCGATTTCGTGCGGGAAGTTTACTCCGGCAACCTTTGAGTTGACTGCAAGAATTCCGTCTCCTATTGTTATATTACCGTTAACTGCACCCGTATCGCAGTCGGGTTCAAATCTTATAGCCTGACCTCTTTCGTCATCATTAAAGGACACAAGCGAAACAAAACTTCCGTTTTTAACAACAAGATTATGCGAGGAATCGTCGCCGTTGCCGAAATGCATAGCCGCGGCGTTATTCAGCACCTGAACGTTGGAATTGTCAACGGTAATTGTACTGCTGACATTTGAAACTATACCGTTGTAAGATTGCTGTGAAGTTCTGTCAACATAAACATTTGCATTGACAAAATCTATATTACGATTTGCCCAGATACCTGCCGCACTTGTGTTATCAACAATTATATCACAGTCTTCTATTCTGAGATTGCCTCCTTCGGTTCCCCAGCTTCCCGTGTATATACCGTAATATCCTTCATTGATTTTCAGACTGTGGTTTTCCGAAGAGCCGCCTTTGATGGTCACATTACATCCGCCTGCAATATTGATGGCGTCCGAATCGGAGTTCGGATGAATTGTATTGTCCCCTTCAAGAACAATTGTAAGGTCGGTTATTTCCGAATAAATACAGTACCCCTCCCATGAGCTTACCTCATAGCTGTTCTCAATAACCGCATCTTTAAGGATAAGCGTGTTTGTTTCGGGAATAAACTCGGCAGAGCCGTCTCCGCAGGAAATAGTATAATTATCGGGGTCAACTTTCACTCCGTTTACCCAGAGTACATAAGCAGTTCCCGCAAATGACGTAAAGCCTGCGGACAGAACACCGATAATCATTGCCGTACTGATAATTACGGCTAAAAGTTTTTTGATTTTCTTCATACAATTCATTCTCCTTTTAAAAAGCAAAAAGCGTCTGAAATATAAAAATCTCAGACACTTAGATTATAATATCAGTCCTCTTTGCCTGCTTCAAGGAATTTGTAGCAAAGTGCTGCGATTGCCGCGCCTGCAAGAGGAGCAACAATGAATATCCAGAGCTGTGAAATGGGCTCTGTATTGCCGCTGATTGCCGCTACTACTGCGGGTCCGAAGCTTCTGGCAGGGTTAACCGACGTGCCGGTAAGTCCTATGCCGAGGATGTGGACAAGAGTAAGGGTAAGACCGATAATAAGTCCGCCGAAGGACCCGTGGCCTGCCTTCTTTGAGGTAACGCCGAGTATTGTGAGAACAAAGATAAATGTGAGAACTATCTCGACAAGAATTCCTGCTCCGATACTTCCGTTAACTCCCGCAAGTCCGTTTGAGCCGAAGCCGCCCGTCATGTCCTCAACTCTGCCGAGTGAGAAGATACCCGCAAGCAGTCCTGCGCCTGCAAGTGCGCCGAGGCACTGTGCAACCACATAGCCGACGAATTCGCCGAAGGTCATTCCGCCGCTGATGAGAACGCCAAGTGATACGGCAGGGTTGATGTGGCAGCCCGAAATATTGCCTATACAGTAAGCCATTCCTACGATTACAAGACCGAATGCAAGTGCGGTAAGGATATATCCGCCGCCTTTTTCGGCATCACAGCCTACAAGCATTGCGGTTCCGCATCCAAGCGTTACGAGAACGCAGGTGCCGATAAATTCCGCAATAAGTTTTTTAACTAATTTCATACTAACACCTCCGTAAATTTAAGTATTTGCATACTTACATTTTTATTTTATCACACTTTGTGAAATATTCAATATTTTTTTATAAAAAAACGGACGCCCGCAGGGCGCCGTAAGGTTGGTTTATTTTGAGCAAAGATATTCCATTGCCTTTTTGTAGCCATCAGGTCCTAGACCTATAAAATGCGCCTCACACGCCATACCTGCATAAGAAGTTTTACGGAATTCCTCGCGGGTGTTTATGTCGGAGATATGCACCTCGGCGGCAGGAATTCTTACCGCCTTGAGAGCGTCGAGTATGGCAATACTCGTGTGCGTATATGCGGCGGGGTTTATTACTATGCCGTCAACCTCGTCAAAAAATGCGCGCTGAATTTTTGTAACTATTTCTCCCTCGCTGTTTGACTGAAAGCACTCGGCTTCACAGCCGAGCTCGGACGCCCATTCCCCTATTTTTTTAACAAGCTCTCCGTAGCTTAATCTGCCGTAAATATCGGGTTCGCGCACTCCGAGCATATTGATATTCGGTCCGTTTATTATGAGTAATTTTTTCATAGTATCTCCTTTAAAATTCTTTGACATACTTCCTCGGGTGTGCCGTCTGCCGCAATTTCGGTATCGCAGAACATACGGTACAAGGGAAGTCTTTTTTTATATAGCTCTCCGACTCCCTGCGCTTTTGACAGCGGACGGTTGTCGGTGGGAAGCGCGTTTATATCACGGTTTAAAAAGATGACAAAGGAATTGAGTCTGAGCGTTTCAAGGTTTTCCTCTTGCGTAACGGCTCCTCCGCCCGTGGCGATAACCTTGCCCGAAAGAACGCAGAGCTCCCGCAGCGCCGCACTCTCAAAGCGTCTGAAGGTCTGCTCACCGTGAGCGTTTATTATATCGGGAATTTTCATACCCGTTTTTTCCTCAACCGTATTGTCGCTGTCCAGAAATTCTCTTGACAGCTTGTCCGCAAGCAGCTTTCCGACGGTGGTTTTGCCGCAGCCGGGCATACCGATAAGAACTATATTCTTCATACGGAATTCAATTTCTTTAATTACCTGCTCGCATTTTTCATCCCGTATTTCGCTTCCCGTGAACAGTTCAGCCGCCTTCTTTGCCTGATAAACAAGCATACGCAGTCCCGAAAAAGCGGGTATTCCGAGCGTTTCCGCCTGCAAAAGAAGTTTTGTATTGCAGGGGTTGTAGATTATGTCAAACACCGCAGAAAGCGACTTAAAGTCCGTCAGGTCAAGCGGAGAGTCAAAGCACTCGGGGAACATACCGACGGGTGTGGTGTTTACCGCAATATCCGCGTCGTAATGCCGTTGAATATTACCGTAATTATCCGCTCCGTTTCTTGAGACAAAGATTATTTCTCCTGCTCCGAGGTCTCTGAGCACCGCAGAAACGGCAGCCGAGGCGCCGCCCGTTCCGAGAACGAGCACCTTTTTATCCTTTACGGGAATTTTACTGTAAAGCACAAGATTTTTAAAGCCGTCATAATCGGTATTATATCCGTACAGAGTGCCGTCATCACGGCGTACAACGGTATTGACGCTTCCGATTTTAAAGGCGCTTGCGTCAAGCCCGTCAAGATATTTCATAACGGTCTTTTTATATGGAATTGTAACGTTTATACCCCTGAAATCTCCGTTTTTGAGAAATTCCTCAACTTCCCCTTCCGCTTTTTCAAAAAGCGTGTATTCATAGCCTGCAAGCAGTTTATGAATAAGAGGAGAATAGCTGTGCGATAAACTTTTGCCGAGAAGTCCGTACATATTATGCTTCCTTTTCCTGTGTTAGGGCTTCGAGGTGTCTTTGCTCAAGCTCTCTTTCAACCTGCTCGCGCTGTACCTTTGAATACCTTATAAACATAAACGGTATGAGATACAGAATTGAGCCGAGTGCGGGCAGAAGCATAAACAGAGGCCACTGCGCCTTATAGAATATTTCGGGCTGTCCCGTAATGCCCTTGTCGGCGCTGAAGCCGAGCGCTGAGAGTATTACGCCCGCCGCGATAAGCTTTAACGCGTCGCCTAACTTGTTTGTAAGATTCTGCATCGAGTTGCTGACGCCCTCGGTGCGTTTGCCTGTTTTCCATTCCTCATAGTTTATGGCGTCGCTCAGAAGAGCTCTCTGTGCGATACCGACCATATTTGCAGGTATCGAGGAAATCGCCATTATCACTATAACGGCAACTATGCTTTTTGTTGAGTTAAAGCCGGCGAAGTAAGCCGCAATACGGCAGATGACATTCATTATCTGGGCGATTATGATTATGTTTCTCATACCGCCTATTCTGTCGCTTATTTTAACGGCAAAGAACATACTTACGGTTGAGAAAACGCTGATAAGCAGTCCGTAGATAAACTGTGCCGTGGAGCCGTTTATTTCCGTACCCCTGAAGTTGAACGAAACGCAGTAGTCAAAGAAATATATCCACGGAATTGCTCCGCCGATAAAGTTGACAAGCTGTGCAAGTAAGAGAAGCAGAAGCATTTTGTTTCTGAAAAGCGCCTTTATGTCCTCTTTGAAAGGACGGTTTTCGGTATTGACAAACGCTACTCTCTCCTTGGTCTTATATGCGAGTATGGACATAAGCTCTCCGCCGAAGCCGAAAACAATACCGAAAGCAAGGAAAAGTACAGTCATCTGACGCGCTTCGGTTATGCCGAGAGATGCCTCTATTCTGCCCGAATTCGCCTCAACCGTGCCCTTGATAAGCGGGATAAGACCTACCGCTCCGATAGCGGCGGCAACGCCGATATTCAGCCATTGGGAAACACGTTCCCTTTCGTGGGATTTAGGTGAAATGAGCGCCATCATCCCCCACAGAGCGACATCCTGAAACGAATATGTAAGGTCCCACGCTATATAGATGCAAAGGAATATTACCATAGCGGCGGTTTCGCCCAGACCGAAATCTACAAACATAAGCGCCGTGAGAATTCCGATAATAACGGGAAGCTTGCCGAGATACGGATGAAGCTTCTGTCCCGGCTTTGTCCTTCTGCGGTCTATCAAAGTGCCGACTATCGGGTCGTTGAGCGCGTCCCATACCTTTGAAAAGCCCGTAAGGAAACCGACCTTTATTGGACTTATACCGATAACGTTGGTGCAGAAATAAAAAATCCACTGATTAACAAAATGATAGGTAAGATTCTGTCCTGTCAGAGCCGCGGTATATGCAAACAGTTCCCCCGTGGGGACTTTGCCGTCTTCCGCAGAGTCGGGGATTTCGGTCAATACCTTTTCTTCATCCATAACGTCGCCTCCTCTTTTGATATATTTTAATTATAATAAACAGACGTCCGATTTTCAATAGACAAATAAGTAAAATGCGGATAAAAAAAGCAGACTGAGAAATATATCTCAGTCTGCCGTGTTCATTTAATGAAATCAGTTGTACTTCTTTCTCGGTACATAAGAGGTGTGGAGAATATTGTGCGCCTTGTGGCTGCCGGGAGCTTCAAGATAATTATCGTAGAGCTCCTTGACGGCGACGTTTTCGTGGCTTCTTCTCTTAACGTCCTTCTTATCATCCTCGTAGAGAGCAGCTGCGCGTCTTGCCTTGAGGTCAACGAAGTTACGGACAACAGCGTGCTGAATAGGCTGACCGCCGCCGTTGATACAGCCGCCGGGGCATCCCATAATCTCGATAAAGAGATAGTCTGCCTCGCCCGACTTAATCTTGTCCATAATAACCTTGGCATTCTTTGTGCCGCTTGCAACCGCTACCTTGACATCAAGGTCGCCTACCTTGTAATCGGCTTCCTTGATATTCTTCATTCCTCTGACTTCCTCGAAGTCGATGTTGGGAGCTTCCTCGCCTGTAATCAGCTTGACTGCAGTACGAAGCGCCGCTTCCATAACGCCGCCCGTTGCGCCGAAGATAGTGCCTGCGCCCGTTGACTCGCCGAAGGGCTGGTCAAATTCCTCGTCGGGAAGGTGCTTAAAGAAGATACCTGCGCTTTCTATCATTCTCGCAAGCTCACGGGTGGTAAGAGCGATATCAATATCCGGATAGCCCGATGCGGACTGGTCGGGACGCTTGGTCTCGAATTTCTTTGCAGTACAGGGCATAATGCCGACAACGACCATATCCTTGGGGTCAATGCCCATCTTCTCCGCATAGTAAGTCTTCATAACTGCGCCGAACATCTGCTGAGGAGATTTGCAGGTTGAAAGATGCGGAATAAGCTCGGGATAGTAATGCTCGCAGTACTTAATCCAACCGGGTGAGCAGGAGGTAATCATAGGCAGAACTCCGCCGTTCTTGACGCGCTCAACAAGCTCGGTTGCCTCCTCCATAATGGTAAGGTCAGCTGCGAAGTCGGTATCAAACACCTTGTCGAAGCCGAGTCTGCGGAGTGCCGCAACCATCTTGCCCTCAACATTTGTTCCGATATGCATACCGAATGCCTCGCCGAGAGTTGCGCGGATGGAAGGCGCTGTATTTACGATAACGAACTTATCGGGGTCTTGGATAGCTTCGAGAACCTTTGCCGTATCGTCCTTCTCAACGATAGCGCCTGTCGGACAGTTAACGATACACTGACCGCAGGAGATGCAGGAAACGTCTGCCAGGTCCTTGTCAAACGCTGAGGAAACGTGAGTGTCAAAGCCTCTTGCGTTTGCGCCGATAACGCTGATACCCTGATTGTCGCAGGCTGCTATACAGCGGCGGCAAAGGATACACTTGTTGTTATCCCTTATCATATGAGCTGCGGAGTCGTCAAAATCGTATTTAATAACCTCGCCCTTGAAATAGTCGGGGTCGTCAACGCCGAATTCCTTACAGAGCTGCTGAAGCTCGCAGGTTCCGCTTCTTACGCACGAAAGACAGTTCTTGTCGTGAGTTGAAAGTATAAGCTCAAGAGTAGTTTTACGCGACTTGCGTACCTTCTCGGTGTTGGTGTAGATTTCCATACCCTCTGCTACGGGGAAAACGCAGGCAGTAACAAGACTTCTTGCGCCTACAACCTCTACCATACAGATACGGCACGCGCCGATTTCGTTAATATCTTTAAGATAGCAAAGCGTGGGAATTTCTATGCCTGCAATTCTTGCGGCCTCAAGTATTGAAATTCCTGCAGGTACACTCAAGGGCATACCATTGATTTTAATATTTACATTTTCCATACGGCACACTCCTTATTTCTTGCTTATTGCATTAACCTTGCAGTTAGCCATACACGCTCCGCACTTAACGCACTTGTCGGCGTTAATCTCGTATGAGGGAAGCTTGTGGCCGGGCGCGGTGTAATCTGTCTTTACTATGGTATCTGCCGGGCAGTTTCTTGCGCACATACCGCAGCCGATACATTTTTCCCTGTCGATTACGAAGGTAAGCAGGTCTTTGCAAACGCCTGCAGGACACTTCTTATCAACAACGTGTGCAATATACTCGTCTCTGAAGAATTTGAGAGTTGCGAGTACGGGGTTGGGAGCAGTCTGTCCGAGACCGCAGAGTGAATTCTGCTTGATGTAATAGCAGAGGTCCTCAAGCTTGTCAAGGTCCTCAAGAGTTCCCTTGCCCGAAGTGATTTTGTCGAGCATTTCAAGAAGTCTCTTTGTACCTACGCGGCAGGGAGTACATTTACCGCAGGACTCGTCAACCGTGAAGTTGAGGAAGAATTTTGCAATATCAACCATACAGTTGTCTTCGTCCATTACGATAAGTCCGCCCGAACCCATCATACAGCCGATAGCCGTGAGGTTATCGTAGTCGATAGGCGTGTCCATAAGAGAAGCGGGAATACATCCGCCCGAGGGTCCGCCCGTCTGAGCTGCCTTGAACTTCTTGCCGTTGGGAATTCCGCCGCCGATTTCCTCAATGATTTCACGGAGCGTCGTACCCATCGGAATCTCAACAAGTCCCGTATTCTTGATTTTTCCGCCGAGAGCGAAAACCTTGGTGCCCTTTGACTTCTCGGTACCCATTGACGCAAACCAGTCTGCGCCTTTAAGGATAATCTGAGGAATATTTGCAAAGGTTTCAACGTTATTCTCGGTAGTGGGCTTCTGGAAAAGTCCATTGACCGCCGGATAAGGAGGACGGGGTCTGGGTTCGCCTCTGTTGCCTTCGATACTTGTCATAAGCGCTGTTTCCTCGCCGCATACGAAAGCGCCTGCGCCGAGACGTACATGAAGGTCAAAATCAAAGCCCGAATCAAAGATATTCTTGCCGAGCAGTCCGTATTCTTTGGCCTGCTCTATGGCGATATTAAGTCTTTTAACCGCTATGGGATACTCTGCGCGTACATAGATGTAACCCTCTGTTGCGCCTGTTGCATATCCGCAGATAGCCATTGCCTCAACGATACAGTGCGGGTCGCCTTCAAGAACCGAACGGTCCATAAATGCGCCGGGGTCGCCTTCGTCGGCGTTGCAGACAACGTATTTCTGGTCTGCCTTATTTGCCGCGGTAAAGCTCCACTTTCTGCCGGTGGGGAATCCGCCGCCGCCTCTGCCTCTGAGTCCCGAGTCGGAAACTATCTTTACAACGTCCTCGGGCTTGAGCTCCGTAAGACATTTTGCAAGAGCCTGATAACCGTCAAATGCGATATACTCGTCAATATTCTCGGGGTCAATAACGCCGCAGTTACGAAGCGCTACTCTGTGCTGCTTCTTATAGAAGTCCGTCTCCTTGAGAGACTTAACCTCATCCTTATTAACTGTCTCATCATAGAGAAGTCTTTTAACGAGTCTTCCCTTGAGAAGATGCTCCTCTACGATTTCGGGGACATCCTCAACCTTAACCTGGCTGTAGAAGGCTCCCTCGGGATAAACGACCATAATCGGTCCTAATGCGCAAAGTCCGAAGCAGCCTGTCCTGATAACTTTTACTTCATCCTGAAGTCCCTGCTTCTGAAGCTCGGACTCCATTGCCTCGATAATCGCTGCGCTGTTTGAGGAGGTACATCCGGTACCGCCGCAAACCAGTACATGAGAACGATACATACTTTTCCTCCTTTATTTGATAGCGCCTACTGTATATTCGGCAACGGGGTTGCCGTTAACAATATGGTCATTGATTACTTTGATTGCTTTCTCGGCTGTCATCTTGACATATGTTACCTTTTCCTTGCCGGGCTCCGTAACCTCAACAATGGGTTCGTACTGGCACATACCTATACAGCCCGTCTGAGAAACGGTTACGCCTTTAAGGTTGCGCTTTGCAACCTCGTCAACAAGAGCGTTGAGAACGGGTCTTGCGCCTGCCGCGATACCGCAGGTAGCCATACCGACAACGATTCTTGTAACGTCGTCGCCCGTGTCCTCTCTGACCGTCATTTTTTTCATAGTCTTTTCTTTTATAGCCATAAGCTCTTCAAGTGATTTCATTACTGAACACCTCCGTACAAATTATTAACATTTTCATCAATATATCCTTTAAGCCACTCGGTTACGTCGGGATTGTCAAGCGGTACTTCCCCGAGCACTGCCTTGATTTCCCGTGTGTCAAGGACAAATTCTCTGCCGTCGAGCACACGCCTGTAAACAAAGTCCCTGTCGGTATTCATTGTTACAAGCATTATTACGGTCGAGCGCATATCCCCGAGAGGCGTGAAATCAACGCTGTCGGTTTTAAAAACCGCGCTGACCTCCGTTCCCTTGCCGGGCGCCGAGTTTATCGAGAAGCACCCGCCCGTCTGCTCCGCAGCCATCTTAAAAAGCGGAATTCCCATACCGACCTTTCTCGTGGTTCTGGTGGTATAGAAAGGGTCCCTGACCTTTTCGAGCTGCTCTGAAGTCATCCCGCTGCCGTTGTCGATAATATTTACCGACAGAGTTTTAAGCTCCGTGTCCTCCGTAACCTCAACAGTTATCAGAGACGCGCCGGCGGAAATGGAATTCTGAGCGACATCAAGAATATTAAGTGAAAGTTCACGCATAGTTATGCGCCGTACTTTTTAAGAATTTCGGGTATTTCCTTAGCGGTAAGCTTACCGTAAACGTCATCGTTGACCATCATTACGGGAGCAAGTCCGCAGGCGCCTATGCAACGGCAGGCTTCAAGCGAAAATTTACCGTCAGCCGTGCACTCGCCCGACTCAATGCCGAGCTCCTCGCTTATTTTATCGAGAACCTCCTGAGAGCCCTTAACATAACACGCTGTACCTAAGCATACCGAGATGTTGTACTCTCCCTTGGGCGAAAGAGCAAACTGAGCATAAAATGTTGATACGCCGTAAACCTTCTCAAGCGGAACATCCATACCCTCGGCTATCATAACCTGAACCTCATAGGGAAGGTAGCCGTAAATGTCCTGAGCCTCCTGCATAACGTGCATAAGCAGGCTCTTGTCGCCGGAGCATTCTTTTATAACGGCGTCAAGCTTTGCCTTCTGCTCCTCGGTTCCCTTAAAGGGAATTTTACTGATTTTTTTAAGCATTAACCGATTTCCTCCTTAAAAATTGGTTTTTTGCCTTATAAACTGCGGGCAAACTGCCCCATATTTAATTAGCATAAGAATTATAACACTAACTTTGTTAAAAATCTATCATATTTTGATTTTTTTCTTTAAAATTTTTAAGTGTTTTTTGCAATTTTTTTGTATATTATTTTATATATTATTATATTATGTCTTAAATGAAACATTTTCATACATTTTTCAGCGCAAGAGACAGTCTGTGTATGTCCTCGGGAATATACTCAGTTTTAACCGAGGAGACCGAGAAAAGCAGAGATAAACAGCCATCCTCCGACGGAGTGTTCATCAGCCGTATTTTTCTTTGTGCGCTGCCGAGAATCTCCGAAACCTTTTGGAAATCGGCGCGCGTCTTTATCCGGCAGCCGACATAAAGCGGAGTCGGCAGTCTGTCAATGCTTACCCCTGCGCCGAATTCCTTTTTAAGACAGTCGCACAGAAGCTTTGACTTCTGCGAATAAATTTTCTTTGCCCTCTTGAGCTGTGAGTGAAGCTTGCGGTCGGCTATAAACTCCTCAAGCGCAAGCTGGTCGGGTATGGAAACGGTTTGATTGTAATTCTTATAAATGCGTCTGTATTTTGAGAGCAGCTTCTCGGGCAGTATCATATAGCTTATGCGTATGGAAGGCAGCAGAAGCTTTGAAAACGTGCCGATATAAACTACGTTTGCGCTGTCAAGTCCCTGAAGCGTCGGAGTAGGCGTTGTCAGGTCGCGGAATTCGCTGTCGTAATCGTCCTCGATAATTAGCTGACCGTTTTCGTGTGCGCGTTTTACAAGCTGATGGCGGTAACCGACATTTGTCATACGGCTGTCGGTGTAATATGACGGGGAATAATACAGCACATCAGCTTTTTCGGGACTGTCGGTTATTTTAAAGCCGTGGTCTGAAAAGACCGCAACTCCCTGCCTGTACGAGCGCTCGTTAAAGCAGACGGTTTTTTTGTCCTTTATCAGCGCGCAGAGTATATTCAGAAGCGTCTGTACGCCGGCGCCTATGACTATGTCGTCCCTGTCGCAGATACAGTTGCGGTTGCTTTTTACATATTCGGCAATTTTTTCGCGCAGTCCCTCCTCCCCCTGCGGCTCGCCGTATTCCGTAAGCATATAGCTTTTGCGCAGAGCGTTCTTGATGTAGCGCGACCAGAGGTTAAGGTCAAAGATTTCGCTGTCAACACCTGTCGAGGTGTAGTCGGAAACAACGGAATTGTCCCTCTCCTTTTCAAGACGGCTTTTTTCTGCGGCGGCAATCGTCTCCGCCCTGCCCGAGACATAGAAGCCGCTCTGATTTTTCGGAATAACATATCCGTCGTCGCACAGAAGCATATATGCCTGCTCTACCGTGGTTTTGCTGACATTGTTAAGCTCTGCCGAGGAGCGTATGCTCGGCAGTCTCTCGCCGTTTTTCAGTTTGCCCGAAACAATCATCTGCTTGTAACGGTCATAGATTTCGAGATACAGAAACTTATCTTTTTTCATAAATTGACCTCTTTATTTTATCGGAATTT
Source organism: Oscillospiraceae bacterium (assembly GCA_015066635.1). Taxonomy (GTDB): domain Bacteria; phylum Bacillota; class Clostridia; order Oscillospirales; family Acutalibacteraceae; genus Fimenecus. Next base: position 18,802 of record SVOA01000006.1, on the reverse strand, counting down.
GTCTATTTATTTAATGACAGTTCAGTTGTATTATATACTAAACCGAAATAAAAATCAACGGTAAAAAAAGGTGTTCCGCTATGAAAAAAATGGCAGTTTTCAATGACATATCAGGCTTCGGCAAATGCTCGCTGACGGCGGCTCTGCCGATAGTTTCCGCGCTCGGGGTACAGTGCTGTCCCGTGCCTACTGCCGTGCTGTCAAATCAGACGGGATACCCGAGTTATACTCATATACCGCTTACAGACTCGCTCACTTCATATATTGACGAGTGGGTAAAGCTCGGCTTCAAGGCAGATTCCGTGCTTACGGGCTTTCTGTCCGACACAAGGCAGGCTGATATTATTTCGCAAAGCATTGACAGAATCAGCCGTCCCGACACGCTTACTTCGGTTGACCCCGTTATGGCGGATGACGGAATCGTCTATTCCTCTTATTCGGCGGCGCTGTGCAAAAAGGTTATCGACCTGACAAAAAAAGCGGATATTATCACGCCTAATCTGTCTGAGCTCTGTATTCTGACGGACACGGGATATAAAAAGTTAACCGCCGAAGCCGACAGCGACAGCTACTATGAAATGATAGCCGAAAAAGCGAGCAGGCTCATTAACGGCAGACTTAAAACAGTTATCGTTACGGGCGTTAAAAAGGACGGCTGTATTGCGAATATCATCAACGATAACCATTCCGTAACCGTCATAAAGAGCGAACTTTTCGGCGGCAGCTTTTCAGGCACGGGCGACATCTTTGCGTGTATCGTTACTGCGGAGCTCACAAAGGGTATGAGCACGGCTTACGCGGTTAAAAAGGCGAGCCGTTTCATTGAAAAGGCAGTAAGGGATTCGGTCAGAAAGGGCACGGACCGAAATGAAGGAATAAATTTTGAGAAATATATAGAGGCTTTAATAAATGAATAAAAAGGATAAAAAAATATATACGCTTTCAATGGCGGCGGTTTTTGCGGCTCTGACAGCCGTGCTGACTGCATTTTTAAAAGTAGGAACAGGCATTAACGAGGGTTATATACACTTCGGGGACAGTATCATTTACCTCGCATCATCCGTACTCCCTCTCCCCTTTGCCATGGCTTCTGCGGCTGTGGGCGGCGCGGCGGCGGACATACTTGCGGGCGCCGCGGTATGGGCTCCGTTCACGGCAGTAATCAAAGCGTTGAATGCACTTGTGTTCCGGCTGCTTATAAATAAAAGCCGTAAGGCAAACGGCATCAAGATTTTTTCGGCAAGGTCGGTTGTCGCCTCGCTTATTTCCGGTATTGTTACAGTCGCAGGTTACTTCGGAGCCTCGTCCGTGCTTTACAGTACGGAAGCGGCGGCTGTGTCAATTCCGTTTGATTTGATTCAGGCGGCTGTGAGCACGGCTGTATTCCTGATAATCGGCGTTTCGCTTGATAAGACAAACTTTTTAAATAAATACAGAGGTTAAAGCATGACAAACATTATCTACACTTTTGAGGGACACGTTTATCTCAACATCACTAACGCCTGTCCGTGCAGATGCGAATTCTGCATCAGAAAAAACGGAGACAGCGTCGGAGACGCGCAAAACCTGTGGTTCTCCTCGCATTCCCCCGATTTTGAGGACATAAAGAAGGAAATTGACGCCTTTGATTTTTCTCCTTATTCTGATGAAATAATCTTCTGCGGATACGGCGAGCCAACCTGCGCTTACGTTAATCTGATTAAAAGCGCAAAATATCTAAAAGATAAGATGCCCGCATGCAAACTGAGAATCAACACAAACGGGCTCTCAGACCTTATCAACAAAAAAGAAACCGCAGAGGAAATCTGCGGGGTATTCGATATAGTTTCCGTTTCGCTGAATGCGCCGACCTCGGAAAAATACGAGGCGCTGTGCCATCCGAGTTTCGGGGACAAGGCCTTCCCTGCAATTCTGAAATTCGCCTCACAGTGTAAAAAATACGGCGCTTACACAAAGTTCTCGGTAGTTGACGTGATAAGCAAAGAGGACATTGAAAAATGCCGTGAAATTGCGGACAGTATGGATATACCGCTGAGAGTCAGAGTTTATTCGGAGTGATGAAATGAGTTATAAATTCTTTGAGAACAAGGACTGCGAATACTACCCCTGCCACAGGGGAATTGACAGAATTAACTGTCTTTTCTGCTTCTGTCCCCTTTACGAAAAGGAGTGCGGCGGAAATTATAAAATACTCGAAAACGGCAAAAAAGACTGCTCGGACTGTGTTTTTCCCCACCTTGAGGAAAATTACGCAAAGATAATCAAAAAGCTGTAATACAGGCAAAAAAAAGAAGTGAGTAACCAAAACGGTTACTCACTTTATTTTTATAAAACTTTTTTGATAGCGGCAAGCAAATCGCCGTAGTTATCAAAGGCCTCAAGGTCGGGGTTGTCCTTTTTTATCTGCTCCGTACTCTTAAAGAGGAAGCCCGCCTTGCTTGCCCTTATCATTTTAAGGTCGTTATAGCTGTCGCCCGAGGCAATCGTGTCAAAGCCTGCTGACTGAAGCGCCTTAACCGTGGTAAGCTTGGAGTCTTTGACTCTCATACGGTAGCCGGTAATTTCGCCGTTTTCGCCGACTGTAAGCTCGTTGCAGAAAATGGTAGGCATACCGAGTTTTTCCATAAGAGGACCCGCAAACTGAGTGAAGGTGTCGCTGAGTATGACAACCTGAGTGATTTTACGAAGCTCGTCAAGGAATTCCTTAGCGCCCTCCATAGGCTCAATACGGGAAATGGTTTCCTGAATTTCTTTAAGTCCGAGACCGTGCTGTTTTAAAATATCAAGACGGTATTTCATCAGCTTGTCATAGTCGGGCTCGTCTCTGGTGGTCTTTTTAAGCTCGGGAATACCCGTGGCTTCCGAAAAGGCTATCCATATTTCAGGTACCAGAACGCCTTCCATATCAAGACATACTATGTTCATTTACTAACTCCTATCAGGTCCAGTCGATTATTGCCGCGTGCTCCTCGTCGTCGGGTGCTTCGCTGCCGACTATAATAGCGCCTTTGGTTGAGGGCTCGTTGCCGCCCGAAGATGCCTTTGTGGAAGGAGCTTTTGTTTCAGGCTGCTTTGCCTCGTTATCGATTGCCTGCTTTTCTTCTTTAACCTGCTCAACGGTCTTGGTAACGAGGTCCTCATAGACATCCACCTCGCCGTTTTTGTTGGTGGTTACGGGAATATGGTCGCCGTTCTTATTGGTAACGAAAACCTCTCCGTTTTCCTCTGTCGAGTACTCGGGAACAGCCGTTGTCTGAACCTCGGTCTTTTCGGTGGTTGAACCCTCCTCATAAGACTCGCCTTTTTTGCCGCACGCTGTGAAAACAAGCGCCGCAATAACTATAAGAACTGCAACTGCCAAAATGATTTTTTTCATAATAATATACCCCTCATTTTTATTTAGAGTTTTTTGCCTTTTTATATTATAACATATTTATTGCCGTTTGCAACAAAAAATTATTTAAGCTCCGCAACCGTAACTCCGTCCTCGCCCTCTCCGTAGGTGCCGAGTCTGTATGAGCGTATGCTCGGATGATGTCTTAAAAAGTCCTGAACTGCCTTGCGCAGCACTCCCGTTCCCTTGCCGTGAATAATGGTTATCTCGCCGAGCCCCGAACGGTACGCCGTGTCAAGATAACGGTCAAGCGTCATAAGCGCTTCCTCTCTGTCCATACCGCGCAGGTCAACGCTCGCCTTTGCGGCAGATTTGGGTGCCTCGTCGCCTTTGCGCGGAGTACGGAGTCTTGGCTTGTCGGCGGACTTTTTACCCTCAACAAGACGGAGATTTTCAATATCCGCCTTTGTTTTCATCATACCTGCCTGAATTTCAGCCCTGTTTCCCGAAACAGACAGAACCTCTGCCTTAACGCCGAGGTTGGTAACATAGACCGTATCGCCCGCTTTAAGCTCACGGGGAAGGACGTAGTCTCCGTTATCCTCCTCATAGAATTTATCCTGAGTAAGGTCGTCTATATCACTCAGATGTCCCTTGAGCGCAGACTTTGCCTTGCGTGCGAGTTCTGCGGCGCTGCTCTCCTTTTTCTGCTCCTTTTTGAGCATCTCGATTTCAAGCATAAGTGCGTTTGCCGCGCGTTTTGCGTTCTGGACTATCTGCTTTGCCTGCTCTGTGGCTGCCTTGATTTCCTTATCACTCTTTAACTGTGCCTCGTCAAGTTTTTTCTGTACGGACGCCTTGATGCTTTCGATTTCCTTAAACTGCTCCTCGTTCTTTTTCTTCTCGTTTTCCATTTCAAGACGCGTTTTTTCAAGCGTATCGACAACGTCCTCAAATCGGGAATTCTCGTCGGAGATAAACTGCTTAGCGTTTTCTATAATCTCCGCAGGAAGCTTCAGCCTTTCGCTTATCGCAAAAGCGTTGGAGCGTCCGGGAATACCGATTAAAAGCTTGTATGTCGGCTTTAAGGAATTTACGTCAAATTCACACGAGGCGTTTTCAACCCTGTGAGTTCTGATAGCGTATTCCTTTAATTCCGAATAATGCGTGGTGGCGGCGATTTTAGCGCCCTTTGAGCGCAGATACTCGAGTATACTAACAGCAAGCGCGGCGCCCTCGACGGGGTCCGTACCTGCTCCGAGCTCGTCAATTAAAACAAGCGTGCTTTCGTCCGCCGTTCCGACTATCGAAACTATCTTTGTCATATGCGCGGAGAAGGTTGAAAGCGACTGCTCTATGCTCTGTTCCTCGCCTATGTCGCACAGGACGTTTTTAAAGACCGAGATTTCGCTGTTTTCGTCAGCGGGAATAAAAAGACCGCACTCTGCCATAAGAGTCAGAAGTCCTATTGTTTTTATCGAAACCGTTTTGCCGCCCGTATTAGGTCCCGTGATAATCAGCGAGTCAAAGTCACTGCCGAGATTTACGTCTATCGGAACGACCTCGGAGGCAGGTATAAGAGGATGTCTCGCCTGCTTTAAACTGAGATGTCCCTGCGAGTTTATTACGGGCTTTGCCGCCTTCTGCTTATAGGCAAGCTGTGCCTTTGAAAAAATTAAATTCAGATTTACCGAACACTCGTAGCCGATAATTATTGAGTCGGCGAATTCAGCCGCTTCCGCGGAAAGCTCGGCAAGAATTCTCTCGATTTCGTCCTTTTCCTTTGACTGAAGAACTCTGATTTCATTGTTTGCCTCGACTACCGAAGCGGGCTCAATGAATACCGTGGCTCCGCTTGACGAGGTGTCATGCACCATACCCGCAACCTCGGAACGGTGCTCGTTTTTTACGGGAACGACAAAGCGCCCGTTTCTCTGAGTAACGATTGCCTCCTGAAGACTGTTTTTGTAGTGCGCAGAGCGTATCATTTCCTCGAGTTTATCTCTTATTCTCGACTCCTGCACTCTGATTTTGCGTCTGATGTTTTTGAGTTCGGGAGAGGCATTGTCGCTCATTTCGGTATCGGAAATGACGGCGTTTGTTATCTTCTCTTCAAGATACTTGTTGGACGAGACGGCGTTAAAGAGATAGTCTATCGCCGTTTCGGTGCCCGAGGACTTCTCCCGCCACGAAACTATGCCTCTGATGACGCGCAGTACCTGAGCAATTTCAAGCAGCTCGTGCATATTGAGCACTCCGCCCGCCTCTGCGCGCCTTAACGGGTTGTCGATATTCACAAGTCCGCCGAAGGACGGCGCACCGTATTTGGCTATGAGTATATGAGCCGCCTCGGTTTCCGAAAGCAGCTTCCCGACGGCGTTTATGTCGCTTACGGGTGTAAGTTCAAGAGCCTTCTGTCCTGCGTCGGGGCAGGAAGTAAGCTCGGAAAGAACTTTTAAAATTTTATCGAGTTCAAGTGAGATGTAGTCTTTTTGCATTATGTATTCCTCAGTGAATTATAAAAATCAAGGGTTTTGAAGGTTCTGTCCGTTTTGGTTTTCATATACGTTTCCGTAATGTACGAAAGCTCCTCGAGTTTTCTGTCGGGGACCGTGAAATTATAAAGCTTTTTAAGCTCCGAAAAAACTATGTGCCTCATATATGAAATTACCTGAAGTTCCACGGGAAGCGCAACCTCGCTGGGCGCACAGTTCTCGCAAAAGATAATTCCGTGCTCAAAGTTAAAGAACATTGTCGGGGTTTCGTACTCTCCGCACCGGTCGCAGGCAACGAGGTTGGGCATATAGCCCGCAAGACTTAACAGACGGAGTTCGGTAATCGCCTTGACCTGCAAAGCGGGACGCTTGTTTTCGGAAAGCATATAAAGGGAATTGAGTACAACGCGCAGATACTCGTCGCCGTCAATTTCCTGCGGCGCGAGTTCAAAGGAAAGCTCGGCAAAATACTGTGCAAGTGCGAGCTTCTCTATATCGGAGCGAAGCCCGAAAAAGACCTCAATGGCACGGGCATCGTCAATTATGTAAGCGTCCTTTCCGCTGTATAGGGAAAGCGACGAATAACACAGCAGTCCCGTTGCGGACTGCTTTTTGCTCTTTACGCTTTTGGCGCCTCTGACAAATGCCCTGATAACGCCCATATCGTCGGTAAGCACGGTTACAAGCTTGTCCTGCTCACCTATACTTTGCTCCTTTATTATCAGTCCCTTTGTGTTGCGAGTCATAGTCTTCCTTTTCTTTTTGCTCTGCTTCGAGTATCACACGGTAGCGGTGATAATCCTCAACGCTGCCCGTTTTTGAAAAAATAACCCAGTAGTCTTCGCTTTTCATAAAAGCACCGCCTTTTAAACTTATATTTTTAAGTTATCCCGTAAAGGCGGTTTTATAACTGTTAATCCAAACCAAAATTGTGAATAAGTCCCTCTCTGTTTCTCCAGTCCTCTTTGACCTTTACCCAGCATTTCAGGTTAATCTTTATGTCAAAGAATTTTTCCATATCCTGACGCGCATAGGTGGAAATTTTTTTGAGCATATTTCCGCCTTTTCCGATAATTATGCCCTTGTGGCTTTCGCGTTCACAGTAAATTGTTGCCTCAACGTCCATAATATCGGCGCCGTCCCTCTCGCGCATTTTTTCTATGGCAACGGCGGTGCCGTGAGGAATTTCCTTATCTAAAAGGCGAAGCATTTTTTCTCTGATAATTTCGGCGGCAAGCACTCTTTCGGGCTGGTCGGTAAGGGTGTCGTCGGGGAAGAAGTGTACGCTCTCCGACGACTGTGCCTTTAACTCGTCAAGCAAAGCGTCAAGTCCGTCCCCCGTCTGTGCGCTGACAGGCACAACCGCCGCAAAATCGTAAAGCGCCGAAATATCGGCAATTATTTTTAACAAATCGGTTTTCTCAGGTATCATATCAATTTTGTTTACGGCGAGAATAACCGTCATTTTTTCTTTTTTGAATTTTTCTATAAGCTCGGTTTCGGCTGAATTGAGTTTTGCGTCCGAAGCGTCAACGACAAACAGACAGCAGTCAACTCCCGAAATAGAGTCGGAAACCGCCTGCACCATTTTTTCGCCGAGCTTGGTTTTCGGCTTGTGAAAGCCGGGTGTGTCGGTAAAGACGAGCTGAACATTGTCATCGGTCGTCAGCACGCCCATAATGCGTGTACGGGTGGTCTGCGGCTTCGACGAAACAATAGCTATCTTCGAGCCGATAAGCTTATTGAGTATTGATGATTTTCCTACGTTTGCCTTGCCGACAATGGCGACAAAGGCGGTTTTTGATTTTGGCATAATTATTTCCTTTTTAGTTTTTTAGCTGTCAAGCTTTTCAATAAAATCGACAATCAGCTTTGAGCAATCCTCGGGTCTCTGTTCATAAATCATATGGTCGCCCGCAAGGCAGACAACTTCACAGTTACCCATCTTTTCGGCATAGGGCACGATAACTGTTTCCCTTAACTCTTTTGTCTGTTCAAGCATTTTATCGACAGTTTCCTCGTTGCCTTCGTAAACCTCCGGACGGGGATTGAATTTCATCTTATTCTTCTCAATCTGACGGTTTATCCACTTGTTATTTTTAAGTACGTCGTCAACCGTCTGTATGCCCCACGAAGCGCAAATATAGAGCTTCGGAATATCATTAGTAACAAGCGTATCAAAAGCTTCCTGTGCATTTTTCGCAAGTAATTTTGATTCGGAAAATCCTGCGATATTCTCATACTCCATAAGTGTCAAAGCGTCGCCGAGATACTGTTCTTCGTCAGAATAATTGTCGGGATAAAAATAAAAGTTCTGCCTTAAAACGTACCTGCCGAAGCCGAGCTTTGCGAGGAACACTTCAAGCCGTTCAAATGCGCCGACTGAGCCGTTAAAATCAGCTTCATCTTCAAAAGCATCTTCGGAAAGCTGACTGCCGTCAACAAACACAACCGCCTCAATTTCATCGGGGTAATTTGAGCACCAGTAGTTTGCATACGCACCGCCTATTGAATGAGCCATAAGCAGATAAGGCGGATTGTAACCCGCATTTTTGAGAGCAGTACGGTAATCGCCGACTATCTGCTCGTTAGTCATATCATTATCGGTATCGCCGCTGAAGCCGTATCCTGCACGGTCAACAAATACAACGAGATTATCCTTTTCAATTTCCTTTGTCATCTGTCTTGCGGCAACCGAAAAATCAGCCATACCGAGACCTGCAAGACCGACAACGGTGTGCTCTCCGTCCCTGTTACCGAAAGCGGTAACGTTTATTGAATAATCACCTACCGAAACGGGATTATAATAACCCTGCTCCTTAAGTAATGCGACCTCTTTTTTTCTCTTAACCTTGTGGATGACAAACGTTACAGCAGTAAATGCGATAACCAATGCAAGCAGAATAAGCAGTATTTTCAGTATAATTTTTCCGGCTTTTTTCATTTTAGTATTCCTTTCACCCGACAAACTCCGATTCTGTTATTATTTCTTATCGGGTAAATCGTCGGCTACGGCGCTGACAAGCTCGCAGAGAAGCTCTCTGCTGTCCAAATCTCCGACCAGCAGCATCGGCTTAGCGCCGTCATAGGGCAATTCCTCCGCAGCATCGGGCAGAAGGCGTTTTGCCGACTGTGTGGGTTTTACAAGGAAGCGATCGTCGTAAATTCCGCCGATAACCTTTCCCCTGCAATAGATTATATATTCGCCCATCATCGCGCGGTAAGTAATACCGTCGGCGCCGCTTAACTGTTCAAGCACGAAATCGAGATATTCTTTATCTGATGCCATATTCTCTCCCGTTATTTATCCGACGAATTGTCGCCCGTTGACGCTTTTCCGAAGCCTCTGAAAATAAATACGGTTGCGGGAATAATCGACAGGGCGAAAATCACAAACATATACGGCTTGTCCGTATAATATGCGTACATAGCCTTAAACGCTTCGGGCTGACCGAGTATCGCTATGCCGACAAGCACCGCAAATATTGCGGCAATAAGCACTGCGCCCGCCGCAGTATCCTTGGCTATTTTTCCCTTTTCGGTATGTTCCTTTGACGCAAGGTCAACCGAGCGTTCAACCGCGGTGTTGACAAGTTCAAGCGCCGTAACAAGTGCATTTGCAAGGAAAATAACCGCAAACTGTGTTGCCGTAACCTCAAAGAAATCATATATAAGCAGGAAACAATACATATAGACCATACAGGTAAAATGTATTCTCATATTCCTCTCGTATTTCAGAGCGTAGTAAATACCTCTGAAAGCATAGCCGAAGCTCAGAAAAAGATTTTTCATTGTTTATTCCCCGTCAATATAATAACTGTCGTTTCTTTTAAGACCGAGTTTAGTCAGAACGGTTTCCTCTTTTTCCCTCATTCTGACCGCTTCAAGACCGCCGTCCTCGTGGTCGTAGCCCAAAAGATGAAGCATAGAGTGAACCGTCAGAAATGCGATTTCACGCTGAAGCGAGTGTCCGTATTCCTCTGCCTGCGCTACTGCCTTGGGCAGGGAAATAATGATGTCGCCGAGCATTTTGGCTCCCGTGTCGTGATTTATGTCATATACTCCGTCCTCGCCCAAAGGGAATGACAGCACATCCGTCTCACTGTCTGTGTCTCTGTACTGCTTATTGAGTTCATGTATCTGCCCGTTATCGACAAAGCTGACGCTGACCTCTGCCGAGCCGTCAAAGCCCTCCTCGAGAAGCACGGCATGACAGCAACGCCTGACGAGCATTCTGACGCCCGTGGGAACCTTGACCTCTTTCTGTCTGTTGGAAATAATTACCCTGACCTTGTCCGTCATTTCTTTCTCCCCTCATCACTTTTTTCATATGCCTTGACTATGTCCTGCACAAGTCTGTGCCTGACAACGTCCTTTTCCGAAAATTCATTTATCGCAATATCGGGAATATTTCTGAGAATTCTCATCGCCTGAGTAAGTCCCGATTTTTTGCCGTCGGGTAAATCTATCTGCGTGATGTCGCCCGTTACGACCATTTTTGAATTAAAGCCCAGACGGGTTAAAAACATCTTCATCTGCTCTCTTGTGGCGTTCTGCGCCTCGTCAAGAATAATAAACGAGTCGTCGAGGGTTCTGCCTCGCATATAGGCAAGAGGCGCAACCTCTATGCTTCCCCTCTCCTGATACTTCTGAAAGCTCTCTGCGCCGAGCATATCAAACAGCGCGTCGTAGAGCGGACGCAGATACGGGTCAACCTTCTGCTGAAGGTCGCCGGGCAGGAAACCCAGCTTTTCGCCTGCCTCTACTGCTGGGCGTGTAAGGATGATGCGGTTGACTTCCTTCGCGCGGAAAGCCGTAACAGCCATGGCAACGGCAAGGTAAGTTTTGCCCGTACCCGCAGGTCCCGCGCCGAGAGTAATTGTATTATTCTTTATTGCCTCAATATACTTTTTCTGTCCTATGGTCTTTGGCTTGACGGGTTTGCCCTTTGCGGTAATGCAGATGCAGTCTCCCGTAATGTCCGAGAGCTTCTCCTCGGAATCCTCGTTGACAAGACTGATGACATATCTGACATTTTGCTCCGAAAGAGCCTCGCCTTTATTTATAAGCATAAGCAGACCGTTGACTGCCCTTGTCGCCTTGTTGACAGCCTCGGGCTCACCCGTGATTTTAAGCTCAGAGCCCCTGCTGATAACTGCGACACCGTATTCCTTCTCAATGATTTTAACGTTCTCGTCAAAGCTGCCGAAAAGCGTTACGGCGTGTTCCATTCTGTCAATACTGATACTTTGCTCTGCCAATTTTTACCATCCTTCTCAAAAAGAATTATATATTTGCCTATACACAATATATAATACCACATAATGCGACTATTTTTCAATGAAAATTTCCCGAAATTCGCCTATATCCTTTTCACATCTGAAGCTTGCCGAAACGGACGGCTGAGAAGCGCCCGAATCAAAGGAAAAATCGCAGGATAAAACCGAGGTGCTTTTGTATATATCCTCGGCTTTTTCAGAGTAGATTTTTGCGATATACAAAACAGTTTTTTCCTCTGTCAACTGCTTTGCTTCCCCGAAGTCAAAGCCCGTGTCCCGTATCATACCCAAAGGCAGCTTTATGCCGTTTCTGATAAGATACGCTTCGTCCCTGTGGGTATGTTCCGATTTTGCAAAAAAGCTGAGCGGTATTTCAAGCCCGAGCACGCTCAGACTGTATCTCTTTTTAAGTCTGTCGGGAGAATTGAATACAAAATTGCCGTCGCTTATGTTTATGCTTCTGTCAACCTTCGCCTTTACTCCTCCGCGGGCAGATACAAGGCAGGTCGTTCCGTCGGGGTATTCAAGAGTGCCGCTTATGAGCAAATCGCCCTTTAAGACAAGGTCGCCGACCTTTACTGCCTCCTCGCCGACGCTTGCATTAACCGCAGTAATTTCGCCGTCCTCACAGGCGACCACGTTCATCGGTATATCGGTGTTTGGAAACTCGGGCGAGGGAGTAACCTCCTTAACCACTATCTCGGCGCGCGAGCCCTTGATGTTTACGCTCGCCCAGAGTATTTCGGGTTTGGCTTTCTGCGCATTATACGCAGTTTTCTCAACGTCTATTCTGCTTTTTAAGGCGCCGATTTTAACGCCTTCGGCTTCAAAGACCTTTAGAATTTCTTCCTCGGAAATATTTTTATTGCCCGTTACGGTTATGCTCCACAGCATACTGTGAAGCAGTATGACAACCGCAAAGGAAGCAAAAAGACCGATGAGAAGTCCCCGCCTTTTACGGTTGGAGTTAATAAAAAACGGCAGTCCCTTTTTTGCCGTCATTTTTACTCTTGCTCCCGAGCGCGAGGCAGGAAGTCTTATGCTTTTATAACCCTTTACTGTCGTTTCGGCATACAGGCAGTTTTTATCTCTTTTCAGATTCCACAGAGGGATATGGCGCAGGGTGCAGAGGTTTACAAATCTCTCGGCAAATCCTCCCTCCGCCTTGAAAGATACATAGCCCGTAAGCCATCTGATAAGTCTTATGATAATCAATGTCCCTTCCCCCGCTGACTTCTGAATTCCACGGAAAAGATTTCACCCGAAATGACCGTTTCTATATCGGAATACGATTTAAGTTCCATATTATCGCCCGTGAAGGCAATAACGAGAGAATCCGCGTCAAGAGTGATTCTGTCCTGCTCATATTCTATTATGCCTCTGCACCCGTCAACAATAAATTCCGTATTCCCCTCAGACTGAATATGAGGAACGCTTATGTCGGTAAGCATCGGAACGTTTATCGCTTTTTTGAGAATTCTTTTTACGGGCGTCTGACGGGAACGCTCTTTGTTTTTTGCCTGCAACCCTCATCACCTCACTCATATATTTATATGAGAGAGCATATACTTTGATAACCCGAAAAGAGTGATGTTATGAACAAAAAAGAAGTATTTAAAATCCTGATTATATCAACGCTTACCGTTCTTTTTGCCGCGGCGCTGATAAAAAGTCCCGAGCCGTTTGCAAAGGGAATCAGAGACGCGATGCAGGTGTGCATCGAAACGCTTGTGCCGTCGCTTGTTATGTTTATGGCGCTGTCGCATTTTGCGGCTTATTCGGGCTTGTGCGATTTGTTCGGCGCACTGACGGGAAAAGCGGTAAAAAAGCTTTTTAATCTGCCCGAAATCTCTGCGGGTATAATTCTGATGTCCTTTATCGGCGGTTATCCCGTCGGAGCAAAAATGACCTCTCTGCTGCTCGGCGAGGGAAAAATCACAAAGCAGAGCGCAAAAAGACTTAATCTTTTTACCGTAAACGCAGGTCCCGCCTTTATAATAGGCGCCGTCGGAAACGGGTTTTACGGCAGCGCAAAAATCGGCATAATTCTGTATCTGAGCTCGCTTGCGGCTTCCGTAACAATCGGGCTTTTGTCAGGGCTTGTTTTCAAGGAGAAATCAAGCGAGGCAGAATCGGGAAAATATATCGTTTCAAGCCCTGCTGCGGCATTTACAAAAGCCGTTACGGGCGCCGCATATTCGGTGCTTAAAATCTGCGTGTGGGTGCTGTTTTTCGGCGGTGTAACGGGTTTTATATCTTCCCTGTCCGAGTCTGATGCCGCAAGACTTTTATGCTCGTTTTCAGAAGTTACAAACGGAGTAAAGATGTGCTCGCAAACGTATTCTCTGCCGTTTGTTTCGGCACTGATTTCCTTCGGCGGAATATCGGTTATGTTTCAGATACTTTCCGACACCGAAAAAAGCGGAGCAGGTTTTTTAACCTTATTGATTTCAAGAAGCGCGGCAGGGGTTTTTTCGTATATATTTTCACTCCTGCTTTTAAAAGCGTTTCACATTGATTCGGAGGTTTTTGCAGGTTTTTCCCAAACTGTCGGAGTTCCGTATTCCGTTTCGCTGTCGGGCTCGGTATGCACCGTCATTATGTGCGTGCTTGCGATATTTGAGGTTGATACGAGAAAAAAAGTGTGATAAAATCATATCAGATTTCAAAACGGAGTGAAGGATATGAAAAAATCGCTTTTTAACACCGAGGATATTTCCCCTGCCTGCGAATACTGTCAGTACGGGAGACCCGCGCCCGACGGCAAGACCGTTCTCTGCCCCAAAAAGGGCGTGGTCAAAAATGACTTTCATTGCCGTAAGTACAAGTATGACATTATGAAGCGCGTACCGAAAAGAGCGCCGAAAATGCAGGAATTCAGCGAGGATGATTTCAAGCTGTAAAAAACAAAACAAAGGACACGGAGTAATCCGTGTCCTTTAATAATTTTTCAGCTGAATTTCAGCTTATTCCTCTGTGTCAACTACTTCTTCAACGCTGTCTTTGTCCTTGGGAAGAATTGCATTAACGATAATGCCGAGGATAAGTGCGCAGGCAACCTCTGTAAGAGTAACCTTGCCGAAGGTCAGCGTAAGTCCGCCGATACCGCAGATAAGGATAACTGCTACAACAAAGAGGTTTCTGTTAGCGCCGAGGTCAACCTTCTGAATCATTTTAAGACCGGATACTGCGATGAAACCGTAAAGGGTAATGCAAACGCCGCCCATTACGCAGTTCGGAATTGTCGAAAGGAAGGTTACGAACGGTCCGAAGAAGGAAATAACAATTGACATAATTGCAGTTGCAAGAATTGTAACTACCGAAGCGTTACCCGTGATAGCTACGCAGCCAACCGACTCGCCGTATGTTGTGTTCGGGCAGCCGCCGAAGAGTGCGCCCGCCATTGAACCGATACCGTCGCCGAGAAGCGTTCTGTGAAGGCCGGGTTCCTCAAGAAGTTCCTTACCGATGATTGAGGAAAGATTCTTGTGGTCAGCGATATGCTCGGCAAATACAACGAATGCTACGGGAACATAAGCAACAGCGATAGTTGCGATATATGAAGCCTTTACGTCGTGAATGCTCTGGAATGCCTTGATAAAGGTAAAGTCCGGAACAGCAAAAATCTTCATACCCTGGAAAACGCTGAAGTCGATAATCTGAAAGTCGGTGTTGCCTGTCTTGAGACCGATAACGGTAAAGATTGTAGCAACTATATAACCTGCAAGGATACCGATAATGAAGGGAATTAACTTCATCATCTTTTTGCCGTAAACAGATGCAAGAATAACTGTAAAGAGAGTTACAAGACCGCAGATGAGACAAACATAGGGGTTAGCTACGGAAGCGCCCTCAGCGTCGAGAACCTTACCTACCGTGAGGTCGCCGACGGCGTTGCCTGCAAGTGAAAGTCCGATAATTGAAACTGTCGGTCCTATAACAACTGCGGGCATAAGCTTGTTAATCCATTTAACGCCTGCGATTTTAACAATAATTGCGATTACGACATATACAAGGCCTGCAAAAACAGCGCCGAGAATAAGTCCGAAATGTCCCAATGTTGACTCTGCGGCTGCACCTGCAAATGCGGCGAACATTGAGCCGATAAATGCGAAGGATGAACCGAGGAACACGGGGCTGTTGAACTTCGTAAAGAGAAGGTAAACAACTGTACCTACGCCTGCGCCGAAGAGCGCTGCCGACTGGCTCATTCCGTTGCCGATGATTGCGGGAACTGCGATAGTTGCCGCGAGAATTGCGAGTAACTGCTGGAAAGCGAATACGATCAGCTGACCGAATTTCGGCTTGTCCTTGATGTTGTAGATGAGATTCATACATATCCTCCTATATTTAAGGCTTGCGCCTTTATTTACTTTTTCTGAGATATTGCGACTTCCGTAACGCCGTCCGTTTCCTCAAGGCGTACGCTTACGAACTCGTCCTTTGAGGTGGGGATATTCTTGCCGACATAGTTTGCAAAAATCGGAAGCTCTCTGTGTCCTCTGTCAACCATAACCGCGAGCTGAATTACGGACGGTCTGCCGAGCTCCATTACTGCATCCATGGCAGCCCTCGCCGTCCTGCCCGTAAAAATGACATCGTCAACAAGAATTACTGTTTTGTTGTTGATGTCAAAATCAATTACGGTTGAATTGAGATGAGGCGTGTCAAACTTCTCTGTCAGGTCGTCTCTGTAAAGAGTTATATCAAGCTCGCCGAGTTCGATTTTGATGTCCGAAAACTTCTCTATGTTTTCCTTTAAAATCTTTGCCAGCGGCACTCCCCTGCGCTTTATGCCGATTAAGCACAGCGTTTTGCTGTCGGGGTTTCTTTCTATAATTTCGTGAGAAAGCCTTGCAAGAGTGCGCGTCATTGTCTGCGCATCAATTATGACTTTACCGCTCATCACATTACCTCTTTATGAAAAAATGCCCTGTCATAACGACAAGGCATATACTTATGGTTTATCCGCCGCCTTGCCGGTATCCCGTACCGAATTAAAGGACTTTAAATTATCTTGTTTGATATTATAATACAAAATGTTGTGTTTGTAAACAAAAAAATACAACATTTTGTATTTTGTGTAAATTCATCACTTTTTGGCTGAAAATGTATATGTAATATGTTTATTTTTTCAAAAAGAAAAGTCCGTCATAGACGGACTGTGATTCAAAGCATATAAACGCCCGAGCTGAGCACGACAAATTCCTTGCCTGCGGAGCGCAGATATTTATACACGGGCTCGTCAAACTGACGGTAATCGTCGGCAAGATAAGAGTCAAGGCTGACCGTGCGTATCTTACACCCTCCCGCGCAGCAGATATAAAGGTCGCTGCCGTAACGGCTGACGCTGACGGGCTCGTTAAAGGTCATAGCGTTTTCCGAGCCGATGCGCATACTGAATTTCTTATGGGGAATTGAGTAGCTGATAATGGAATTCTGCATAGGTACGGCTGTCCAGAACTGAGCCGTGTCCGCCGCAACGCTTGAAATCGGGCAGTCGCGGTAAAAGAGGTCTGCGGTAAAGACGTTCTTTGCGTTTTTGTCAAAGATGCCCGCCTCGCCCGTGGGATAGACTATTACCGTGCTTCCGTTCTTAAAGAAGGCGACGTCGCAGGAAACATAGTCCCCTATCACATCACATAATTTCTCGTAGTTGTCGCCGAATTTATAATTCTGATAAACGTCCCTTGTAACAGGAGTTTTACGGTCGAGATTTATGTCATACAGCAAAAAACTGACCTTATAACTCGTACCGTTATAAAGCTCCTTTTGCGATATTATAATTCCCTCGGGACAGGGTATTATATCGAAAACTTCAAAAGCAAAAATCTGTTTCATATTTTTCACCGATAATCTATATAAAAAAACTAAAAATCATAATTATTTACTTTATTTTACTTTATTTTTATTTTTAGGTCAACACTAAAAATGAAATTTTGCAAATTTTATAAAAATATTAACATTTGACTTTAAAAGCGGTTCGGAAAATGTTAAAATAAGCGCAGGAGATGATTATATGCAAAGAACCGCTCAGAGCGACAGGCTGATTATAGAGGTTAAGGACTTCGGCGCAGGGCTGACAGGTATCAGGTCAAAGAAAACGGGTTATGAATTTCTCTGGCAGGGCGACGAAAAGGTATGGAACGGACAGTCCCCCATTCTTTTCCCGATTATAGGCAGACTTCTTGACGACGTCTGCACCGTGGACGGCAGGGAATATTCGATAATAAGGCACGGTATCGCAAGGCACCGCGATTTCAAACTCGTTTCCGAAAGCGGGAGCAGTCTGACATTTCTGCAGACCGAGGACGCAGAGACCTTAAAGTCTTTTCCGTTTAAATACGAGCTTTATGTGAAATTCGAGGTTTCGGGAAACGCTCTTACCGTAACTCACACGGTCAGAAACACAAACAGCCGCAGTATGGCTTTTTCTCTGGGCGCACACCCTGCCTTCAACTGCAGTATCGGGGACAGAATTGTCTTTGAAAAACCCGAAACGAAATACTGCGAGAGAATAGGCACGGACTCGCTTTTAAACGGCGAAAAAGATTTTATTCTTGACGGAGAAGATACGATTCCGTTAGAGGAGCACACCTTTGACAAAGACGTTATGATTTTTGAAAGCCCCAGGTCCGATTATGCCGTGCTCTGTCTTGACAGCGTCGGCAAAAAGATTAAATTCACTTTCGGGGACGCGCCGTTCTTTTCGGTATGGGCTAAACCTAACGCCCCGTTTGTATGCCTTGAACCGTGGTACGGCATAAACGATTCCCACAAAAAGTCCGACAGCTTCTTTGTCAAGAGAGGCAACGTAATTCTCGGTGCAGGAGAGGAATTTTCCTTTGCCTGGACGGCAGAATTTACCGAAGAATAAAGGTTGACGAACTCTGCGTTTTGAGATAAAATAGTATTAAAGAAAAAGAAAGGCAGATATACTATTATGAGTGATGAATACGGTCCCGATATTGTCAGCGTAGTTGACGAGGACGGCAACGAGCACGTCTTTGAGGAGCTCGACAGAATTGAAACCGATAAGGGCAGATATGTCGCCCTGATTCCCTACTATGACGATTCCGAGGACATACTCGACGACGACGGCGAGCTGATAATTCTCAAAGTTTCCGAGGAGGACGGAGAGACCTATCTTGAGCCCATCGAGGATGACGCCGAGTTTGACGAAATCGGCGCGCTTTTTGAGGAGAGATTAAGCGAAGTTTTTGACATAGAGGAAAAGGAATAATCATTTAAAAGAAGTCAAAACTATTATTGCCTGCCCGATGCGATAAATGTTCGGTTCATTATTAACCCAACACTCTTCTATCGGGAGCCGTTGTACATGATTCCGTGGAGCAGACCTCCCGAAATTATTTCGGACGCTGGGAGCATACGGAGGAATCAGTCAGGCGCCCACCTGCTTTTACACGCAGGTTATTACTGACCGGCACGGTCGGGTGGGTATTAGTTAAAAGCAGCACCCTGAAGGGTGCTGCTTTTTTGAATATAAGATTTATCATAGGGCGGCTGTTAATACCACTCGATTCTCCTCGTCTCTTTTTTTACCATAAAAAAATGCACCCGTAAACACCGCAAAAAGTTGGTAGCGACATTTTTTCGTTGAGAGGGCGCTTGCAACCGAACAGAAAAAATGTCGCTACCAACTTTTTGCGGTGTTTACGGGTGCAAAAAGTTGG
>SVOA01000005.1 GCA_015066635.1 Oscillospiraceae bacterium | reverse complement strand
GAAAATCAGAGGTCCGAAAATCTTGGCAACCGCATAGTGAATTGTCGCCGCCTCAAACACGCCCGTAAACAGATAGTACCAGAAGCCCTCTATCTGCATATTCTCGCCGCGTATAAAGCCGAGGAAAACGAGCATATAAAGTCCGACAAGCAGCTGAACGATACGCCGCGCGTACTTGTATTTTTTAAAGAAAAGAAATATTCCGAGTGAAACGGAAGCCCCTATGTAACTGAAGTTAAAAAGATAAAAAATATTATCCTTTGTCAGCCACAGCGTAACGGCTACCGTCTCAAAGACAGCCAATATCAGAATCGGAAATGCGTATTTCTTCATAATAATCTCCGTTATTTAAAAGCAATTCAATACGTCCGCGCCTTCTTTGACAAAGGCTATAAACTCGTCTGTTTTGGCGCTGACCGTATGCAGACCGGGCGCATATTTCTCATTTGTTCCCGTTCTTATCCAACTGCCCTCGGGCAGATATACCTGCTTTTCGGTTTGTCCCCTGTTTACAATGGGTGCAAAAAGGATGTCATCGCCGAACATATACTGCTCGCCGAGGGTATAGCAGACCTCGTCATCGGGCCAGTCAAAGAACATAGGACGCATTACGGGGTATCCCTTTTCGGAGGCAATCTGCATCTGCTTGCCGATATACGGTCTTAAACGCTCGCGCAGAAGTACCAAATCTTTGAGTATCGGGAAATTGCTTTCGCCGAAGCTCCAGATTTCGTTGGGGTCCCCCGAAGGCTCCTTGACGTCTCTTTTCTTTTCGCCGTGACGGTTTCTGTTACCGTGAACGCGCATTACGGGAGAAAAAACGCCGAACTGGAACCAGCGGACTATGAGTTCTCTGAATTCATCACTCGTCGTATCGGCTCCCCAAAAACCGCCTATGTCGGTATTCCACCACGGAATTCCGCATACCGAAATATTCAGTCCCGTTTTTACCTGCTCGGCAAGACTCTCAAATGTGGAAGGTATATCGCCGCTCCAGACAAGCGAGCCGAATTTCTGCGAGCCGAGATATGCGGCTCTCGTCAGAATAACAGGCACCTCCCCCATCTTTGTAAAGCCGTCATAAGCCATCTGTGCATAGTAATAAGGATAAATCAGCCCGTATTCGTCCCCCCTGCCGACATAAAACAGCAAGTTATCAAAATGCTCGGGATGTATTTCGGGCTCTGCCTCGTCAAACCACAGACCGTCAACTCCGTTGTCGAGATAATTCTCTTTGAGCTTGGAAAAGACGAATTCCCGTGTCGCAGGGTTTGTAACGTCAATTTCCGCTTGAGGACCGTAGAAATTAAACACTCTGTCCGAACCTTTAACGGTGCGAATAAGCATATTTCTGTCGTGCATAAAGCGATAGTTTTCGGAATTCTCGTTAATTGTAGGCCACACGGAAACTACAAGCTTTGTGCCCATACCGTGAAGCTCGTCCGTCATGGCCTTGACGTCCTGCCAGTACTGCGGGTCAAATTTATAGTCGCCCTGCTCTGTCCAATGAAAATAATCGGCAATTATAACCGACAGCGGAACTCCCTCGTCATGGTAACGCCTTGCCGTATCGAGCAAGTCCTCCTGAGTTTCATAACGCAGCCTGCTCTGCCAGAAGCCCGTCGCCCAGTGAGGCATTACGGGAGCGTGCCCCGTCAAATCGGCAAGCGCTTCGCTGACCTCCCTCGGGTTGCCTGCGATAACTACAAAGTCGATTTTCCTTGTCGCACCCACGCTCCAGCGTGTACGGTTTTCAGACAGTTCAACATTTCCTATCGCGGGGTTATTCCATATAAAGCCGTATCCGAGTGAGGAATATACAAACGGAACAGTGCTTTTGGTATTGATATGTCTTAAATCAAACGAACAACCCTTTAAGTCGAATTGTCCGCTCGGTTCCTGCCCGAGTCCGTAAAAGTGCTCACCCTCATTACTTTTGAAGGTAATTCCCGCAGACCATACGCCGTCCTTTCTCTCATAATGACGGAAGCCGTCATTAAAGGCAAGTTCGGGCTTTTCCTCAAGTATTACTGCGCCGTCTTTATAAAAGGTTATTTTACCGTTTCTTTCAAGCTGAATCTTCAGCCGACCGACAGTCATAAAAGCGCAGTAGTCCCTGTCCTCAAACGAGGCTTCGGCAGTTTGGGGCATAAGGGTAAAATTCTCATCAAATTCTCTGCAATCGGGAAACGCCTCAAAACGAATCGCGTTTTTATGGCAGGGAGTTATCCTTACAAGCTCCCCCGCCCTCGAAAAAATTATTCTATTATTTTCAATAACAGTGTTATACATTTCGCAACCTCCTCGGACGGCGCTTTGCCGATTTTATTATACAACGAACTGCGCCGTAAAACGAAACATCTGTAAAGCATATAAACTTTACAGTATATCCTTATTCGATACGATAAAAGTTATGCGCTCCTCAAACGAACTGCCGCCGTGGTTTTTATCTATTCCGCCGTGGTCAGTGGTTATGAGTATCAGCCAGTCCTCGGTGTCGTAGGTTGCTCTCGACTGAATCGCCTCTATAAACGACACGCCTGCACTTTCGGCATCAAGGAAGCCGTTTGTGTAATCTGAATTCTTTAACGAAAAACCTGTTGCGTGGCCGTTGTGGTCGGTGTATTCAAGAGTCAGGAAAATAAAATCGGAGCAGTCCTCACGTTCAAGGTCGGCAAGGACGTTTGCCTCGGTGCCATCGTCATCATCTGCTTTCAAAAATACGGAATTAAGGGAGTTATCCTCTATGTAACGAAGTTCATTTACATAGGTTGCCTTTTTCTTTGAAAAATGTCCCTTCCACGATACATAGAAAGCGCTGTTGTCGATTAAGCCGTCCTCCTCAAGAGAAATAAAGAGAGTCTTGGGCTCAACGGCCTTTGGCTGATAGTTCTTATATACTCCGTGTTTCTCAGCCGTAACACCCGTCAGCATTGAGCACCAGCCGGGTGCGGTCGAGGTTTTCTGGGTATTCATTTCCGGATAGTTTTTTCCTCCGCAATAGCTGAATACCGCGTGTCCGCCCTCTCTTAAAAGCAACTCGACAGCGCTTCTCTCATATGTGCCGAGCAGCGTTAAGGTATCGGCTCTGCAACCGTCATAGCCTATTACTATAGCTTTTTTGTCGGTCTTTCCCTCGGGCAGAGGCGCCGTAAAATGCTCTCTTATAAGATTATATATTTCAGTCTGCGGCACTGCCTCATCCCAGGTGTTTTCCATCATACCAATGGTTTCAAGCTCTTTTCCGAATTTGGTGTCCTCGGGTGCAGGCAGAGTTACTGTATTTCCCGCGGCACATACAATACCGTATATAAGAAGTGCCAGCGTAATCAAACAGATAACAGCCAAAAGAATTTTTGCAGGTTTTTTCATTTTATATCCCTCCGAATATGTAGTTTTCGGTCTTATTATATCATAAGGTATATATAAAGGGCAATAAAAGAATTTCCCCTGCCGAAGCAGGGGAAATTTTTTATTTAATTATTATTCTTCGCTGCCGAAAGCCTTTTTGGCCTCTTCCCAGCCTGCCTTTATGCTCTTGATGCCCTTTGCGAAAACATCCTTGATGTCGTCGGTTGCATCAGCTGCAGCATTCTGGAGCTTAGCAATAGTCTCTCTTGCCTCAGCAAGTTTTTCCTCAACTTCTTCCTTGCTGATTCCGTCAGCCTTCTTTGTGTTCTTGTCAGCGATAGCTGCCTGTGCTGCTGCAAGGCGTGCAATCGGAACACGGAAGGGTGAGCAGGATACATAGTCAAGACCGATCTTGTGGCAGAACTCTACGCTTGAAGGATCTCCGCCGTGCTCACCGCAGATACCGCAGTGAAGTGAAGGACGGGTCTTTTTACCGTTCTTAACTGCCATTTCCATAAGCTGGCCGACGCCTGTCTGGTCGAGCTTTGCAAACGGATCGTTCTCAAAAATCTTGTTGTCATAGTAAGCGTCAAGGAACTTACCTGCGTCATCACGGCTGAAGCCGAAGGTCATCTGTGTAAGGTCGTTTGTACCGAAGCAGAAGAACTCAGCTTCCTTAGCGATGTCAGCTGCTGTAAGAGCCGCACGCGGAATCTCAATCATAGTACCTACTTCGTACTTCATATCAACGCCTGCTGCTGCGATTTCAGCGTCTGCTGTTGCAACAACGATATCCTTAACGAACTTGAGCTCCTTGGCGTCGCATGAAAGAGGAATCATAATCTCGGGAGCAACCTTCCAGTCGGGATGTGCCTTCTGAACATTGATTGCTGCACGGATAACTGCTCTTGTCTGCATCTTAGCGATTTCGGGATAGGTAACTGCAAGACGAAGTCCGCGGTGACCCATCATCGGGTTAAACTCATGAAGTGAAGCGATAAGCGCCTTGATGTCCTCAACGCTCTTGCCCTGAGCCGCTGCGAGTTTCTGAATATCAGCCTCGTCTGTGGGGACGAACTCATGAAGCGGAGGATCAAGGAATCTGATAGTTACGGGGCAGCCTTCAAGTGCTTCGTAAAGTTTCTCAAAGTCTGACTGCTGATAAGGAAGGATCTTATCGAGTGCAGCTTCTCTCTGCTCAACTGTATCGGAGCAAATCATCTCGCGGAAAGCAGCAATTCTGTCCTCCTCAAAGAACATATGCTCTGTACGGCAAAGTCCGATACCCTCTGCGCCGAGTTCTCTTGCCTTCTTAGCGTCTGCAGGTGTGTCGGCGTTTGTGCGAACCTTAAGAGTTCTGTATTTGTCAGCCCAGCCCATGATTCTGCCGAAGGTGCCTGCGATAGTTGCGTCAACTGTCGGGATAATGCCCTCGTAGATGTTACCGGTTGAACCGTCGATTGAAATGTAGTCGCCCTCACGGAATTCCTTGCCGTTAAGAGTGAACTTCTTGTTTTCCTCGTCCATGTTGATTTCGGTGCATCCCGAAACACAGCAAGTACCCATACCGCGTGCAACAACGGCTGCGTGTGAAGTCATACCGCCGCGTACTGTAAGGATACCCTGAGAAACCTTCATGCCCGTGATGTCCTCGGGAGAGGTCTCAAGACGTACAAGAACAACCTTTTCGCCTCTTGCGTTCCATGCCTCTGCGTCCTCGGCTGTGAATACAACCTTACCGCAGGCAGCACCGGGAGAAGCGCCGAGTCCCTTGCCCAGAGGTGTTGCAGCCTTAAGTGCCGCAGCGTCGAACTGGGGATGAAGAAGTGTATCAAGGTTACGGGGATCGATCATGGCAACTGCTTCTTCTTCTGTTCTCATGCCCTCGTCAACGAGGTCGCAAGCGATCTGAAGCGCAGCCTGAGCTGTTCTCTTACCGTTTCTTGTCTGAAGCATAAAGAGCTTACCGTGCTCAACGGTAAATTCCATATCCTGCATATCTCTGTAATGATTCTCAAGAGTTTTGCAAACCTCTTTGAATTCGGCAAATGCCTCGGGGAACTTCTGCTCCATCTCAGAGATGTGCATGGGAGTACGTACGCCTGCAACAACGTCCTCACCCTGAGCGTTTGTAAGGAATTCACCGAAGAGTCCCTTTGCGCCTGTTGCGGGGTCGCGTGTGAAGGCAACGCCTGTACCGCAGTCATCGCCCATGTTGCCGAATGCCATTGACTGAACGTTAACAGCCGTACCCCATGAATAAGGGATGTCGTTGTCGCGGCGGTAAACGTTTGCACGGGGGTTATCCCATGAACGGAAAACTGCCTTGATAGCGCCCATAAGCTGCTCTTTGGGGTCTGATGGGAAGTCCGAGCCGATCTTTGCCTTGTACTCAGCCTTGAACTGCTCTGCGAGTTCCTTGAGGTCGTCAGCAGTAAGCTCAACGTCCTGAGTAACGCCTCTCTTGGCTTTCATATCGTCGATAAGCTGCTCAAAATACTTCTTGCCGACTTCCATAACGACGTCGGAATACATCTGAATAAATCTTCTGTAGCAGTCCCAAGCCCAACGGGGATTACCCGACTTCTCGGCAATAACGTTAACAACGTCCTCGTTAAGACCGAGGTTGAGGATAGTATCCATCATACCGGGCATAGATGCGCGGGCACCTGAACGGACAGAAACAAGAAGAGGATTTTCTTTATCGCCGAATTTCTTACCTGTGATGCCTTCCATCTTAACGATGTACTCGTTGATTTCAGCCATTATTTCAGGGTTGATTTCACGGCCGTCTTCATAATACTGTGTGCAAGCCTCAGTTGAAATGGTGAAGCCCTGCGGAACGGGAAGACCGATATTGGTCATCTCTGCAAGGTTAGCGCCCTTACCGCCGAGGAGTTCACGCATGTTTGCATTACCTTCTGAGAAAAGGTAACAATACTTGTGTGCCATAAATAAAACCTCCAATAAAAAATAAACATATTTAGTAAAGCTTGTCCGAAACTCATTTCTGAGTCTGAGGACAGAATTTGCCACTGATAATTATAACAGAAATAAAAAAATATTACTACTCTTTTTTTAAAATTTAACCCTATTCGGAAGTACAAATTTGAGTATCAATTTGCCGTATTTTATGGAAAATGCACAAATAAAAAATGAAAAAGGGAACAAATCAGATTTGTTCCCTTTGATTTATTGTATTCTGTTAAGCTCCGCTATGAGCTTCTCGACAGTTTTTTCAACACTCTGCTCATCTGCTTTGAGGACTATGTCGGCATACTGTCTGTACAGCGGTATGCGCTCGGAATATATCTCCTCTATACTCTGTCCCGACGGCGCCGCAATTCCGCGTGTTCTGATGTTTGCGAGCCTTTTTGCAAGAGTTTCGGGACTGACGTCGAGAAAGACTATAACACCGTCCTCAGCCAGTTTTTTCATGGCCTTTTCGCGCAGTACGGCGCTGCCGCCCGTCGCTATGACCGAGCCCTTGTCCTCAACGGAGAGAATCGCGTTCATTTCAATATCGAGAAACGCTTCAAGTCCGTCGGTATCAATGATATTCTGCAAAAGTCTTTTTTCCCTTTGCTGAATTATCAGGTCGGTGTCGGTAAAGCCCGTGCCGAGCGTTTTTGCAAGCACAACTCCGACGGTGCTTTTGCCGCAGCCGGGCATACCGATAAGTACGATATTTCGCATCATATCGAGATTTCGTGCGCTATTTTATAGAGGTCAAGGTCAATCTGCTTCTGCATATTGAGAGCCTCAAAAATATCGTAGTCAACAATGTCGTCCTTTTTCATGGCGACTACTCTGTTGCCTATGCCTTTTTCAAGAAGTTCAACCGCCTTAAAACCCATAAGACTGCCTGCAACACGGTCTCTGACCGTAGGACTTCCGCCTCTCTGAACATGACCGAGTACGGTTGCTCTTGACTCAATACCCGTGATTTCCTCAATGCGCTTTGCCATTTCGCCTACGCCGCCGATACCCTCGGCAACAATGATAATGAAATGTCTTTTGCCCGTTTTCTGAGTTCTTCTCATTCTCTCGATAACATCTCTCTCAAAGTCATACTCAACCTCGGGAATGAGTATTGTTGTTGCACCGCAGGCAATACCTGCATTGAGAGCTATGTAACCTGCTCTCCTGCCCATAACCTCAACTACCGAGCAGCGGTCGTGCGACTCTGTGGTATCACGGAGTCTGTCAACCATTTCCATAACTGTATTCATAGCGGTATCGTAACCTATCGTGTAATCACAGCAGGCTATGTCGTTATCAATGGTGCCGGGAATTCCTACGCAGGGAATTCCGCGCAGCGAAAGGTCTCTTGCTCCTCTGAAGGAACCGTCGCCGCCTATGACGACAACGCCCTCTATTCCCTCTTTTTTGCAGATATCAATAGCCTTCTGCATACCCTCTTCGGTTTTGAATTCAGGGCTTCTTGCGGAGTAAAGAATTGTACCTCCGCGGTTAATGATATTTGAAACGCTGCGAAGGTTCATTTCATACATATCGCCGTACATAAGACCGTTGTAGCCTCTCTTGATTCCGACAACGCGCATACCTTTTTCACAGCCTGAACGTACTACTGCCCTGACGGCAGCGTTCATGCCCGGTGCGTCTCCTCCGCTTGTAAGAACTCCTATTGTTTTCATTTCATATCACCTCATATATAGTCAAGTATATAATACACTAAAAGCAGAAATAGTCAAGTAAAAAACAATTTACTGCTGTATTACGACATTTTCCTTGCCCGCAATTCCGGCAAGGTTCGACCGCAAAAGCTCGTCTGCATCAACGGAGCAGTCCATCTGTCTGTACTGCTTTGTGTCCTCAAAATAGAAGTACACGGGCAGTTCTCCCGTCCGTCCGCTTAACAGCTCGTTGCATTTTAAGGTTTCGGGGCTGTTTGCAGAGGAAAATCTGATAAACAGCCCTTTTTTCTTTTTTGCTCCTGTCTCTGACGGGCATTTTTCAACAGAGTCAACGACTATCTTTGCGTCCTCGTCCTCACGCAGTGAAAGTCTGCCGCCGATAAGAACGACGTTTTCGTTTATAAGCAGCGAACGGAAATTATCGTAAACTCTCGGGAATACAATCGCCTCAATGCCGTCCGTAACATCCTCTGCCGTAACAAACGCCATAGTTTCGTCGCGCTTGGTAATTTTTTTCTTGACCGAAGTTATGATGGCGAGCAGTTTTACCCGCGAGCCGTCCTTATAGCTGCCCGTACTGTCGTGGGAAGCTTCGTTAAGGTCAATTATTCTGTCGCATTTAAGCTTTTCGGACAGATTTTTGTAATCGGACATCGGGTGTCCCGTGATATAAAGCCCCGTGGTTTCTTTCTCGAAGCTTAACAGCTCCGCGCGGGAATATTCATCCATACGGCGAATTTCGCTCTCTTCATTTCCGCCGACACCCTGCAAATCAAAAAGACCTATCTGCCCCTCAATGTTACGGTGTCTTGCCTTCTCAATGTCGTGCAGAAGTACGCCGAGGTTGTCAAGCATTTCATGACGGTTAAGTCCGAGCGAGTCAAGCGCTCCGCATTTAATAAGACTCTCTACGGCACGGCGGTTGAATTCTTTAGACTGTGTGCGCTTAAGGAAGTCCTTGAAGGACGTAAATCTGCCGTTAAGAGCACGCTCTCTGCATATTGCGTCAATAAAGCCGACTCCGAGATTTTTGACCGCCAAAAGTCCGAAAATAATCTTTCCGCTGTCGGCAATAAACTCTGCTTTTGAATAATTCACATCGGGACGCTTTACTTCAATGCCGAGTCTTTCGCATTCCGAAATATACAGCGCAACGGAGGAAGTTTTGTCAATTACGCTCGTCAGAAGCGCCGCCATAAACTCGGCAGGATAATTTGCTTTAAGATAAGCTGTTCTGTACGCCACAACAGCATAAGCCGCGGAGTGAGATTTGTTGAAAGCATATGAGGCAAAGCTTGTCATATCGTCAAATACGGAATTCGCCGTAATCTCGGAAATACCGTTCTTTGCACAGCCCTCAATAAAGGCGGTACGCTCCTTCTCCATAACGTCGTGCTTTTTCTTACTCATGGCGCGGCGAACTATATCCGCCCTGCCGAGTGAATATCCCGCAAGCGAACGGAAAATTTCCATAACCTGCTCCTGATAGACCATACACCCGTTTGTAACATCAAGTATAGGTTTTAGAAGCTCGGTTTTATATTTAATCTTCTCGGGATTGTGTCTGTTTTCAATATAAGTATCTATTGAGTCCATAGGTCCCGGACGGTAAAGGGAAATAACGGCGATAATATCCTCTATGCTCTCCGGCTTAAGCCTTGCAAGCACACGGCGAAGTCCGGCACTCTCACACTGGAATATTCCGTAGGTCTGTCCTGCCTTGAATACATCAAAGGTTGCCTTATCGTCAAGAGGTATTTTTTCTATATCAAAATCGGGTCTGTATGCTCTTACCATCTTCTGCGCGTCATCAATAACCGTCAGTGTGCGCAGCCCGAGGAAGTCCATTTTAAGAAGTCCGAGTCTTTCTATGGCTGTCATTGTGTATTGAGTTACAACTGCATCGTCATTCTTTGCAAGCGGCACATATTCCTCAACCGCTTTATCCGTAATTACCACGCCTGCGGCATGAGTGGAAGAATGTCTGGGCATACCCTCAACTGCACGGGCAAGGTCTATAAGCTCCTTAACCGTGCTGTCCGAGTCATACATCTTTTTCAAATCCTGATTCTTTTTAAGAGCCTTTTCTATGGTTATATCAAGCTCTCTGGGTATCTGCTTTGATACGGCATCAACCGTAGAATAGGCAATTCCGAGCACCCTGCCGACATCCTTGATAGCCGCCCTTGCAGCCATAGTACCGAAGGTAACTATCTGGGCGACACGGTCTGCACCGTATTTACGGGTAACATAGTCGATTACCTCCTGACGACGTACATAACAGAAATCAACGTCAATATCGGGCATGGTAACACGCTCGGGATTTAAAAAGCGCTCAAAAATCAGATTATATTTAAGAGGGTCAATACCCGTAATTCCCATACAGTAAGCGGCTATGCTTCCCGCTCCCGAACCTCTGCCGGGTCCTACGGGAATACCGTTTGATTTGGCATAGTTTATAAAATCCGCCACTATCAGAAAATAGTCAACATAGCCCATATTTTTAATTACCGAAAGCTCGTATTCAAGTCTTTCGGTATATTTTTTGTCGGGGTTTTTGCCGTAATTTCTATACAGCCCCTCATAGCAGAGACGTTTGAAGTATTCAAAATGGTCCTCGCCGTCGGGCACGTCAAAGACGGGCAGTTTAGTCTTACCGAATTCAAAGTCAAAATTACACTTGTCCGCTATGACGTTTGTGTTGTCGCATGCCTCGGGATAGTCCTTAAAAAGCTCACGCATTTCGCTTTCGCTTTTAAGGTAAAAGTCATCCGTACCGAATTCCATACCCGTATCCTCATCAATGGTATGGTTGGTCTGAATACAGATAAGTGCCTTCTGTGTTCTCGCATCCTCACGGTTTACATAATGAACGTCATTTGTGGCAACAAGCGGAATGCCCGTTTCCTCAGACAGCCGTGCGAGCTTCGGCAATATTTCAAGCTGTTCACGAATACCGTGATTCTGAAGTTCAAGATAATAGTTGCCCTCGCCGAAGGTCTGCAGATACCAAAGCGCAGTTTCCTTTGCGCCCTCGTAATCGTCAGAAGCAAGCTTGCGCGGAATTTCTCCCGCAAGGCAGGCTGACAGCGCAATAATACCATCATGGTATTTTTCAAGCAGTTCCCTGTCTATCCTCGGTTTTACATAAAAGCCGCTTGTCCATGCCTCCGAAACAATTTTGATAAGATTCCGGTAACCTGTTTCATTCTTGCACAGAAGTATCAGATGATACCTCTCCGAGTCAAGGGCATGAACCTTGTCGTGCCTTGTCCTTGCGGCAACATAGACTTCACAGCCGATTATAGGCTTGATTCCGTTATTTTTGCAGCTTTCGTAAAATTCAACCGCACCGAACATATTTCCGTGGTCGGTAATTGCAACAGCAGTTTGACCGTCCCTTTTAAGGGCATCGGCAAGCTGCCCGAAACGGCAGGCGCCGTCAAGCAGGCTGTACTGTGTATGCAGATGCAGATGAACGAAAGACATAATTACCTCTTAAAATCAGAATATTTTATCGTAAATATCAAAGCAGTCGAAGGTTGAGAAATAATCCTCGGGAGTTTCGGCTCTCCTGATAAGTTCAAAGCTTCCGTCAGGCTTCAGAAGAATCTCTGCCGATTTCAGCTTGCCGTTATAGTTATATCCCATCGAGAACCCGTGAGCGCCCGCATCGTGTATAAACAACAGGTCTCCGATTTGAATATCGGGCAGCCATCTGTCAATGGCAAACTTGTCGTTGTTCTCACACAGCGAGCCTACAATATCGTACATTTTTTCATTCTCGTCATTTTCCTTGCCCATAACGGTAATGTGATGGTATGCACCGTACATTGCAGGACGCATAAGGTTGACCGCACAGGCGTCAACTCCCACATATTCCTTGTGAGTATGCTTGAAATTGATTACCCTTGTAATGAGAGCGCCGTAGGGTGCGAGCATATATCTGCCGAGTTCCGTATAGATGGCAACATCTCCCATACCGTTAGCGGTCAGAATGCTGTCGTATTCTCTCTTTACGCCTTCCGCAATTTCAAAAATATCGTTTGAAGGCTGGTCGGGACGGTAGGGAATTCCGATGCCTCCCGAAAGATTGATAAAGCTGATTTTAACACCGAATTTATCTCTGAGTTCAACGGCAACCTCAAACAGAGTTCTTGCAAGCGTGGGATAGTAGTTATTGGTTACGGTATTGCTTGCAAGGAATGCGTGAATTCCGAACTCCTCAACGCCCTTCTCCTTAAGAATGGCAAATGCGTCAAAAAGCTGCTCTGTGGTCATACCGAATTTTGCATCGCCGGGGTTATCCATAATATGATTTGAAATCTTGAAGACTCCGCCGGGATTATACCTTAAGCAAAGCTTTTTGGGAATGTAGCCGAGTGTTTTTTCAAGAATCTCTATCTGGGTAAAATCGTCAAGGTTGATTATCGCTCCGAGCTTGGCGGCATACTCAAACTCCTCTGTGGGAGTGTCGTTGGACGAGAACATTATTGCGTCATCCTTTGCGCCTATTGCTTTTGAAAGCATGAGCTCTGTCAATGACGAACAGTCGCATCCGCAACCGTATTCGGCAAGTATTTTCATAAGGAAGGGATTAGGCGTTGCCTTTACGGCAAAGTACTCGCGGAAGCCCTTATTCCACGAAAACGCTTTATATAAATCCTCGCAGTTTTTCCTTATCCCCGCCTCGTCATAAAGATAGAAGGGAGTGGGATATACCTTTGCTATTTCCTCTAATTTTTCTTTTGTTGTAAACGGAAGTTTATTAAGCATTTGCTTCCTCCTCACACTTCAAAATATATTTTCTTATCGTGTCCGCTCCCTCGCCGTTAATGGCGGAGAAGGGAATAATTCTGTCCTCGGGAATACCCTTTAGTTCGGTTTTAATGCTTTCCAGCCTGTTTTTGTATTCCGTCTTATTAAGCTTATCGCTCTTTGTCAAAGCGATAATGAAAGGATAGCCCGTGTATTCAAGGAAGTCTATCATTGTCAGGTCGTCCGCAGTCGGAGGATGACGCATATCGACAAGTTGAACTACAAGCCGTATGTCCCGTCCCGATTTGAAGTAACCCTCCATCATCTTTGCCCAGCGTTGCTTTTCGGCGCGCGCAATTTTAGCATAACCGTATCCCGGCAGGTCAACTATCTTGACGCCGCCTGCAACGGAGTAAAAATTGATTGTAACCGTTTTGCCCGGAACAGAGCTGACACGCGCAAGATTTTTACGGTTAAAAATTCTGTTTATAAGCGACGACTTGCCCACATTGGAACGTCCCGAAAAAACTATCTCGGGTTCTCTGCAGGGCGGAAGCTGTTCAAAGGTTCCGTACGCCTTTTCAAACTGTGCTTTAGAAAAATCCATATTATCCTCTGCTTACATAGTTTTCAACGCTGTTAACGTTGGTGCTTTTTGTGCTTTTAACGGGCTTGCGCTCCTTCTTTCTCTCGGGCGCAGGCTTTTTCTTTTCGGTAATATTCAAAGCCATATCGAGTACCTGAGTTACGTCGGTAACGGGTACGAATTCAAGCGCGTTTATAACCTCGTCGTCAAATTCTCCGATATCGGCAAGGTTGCCCTTGGGAATAATGACCTTCTTTATTCCGTTGCGGTATGCCGCCATAGACTTCTCTTTAAGTCCGCCTATACGAAGCACCCTGCCCGTAAGCGTAACCTCGCCCGTCATGGCAATTTCGCCTCTTACGGAATAGCCCGACAGCGCCGATACAACGGCGGTGGTAATGCCTATGCCCGCCGAGGGTCCGTCCTTCGGAACGGCGCCTTCGGGGAAGTGAACATGAATATCCTTTTTGCGGTCAAAATCCTTTCTAATTCCGTATCTGTCCGCAACGCTGCGTATAAAGCTGTAGGATGCCTTTGCAGACTCCTTCATAACGTCTCCGAGCTGTCCCGTAAGTTCCAGCTTGCCCGTTCCGTCAACAGCAAGTGCCTCAATTTCAAGCATTTCTCCGCCGACGCTCGTCCACGCAAGTCCGTTAACTACGCCGACCCTGTCGCTTCTGTCGTTTTCGTCGTCCGTGAATTTCACGGGGCCGATAAGGTCATAAAGATTATCCTTTTTGACGGTTACCTTCCCTGTAAAGCCCTCGGCAAATCTGACCGCCTCTTTGCGGATAAGCTTTGCGATAAGCCGCTCAATGCTTCTGACTCCCGCCTCTTTGGTGTAGCCCGAAATCATATATGAAAGCGCGTCGTCGGTAATCTTAATCTGACTCGGTTTAAGACCGTACTGTTTAAGCTGCTTGGGTATGAGATGTTTTTTTGCGATATTGAATTTCTCGTTAAAGGTATATGAGCCCAGCTCAATAATCTCCATTCTGTCCTTTAACGGAGCGGGTATTGCGGCCGTATCGTTTGCCGTCGTAATAAAAAGCACACGGCTTAAATCAAACGGAATATCTATGTAGTGGTCTTTAAAGCTGTTATTCTGCTCGGGGTCAAGCGCCTCAAGCAGCGCCGAGGACGGGTCTCCCTTATAATCGCTCGCGAGTTTATCTATCTCGTCAAGCAGAATGAGGGGGTTAGCGCTTTTTGCCTTTTTGAGCGCGTCTATGATATTGCCTGACATAGCGCCGATATAGGTTTTTCTGTGTCCTCTGATTTCAGCCTCGTCGTGCACGCCGCCGAGCGAAATTCTTACATATTTCCTGCCCATAGCCTTTGCAAGTGATTTTGCTATCGAGGTTTTACCTACTCCGGGAGGTCCTGCAAGGCATACTATCTGCCCCTTGATGTCGGGAGAAAGCTTCCTGACGGCGATAAGTTCAATAATTCTTTCCTTGACATCCGTAAGTCCGTAATGGTCGCGGTCGAGTACCTTCCTCGCCTTTTCGATATTGAGATTATCCTTTGTAAATTTATTCCACGGAAGCGCAATAACCTCGTCAAGATAATTCATTATTACAGCGCTCTCAGGACTTGAAAGCTGCATCCTTGAGAGTCTGTCGCACTCCTTGAGAAGCTTTTCCTCTTCCTCGGGAGCAAGAGAAAGCTTTTTAATCTCTTTGCGATATCTCTCGGCCTCGCTCTCGGGGGAATCGCCCTCGTTGAGTTCTGACGAAATAACCTTCATCTGCTCGCGCAGATAGTAGTCTCTCTGATTGTCGTCCATCTGATTCTGAACCTTGAAATCTATTTCCGCCTCAAGCTTTAAAAGTTCGGCTTCCTTTGACAGAATAACGCAGAGCTTTTCCGCCCTCTTGATTATGTTATTCTCGGTAAGAATCTGCTGTTTCTTTTCAAAGTCGAGCGGAATATTAGCCGCAATAAAGTCTGCAAGCTTGCCGAGCGCTTCAATGGTATCGACGCCTTTTCGCACATCAATCGCAAGATTCGGCAGAAAACGGCTGTACTCATCAAAGAGCATACGCACGCGCCTTTTTAAAGCCTCTGCTTTGAGAGCCTCGCTCTCCTTGGGCAGGGACTGAATACACCTCTGAACCGCGGCTTTAAGAAAAGGCGATTTGCTCTCAAGGAAGCAGAGCGCCGCTCTCTCCTTACCCTCAACGACAACTCTGTAAGCGTCGCCCGAGGGCATACGGACAAGCTGTTTTACCTCGCAGACCGTACCTATGGTGTATAAGTCCTTGAGGTCAACCTCGTCCATATAAGGGTCCTTCTGCGTTACGGCAAAAATATCCTTTTTCATAAGCATCGCTTCCTTGATAGCCGCGACGGACATTTTTCTGCCGACATCAAAATGCACTATTGCGCCCGGCATAACAACAAGTCCGCGGAGCGCTACCGTGGGAAGTGAAAACTCATCGTAATAAAACTCCATATATAAACACCTTTCGTTATATTAAAAATAATATTGAATTATAATTATACTATATAATTGAAAGGACTTCAACATTTTTTTACAAAAAGGACGGTTCTCGCAAGAACCGTCCAAAAAGCATATTTTTATAACTTAATTTATTTTAAAAAGGGCTCGATATCCTCTTTGGGAGTTACGCCGACAAAGCTCTTGACCGCTTCGCCGTTTTTGAAAACCGTAACGGTCGGGATGGACATAATTCCGTATCTTGCGGCAATAATGCCTGCCTCGTCAACGTCGAGCTTGCCGACCTTGATACCGTCATTTTCATCTGCAATTTCGTCAATAATCGGACTCATCATTTTGCACGGTCCGCACCAAGTTGCAAAGAAATCAACAAGCACGGGCTTGTCCGAATTTAAAACCTCATTTTCAAAATTTTCGTCTGTAAGTGTGATTACGCTCATTTTAATTCTCCTTCGCTTTCGTTTTTTCTTTTAAATACTTCACGGCAGACAGTCCTGCCTCAGCGCCCTCATAAACCGCCTTGCCGACCTGCAACATTCCGCCCGTAATATCTCCGCAGGCGAAAACGCCCGGGATGTTGGTGCTCATATCCTCTTTAACCCTGATGTTATTGCCGTCAAGGACTATGCCGAGCTTTTTGGCAAAATCCGCTCCGCCCGCAGACCCCTGCGCTATAAAAACTCCGTCCGCTTCAAGCTCGCTTTTGTCCTCAAAAATAACCTTACCGAGTCTGCCGTTTCCCGAAAATTCTGCGATTTTCTTTGTGATAACCTCAAATTTATCTGTGTCGGGTGCAGGACGTCCGTCTGTAAGAATTTTTACCGAGCCCGCAATATTCTCAAGCTCCTCCGCCTCGCTTAAAGCATAGGCCTCGCTGCCCAAAACGGCGACATTTTTATTTCGGTAAAAGAAGCCGTCGCAAACCGCGCAGTAGCTTATTCCCCTGCCCTCAAAGGCTTCCGTATTTTTTATGTCGGGCTTCAGCTTTTTACTGCCTGCGGCGATAATAAGCGACCTGCCCTCGTATTTATTGTCTGCCGAGGACACCTCAAAATTCATTGACGCGTTGACGGAAAGTTTCAATACTTCTTCCCTTATCACTTTAACGCCGAGAGTTTCTGCCTGAGCAATACCGTTTTTATAAAGCTCCTTACCCGAAATCCCGCCGTCAAAGCCGTAGTAATTTTCGATTTTTTCCGCCTTTTCAAGCTGAGACTCGCCCGAATAAAGAACGAGCACCTCTCTGTTTGCGCGTTTTGCGTAAAGAGCCGCCGATATGCCCGCAGGCCCTGCGCCTAAAACAATAACGTCATACATAATAAACACCTGCAATTAAAACGGTTTTAAAGAATTGCCGCAATTTTTTCTTCTACCATTTCGGGCGTTACGGTAGGAGCAAAGCGCTCAACGATATTGCCCTCGCGATCGATAAGGAATTTTGTAAAATTCCATTTTATTCGCTCGCCGCCGGTCTGTTCCTTAAGATATTTATAAAGAGGAATCGCATCGGAACCGTTGACCTTGATTTTTTTGAAGCGTGTAAAAGTGGTGCCGAATTTGAGCGAACAAATTTTATTTATACCCTCATCGCTTTCTCTTGCCTGAAACGCAAACTGATTACACGGGAAATCGAGAATTTCAAAGCCCTGCTCCCTGTACTTTTTATAGAGAGCCTCAAGTCCGTCATACTGAGGAGTAAAACCGCAATGCGTTGCCGTATTTACTATCAGCAAAACCTTGCCCTCGAAATCTCCCAGGGATACTTCCTCGCCTTTTTGGCTCAATACACTGAAATCGTAAATGCTCATTCTAATCATCCTCCATTTTTAGTTTTGCAAAATTAAATTGTGCTCAATTTATTTTACGTTTAAATTATAACACCCTGTTTGTTATTTGTCAACACATTATTTTAATTATTGACATTTCATAATCTATTGTATCATAATCAGTGGCAAAAAATATTGCCATCGTCAAAAAATCTGATATAATTAAAGAGTAAAAAACGGGAGGAGATTTATTATGAAAGATTTTCTTGATTTGACTTATGCAAGATATTCGGTGCGCTCACTTTCGAACAGAAAGGTTGAGGACGAAAAGATAGCAAAGATACTCGAAGCGGGACTTAACGCTCCGACAGCCGTAAACTATCAGCCGGTAAAGATCTGGGTTATTAAAAATGAGGAAGCGCGCCGAAAGGTCGGCTTATGCACTAAATTCCCGTTTGTCAGGCAGGCAGGCGTAATCTTTGCCGTGGGCTCAGACGAAAGCTCGGCGTGGGTGCGCCCGTTTGACTCAAAGAATTTTGCAGATGTTGACGCATCCATTGTCGCAACACAGATGATGCTTGAAATTCACGAGCTCGGTCTCGGCACGACTTGGGTGGGATATTTTGACGAGGAGAAGTTAAAAGAATTTTTCCCCGAAATGAACGGTTACAATATGATAGCGCTCTTCCCCGTAGGTTACGCCGCCGAGGACGGCACGCCATCGGAAAGGCATACAAAGAGAAAATCAAAAGAAGAAATGGTAACGGAAATACAGTGAATCCGTTACCGTAGGGGCGGCCACCGGTCGCCCCTACGGGTTTGCGGAAATTTATACGGACTGCCTTAATCGTCAGCAACTGCAAAAAGCTCCCTGAAAAGGGAGCTTTTTGCTGATGCATTAAAACCGTTTATCAATAATTCTCTGCCTTAATCATAAAGTATGACTGAGGATGGTTGCAGACGGGGCATACGTCGGGTGCCTTTTTGCCGACTACAATGTGTCCGCAGTTTGAGCACTGCCATATCATATCGCCGTCTCTTGAGAATACAAGTCCGTCCTCGATATTTGCAAGAAGTTTTCTGTATCTCTCCTCGTGCTCCTTTTCAATAGCGCCGACCTTTTCAAAAAGTACGGCAATATCCTCAAAGCCTTCTTCTCTTGCTTCCCTTGCAAAGTTTGCATACATATCGGTCCACTCATAGTTCTCGCCGTCAGCGGCATCCTTCAGATTCTCGGTTGTACTCGGTACTGCTCCGCCGTGAAGAAGCTTGAACCAGATTTTTGCGTGCTCCTTTTCATTTTTTGCGGTTTCCTCAAAGATTTCGGCTATCTGAACGTAACCGTCCTTCTTTGCCTTTGAAGCGTAATAGGTGTACTTGTTTCTCGCCTGTGATTCGCCTGCAAAAGCCGCCATAAGATTGGCTTCCGTCCTGCTTCCTTTTAATTCTGCCATGTTAACAACTCCCTTTTATTATTATGTATTGTTTTTTATTTTATAAACAGAGAAATTCCCGATATTATGAGAAGTACAAAGGTAATTTTCATAAACAGTTCCCTGCTCATTTTCTTATAAAGCACGCTTCCTATCGCCATAGCCGCAAACATTACCGCCGCGGAAACGGCAAGCAGAATCACGAGCTCTTTGCTGAAATATCCTGCACGGATATCGTCAATCATTATTACCGTGTTGAGCACTACCCAGACAGCCGAAATCGTCGCTCTGAATTTATCCTTATCTTTGAGCCGTCCCGTTAGATAACTCACAAGAAGCGGACCGCCGCAGACGAACATCCCGTGAACTATTCCCGAAGTTATCAGCAGGGAATACGACAGCACGGGGTTTTGCTTTTTGTCGGCGTCCCCGTCTTTTTTCTTTATAAAGGACTTGATAATTCCGACAGTGCCTACGGCAATTACAATCGCACCGAGCAAACGGTACATAAGCGTCGGGTTGCCGGTGAAAAGACCTTTAAGGAACATTCCGCCGACAATACCGAAAACCATTACGCAGGTTATTTTAAGGAATTCCCTTTTATCAATGTTTTTGTAAGACGTTATTACTATATAAAGTCCCGCAAGAATTCCGAGCACGTTGAGTATCGGCTTTGCCGTTTCAAAACCGACAAGCAAAGTCGATACGGGCATAGCGAGAACCGTGCCTGCAAAGCCCGTAATGCCCTGAATTATATTGGACAGTAAAACGACAAGCAAAAACAGAATTTTATTTAGCATCAGTATTCACAAACCTCAATGTCAAGCATTTCCGCAAGCGCTCTGACCTCTGCCGAGATATCGTCATAAGCTATCGCGAAGTGTGGCTCCCAGCCATCCTTAACGCTTGATATTACAACATTTTCCGCATTGTGCTCGGTTTCAACAACTATTGAAGTTCCGCTAAACTGTTTCGGTTTGTCAAGTATTTTGCCTTTACAGATAAATATTCTGAATTCATTATACTTGTCCTTGCCTATTCTGAATATCGTTGCCTTGTCCGAGGGCTTGCAGCCGAACTCGAGAGTCGGACCTATCTTTCTGTTGCAGTGAACGCCGACCTGTGCACCCGTATCCTCACGGGCAAGCGAACAGGCTGCCGTGCCGCAGTGCCAGAAGGTAATTGTATTTTCCTTTTCGTCAAGCGAAACGGGGTCGCCGAAGAAGGTGGGCTTGCCCGTAAGCTGCTGACCTATATACATAGTCAGCGCACCGTAGGTGTCCGCCTCGCAGGAAGCCGATACTCCCAGATCGTTGAGCAGGGCGAGAACCGCGCAGACAGGCGTACCGAAAGCCGTAAAGAAATCAGGCCAGCATCTTGAGGAAAGCGCGCCGATATTATTCTGCCTGACATAATCCGAATACGCCTTGTAAAGACGGGCAAAATCACGGCGGTTTTTTTCGGGTGTGTTTTCAAGACCGACCATTGATTTTGACGCAGAGGCAAGATATTCGTCAACCTCGTCCTCGGAATAAGACACAGCATTATTGATAAGCTCTCTCGCCTCAATGCTCGTAAGCCTTGCTCCGAAGGTTTTAAGCATATCCGTATCCATCGCTCTGCCGAAGCCGAAGCCCTGAGGTGTATGACCTATCGAAACTATGTTAAGACTCTGAAGCTGTTTTTTGATTTTAGCGGCTCTGATAACCGCATTTATTGTCCGTCTTGTTTTTTCCTCCTGAGGCGCACCGAAAACATACTGAAGCGGCTCCTCACGGAAAGCTCTGATGGTATTCGCCGCGGAATAAGCTCCCGTAAGGGAATTAAGTCTCAGTCTGCCGCCGTCGATTACGGGCTCCCGAAGCGTCCACAGAAGAATGGGACAACTGAATTTTGCAAGCACCTCGCTTGCGTATGCCGAATTTGCAAATGTGATATTCTGTAACACTATCAGGTCGGGGTTGATTTTATCAAGGAACGAATTAAGCTTGTCTATAGATAAAAGCATTTCGTCGGGGGCAATTACCCCTTCGGTAAGCGATGACAGCAATTCAACCGACTTGTCAAATTCTTTCTGAGCGCTCTCAAGGTGGAAGGTGGGAACGCCTATCGGCACATAAGCCACGCTGAAATTTTCCATATCTTTTACTCCGTTTAATAATATAATTCTTTATTCTCGCCGATTACTCCCGCATAAGCGCCCTGCTTTATAAGCGGCTCTCTGTCGGGATGAGCGATAACCCATTTGTTTTTCATAAGCAGAAGTTTGCTTTCAGGGTCTGTGCTTTCGCATTTTTCCTCAAGCGGTGTGTTTGTCCCCTCGGGGAGAATAACTATATCCTTAAATCCGCTGTCGCAGGTTCTCAGCGGCGAGAGATGAAGCGTTGTGCCGAACATCTCGATAGCCGTACCCTGCGGCACATAAAAAACCTCTGCCTGCTCAATACGGTAGGAATTGTCCTTTATATCCCAGCTGTGCCCGAGGCAAAGCATAAAATCGGTAACCGCGACATTTATCTCGGGCGCTTTGTGATATTCAAAACCGTTATAGGTAGTATTTCTGCCGTTGCAATAGCCTATCTGAACGGGCATTGAGCCGTACAGGGTATTCTCGACCGTTTTTCTTATTTCGGTATTCTTCATTTCGTCAACGCCCGGAACATAGATGTTTCCGTTGTCGGGAATTTCCGTATTCTTTTGCATGTATCCGATAATTTCGGAAAAATCATAGCCCTCAAGCACTCTGCCGTAGGACAGGAATTTTTCGTCAAATACTGAATAAACGGGCACATCATTTACCTTATTTAATCTCTCAAGCATCTTTTACTACCTTATAGGTTGCACGGAAATCTTCCTTGCCGATTCCCATATCCATACCCTTGTCGTAAACCTTTTTGGCATTTTCCATACCCGGCATCGGGAAGCCCTGCTTCTCGGAAAGTCTCTGACATATACCGAGGTCCTTGTGCATATTCTCAAGCGAAAAAGCCGTTGTCCAGTTCTCGTTCTTAATATTCTGAGCCTGACCGTCAAGGTAGAAATTCTGACCGCCGCCGTAAGAAATGGCAGTTGCGAAATCGTCAACTGAAATGCCCATCTTACGGGCAAGCGCAAGCGTTTCGTTGACGCCGTTCTGAATCTGGGCAACAAGAGTGTTATGGCAGATTTTCATAACAAGTCCCATTCCGTTGCCGCCCATACGGATAATGTTGTTACCCATATATGCGAGTATGGGTTCCGCCTTTTTAAACGCTTCCTCGCTGCCGCCGACATAAATGCCGAGCTTACCCGAGATTGCGGCGGGCTTTGACTTAACAACAGGCGCGTCAATAAACTCCGCTCCCGTCTTTTTAACCATTTCCGAAATCTCAACGGAAACGTCGGGGTCTATGGTGCTCATATCAATACAGAGTTTTGATGAATCAAGATAAGGAAGAAGCTCGGTGTAAACTGCCTTTGAATGCTCCGACTTAGGTACCATTGTGATAATAACGTCTGCATTTTTTGCGACCTCTGTATTATTTTCGCAGGCAACTGCGCCTGCCGCCGCCAGCTTCTCAACCTGAGCCCTGTTCAAATCGGACACAAAAACGCTGTCCTGATTTTTCTTAACTATATTTTCGCTCATGCTCTCGCCCATAATGCCGAGACCTATAAATCCTATTTTCATAGTAATACCTCTTTTGCAATAAGCAGGTGCGGATAAAACTATCCACACCTGTATTTATAATTATTCCGTAATTGTATTGTCCCAGGCTGCCTGGAACTTTGCAAGACCGTAATCGGTAAAGGGATGATAGAAGCTGTCCTTGAATACCTGAAGTCCTGCGGTAACAATGTCTGCGCCCGCTACTGCGCAGTCAACCATCTGCTTGCCGTTGCGTACGGCTGCGCAGATTATCTCTGTCTTGCCGAGGAAACCGTAATTTGTGTAAATGTCAACAATATCCTGAATATACTGCTCACAGCTCTCTCCGCTGTTTTCCTTCCAGCCGATAAACGGGGAAACGAAAAGCGAGCCGTTCTTTGCCGCAATAAGCGCCTGCGAAGCCGAGAAAACGAGTGTTAGATTAGTTCTGACGCCCTTCTTTTCAAGTCTTCTTGCAGCAGCGATACCTGCCTCGGTGCAGGGAATTTTGATTACAAAATTCGGGCTCATAGCCGCAATTTTCGTACCCATTTCAACCATCTCGTCAGCGTTGTCAAGATGGGGATTTATTTCAACGGAAATTGGGAATTTATCCCAGCCCTCAATACCCTTTTCCTTAACGAAATTTGCAAGCTCGCCGATTACGGTATAAAAGGGTTTGCCTGAATTCATAATGTGATTGGGGTTTGTTGTAACACCGTCGATTCCAAAGGTTTCATATGCCTCGCGGATTTCGTCGATTTTTGCACTGTCTAAAAAGTATTTCATTATATTTTCCTCCAAATATTATTAACTGAAATTATGCGGTTTCTTCCTCTTCTCTTACCTTTGCAAGCTCCTCGTGAACCTCGACAAGCTTTTTCTTTGAAAGGTTATATCCGCAGAAAAGTATTACCGCCATAAGTGCGAGCATTATCGCAGGCACGATAGTTGAGATATCATAAAGCTTCGAGAGAACCTCGTCGCTCAGCGGAATACCGTTCTTTGACGCTTCGCCGTCATACTTTATGAAAGCAAGCAAAGCGTTAAGTCCTACTCCTGCAAGAGTCTGACCGAGTTTTCTCGTAAATGAGAATACGGCATACGCCATACCCTCCTCGCGTTTACCCGTTCTGACCTCATGATAGTCAATAACGTCCATAACGAGAGCCCAGACCTCAAGTACAAGGAAGGTCTGACCGAGTCCCGAAAGGAAGGTAAACACAAGGAATACAAACGGGTTATGCGCAAGCGGAGTCCAGCGGAGCGCAAACAGTCCGACATTGGCTGCCGTTGCAAACGCCATACCTGCGGCGCAGAGCTCCTTTTTGCCGAATTTTCTTATGAGTTTATTCATAATGGGGATAAATATAGCCATAGGGCCGTAGGTACAAACCGTAACAAGAGCATACAGACCGGGCTTGCCGTAATAGTCGGCAAAGAGATAATTGTACGTTGCCTGATAGTAGAACTGAAACGCGATAAGAAGCATTGAAGCGAGTGAAAGCGTAACAAACGCTCTGTTTCCGAACAGCTCCTTAACCGTTGCAACTGCGTTGTAATGAGCGTCTTTTTCCTTTTTCTGGGGAGCGATACGCTCTTTTGTCATCTTGTAATGCAGGAAGTAAACGCCTACCGAGATTATTGAAAGAATCAGAACGCAGATAAAGAGTTTCTTATCGTCGAGAGCCTTGATATCCTGACCGTTTGCGTATTTACCCGTTACGGTATAGACAATCATCGGCAGAAGAATTGTTCCGGGAAGTCCGCCGACACCCGCGCCGATTGAACGCCACATTGACAGCGAAGAACGTTCAAGCTCGTCATCAGTAACAACCGAAGCCAGCGAGCCGTATGGAATATTGACCGCCGTGTACATCATTCCGTAGCAGATGTATGTAATGTATGCGTAAACAAGATACTGCGTGTTTGTAAGTCCCGGAATTTTAAGGAACATAAGCGTTGCC
This sequence comes from Oscillospiraceae bacterium, assembly GCA_015066635.1. Classification (GTDB taxonomy): domain Bacteria; phylum Bacillota; class Clostridia; order Oscillospirales; family Acutalibacteraceae; genus Fimenecus. The sequence goes on along the minus strand of SVOA01000005.1, from coordinate 70,504 downwards.
GAAACGGCAAGCGGAATTGAAAAGCCGATTATCCACGGTCTGAACTGACCGCTTTTTCTCGGTTTTCTTGACTGAACAAAAGCACCCCAGAGCGGGTCGTTAATTGCGTCCCAGATACGCGCGATAAGAATAAGCAGGATAATGCTCTCGGGCTTTATGCCGAGCGAATCAGTATAAAACTTATTCTGAAACGCACCTATAAGAGAGAAGGTAAGCAGTCCGCCCGCGTCGCCGAGGGCATAGCCGACCTTGTCTTTGAATTTAATGCCGTGAGTTAAACTGTTGTCTGCCAAAGTGTTTTCCCCCTATATGTTTTTTATATTTAAAAGCTCGTCCCTTACGGGGCTGTTTTTACGGATAAATACGGGTATTTCGCCTACAGGCGCCGCAACCTCGGTTTCTCCGCCCGAGTATTCCCTGCCGCTCCAGAGATGTATCCACTCGTCATCGGGCAGATAAACCATCCGCGTCTGCGCTTTTTCCCTGATTACGGGCGCTACAAGTATATCTCTGCCGAGCAGATATTCGTATGCCTCGGTGTATGCCTTCTCCTCGTCATAGTAAAAGAAAAGAGGTCTTATAACGCCTACGCCTTTTTCCGAATTATACTTAACGGCTTCTTTAAGATAAGGTTTCAGCGCCTTGTGAACCTTTCCGAATTTTGCGCCCTGACTGAGCACCGCTTCGCTTGCGTCAAACTGTGCATTGAGTTCGGGATTAAGTCCCTCGTGTCCTCTCATAAGAGGAGTAAATGCGTTCATCTCGCACCAGCGCATATACAGCTCCTCGCTCCTCTTGAGGTTAAAGAAGGTTGTATAACCGCCGATGTCGGAGTGTGAAAGTCCAAAACCGCAGCAGGTCAGAGAAAGCGCCGCAGGTATTACCGAGGGAAGTCCGAAGTCAATGGAAAAATCAACGTGATTGTCGCCGTTCCACATCATAAGAGACTGTTTAAGCGTATCGGTATAGCCTGCTCTTGTAAAGAAGAATATTTCTCCGAGCTTGCCCGATTCCTCTACCGCCTCCCGATTAAGCCTTGCCCAGCGTGCAGGCCAGACATTGTGTACCGTTTCGGCATCCTCGCCGCTTGCAAGCACACAGTCGGTGGGAAGATACTCGCCGAAGTCCGCCATCCAGCCCGAAAGACCGAAATCAATCATATTTTTCTTTATGATGCCCTTCATCCAGTCATAGGCTTCTTTATTGCTCAAATCTATCATAGCCGCAGGGAAGGTGGTTATCGTTACAAGATAGTCCTTGCCGTCCCTGTCCTTGACACAGTAACCGTGCTCGGAAGCGTATTTATAAAGCGGCTTTTCAACCGCAAGGAAAGGATTGCAGTAGCCGAGCACCTTAACTCCCTCGGCATTGAGTTCCTTTATGATTTTATCGAGGTCGGGATAAAGCTCTCTGTCCCATTCCCAGTTCCAAAAAAGCTGTTTGCCGACAGCCGTTACCCGTCTGCCTTCCCAGTCCTGAATCCAGATTCCGTTAACTTCAAGTCCGTGCTCCTTAGCGGTCCGGTAATGCTTGAGCATCTCCTCACTGCCGCCCTGAGAAGCAATAATCTGACCGTCATATACCCAATCGGGCAACTCGGGCTGTCTGCCGAGAAGCTCTGTCATATCCGAAAGCAGCTGCTCAAAGTCATCAGCAAAGCCAAAGGTGAAATCGCTCACGCTGTCGGTCTTTATCAGATGATAGTCGGGATGGCTGAAATCAAACTCGCATCTCGCTGTGGACAGAGAGTGATAATAGTATTTTTCCGAACTTATAAAGGTCGGCTGTGCGTAATAGGTTTCGTAATTTGAAAATCTCTGTTTACGCGTTGTGTTTCTGATACCGAAGGTCTGACGTATAAGTTTCTTTCCTATCTGCAGGGCGTTTATGTGCTCTGCAACCCAGCAGTTGACCTTTTTGCCGCGAAGGTCGAGTTCGGGGAAAATCTCGCCCGTGCCGTAAACGTGCTCGTCCTTTCGGGCAGGAATTTTCAGATACATTCTGTTAAACCCGTTAAAGCCCGTAAGGTGTATGCCGAGTCGTTTATTCTTTATTATACTGAGTTCGGCAGCGCCGTTAGGCGTATGAACCGTAAGCTTTTTTTCCTGCAGCTCAATATTCTGAATTTTCTGCTCGGATAATTCTGCGGTTTTTTCGCTGATACGGAAACTGCCGTGGCTCATCTTATATGTATTGACGGCTTTTCCGAACGCTATCGGGCTGTCGCCTACGCGGAAAGAAAAGACTTCTGTGTCATTGTTTAAGAGGCTTACTCCGTTTTCGGTTTCTGAAAACCTTATCAATTCATCCCCTCCGTTTTTATATAAAACTACCCTGATATTGTACCAATTTAACGCTCTTATGTCAATAAACAGGCGCTTTTGAAAACGCAAAAGCGGAAAAGCTGCTTCTGCATTTTATTTTTTAATAATATTGAGCCGCCTGACGGGCAATTCCGAGCGCCGAAGTATAACCCTCCATAAAGCTCTCGAAACCCTTTACGTCCTTTTCGTCGGGAAGCACCGTACTGCTCTGAGCATTCGCAAAAACCCTGCTGTCAAGATAATCTTCAAGAGTCTGCGAGCCGTTATTTGCGAGCATATATGCCGCAAGAACAGCCATACCCCACGGTCCGCCCTCTCCGGCAGTTTTCATAACGGTAACCTTTGTATTAAGCGCGGCGGCCGTAATTTTCTGTCCGACGCCCTCGGTCTTATAAAGTCCGCCGTGTCCGGAAATGTTGTCAAGCGTAACATTTTCTTTTTTAAGCAGTATATCGTTTCCGAGTTTAAGCGCGGCAAACGCCGAATACAGCTGCACCCTCATAAAATCTGCAAGATTAAGCTTTGAATCCGGCTTGCGCATATACATCGGTCTTCCCTCATCAACATCGGCAACGGGCTCTCCCGAAATAAAGTTAAACGCGGTAATGCCTGCGCCCGAAGGGTCGCCCTCCATGGCCTTGAAGTAAAGCATATCGTAAAGCTCGGATTTTTTCACTTCTTTTCCCGCAAGAGAAAGCACCTCGGAAAAGAGCCTTATCCACGAGTCGATTTCGCCCGTACAGTTGTTACAGTGTACCATGGCGACGGGTTTGCCCGACGGGGTTGTAACCATATCTATTTCCCTGTAAACTCCGCTAAGCGGTTTTTCAAGCACCGTCATTGAAAAGATGCTTGTGCCTGCGCTGACATTTCCCGTTCTCTCTCTAACGCTGTCGGTAGCGGTCATTCCCGTACCTGCGTCTCCCTCGGGAGGACAGAAGGGTATTCCGCTCTTTAAGTCGCCTTCCTTGTCAAGAAGCAGTGCGCCTTTTTCGGTAAGTACGCCTGCCCTGACTCCTGCGGGAAGCGATTTCGGAAGAAGGTCTTTTATCCCGAAGTCATATCCCTGTTTCTTTACGAGCGCGTCAAATTTGCTTACCATAACGCCGTCATAGTCGAGAGTATCCGAATCTATCGGGAACATACCGCTCGCCTCGCCCACGCCTGCGACGAACTCGCCCGTGAGCATATAGTGAATATACACCGCGAGAGTTGAAAGCTTTTTAATTCTTTTTAAATGCTCCTCATGTCCGAGCACCGTCTGATAAAGGTGCGCAACGCTCCACCTCTGCGGAATATTAAAGCCGAATTCCTCTGTCAGAATTTCGCTTGCCTGCCCCGTTACCGTATTCCTCCACGTTTTGAAGGGCGCGAGCAAATTATCCTCGCCGTCAAGCGCAATATAGCCGTGCATCATCGCAGAAATGCCTATGCTTCCGACATCCGTGAGAGTTACGGAATATTTCTCTCTGACGTCGTCCTTCAGACTTTTATAGCAGGCGCTCATACCCGTATAAATATCATTAAGCGTATATGTCCATATTCCGTTTTCAAGTCTGTTTTCCCAGGTATAGTCTCCCGAGGCAAGAGGCTCTGCATTTTCATCAATAAGCACGGCCTTTATCCGTGTCGAGCCGAATTCTATGCCGAGACTTGTTTTTCCCTGTTCGATAATCTGTTTTCTGTCCATAGTTTATCCCCTTTAAATCACAAAAAATCCTATAATTCCCGCAATAATTCCCGTAAGCGCTCCCGCGGCAATATCCGAGGGATAATGCACTCCGCCGATTATTCTCACTGCGCTTAAAATAAGTCCGAATATAAAGAATACAACCGACAGCCACGGGCAGACATAAAGGAACGTCATAGCTATCATAAACGCCGAAAAAACGTGCCTTGACGGCATAGACTCTCCCCTCTTGTCCTTTTCTATAACGGGAGTAAATCCAAGTGCCTCGTACGGGCGTTTGCGGTTAATAAGCTTCCTCACGGCGCTTACCGAAACGAACATTATTCCCGGCACGAGCAGACACCTTAAAAACAAAGGGCTCCGCGTAACGAGAAAAAAGAGCATAAGCGCGGGATACGAAACATAAATCACACCCGTTACGGTCAGATTCAGAATTCTGACAAACGAGGAGAGCTTTTCGTTTTCCCTTAAAGGCTTTGAAATTTTAAGATACTGTTCCTTTGTCATTACCTTCACCTTATATTAAGTATATATTAAATTTATGTCATATTCAATTATTATTTGACAAATTTTTGAGTTTTAAATATACTGTATGTTGTATAAATCAAGGAGGTATATTCATTATGAAAGAATACCGCACAGATAAAAACGGCATTATAAAGCCCGTATATACAAATTCCAAAAAAGCGTCAAGGCAAAAGAAAAATAAGATTATGGCAACGGTTATTATTGCTCTTGTGATTATACTCGGCGCAATAATCGGCACGGCAGTATACAAAAACAGCCATCCCGCAAAGGAAACTGACGTTATAGTTACAATACCGGAAACGACTTCGGAAACAGCTCCGGCAACGGAAGCGCCTGCGGAGGCGGAAACCGAAACCGAGGTGCAGACGACCGCACCCGAAACCACAACAAAAGCGAATACCGAAACAACCACGCAAAAGCCGGTAAATACCGAGGATTACTCGGCAACTATGTACCCGACAACGAATTCGCTTAACGTAAGGAGCGCGCCCGACGCCAACAGCCGTAAACTGGGTCAGGTCAACACCTCAACAGAACTGAAGGTTACAGGCAAGTGCGACAACGGCTGGTACAGAATTGAATACAACGGTAATGAAGGCTATGTTTCGGGCAAGTACATTTCGGCTCAGAAGGCATCCGAAACAGCGGCTCCGCAGAATAACATAAAGTCCTCGGCTCCTTACTATATCAAGGTCAACAGAACGCAGAACTTAGTCATTGTTTATTCAAAGGACGAAAGCGGAGAATACACCAAGCCCGTCAGGGCTATGGTATGCTCGGTAGGTCTTAACGGTAAAACCGAAACGGGCAACTTTAAAATCGGAGCCTCGCAGGATGGCAAACCCGAAAAAAGCAGATGGCGTCAGCTGTCGGGCGGTGTTTACGGACAGTATATTACGCGCTTCAACGGCAGCATACTTTTCCACTCGGTTCCGTATTACACTCAGAACCCCGGCGACCTTGAATACAACGAATACAACAAGCTCGGACAGGCTGCTTCTCTCGGCTGTGTACGGCTTGCAGTCAAGGACGCAAAATGGATTTATGACAACTGTCCCACGGGTACGCCCGTAACGGTTTACGACAGTTCGGCTCCCGAGCCGCTGGCAAAGCCGACGCCGATAAGAATCGACACAAACGATTCGAGAAAGGGCTGGGACCCGACAGACCCCGACCCGAACAACCCCTGGAAACAGTAAAAAAGCAAAAAGACCTGAAAAAGGACAATGTCCCTGAATTCAGGTCTTTTTTATTATTCCTCCGTCTGCTTGCCGAGGAAGGACGCTGCAACCTGCGCAAGTTTAATATCCGTAGGTCCGGGCAGTCCGCTGTCGGGAAGCATAAGAACGACCGCGCCCGAAACGTCGCCCGAACCGATTATCGGGTACATAACGCCCGCCGTCCAGTCGTTATTCATAACAGGTCTGAAGTCGGAGGGATTCTGCTTTGCAATAAAAATCTCTCTGTCATCCATCATACGTTCAAGCTCCTCGGAAATTCGCCTTTCGGTAAGCTCGCGTTTATTCTGCCCCGATGCGGAAATAATATGGTCCCTGTCGCAGATAAATACCGTCATATTCGTCGCCTTGCTGAGCACCTCGGTATATTGGTGCGAGAATTCCGAAAACTCGCCTATCGGAGAATACTTTTTAAAAATAACTTCTCCGTCCGCCTGAGTGAATATTTCAAGCGGGTCGCCCTCGCGTATGCGGAGCGTTCTGCGTATTTCCTTCGGAATAACGACTCTGCCCAAATCGTCTATGCGTCTGACAATGCCTGTGGCTTTCATATACATTCTCCCTTTTTAATACATTACAAGTATTATTTTGCTCAAAGGGAATTGTTTAATACAGATTTTTTGAAATGTTTTTATATATTTTTTGAAGATATATTATCCGAATTATTCGGCGCAGGGACAAATGTTTTAATTCATATTAAAAAATGAATCAATATCCGCAGGGGCAGTCAATGACCGCCCGTCAAGTCTGCGTAAATTCAAATACGGGCGACCACAGGTCGCCCCTACGGGTTTGCAGAGAAAACAAATAACGCCTCCCTTATGTAAAGGAAGGCATTGTTATTCATTCATCAGTTAGCGCGTACAAAATTCATTGGTGCAATTACCATTGAATTGACTGTTACGGGTTCGCTGCTGTAATTGAAGTAAATCAGTATACTGTTGTTGTATTCGCTTAAATGTACGCCGTCCTGAACCTCATAGTTGTTGGTAAGTCTTGCGTCCGCAAGGTCGCCGAGCACGTTGTCCGCGCGCAGATAGTATTCCGACGCCTCGACTACCGAATTGTTATAATAATACTCCTCATAGCCCTGCTTCTCGGTGCATATCCACTCATAGCTCGGCATAGCACCGTATTCGACTGACTGAAGGAAGGCCTTTTCGCTGTCCTCACAGAGATTTATCGGCTCCAGCGAATAATTGACAAGCCCGTGCAGTACAAGCTCCGCAAACGGAATCTGACGGTAGCCGTCATCCTCGGGATATGTTGTATTTCTCGGCAGATTCAGCACCATATCGGCGTATTTAAGCGTACAGAAGTTTCCGCGCTCAACCATTATTTTATGATTGTTTGAGAGAACGGAAAGCTGCGACGAAATCATATTGGCGGCGTTGCTTCTTGTGTAGGTGTCCGAGGAGTAATCGGAGTAAAGATATCTGCCCGCGTCATTGATACAGTAGCCGTCAAATCTGCTTTCGTCAAGGTTGCCTATAAACTTCTCAACTCCTGCGCTAAGATGTGAAAGCGAGGTAAACAGAACCTGATTTTTCTTTGTCATATTAAACAGCTTATCGAAGTTTGATGTGCTGATATAATTGCCTGCAATATCCTTTGCCGCATACTTTGACGCCTTTGCGCTGCTCCTGTTAAACGAGAAGAGACTGAAGTCAAGATACATACTGAATTTCTGCGTCTTTACATACTGACGCAGGGAGTCGAAGTCCTTTTTACTGCCGAGCTTCTTTATGCGCGAAGCGTCCGAAAGTATATCCTGAGTATTCGCGCCCTCAAGCGCACCCGCATAATTGAGAACTATGCTGTTGACGCTCTTTGCCTTCAAGACCTCAAGCAGGTCCTGAGTCTGCTCATAGGTTGAGAGCTTCTCGTAGGAGTGCGCGCTGCCCTTGCTGACCGCACCGTTAACCGTGAGCATAAAAGGTATATGCGTTGAAGGTTCAAGCATTTCGCTTGAAAGCACCGAATTTCTTATCATCATTTCGCGGCAGGCAGTCGCAAGTCCCAAATAACTCGCGTTTCTGCCGGACAGGAAACGGTAACAGATGTTTATGTCGCCCTTATATACAGCGCCCGTGTATTTAGCCGCACCGTTATAACAGGTTTCTGTAATGTTAAATGATGTGCCTACCCTGTTGTAAGGGTTACTTGCAGATTGTGCGTATGAATCGATTTCACATACCGCATCGCCCGAAAGAACAATTCCCATAAATGCGTTTTCGCCGGTCTTAACTCCGAAGGCGGCAAAAAGCGCAGGCGCATAGCGAATACCGTCAAAGGCGTCCGAATTCTCACACGCACCGAGGTTATCGCCGTAAACCTTGTAATGGCGTTCGGAATAACTGCTTTGCCTGTCGGGTTTAATAACGGCACCGTTTGCGTCGGGCACCAGAATATAGTCGCCGTCAGCCGCCTCGCCGAATGCTCCGAAACAGTCGAGAAGCATTATTTTTTCAACCGCATAGCCCTCGCTTAAAACTATATCCTTACAGTTTATCTTTGTATAGAAGGCACCGTCCGCAAGCTCGTATGCAACGGTTACAGAGGCATAAAGCTCGCCTGCCGACAGAGCGTTGACGCTCTTGTTGGCGGTTGCCGCGTCAAGCGCGATATTGTAGGTAATTTCAATTCCGCTGTCAAGGGTTTTAAAGCTTGCGCTTCCGAGCGCTACGGAATTATCCTGAGAATTAAGCTTATAAAGCTTGTCCCCTTTTGATATGTTAATATTAATTACGCTTGCCCCGTAATCCGCAGGCGCGCTTGCCGCCGAAGGAAGGGAAAGCCACATTTTGCCCGTGCCCGTTTCTTTGATTGCAACGGCATAGGAAACGCTGTCAAGATACATTTCAAGAAGTCCCGACTTGGCAACATAAACGAGATTCTCCTCGTTAACGGTATGGTACTCGGCTGAACTCAGCTTTGTTCCGACCGTTTCAACCGAGGTTATTTTTGCCGCGGTTACTCCCCTGCCTTTTCCGCACGAGGAAAACAGCAGCGCCGTCATAACGAGCACAAGTGCAAGCGATATAAATTTTTTAAATGAAATATGAGCGGAAAAATTCATACGTTTCTCCTTATCATTTTTAATTTAAAAAGTATTATATCATAAATGCAAGAAAATTTCCACTAATATTTGCTTTCCTTTTTATCCCGTCAGTTTCTTTCTCATATCGCCCAGCAAAAACCGCTCGCGCCTTGAAACCTGCACCTGCGACAGTCCGAGGTTCTGCGCCGTTACCGCCTGCGTGAGTCCCTCAAAATACCGAAGTCTTATCAGCCGTCGGTCGGTTTCGTCCAGAGTGTTCAGCACCTCGTCTATGGCTATCTTATTCTGTATGGCATCCTCCCCCGAGTCAACGGGTATATCAAGCTGTTTTTCTTCCTCGTCCGAGGCGGAGGTCAGCGAAACGGGAGGCGCGCAGATATTAAGAAGCTCGCTTGTTTCGCACACTTCAATTCCCAGCGCGTCGGAAAGCTCAGTTACGGTCGGTTCTCTGCCGAGCCTCGCTTCAAGCTCCGATTTAACTTTAAGACAGAGTCTCGCTTTCTCCTTTAAAGAACGGCTGACTCTGACCGAACCCGAGTCGCGGAAAAGACGCTTGATTTCTCCGAGGATTACGGGCACGGCATAGGTTGAGAACTTAAATCCCCTTTCGCTGTCAAAGCCGTCGTACGCCTTGACGAGTCCCAGACATCCTGCGGAAAAAAGCTCGTCGTATTCTATGCCTCTGTTTCTGAATTTTTCTGCACAGGAACGGGCAAGTCCGATATTTTCCGCAATAAACTCGTCGCGGTCCATCAGTAAGAGTTTTTACCCCTTATCTTTTTTATGAGCGTTACGGTTGTACCCCTGCCCTTTGACGAACGCACCCTGACTGAGTCGCAAAAGGTTTCCATAACCGAAAAGCCGAGTCCCGAACGCTCTCCGCCGAGAGTGGTAAAGAGCGGCGTCATCGCCTCGTTTATATTTTCTATTCCGCAGCCTCTGTCGCGTATTTTAATTACTGCGGAGGAATCTTCAAGCAGCTTTACGCTTATGTATATATAGCCCACCGAGTTACGGTAGGCGTGGACAATACAGTTTGTAACGGCTTCGCTGACGGCGGTCTTTATGTCGTTTATTTCCTCAACCGTCGGGTCTGACTGCGAGCAAAATGCTCCCACGGCAACCCTTGCAAAACTTTCGTTTACCGAACGGCTCTCAAGCCGTATTCTCATCTCATTGAGCGTTTTCATCTTTTTCGTTTCTCCTTTTCAGTACCGCTATTTTTTCAAGTCCGGACAGCTTCATAACCGTGTATGCGCGCGCCGAAAGTCCCGTAACAAACAGTTTGCAGTCCGTATTCTCAATAAGCTTGTACCTGCCCATAACAAGTCCTATTCCCGAACTGTCCATAAAACTCACCCCGCCGAAATCAATGAGCAGATTATCCGGCTCCCTGCCGAGTATCGCGTCATCAATTCTCTGCCTTACCGTCTGTACGGAGTGGTGGTCAATTTCTCCTGACAGCTTTACGGCAACCGTTTTTCCGTTAATCTGCAGCTGCGCTTTCAAAACATCTTGCATTTTTATCAGTCCTTTCTCTGTTCCGATTTTAATACACTTAACAAAAGAAATTTGTCGGTAAATGAAAGCAAAAAAATAAATCAAATAAAAAACCGTACTGTCTTGCCAATTTCATCAAAATATGCTATTATTGTTGAGCATCGGCAAACTGATAATGTTTGTCTAATAAACGGAGGATATGATGAAAGAATATTTTAAGAGAATTACTACCCTGCCTACCAAGGCCGAGCTCATTTTTTGGTGGATACTCAGAGCTCTTATGATTTACGCATTTATTGCGGGTTTCTTTAAGAAGCCGTTTGATATTACCGACCCGCTTCAGGTCGGCGCAAACTTCCTGTGTATGTTTATATGGGAAATCTTTATGATGCTCCCCGAGAAAAACGCGCTTCGCCACGTTTCGCCGAGAGTGCAGACCGCTCTCGTTGTCGGAATTTTCTGCGCGTCCTTCGGAGGCAAATTCCTTAATCTTTACTATGATTTCAGATGGTGGGACGTTATACTCCACTTTATAGGCGGCGGCGCCTGTGTTTTCTTCGGCTACGAAATGGTCGCGGCTATGCAGAAAAGAGACAAGGTTGCGGTACCGCTGTCAATCGCGCTTCTGTGCGCTGTGGGCTTCTCGTTCCTTGCGGGAACGGGCTGGGAGCTGTTTGAATTTACATTTGACCAGATTTCCTGCATAGGCACCAAAGCGGCGGAAAAAGCTATTGAACTTGCAGGCGACGCTCAGCACTGGAATCTTGCGGCGGCTATCGGAACTCCCAAGGAGAATACGCTTATCGACCCCGTGTTTGATGTACGCTGGCCTATTATGGATACTATGGCGGACATTATCCTTAACACGCTCGGCGCTCTTGCGTCTGTCATATTCCTGAGAATTTTCCCATACAGACACAAGGGAAAATATAATCTCAATGCGCTGTACGCCGACAATAAGGTTGTAAAATAATGAAACAGAATTTTCAGCTTTTGATGGAAGAAGAACTGAAAAAAATAGAAAGCACAGGCTCAAAACCTGTGCTTTTGCTTCAATGTTGCTGCGCACCCTGTTCAAGCGCCGTGCTTGAAAGATTAAAGGAGCATTTCCAAATAAAGCTGTATTTCTACAATCCTAATATTTACCCCGCAAGCGAGTATTACAAGCGCCTTGCTCAGTTTGACAAACTGCTTGCAAACGCCGATTTTCCCAACGGGATAGACACCGTAGAGTCGGAATATATACCCGACGATTTCTATAACGCCGTCAAGGGACTTGAGGACGAAAAAGAGGGCGGCAGGCGCTGTACCGAGTGCTTTATACTGCGCCTTGAAGCATCTGCAAAAAAGGCAAAGGAAATCGGCGCGGACTACTTCTGCACCACCCTTACGGTAAGTCCTCATAAAAACTCTTTGCTTTTAAACGAACTCGGACTTAAAGCTCAGGAAAAGTACGGCGTTAAGTTTCTGCAGTCCGATTTCAAGAAAAAGGAAGGCTACAAGCGCTCAACGGAGCTTTCGGAAGAATACGGTCTTTACCGTCAGAATTACTGCGGATGTAAATATTCAATTTGGGAGGGCGCTTCGGTTGAATAAAAAATACATAAAAGCTTTAATATACGTTGTCTGCTTTGCGCTGGCAATTCTGTTTTTCTACAAGGCGTTTGTGCCTATGGCACCCGGACTTTGGGAGGCCATGAAAAGCGGAGACGAGGCAAAGATACAGGAATTCCTGATGCAAAGCGGAACTCTCAAAGGACTTGTATATCTGTTTTTGCTGCAGGCAATTCAGGTAATTTCAATAGTTCTGCCCGGCGCGCCCATTGAAATTGCAGGCGGTATGGCATACGGATTTATAAAAAGCTTTATAGTCTGCCACAGTTCGTTTGTGGTTACGAACCTTTTGATTTTTCTGTTTGCAAGACGTTTCAAGTCTGATTTTCTTGACGGGGAAAAGAGCCGTAAAATGCTCGCTTTTTTAAGCAAGGGCGACCCGTTTATTGCGATAGTGCTATGCTTTATGATACCCGTTATGCCTAACGGAATTATCCCCTATGCCGCGTCCGCCGCAAGAATCTCGGCGCTCAAATACACCCTCGGCGTATTTATCGGAAGTTCCGTGCAGATTTTTATGATGTGCGCAATAGGAAGAAAGATACTCTCTCACGACTATACCTTTATGGTAATAATTGTTGTGCTTGATTTTGTCGCCATGTTCTTACTGTATAAATACCGCGACACCATAAACAACAAAGTTCACTGCTTCGGCGTAAAGGTCAGAAGCGCATTTAAAAAATAATGTTTAAAAGCTCTTTGCCGAAGCAAAGAGCTTTTTTCATACGCAATAAAGATTCATATCCCAGCAGGGTATGTAATGATGATGTCTTAAATAAATTCTGTAATCGGGGTTTATTTCCCTGATTTTAAGCGGAAGTTCAAATATGTCCTCGCTTCTGTGGTAGCAAGCAATATTGAGCTTCGGCTTTTTCTTTTTGAGGGTGTTGTATGCTCCGTAAAGCATTTCCCCTTCACACCCTTCGGCGTCCGCTTTTATGTATGTGAATTTATCTGCACCGTCAAGCAAGTCAACCGTAACGGTTTTAACGGGTTTTCCCTTTTGAGAAGCGCTGTTTCCCCTGCCCTTTTTACCGTCGGAAAACAATATCTCGGTACACTCGCTCCATATTCCTTTGTTTACAAGACGACAGTTTTTGAGATTTGAGGTATGAGCGCGCAGCTTCTCAAAACTCTTGGCATCGGGCTCAAGTGCGGTAATACTCCCGTACAATCCGCCCGTATATTTCAGAAACTCGTCAACCGTGTCGCCTCGGTATGCGCCGATGTCGAGACAGTGCTCGTCTGCGCCGAGTTTGAGTATGCTACCGAAGGCCTCGTCCTTTGAGGTTTCGCTGCGAAGAAGATATTTCAGCTCGCCCGTAAGTTCAAATTTAACGACATCCGAAAAGACCTCTTTTGAAATATCGTCCGCAAGCAAACCATAAACCTGCTCCAGTTTGATTTTATTTTTCTCAATAAACTCACGGTTAAAAACCGTATCTCCGTAAACGGGAACGCAGGGCACAACCGTTCTGTGCTTTTCGGCAACGCCGAGAATCGTTTTAATAACGCTGTCGAGATTTGAGCCGAAGGCAACGGCAACGGCAAAATCGCCGTAAAGCTCCTCAAAATATGAAATTTCCTTAACCTCAAATCCGCGGAACTGACGTTTGCGCACAAAGCCGTCGCTTGCGGTAATACCCGACAGAGTAATGCCGAGGCGCAGGAATTCATCTATAACCCTGTCGGCGCCGTTACCCGTGCCGTACAGAATTACAGGCAGTTCCGTGCTTTTAAGCATTTCCCACGATGAAGTTTTTTTGAGTATTTCGCTTATCATATTTTCACGTCTTTCTTCTGTATTCTTTATTTTATCACTTCATTTATTCCCCGTCAAAGCTTTTGCGCAAATCTTCTATGGCTTTTTTCTCGAGTCTGGAAACATAGGAACGGGAAATATTCATCTGCTTTGCTATTTCCCTCTGTGTAAGCGGACACCTGCCGTCAAGTCCGTATCTTCTTATTATAATCTGTTTTTCTCTCTCATCCTTCATTTCCGAAATATACTGTCTAAGCTTTTCTACCTTCATCCTCTTGTCTATATCGTCAAAAACGGTGTCGTCTGTGTAGAGAATATCGGCAAGCGTCAGAGGGTTGCCCTGCGCGTCAAAGTCAATGGGGTCGTTCATTGAAATATCCTGTGCGCTCTTTTTTTGATTGCGGAAGTACATTAGTATTTCATTTTCCACGCACCTCGCCGCATAGGTGGCGAGCCGTGTGCCCTTGGAATTGTCAAAGCTGTTGACCGCCTTTATAAGTCCTATTGTGCCTATTGAAATCAAATCGTCCTGGTCGGAATAATTCGAGTAATATTTTTTAATTATATGTACCACAAGCCGCAGATTGTGCTCAATAAGCAAATCTCTCGCCGCCGCGTCCCCCTGCTGCATTTTTGCCAGAGCCTCCGCCTCCTCCTTTGCGCTCAGAGGCTTCGGGAAAGACCCCGAATTCTCCAGATGAAGCATAAGGTAAAACATATTTGCAAAAATAAAGGACAGTAAATTTATAAGCATATTATCACACTCCTTTAAGAGTGTATGCCGAATTCCGTTTTCATTTGCAAGTCCCGACTAAAAAACAGCCCGACAGTTTTTACTGTCAGGCCGTCTTTTAATTACATATTATCTTTTTCCTCCGGGAGGCACAGCGCCCTTCTGACCGTCGGGCATCTGTCCTCTGCCTGCGGGAGGTTCACCCTGCATCTGTCCTCCGCCGGACATTCCGCCGGCAAACTGATTCTGAAGCTCGGTAACCTTTTCGCCGTTGGCATAAACCGTTCCGCCGTTTACCGATGCCGTGCCGTCATAGTCAAACGGGAACTGTCCCGTTACGCTGAGCGTACCGCCGTTTATAATTATATCCCCGTTAGAGTCAATTCCGTCGGTATCTCCCTGTCCCATTGTAATCGTGATTTCGCCCGAATTGATTTCAACCCTCGGAGTAATTCCCGAAACCTTCTGTGCGGCATTGATGCCGTCATCACTTGCATTGATAACCGTTTTACCGCCGTTTATTACTATTACCGTTGCCTCAATTCCTTCATGGCACTCAAGAGTCATATCGCCGCCGTTAATCGTTACGGTGTTGTCTGCATGAATTGCATCGTCTCCCGTGCTGACCGTAAACTCGCCTGACTGAATTGTTATATTCTGTCCCGCGTGAACCGCGTCGTCGCAGCAGTCAAGTTTAAAGCTGCCTCCCTCAAGCGTGATGTCAGTTTCGGCTTTAAGTCCTTTTGCGCTGACTTCGGAATTCAGAGAAGTTCCACTTCCTCCGCCCGAGGTAACCGTAACATCGGAATTGCTTATAGTGAGATAAGTCTGAGCTTGAATTCCGTCCTCGCCCGAATTCAGCGTCAAATCGGAATTTGCAATAATGATATATCCCAGAGAGGAATCCGTATCGTTAGTCGAGCGAAGCGCATCTCCCGAGCAGGTAACCGTTATGTTTGCATTTCTGACCTCAAGATTATCCTTGCCGTTGATACCGTGATTCTTTGCGTTTACGGTAAGCGTTGCATTCTCAATTCTGAGAGTGTCCTTGCTTGTAATGCCATTGTTGAAATTCGCATTTACGGTAAGTTCTCCGCTGCCCGCAATTACAAGGTCGGTTTTTGAGTAAAGAGCCGAGTTCGGTTCCTCATCCGTCTGCGAGGAAAAAGAATCGCCGTAGCTGTAAGACGCCGAATCGGTAAGGGTGTTCTTTGTCCCCTCCGCAAGATAAACTGTTGCCTTTGACGCCTTGTAAATATACAGCGGACTTGAATACGAACAGCTGATGCTTGCATTCGAGAAAACTATAATAACCTCTTCGCCGTCTGCGTCAACAATTATCCTTCCGTCTTTAAGAGTTCCCGAAACGGTATAGGTTCCGCCTGCGGTAATTGTTACTGTTCCGTCTTTGACCTCTGCTCCGTTTCCGTTTACGGTTGCCGTTTCGCCTTCAAGTATAATAGTATTTCCGCTCTGCGTATCGGGAGTAACCTGCGAATCGTTCAAAAGACTGACGACTGCCTCGTTACCCGTCCCCGTGCTGTCCGACTCTGCAGCCGATAAATCTGTTTTTTTCAGCGAGCAGGAGCAGAAAACCGATACTATTATTAAAAGGGTTACGGTAAGTGCCGTTAATTTTTTGAGTTTTGAGTTTTTCATAATAATCTCCTCCTTTGAGATTTCGGCTTTATCATAAAGCACTCACTTAAAGTGAACCTAAAGAATTCTTTAATTTTTCCTTTAGGTTCTCTTTAGGTTATCCTCCTATAATGAGGTCGGCAAAGGAGGTAACGCCTATGACAAACAGTATTCAGACCTGCTTTAAAAGATATGAAAAAAAGTACTTTCTGACAGAGGAACAGTACAGGAGCTTCAAAGAGGAAATCGCTCCCTTTGTAAAGCCCGATGAATATGGACAATACACTATATGTAATATCTATTATGACACAGATGACTATGCGCTTATACGCGCTTCGCTCGACAAACCGGTTTATAAGGAAAAGCTGAGAGTAAGAAGCTACGGTGTCCCCGAAAACGGCTCGCAGGTTTTTATAGAATTAAAGAAAAAATATGACGGGGTTGTCTATAAAAGAAGGATGACGGCAGACGCATATCTCTGCGAACCTATGTTAAGGGGAATCTATCCGAGCGACCGTCAGACGCAGATTTCAAAGGAAATCTCATATTTCCAGAGTTTATACCGTTCATCTCCGAAAGCGTTTATCGCCTATGACCGTGAGGCTTATGCGGGCAGGGACGACAGTGAATTAAGAATAACCTTTGACAGGAATATAAGATTCAGACTCACAGAGCTTGACCTGAGAAAGGGAGATTACGGAGAGGCTCTCGTAAATGACGGCAGAATACTTATGGAAATCAAAATTCCTGGCGTATGTCCTCTGTTCCTTTCACACATTCTCACACAGCTCGGTATCTATCCGACTTCATTTTCAAAATACGGTACCTGTTATCGGGAGCATATTCTCGACAGCAGTATCAAAGCAATCAAAAAGGAGGCGCGTTTAAGTGCTTAGTTCAATTATATCAACAGAAATAACAATATCCGTATTCTTAATCTGTACGGGAATATCTCTCGTACTCGGTATCGGTACGGCGCTCGTTTACTCATTTAAAAACCGTTGCACACAAAGCTTTGCGGTAACGCTTGCAATGCTGCCTGCAATAGTTCAGATAGTAATTATGCTTGTAAACGGAAATATAGGCGCAGGCGTTGCGGTGGCGGGAGCTTTCTCGCTGGTAAGATTCCGCTCCGCACCCGGTACGGCAAAGGAAATCGGCGCAATTTTTATGGCGATGGCTATCGGACTTGCAACAGGTATGGGTTATGTTGCACTGGCAGGAATATTCTTTGCAATACTGTCCGTATTCATAATAGTTTTAACCGTAACCGATTTCGGCTCAGGGAACAGTTCTGCAAGAACTCTCAAAATCACAATTCCCGAAAATCTCGATTACGACGGACTGTTTGACGACCTGTTTGAGCAGTACACAAAGCACGCTTCGCTCGAAAAGGTCAAGACGACAAATATGGGAACCATGTTTGAATTACAGTACGAAATTATACTAAAACAGCCGCAGATACCAAAAGCGCTTATTGACGAAATAAGGTGCCGTAACGGAAACCTGAATATAGTCTGCAGCAAGGTTGACAGCAAGGAAGCGCTGTAAAACACGATTATTGCTTTTATTACCAATTTATAATATAATTATTTCGGGTGGTTTATATGCGTTTACTTATTGCCGAGGACGAGCTTGATTTAGCTGAAGCTCTGACGGTATTTTTTGAAAAAAATCAGTTCACGGTTGACACCGTAAATGACGGAACATCTGCCTACGAATATGCCTGTGCAGACGAATATGACGCTATAATTCTTGATGTTATGATGCCGGGACTCAACGGCATCGAGGTTTTAAAGCGGCTCCGCAGCGACGGGAACCGCACGCCTATTATGATGCTTACCGCAAAGGCTCAGAAGGATGACAGAATCGAAGGTTTCGACTCGGGTGCAGACGATTATCTTCCCAAGCCCTTTGAAGCAGACGAACTGCTGAGCCGTGTTCGGGCAATACTTCGGCGCCGTGAGGAATACAAGCCCTCCGTGCTGTCATTCGGAGACATTTCGCTTAACCCGTCAAGCGACTTGCTTGAATGTACTTCGGGCAAATCCGTAAGACTCAGCGGCAGAGAATTTCAGGTTATGGAGTTATTTATGCGCAATCCCAAAACCGTCCTGTCTGCCGACAAAATTATGGAAAGAGTATGGGGCTGGGATTCCGATGCCGAAATCAATGTAGTATGGGTGCATATTTCAAACCTTCGCAAAAAACTGTACGGTATTGGTTCAAAGGTTACTGTTCACGCCAACCGCGGATTAGGATATATTCTGGAGGCCGAAAATGATTAAACGCTTACAGAAAAAATTTATAAAAATCGCAAGCTTTACCGTTGCCGGCGTAATGCTGCTGCTGTGCGTTATTCTGAACACCGCAAACCTTATTTCGACAACCTCAAAGCTCGATAATACCCTCAATATGATTAACGGGAATATGGGTAATATGCCCTCCTTCCGCGAGGGCGGAGAGTTTAAGCCCGACGGCAAACCCGACAGAGATTTCGGCAGGGAAACACCGTTTCTGACACGGTATTTTGTCATAAACTATACTGAGGACGGAACCGTAACAGCTGCAAATCTTGAAAGTATTGCCGCCGTTACGGAAAATGACATTTCGTTCTATCTCGGAATTGCGCAAAAAAACGGCGAGGGCAAAGGTTATGCCGACGGATACAGATATTCCGTAACAAAGCAGTCTGACGGTAACTATTCGGCTGTATTTCTCAATGCCGACAAGGAAATAAGCTCAATGCTCACAACGCTTATGCTGTCAGTCGGTGCAACTGCGGTCTGCATTGCCCTGATAACCGTGCTTATCATACTGTTTTCCCGCAAGGCCGTTGACCCCGTCATAAAGGCGGACGCTCAGCAGAAGCAGTTTATTACCGACGCGGGACACGAGCTGAAAACACCGATTACTGTTATTGCCACAAGTCTTACCGTACTCGAAATGGAGGTCGGCAGACAAAAATGGATAGACAAGGCAAAGGCACAGACAGAAAAACTCGGAGAGCTTGTAAACTCTCTTGTTTCTCTTTCCCGTATGGACGAGGAGGAAACGCCCGTAAAAATTCACAGCTTTGACATAAGCGCCGCGGTTAAGGAAACCGCAGAATCTTTCAGGGAATATACCGAAAGTCAGGGACGCAGACTTGCTTTGAGTATTCCGGACGGTCTGAGTTACAACGGAGACGAATATATGGTCAGACGCCTGTGTTCGATTCTTATTGACAACGCCATCAAATATTCGGTCAAAGACTCGGAAATTGAATTCTCTCTTGAAAAGGCAAAAAGCGGTATTGTAATCAAATCGACAAACGAATGCGACAGCCTTGACACATCGGAACTTGACAAGCTGTTTGACAGATTTTACCGTGCGGATAAATCAAGGAACTCGGAAAATCAAGGCTTCGGAATAGGGCTATCAATGGCGAGAAGCATAGCCGAAGCGCACAAGGGCGAAATAAAAGCCGAAAGTCCCGACGGGCACAGAATTGTTTTTACCGCTTATTTAAAATAAAAAAACAAAAGGGCCTGACAGTTATAAAACTGTCAGGCTTTTTATTATCTGATGATTTCGCAGTGCTTTTTTTCTGCATATCTGTCAAGTCCTGCAAACTGCTCCGAGGCGCGTGCCGAAAGATGAGCTATCTGCTCGGCGCCGAGGCTGTTCCTGAGGATGTCAAGCTCCTGCACGGAATACCTGCCGAGTTCGGTCATCTTTATCGTTTCGGCGCTCAGTACAAAGTCGCGTACAACGTTGCTCATCTTGTCGCCGTAACAAATTGGAAGAACATCCTTGCCGAAAATATATCCTAAAATCATGGCGTGGAAACGGGTTGCGATAACTATTTCGCTCTCTCTGATTTCATTTATAACGGCATCAATACTGTCTGCAAACACCGTGCTGACAACCTTCTCTGAGGTTTCATCCGAAAGCATCTGCTTTATTATTTCAATTTCGGTCTGGTCTTCCTCAAGAGTGCAGAAACCGAGAAGCGAAATCTCATAACCGCGTCCGGCATAGAATTCAATAAGCTCCGCTATTTTTTTCTCGTAAGCCGCCGACTGTTCCTCGGTAAAGCTTCTGACTCTGAAGCGCGGGTTTATTACCGAAACGGCAACCTTCTTTTTGCTCTCGCAGGGCGCATGAGGATATGAGAAAAGCAAATCGGGCGCAACCCTGACATGAGGTATGCCGTTAAACAGATTATAGGAATAGTAATCCCGGAAGCATATATCGTCCCACTTCTTAAACTGACGGTACCAGAATTTATAGTAATCTTCGGTGGAATAAGGTCCGAAATTATTTGAAATTGCAAAGAACTTTTTGCCGAGATGGTGTCTGTCCTTTCTGATTTTAAGGTCAAGCTCCCAGTCGGCTATCTGCTGATAGACCGAGCCGCCTATATGAACCGCACCGTCGGTTGCATCGAGCAGCAGCCACTCAAACAAATCTCTGATGCCGAGTTTTTTGCCCAGAGCGTTAATCTTCTGTACTGCGGGACGTGTGCAATCGTAAAATCTGACGTTTGCATATTTACCGAAAACGGGAGCGTAGTCAGGCGTACACAGCACATAGAAAAGTATATCCGGATACCTTTTGAAAAGCATATCAAAGAATATGTCGTCTCCGAGGTTATGCCCGTAAAAGCCGTAAAGCACAAGCTTTGCCTTTGCCTTCCTGCCGTCATTGGTCGTCTTTACAAACAGATTTTTCAGCTTTCTGAGCACACGTATAGGTTGGGTATAACGCATTGAACGGGAATTAAGAGCCAGATTATACATATCCTCAAGATGTCTGTATCCGCTGTCAAGCGCTCTGTACTGCCGCTCAAGGTTATCCTTATCCTGTACGGTGCTTTCAAGCTCGGACCTTGTCTGAGCAAGCGAAGCCTGTGTGCCGAGCAATTCGTTCTGCGTCTCGGACAGCTCCGTACCGAGTCTTGCGTTCTCGCCGCTTAATTCGTCAACTCTGCCGTTAAGACCGATGATTTCATTTTTCATCTGCTCGGTTTTGGGCCCGTTATAGAATATTTCCTTAGTATGCAGAGCGTAGAAATCCTTTAAGGAGAAGTTGAATTTTTCCTTGCAGAGTTTTATATATTTCCCGTCTTTGAAAAGTTCGTCAAATTTCTTTATGCCGAGATATGTGTTTCCCTGAAGTACGATAAAGGAATTCAGAAGCACAAAGGCCTTCTCAACCTCTGTTTCCTCGTGCGTGTGCTCCCCCTCCAGCTTCAGTCTGTCGCTGAAAGCCCTGAGGAACATATCGTCGGGACAATTATTGATAAGGTTGTATGTTACTCTGGCATATTCCTCGTTATGAGCAATATCCTTCTCGTCCGTTTGCGACGAGTTGCTGCCGCTTCTGACTCTGTACCTTGTCAGCGGCTCGGGATATATGAAAATAGGCGTGATAAATATAAGTCTTGTCCAGCAGTCATAGTCGTGCAGATAAAGAAGGCTCAGGTCGTGGTAGCCGAGCTTCTCAAACGCCTTACGGGTTATAAGCATTGTGGAGTGGCAGAGGTGGTTTGCCGTGTCGTTAAAAAGCCTTATGAAATCGACCTGAGAAACTGTGTCAATATTAAAGACCTTTTCAAAGTAACTGCCCTTTTCAACGGGCTCCGACTTTTCATTTATAACCTTAACGTGTGAAAAACACGCCTGATACTCGGGGTGCTCCTCAATAAACTTAATCTGTTTCTCAAGCTTTGCAGGCTCCCAGACATCGTCGGAGTCCAGATGCGCAATATAGTCGCCCGTTGCATTTCTGAGCGCTTCGTTATTTGCCGCAGAAATGTTTACGTTCTCAGGCAGCCTGATAAGTTTTATTCTGCTGTCGGTAAAGCCCTCAACAACGCTAACGGTATTATCGGTTGAGCAGTCATCGACCAATATTATTTCAAGATTGTCATAGGTCTGGTCAATAACAGACTGGAGTGTTTCTGCTATATAATCCTGACAGTTGTATGCGTTTATACAAACGCTGACTTTCTTTTCAAAAGGCATGATTTCACCTCATTTCCATATCTATATAATTTTATCATATTCATATTAAAAACGCAATAATTACTTGTCAAAGTGACTATAACCGGCAGAAAAATATGTTAAAAGCATACAAATAAAGCAAACATTTTTTCAGCGCACTTGTAAAAAAAACGATTTTGTTATATTATAGTATGTGTTTTTATAATAATGCAAATTTATTCATTTACACAGGAGGAAAAATAAATGTCACTTAAACATGAAGAGCTTATCAAAAAAATGACGCTCGAAGAAAAGGCAAGTATGTGCGACGGTCTTGATTACTGGCACAGTCAGCCCATTGAGCGTCTCGGAATAAAATCCGTTGCTCTTAACGACGGCCCTCACGGAATCCGTAAAAAGGGAAATCCCGAGGAGGCAAAAAAGGGTGAAACCGACCTTCTCAAGGGCGTACCCGCTATATGCTTCCCGACCGCATCCGCAACCGCCTGTTCGTGGGACGTTGACCTCATCAGAGAAATGGGCGAAGCGCTCGGCGACGAGTGCAGAAAGGAAAAGGTTTCCGTGCTGCTCGGACCCGGCACCAATATCAAGCGCTCTCCCCTCTGCGGCAGAAACTTTGAGTACTTCTCGGAGGACCCCGTACTTGCCGGCGAAATAGCCGCCGCATTTATCAACGGCGTTCAGTCCAAGGGCATAGGCACATCGCTTAAACACTATGCGGCAAACAATCAGGAAACCCGTCGCATGACCGTAAACACGGTTGTTGACGAAAGAACGCTCAGAGAGATTTATCTGCGTCCGTTTGAAATTGCCGTCAGAAAGGCACAGCCCTGGACCATTATGTGTGCATATAACAGACTTAACGGATATTACTGCGCTGAGAACAAATGGCTGCTTACCGACGTTCTTCGCGGAGACTTCGGCTATGAAAACCTCATAGTTACCGACTGGGGCGCAGAAAACGAGAGAGTTCCCGGACTTATTGCAGGTCAGGAACTTGAAATGCCCACTTCGTCGGGTATGGGTACAAAGCTTATCGTCGACGCTGTTAAGGACGGAACTCTTGACGAGGCAGTTCTTGACCATGCGGTTGACCTGCTTCTCGATATGGTTGACAAGTCAACGGCGACACTCGGCGAATATACATACGACCCCGACGAGCATCATGAAATTGCGCGCAGAATTGCTTCGCAGTGCATGGTGCTTATGAAAAACGACAACAATATCCTTCCCCTTAAAAAGGATAAAAAGCTTGCGGTTATCGGCGAAATGGCAAAGAAGCCGCGTTATCAGGGCGCAGGCTCGTCGCTTATCAACCCGATTAAACTCGACTGCGCTTATGACACGCTCAAAAAGATGGGCATTGACTTTGAGTATGCTCAGGGCTATTCGACCGCAAAGAAGAATAAGATTTCCGACGACCAGTTTACAGAGGAAGCAGTAAACGTTGCAAAGAACGCTGATACCGTACTCCTCTTTATCGGTCTTACCGACGAGTTTGAAACAGAAGGAAACGACAGAAGGCATCTCGGTATTCCGCCGCTTCACAACCGTCTTGTCGAGGAAGTTTTAAAGGTTAATAAAAATGTCGTAGTCGTTCTTTCGGGCGGCGCGGCAGTTGAAATGCCCTGGGCTGACAGTGTTCCTGCAATTCTTAACGCTTTCCTTACCGGTCAGGCTTCGGGCAGCGCAGTATGCGATATACTCTACGGCGATGTTAACCCGTCAGGCAAGCTCTCCGAAACATATCCCTTTGCTCTTGAGGACAACTCAAGCAACAACTACTTCCCCGGCACATCTGTTTCGGTTGAATACAGAGAAGGAATTTATGTCGGCTATCGTTACTATGACTCGGCTAACAAAGCAGTCCGTTTTCCCTTCGGCCACGGTCTCTCATACACAAGCTTTGAATACAGCGACCTGAAGCTTTCTGCAGACAGCATAAAGGATACCGACACGGTTACCGCAACCTTCAAAATCAGGAATACGGGACTTCGCGACGGCGCCGAAGCAGCACAGCTTTATGTTGCCGACGTTGAGTCAACTATTTACAGACCCGTCAAGGAACTCAAGGGCTTTAAAAAGGTATTTCTTAAAGCAGGCGAGGAAAAGGAAGTCAGCATAGAGCTTGATAAACGCGCGTTTGCTTTCTACAACGTTGACGCACACGACTGGCAGGTTGAAACGGGCGAATTCAAGATTCTTATCGGCGCATCGAGCCGTGATATAAGACTTGAAGCGTCTCTCAACGTTGAGTCAACCGTTGCTTACTCAATTCCCGATTACAGCAAGATGGCTCCGTCATATTACTCGGTTGACATAACGAACATTCCCGACGAGGAATTCAAAGCCGTTCTCGGCCACGAAATTCCTCCGACACAGAGAGACAAGAGCAAGCCCCTGACTCTTATGAATACTATCGAGGATGCGGCTGACGGCAAATGGGGCGGCAGACTCAACAGAATTCTCAAAAAATTCCTCGGCGAGGATACAATGATGAGCGCTGTTGCACTCCAGCTCCCGATAAAGAACTTTATTTCAATGAGCTTCGGCATATTCAGCCCGAGGATGGCTGAGGGTCTGCTCGTTATACTCAATGACGACAAATTTGCAAAGGGTCTGAGAATTATAATCGGCGGCTTCTTCAAGGGCGGCGGATTCAAACAGCTCGGAAAATTAAAGCAGATTTAACAGAGCAATAATAAAAGCGAAGGTTAACACCTTCGCTTTTTATTTTTTATTTAACTCCGACAACCGTAAACCAGCCCTCGGGAGAACTGTGTTGCGCAGTCTCCGAAAATCCTGCCGCAAGCATAAGCTCTTTTATTTCGGACGCCGTATAGAATTTAATGTCCTTTATGATTTCCGCGGTTTTCTCTGCGCTCCCGCCTCTGCCCTCGGTTTCCTGAATCACGGCAAAACTGCCGCCGTTTTTCAGCACTCTGAACACCTCGGAAAAGGCCTTGCGTATATCCTGCCAGAAATAAACGGTCTCAAACGCCGTAACAATGTCAAAATATCCGCTGTCAAAGGGAAGCTCGCCTGCGTCCGCAAGCAGTATTTCGCACTTTCCGTTTCTTATACTGCGCCTGTTGTGTGAACGCGATTTGCCGACGCTTACCTCGGAGCAGTCAATTCCGTACGCCTTGCCTTCGGGGCACAACGATGTCATTTTCCTGACATTTGCGCCGCCTCCGCAGCCTATATCAAGAGTGCGGTCATCACTTTTAAAATTCAGAAATCCGAGTCCCCATTCAGCAAGTCTGAAATGCGTGCCGATATTCATTCTCATAAGGAGAATTCTGCCGAGAAGTCCCTTTGGCGCCGAAGCGTTGCTTTTAAATTTTGCTTTTAAACTCATACCTGCTCTTTTTTCTCTTTCACCTTGGGCTTCGGCTTGATTTCTGTCTGCGTCTGTCTCTCGTCGATGCGGTCAAAAAGCTGCTTGTATCTGACGGTAAGGCGGTAGTTTTTTTCACAGCGCGGACAATGGTATTCAGACCTGAAGGACTGATTGACAACGCGCCATTTTTTAATCTGCCGCGCAGGTTTTCCGCAAATGGGACATATACATTTCCTGCTTTTGAGCTCAACTATGGGGTTGTTCATATCCTTGATATAATAGGGCTTGAATACAAGCCATCTGCGGAAGTCCTCGTTGCAGGGATGAATATATGTATTCAGCTTTTCGCGGTCAAAAACCTTTTTGATGCACTCAACCGTCATCAGACTGTCGTCAAGCGCTCTGTGGTGTGAGAACCTGTCCGCATCAACGCCGAGCTGCTCGCAGGCAAGTGAAAGTCCTATCTGATTTGAGCCTTCGGTTTTAATAAAACTCTGACAGTACTTCTGAGCGTCGGCATAGCTGTTTATAAAATCAAGTCTGCAGCTGTTCATAAAGTACTCGTTATTCTTAACAAGCACACGGATATCGCCGTCTCCCCATGTAAGGAATGTGTTTTCCCCGTTTCCGAGCCACTCGGAAAACTCCGCAATCGCCTCGGGATAAATAAGTCCCGAGGACACATCCTCATTGGTAATATGCGTCAGATTTTTTGTCCTGCCTCTTAACTTTTTGCCTATCTGCGGTTTAACGATTATCGACACCGTATCAAGCACATTAAATCCCTCGTCAAGCTTGACGGCACCGATTTCAATCACCTCATTAAAAAAACTGCCGTACCGTTTACTGTAAGCAGTATTCCACTCAAGGTCCATTACAATATAGTGCAAAGTTTATATCCCCTATCAATAATTTGCTTTACTCAACTAATATATCACAAATGTCCCTTAAAGACAATAGAAATAATACTATTTGACAGTTTATTACATAAAAATGCCGAGACTCAGGGCGGCTCTGACAAGCAAATTCCTGCCCTTTTCTCAGCTTTTTATCATCTTTAATTTTGTTAAATCTGTTTTTTTGTATGCCTCGGAAAAATCAAATCCGAGCGCCGTACCCGACGGAAAAAGGTCATGAAGCGGAACGAGCACAAAATCTCGTTCGAAAATGAACTTATGGGGTACTGTCAGCTCCTCGGTATCAGAGGCAAAACCTTCATACAGAAGTATATCTATATCAATGATTCTCGGTCCGAATTTAATTTTGCGCACTCTGCCCAGAGCCGCCTCAATTCCGAGGCACGCTCCGAGAAGCGCCGATGGGGAAAGCTCCGTTTCAACAGTAACGGCACAGTTAAAAAAGTTATCCTGTTCGGCGTACCCCCAGGGCTCTGTCTCATAAATCGGGGAAACCTCAAGCACTCTGAGTTTCGGCACGCGTTCAAGAGAATTAACCGCATCGTCAATATTCCGAAGGCGGTCGCCTAAATTAGTTCCGATAGATAAAACTGCCTTCATTTATCTTCTCCTCGTTATCTCGACCGCAACATAGTCAAATTCTGCGCTGACAGGCGCAAACGGTTTCTTAACGGTTACGGTTACTTCATTTATTTTGCCGTATTCATCAAGTACGGCTTCTGCGATAACCTCCGCTGCTTTCTCAATTAAATCGTATTTTTCGGCGGTAAATACCCTTTTTACCGTCTTTATTATACGGGCGTAGCTTTCCGTCTCTCCGAGGTCGTCGGAAAGTCCCGCGGCTTTAAGGTCAATATCTGCGGTAAGGTCGATTTCAAACTGCTGACCGTCCTGCTTCTCCTCGGGATTTACGCCGTGATATGCGAAAATTTTAAGTCCTTTAACGATAATCTTATCCATAGTTCTACCTCAATAATGCGTCCGCCATTTTAAGCGAAAGCGCCGCTTCCTTGACCGCATGAACTCTTACGAAATCTGTGCCGCCCGACACGGAAAGCACATTTGCCGCAAGCGTGGGATACAGTCTGTCCTCGCCCTCGGCTCCGCTGTAAAAGGACGTTACCCTTTTCATTGAAAGCGCCGTAAGAAGCGCGGTATCGGGTAGTTTTATTTTGCCGAGTCTTTTGATAACCTCGAGGTTATCTGCGTTTGTTTTTGCGAATCCTATGCCCGTATCAAAGAGCAACTGTTCTTTATTTACGCCTGCTTTTTCATAGTATTCAAGCGACGAGGCAAAAAAGCTTCTTATGCTTTTTACCACACCGCCGTCAGACGAATAGTCCCCCGTCTCCTTTGACGAAAACAGAGGGTTGTGCATTACCACAAGCCCTGCGCCGTATGCCTTTACAAGCTCTGTCATCTTTTTATCCCGTCTGCCGCTGACATCGTTTATTATGCTGACGCCGTTTCCAAGGCAGTACTCCGCCACCGCGGGATAAAAGGTATCAACCGAAACGGGAACATTTATATTCTTTACAACCGGTATAAGGAATTCCTTTATAACAGCAAGCTCCTCATCCTCCGAAAGAATTACGGCATTAGGGTTAGTGGAATTTGCGCCTATGTCAATAATATCGGCTCCCTCGCTCTCCATAAGGCGCGCGTGTTCAGCGGCGAGATGTAAAGAATTATACCTGCCGCCGTCATAAAAGGAATCGGGAGTGATATTGAGAATGCCCATAATATAGGTTTTCTCTCCGAGAGGAAAAGAAAAGCCCGAGCCTTTAAAATAATTCATATCTTTTACCCCAGAAGTAAATCCATAGCCTCTGCGCGTGTTCTTGCGTCGCTTCTCATATTTCCTCTGAGCGCCGAGGTCTGAGTTTTTGAGCCTGCGGCTCTCGCGCCGCGCATAGTCATACAAAGATGCTCTGCCTCGATAACAACGGCAACTCCCTTTGCAGAGAGATTCTCAAACAGAAAATCGGCTATCTGGGTTGTGAGTCTTTCCTGAAGCTGAGGTCTTTTTGCAAAGCTGTCAACAATTCTTGCGAGTTTGGAAAGTCCTATTACTCTGCCGTCAGTGGATATATAGGCAATATGAGCCTTGCCGACAAACGGAAGCAGATGGTGTTCGCACATTGAGTAAAGGGGAATATCCCTTACCACTACCATTTCGTCAACATTTCCCTCGTTGAAGATTTTAAGATGTCTTTCGGGGTTGTCGTCAAGTCCCGAGAAAATCTCGGCATACATCCTCGCAACCCTTGCGGGAGTTTCAACAAGTCCCTCTCTGTCGGGGTCCTCCCCAACCGCCGCAAGTATTTCTCTGACTGCGTTTTCAATTCTCTGTAAATCCATAACAAAACCTCCTGTCAGGAAAAGTTAATAATCATATAGTTGCTGTCCGCCACAATATAGTATTGCGCATAGTTATAGTTGATACGTCTGTCGGTTTTTCTCGCTTCATCAACAAGGTCGAATATCTCCCTGTTGTCTTTAAGCGCCTCTACAGCCTTGTCAAATTCTTCGCTGTCGGTAAAGAACATCTCGAGCTTCGGTTCGGATTTTCTCACGTTCTGGCAGATTCTGTTTGACATTCTGGCCTTTTCCGTCGGTCCGAAGCGCTCGTACATATCGCCGTTAACATTGTAGTAGTTTGCCTTCATACTTGTACAGTTGTTTGATGCGGGAATAATATCATGGTGGGTTTTGGACAGAATATCGTCATTTACGTTGAAATAGAAGTAACACACCTCGTCCATACCCGGCTCGTCGTCATTGTCATCCCAGGTAATATCAACGTAATAATTCTCCATGCCTATTGTTACGACATTCCACATATGGTTTGAGGTGCTGCCGTCCTCCTCGTCGGCACTGCCGACAACAAGGTAATTGGGAACACCCGCCTTATTCAAAAGCAGCTGAAACGCCTTTGAGTAACCCTCGCAAACCGCAGTACCCGAAACAAGAGCGTCATCGGTGTCGCAGTCATATCCCGCCGACTGCTCGGCATCCGTGGCATAACTGCAGATTTTGCAGATATAGTCGTGGAAATAAAGCTCCTTTTCGTAGTCGTTCATACTGTTTTTTACACCCGACAAAGCCCTGCCGACCGCACTTTCAAGCGCCGATGTGCAGCCCGTATGCTCGGTAAGAGTGTGGTTATATGTAGGTTCAAAAAAGAATTTGCCGTTTAAGGTCAGTGTTCTGTACTGTCTGCCTATGCAAATCATTTCGGGGTTGTCGTAAAAAATCGCGCCGACCACATCCGATATTTCGTCCTCTGAAAGCTTCGGAATTTCAATCTGCTCCTCATGCTCGCTTAATTTCGGAAGTATAAGCGTGTAGGCAATTTTGCCGTTCTCACTCAGAGTATTGTAATAGAAGCGCTCATATCCCCCGCCCTCGTATATCATATCGACATCCGAGAAGTCGGTGGGGAAGACTCCGAGTGTGTCAAGAACCATATACGCACACACACAAAAGACTAAAATGCCTATAAGTTTTAACAGCTTTTTACTTCTCATCTTTTACCCCGTTTAATTTATCTGTATCTGCCTCGGGAATAATTTTTCCCTCAGAGGATATAAATCCCTTTATTTTCTTTTCCTCGTTTGAATAGTCGATTATGGTTATATCGGTCTGAGTGTTGTTTGCAATAAAGGTAAACTGATTTGAAAGATTATCCGAATTATTTTCGGAAATAATTACTTGTAAAAGTGCGGCGAAAGTCTCTGCCTTTTTACTCTCAGGGCAGAGATTAAGATATTTGACATACATCTCCGGAGTAAGACTCTGCCTGCCCTTGTCAAGCACAAGTCCGTCGGAGGTGCTGCCGTCGAGCGGCTCATCCAGTTCAACGGTAACATCGTCAAGCTTTGCGAGTAACCCTCTGAATATGGGCTCGCTTGAAGCTATATATCTGTTGAAGCTGACGCCGTAAACACCTTCTGCCGCTCTCTTTAAACCGAGAATTCCGTATTTGTCATAAATCTCGACAAGAGTTCCCGATATTGTATCGTAACTGCCGACAGTACTTACGGGTATGCTGTAAACCTTGATTTCCTTCTTTTCAAAATCGGTAATAACGGCATATACCGAGGTAAGTTTTCCTTCGGCGTTTGCAATAGCCGTAATAAGCTTGGTTGTGCCCTCAAGCTCAACCGGCTCGACAGCGGTTGTCGTCTCCTCGGCAACGGTTGTCGTTTCCTTTTTTGAAACCAAATTCTTTAAATCAAAGTTCAGGTCTTTCATAAAAATAAGCAGGGAAACCGAACCCAGAACAATTACAAACGCCGCAAAGGCGATAATAAATGTTCTGACTCTTTTTGCCTTTTTTATGTTTCTGTTTGAAAAATCAATTCTCTTTGATTTCCTCATAAAGTCTCCCTGATTTTAAGCAAAAGCCGACTGTCCTGTTTGACAATCGGCTTTGATTTTTTATTGCATTTTTGCGTTAAACAACCGACTTCGGCAAACCGTCAGGTCTTTTCAGTTTTTTATCGCCGCTGCTTCTTTCAACAAGCGGACTGTCGCCGTTTTCAACACATTCTTTGGTAACAATGATTTTCCTGATAGTCTTATCGGACGGAGCCTCGTACATAATCGGAAGCAGAACCTGCTCCATAATAGCGCGAAGTCCGCGTGCGCCGGTCTTTTTCTCAAGAGTCAGCTCCGCAATTTTCAAAAGCGCGTCGTCGCTGAATTCGAGATCGACCTTATCCATTTTAAACAGCTCCTGATACTGCTTGACAAGGGCGTTTTTGGGCTCTGTGAGAATTCTCACAAGCGCGTCCTTGTCGAGGTCGTCGAGAGCCGTTATAACGGGCACTCTGCCGACAAGCTCGGGAATAAGCCCGTACTTGACTATATCCTGAGGAATAATCTTTGCATATATCTTTGACATATCGACTGACGTCTTGTCAATAATTGTTCCCTCGAAACCGAGAGTTGATTTGCCTGTTCTTGACTCGACAATTTTTTCGATTCCGTCAAAAGCGCCGCCGCAGATAAACAGGATATTGGTCGTGTCTATCTGTATGAATTCCTGCTGGGGATGCTTTCTGCCGCCCTGAGGAGGAACATTTGAAACCGTACCCTCAAGAATTTTGAGAAGCGCCTGCTGAACTCCCTCGCCGCTTACATCACGGGTAATTGAGGGATTCTCGGACTTGCGGGCAATCTTGTCGATTTCATCAACATAGATAATACCCTGCTGCGCTCTCTCAACGTCGTAATCAGCCGCCTGAATAAGACGCAGAAGAATATTCTCAACGTCCTCTCCGACATAACCTGCCTCGGTAAGAGTCGTGGCGTCGGCTATTGCGAACGGAACGTCCAGAATTCTGGCGAGCGTCTGAGCAAGCATAGTCTTGCCGACGCCTGTCGGTCCCAAGAGGACAACGTTGCTTTTCTGAATATCAACGTCGCCGTTCTCGTTCTGATATATTCTCTTGTAGTGGTTATACACTGCAACGCTGAGCGCAATCTTTGCAGAGTCCTGCCCGACAACATACTCGTCAAGCTTCTCTTTGATTTCCGAGGGCTTGAGCAAGGTTTTGTTTATCTTTTTTGCAGGCTTTCTGCGGAGTTGATTTTCCTCCTCGATAATGCCGAGGCAAAGTCCCACGCACTCGTTACAGATACAAACGCCGGGACCCGCTATCAGCTTGTCAACCTGCTCCTGCGTTTTACCGCAGAAGGAACAGTGCATTAACTTATTATCAGTTTCTCTTGCCATTTTTATTCGGCACCTTCCGCGTTATTTCTCTTGTAAAGAACCTTATCAATAAGTCCGTATTCAAGAGCCTCCTCGGCTGACATGAAGTTATCTCTGTCGGTATCTGCCGCGATGACCTCAATGGGCTTGCCTGTATTCTCCGCAAGAATTTTATTGAGCTTTTCCTTAGTCTTTAAAATGTGCTTTGCGGTTATTTCAATCTCGGTTGCCTGTCCCTGAGCGCCGCCCGAGGGCTGATGAATCATAATGTCCGAATTCGGCAGAGCATATCTCTTACCCTTTGTTCCCGCGCTCAGCAGGAAGGCGCCCATTGATGCTGCCATACCCATACAGATAGTGGAAACGTCGCACTTGATGTACTGCATTGTATCATAAATTGCAAAGCCTGCAGTTACCGAGCCGCCGGGAGAATTGATATAAAGACTGATGTCCTTATCGGGGTCCTGACCCTCAAGGTAAAGAAGCTGAGCAACTACAAGAGATGCAGTCGCATCGTTAACCTCGTCCGAAAGAACGATAATTCTGTCGTTTAAAAGTCTTGAAAAAATGTCGTATGAGCGTTCGCCTCTGTTAGTCTGTTCAACTACATAAGGTACCAATGCCATAAAACTAACCTCCAAATAATATTTCCCTTATCCGAATTTCCCTTAATAATTATTGAAAGAATAAATAGAATTTAATCAGTGATTATTCCTTATCCTTCTTTTCCGTCTTTTTGGCGGGAGCCTTTTTTGCAGCGGGTTTCTTTGCTGCGGGCTTTTTCTCCGCATCCGCCTTGGCAGCGGTCTTTTTAGCCGCGGGCTTCTTTTGTGCCGCAGGCTTTTCCTCTGCCTTCTTTGCCGCAGTTTCCTTTGTAAATACAGCGTTGTCGATTACAAGGTCAACCGCCTTTCTCTGAAGAAGGTCGGGCTTGAGGTTTTCCTCGGGGATGAACTTCTTGATCTGGTCAACATCCATATTATATGCTTCGCTGTACTTCTTGTATTCTTCCTCGATTTCCTTATCGGTAACGTCGAGTTTTTCTTTCTCGATAATCTGCTCAAGAGCAAGGTCGAGCTTGACCTGCTTCTCGGCCTGATCCTTATACATAGTGCGGATAGATGCCTCATCTGTACCGGTGTACTTGAGATAAGTCTTGT
This sequence comes from Oscillospiraceae bacterium, assembly GCA_015066635.1. GTDB lineage: Bacteria > Bacillota > Clostridia > Oscillospirales > Acutalibacteraceae > Fimenecus. Next base: position 37,284 of record SVOA01000005.1, on the reverse strand, counting down.
AATCCATACCCTGAGCCTGAAGTCTGTATGCAAAGTCCTGAATATCCTGGTCGATTTTCTTCTCTATCATACAGTCGGGAATAACGGCCTCTACTGCCTCGGCAACCTTATCGAGTACCTCGTTGTTTGCCTGAGAATCGATTGCCTGCTGTCTCTGAGTTTCTATTTCCTTCTTTATATCCTTTTTGAGCTCGTCAAGGGTATCAAAGCCGTTGTCCTTTGCAAATTCGTCGTCAAGCGCGGGAACGCTCTTTACCTTGATTTCGTGAAGCTTTACCTTGAAAACTGCGTCCTTGTTCGAAAGCTCCTCGGCATAGTCCTCGGGGAACTTAACGTTTACGTCAAACTCCTCGCCCTTTTTATGACCGATAATCTGGTCCTCAAAACCGGGGATAAAATGGCCGCTGCCGATTTCAAGCTCGTGATTCTCGCCCTTACCGCCGTCAAACGCCTTGCCGTCAACAAAGCCCTCAAAGTCGATAACGGCTATGTCGTTTTTCTTTACCTTTCTGTCGGTTTCAACGGTTGAAACCGAAGCGTTCTGCTCAAGCATCTGGTTAAGGCGGTTCTTGACCTCGTCTGCGCCGACCTTAACGGCAGGTTTCTCAACCTTTATGCCCTTATATTTGCCGAGCTTAACCTCGGGCTTAACGGTAACCTTGAGAGTCATTACAACTCCGTTGTCTCCGATTTCCTTGACATCAAGGTCATAGGGTGTGTCGATAACGTCAAGCTTTGCCTCCTCGATAGCAGCGCCGACAGCGTCGGGATAAACTATCTCGAGAGCGTCCTCATAGAACACGCCCGTACCGTACATTTTTTCAATCATGGCTTTGGGTGCCTTGCCCTTGCGGAAGCCGGGTACGTTAATCTTTTTTCTCTGCTTTAAATAAGCCTTGTTTACGGCATCTTTAAAGGTTTCGGCGTCAACGCCTACTTCTATTTCCCAGGTGTTTTCGTCGATTTTTTTTGATGAATTCAAACTCATTTATACTTTCCTCCAATAAATATTAGGATATCTTTATTATTATAACAGATAATGTTATAAAATGCCATACTTTTTTCTTATTTTATTTCATTAAGCTTTCTCGGACAGAATTTCAGATAATCAGCCGAGAGAAGTTCAAATCTTATCCCCTCGTACTCGCCGTTAAACGAATTGTATGCCGACGCGCTGTGAAGGTGCGCATAATAGCAGTAACGTATGCACTCCTCTTTGAGCACATTAAAGATCGGCTGACATATTTCGGTCTTGCTGAGCGGCGGATAATGAAGAAATACCACGGGTTCAAGTCCCGTTTCTCTGCCCTTTTGTATTGAGGTTCTGAGTCTGCCTGCCTCTCTGAGCACTATCTTCTCGGCGTGCTCCTCCTCACAGTCAAAAAACCAGCCTCTTGTACCGCAGACGCTTATATTGCCTACGGGATAGGCGTTGTTATACAGAAATTTTACAGTGTCAAAGGAATTTTCCTTTAAAAAGGCGTTCATTTTTGAGAGGGTATTCCACCAGTAGTCGTGGTTGCCCTTGAGTATAATCTTCTGTCCCGGCAGAGAGTTGATGAATTCGAGGTCTTTTTTTAATTCGTCAAAATTCATAGCCCACGAAACGTCGCCCATAATGACTACCGTATCGTCAGCCCCTACCAGAGTTTTCCAGTTTGTTTCAAGGCGCTCAACATAATTGTCCCAGCCGCGGAAAACGTTCATCGGTTTGTCCGTGCCGAAGGAAAGATGCGTGTCGCCTATTGCAAAAAGTGACATAAAAAAATACCTCAAACAATTTGAATATCTGCCGTAATTATACCAACACTAATGGTACAAAAAAGGTGCAAAGGAGTATATTATGAAAAGAAAAATCAAATGTGACGTAAGCAACTGTATATATCACGGCGGAAACTGCGAGTGCACAGCCGACTGTATCAGCGTTGACTTCTCAAGCCCGTCCGACAGTTGCGAAGCAAAATGCTCGACCTACGAATGTGAGGACAGACATTAAAGCACAAAAGCGGAAATAAACTTCCGCTTTTACATAATGCTGTCTGTAAGTGCCTGCGCTTCTGCGAGGTTACGGCGTTTGACACGGAACCGATATCTGTGATACGTCTTGACGTCGCGTTCCGTGGCAAGCCTTGTTCTGCTATGCTTTAAACGGTATTCCACCGAATTCTTCTCAAGCAGATTTGAAATCTCATATTTTGATTTCAAATCAAAAACCGTACATAAATGCTTATACATAACAATTTACCGATTCTTTAAAGTCCGAGCATACCGAGGACGACAGCAGGCATTTCGCTCTTTTCCGCAACGCCCGTAAATCTCGGTGTTTTGCCCTTGAGAGTTGCGAGCTGAACGGGAATCTCTTTGCCCGTCTTTTTGTAAAGCTCATCGACCATTGAGAATTCGTCCGTTGATTCAACTCTGTCGCTTATAGCGGAAAGCACACTCGCAGAGAATTTATAGGGATTAGCCGTAGAGGCGATAACGGCAGGCGTAGCGTCTCCCGTTTTTTCGGCGTAATCTTCGTAAACTCTGACCGCAACCGCCGTATGAGTATCAATTAAGTAATCGTATTTTTCAAAAATCTCCCTGATGGTTCTCTTTGTGCCGTTATCGTCGCAGTAACCCGCAGCAAAGAGGGACTTAATGTCCGAAAGCATTTTATCCGAAACGGTATATCTGCCGTCGGAGGCAAGCTTTGACATAAGCTCCCTTACGGTACTGTCATCATAGCCCGAAAGAATATACAGAAGTCTCTCGAGATTTGAGGAAATAAGTATATCCATTGACGGGGAAGCCGTGCAGTAAAAGTCTCTGTTTTTGTCATAGGTGCCGCCCGTCAGAAAATCTGTCAGAACGTTGTTTGCGTTTGACGCACAGATGAGCTTCTTTACGGGAACGCCCATCTCCTTTGCATAGTATGCGGCGAGTATATTTCCGAAATTACCCGTCGGAACTACTATGTTGATTTCATCCCCGAGCTTTATACTGCCCGCGGAAACCATATCGCAGTATGCGGAAACATAATAAACTATCTGAGGCACAAGACGTCCCCAGTTGATGGAATTCGCCGAAGAAAACGCAAGTTTATTCTCTGCAAATTTCTTTTCTGTTTCCTTATCGGTAAATATTGCCTTGACTCCGCTCTGTGCGTCGTCAAAATTGCCCTTGATGGCGCAGACATTTACGTTGCTTCCCTCCTGCGTGGTCATCTGAAGCTTCTGCATGGGACTTACGCCGTCGACGGGATAAAATACAAGTATTTCGGTATTCGGAACGTCCCTGAAGCCTTCAAGCGCCGCCTTGCCCGTGTCTCCCGAGGTAGCGACAAGGATAACAATTTTAGTATCCTTTAAGGTCTTTCCCGCGGAAACGCTAAGAAGATACGGAAGCAGCTGGAGCGCCATATCCTTGAAAGCGCAGGTAGGTCCTCTCCAGAGTTCAAGTATATTCTCCCTATCGTTGAGTTTATAAAGCGGGGCGACCTTGTCCGAAGAAAACTTGCCCTTTTTGTATGCGCCGTTTACGCACATATCAAGCTCATCCTCCGTAAAGTCGGTAAGATAGAATCTTAATATTTCCTTTGCCCTGCCTATATAGTCAAGGGATGAAATTCTCTTTAAATCGTCAAGACTCAGCTTCGGAATTTCCGTGGGGACAAAAAGTCCGCCGTCGGACGAAATTCCCTTTGCGATTGCCTGAGCAGACGTAACCTTAACGGTATTGTCTCTTGTGCTTGTATAGAACATTACGTCACATCCTGTCCGTGGTGATTATTTATAATTTCAGTCAGCCGAATAAGCGTTTTTAATGTAATTGAGTTTTTTGACTTCGGTGCCGTCAACATAGACCTCGGCAACATCAAATCTCGGCTGAAGCTTTGTTTCGTACTGAGTCAGAAAGAAGTTTGCGGCGGCAATAATTCTTTTGATTTTGCCTGCGTCAACGGCGTCCGCCGCCTTTATGGCAGCGTCGGGGTTGCTTCTTGTCTTTACCTCGACAAACATAATGTTATGTCTGTCGCCCGCTATAATATCTATCTCTCCGAAACGGCAGCGATAGTTTGAGGCTATAATATTATATCCGTTTTCACGAAGGTATCTCCCGACAGTCAATTCGCCGAAAGCACCCGTAAGCGCAGTATTCATAATTACCCCGTTATTTTCTTTAAAAAGGTTTTTCTGTGTATTTCGCTAATGCCGTACTCGGCAATTTTCTCGTAGTGAAGTTTGGTGCCGTACCCTTTATGCTTTTCAAACTCATACTCGGGATACTTCTTTGCGTATTCAAGCATAAGTCTGTCCCTTGAAACCTTGGCAAGCACCGAAGCGGCGGCTATGGAAACAGACTTTGCATCGCCCTTTACAACGGTTACCTCGTCAATGCCCGTTTTGGGCTTCTGATTACCGTCAACAAGCAGTAAATCGGGTGTGATTTCAAGTCCTTCAACGGCGCGTTTCATGGCAAGGAAGGTGGCGTTGAGTATATTGATTTCGTCAATTTCCTTCTCATCCGCAAAAGCAACCGAATAGGCGAGCGCCTTTTCTCTGATTACATCAAAAAGCGCCTCTCTCTTTTTTTCGGTAAGTTTTTTTGAGTCGTTGAGTCCCTCTATTTCACAGCCCGACGGCATAATTACCGCTGCCGCGCACACGGGTCCCGCAAGAGGTCCGCGTCCTGCCTCGTCAATGCCGCATATTGTCTTATAGCCATTGTCGGCATATTCGTTTTCTATGCTGTAATCAACCATTTAATTCTCCGATACTGTCAAGCGTGAGCTTGCCGAGCTTTCCCGCACGGTATTCGTCGAGAAGCATTACGGAAGCGCGCAGGGTATCGACCTCGCCGCCTCTCATCATCATACCTCTTTTTTTGCCGATAAGTTCAAGAATCTCCCACGCTTCGCAGTCCTCAAAATCGGTTATTTTATAACGCTCGGTAAGTCTGTCCGCATAACCGTTTTTAAGTACCTCAATAAGTCTTACGGCAAGGGTTTCATTGTCAAAGACCTCATCCTTGACCGAGCCTATAAAAGCAAGTCTGTCGCCTACCTTCGGGTCGTCAAACTTGGGCCACAGAACACCGGGCGTGTCAAGCAGCTCTATGCCGTTGTCTATTACGAACCATTGATTCTGTCTTGTAACACCTGCCTTATCGGCAACCTTGGCACGGTTCCTGCCCGCCATTTTATTTATAAATGAGGACTTGCCCGTGTTGGGAATTCCGACAACCATTATTCTCAAGGGTTTACCTTTCATCCCCTTTGCTTCGTTGGCAGCAATCCTGTCCTTTAAGACCGTTCTTAAAAGCGGAGCGTAATTTTTAAGTCCGTTTCCCGACTTACAGTCAACCGCAAGACATGAATCGCCCTTGCTTTTGAAGTACGCTATCCACTCCTCCGTTGCCTTGGGGTCCGCCACATCGCACTTGTTGAGAAGTATTATCAAAGGCTTGTTTCCTATGATTTCACGAAGCTCTGGGTTTCTCGAGGAAATCGGCATACGCGCGTCAACTATCTCGGTAACGGCGTCAACTAAAGGAAGGCTCTCTTTGATAAGCCTTCTCGTTTTTGCCATATGACCGGGGAACCACTGTACATTTTGTTTTACGCTGTCGCTCATTTCCACTCCGAATTCAGTAAAGCTCTGTCGCCTATTTTATAAACTGCCGTTCCGAGTATATATCTCTCGTCAATAAAACCAACGCCTGCAAAACGGCTGTCAGCCGACTCGTTACGGTTATCGCCCATTACAAATACAAAGCCCTCAGGTACAGTTACGGGATATGTAAAGCCGTCGCCGAGGACCTTGGTCTTTACGCTCAGATACGGCTCGTAAAGCTCCTCGCCGTCAACAATTACAACGCCCTTGACAGTATTTATTTCAACTGTCTGTCCGCCCGTTGCAATAACTCTTTTTACAAGAATTTTTGCGTAGGCGTTTGGCTGTGAAATTATAACTATGTCGCCGCGCTCGGGCTGTTTGTGAAGCGAGGTAACTATAAGCTTGTCGCCGTTGTGAAGGGTATTGAGCATAGACCCGCCGTTAACCGTGGAAATCTTAAACGCAAAGGTAAAAATCACGGTAACGCAGATAAGTGATGAAATTATGATTGATGTAAAATCGTAAAAATACGATGCCGTCTTTTTTCTCATATCAGTTAATCTTCCAATCGCCTAAAGGGAATATTCTTATGCCCGCCTTGCCGAGCACATATCTCTCGTCTATCATGCCGACTATTGTCGAGCGGCTGTCAAGCGAATCGTTTCGGTTGTCGCCCATAACAAAGACGCAGCCCTCGGGTACGGTTACGGGAAACGCAACGTCAAACATTCTGTTTGTAGGCTCAGCAATATAGCTCTCGTTGAGCCTCTCCCCGTTTACCTTGACCGTGCCGTCCGCAAAGTTTATGTCAACGGTGTCGCCGCCGACCGCAATAACTCTTTTGATAAGCGGCTCGTTAAGCTGATTCGGCTGGGTAATAACAATTATGTCCCCGCGCTCATAGTGAGTTCTTATGGCGCTGACCGACAGACAGTCGCCGTTGTGAAGCGTGGGCGTCATACTCTTGCCGTTAACGGTTACAAACCTGAAAAGGAAGGTAAAAATAATCGCTATTGCCACTATTGCAAATATCAGCGTGTCAAGCCAACTGTATATAAACCTCCATACTTTTGCGTTTTTTGCATAGGAGTTTTCTATCTCGTCAAAATAGATTTTTGCATCCTCTTTTTTTCTCAAAATAATACACCTGCCCATAATAAGGTATCTTAATATACTATAATACAACAAAAGAGCAAAAAAATCAAAGGTTTTTTATAATAATATAAAGAAAAAAGGAGTGGATTTTCCACTCCTTAAATTCTTTGTTAAAATTACTTAATCTGCTCTTTAACCTTAGCAGCCTTACCGACTCTGTCACGAAGGTAATAAAGCTTTGAACGGCGAACCTTACCGCTTCTTACTGTCTCTACCTTTGCAACGTTAGGCGAGTTAACGGGGAATACTCTCTCAACGCCTACACCGTAGGAGATACGGCGAACCGTAAAGGTCTCGGAAACACCGCTGCCCTTACGTGCGATAACTGTACCCTCGAATACCTGAATTCTTTCTCTCTCGCCCTCACGGATTTTAACATGTACCTTAACTACGTCGCCGATTTTAATCTGCGGCTTGTCTTCCTTGACCATGCCGTCGGCTACAATTTTCAATGCGTCCATAATGAACCTCCAAAATTAGTTTCAAGCGTTCATACCACAAGTTACATGTGCAGAGGACCACTCGCTTTAATGTTGCCATTAACTGCCGTTTGTATTGCTACAAGCGCCGAAATGCCTATAAATAATATCACAATAAATCGTCAAATGCAAGGGTTTTTTGATTTTTCTGTAATTATTTATTATTTTGTTGAAAAGATTTGCGTTTTATATTACTATATTTACAGTAATAATTCTGCTCAGGGAGGAAGTTATGGAAACTTCAAAGAATAAAAATAAAAATACATATATCATACTCGCCGTAATTACTGCCGCGGTTATACTCGCCGCCGTTTTAATCTTTACGGGCGGCAAGCAGAAAATCAGCGGCACCTTCGGAGTTACCGTCAACGGGCAGGAATTTGCCCCTATAAAAAGCGCTGAATATACACACAACTCCGAGAAGTCCGAAAAGCTCGGCTTTAACGGTAAAAATTTTAAACTCAAGGGCTCAAAGGACGGCGTTTACGATTTCTGCTTTAAAGTTGACAATACGGAGCTTGCCGAGGTTACGGGCGACAGCAGAATCAAAAATCTGCCTCAGACAAGCGAAATACATTTTGTTTATATCTGCTCGGGCAAAGCAAAAAAGGCCGACCTCGACCTGAACGCGGAAATCTATACCGAAGGGAAAATGCTTAAAATCAGAGTAACGGCTGACGTTGCGCATCCGGGCTCGGGCAAGTCCTCGGGAGTTTTCAAGGAGGGCTCCGAGGAATACAACTATCTTTATGAGAACGATATTATTTCCGTTGACGTAGGACTGTAAGGAGTAAAAATGACAAGAATATGCTTTGTCTGCCACGGCAATATCTGCCGCTCGCCGATGGCGGAATTCATTATGAAGGACCTTGTTAAAAAGGCAGGGTTTGAAAACGAATTTCACATTGAGTCCCGCGCAACGCACACCGATGAAATATGGAACGGTACGGGCAGTCCGATTTATCCGCCCGCAAGAGAACAGCTAAAAAGCCACTGCGTTCCGTACTCCGCGGATAAACGGGCAAAACTGCTGCAAACCGCCGACAGGGATAATTTCGATTACTTTATCGGTATGGACGCGGAAAACAACAGATATATGCTTAAAATACTCGGACACTCTGCAAAGGATAAAATCTTTTCCCTGCTCGAATTTGCCGGAGAGAGCAGAAGCGTTTCGGACCCGTGGTACACAGGAAATTTCGACCTTGCATTCAATGATATTCTCAAGGGCTGTACGGCTCTCAGAGATAAGCTCTGCAAATAATTCCGACAATAAAAAATCCCTGACTTTAAAACAAGTCAGGGATATATTTTTGCTTTTACGAAGGGTTGATAGCGCTGTTGATTACATCCGCTATGGTTTTCTGCGTAGTGGTTTCGGGCTGAGTTGTAGGCGGTGCGCCCCATACCTGAAGCAGTATCTCCGTACCCTTCTTATAACTGCCGCCTGCCTCGGGCGAGGAAGAAATGACCGTATTCTCGGTCTGCGTGCCGTCATTGACTCTCTCGACCTTTTTGCAGGAGAAGCCAAGCTGTGCGAGCGTCTGCTCTGCGGCAACATAGTCCTTGCCGACAACGCTCGGCAGTTTAACATACTCTATACCGTTGCTGACTGTCAGCGACAGAAGCGAGCCCTTCTCTACCTCCGTTCCCTCTGCAATATTCTGAGAGATTATCAGACCTGCCTCAACCTCCTCGGAATACTCGTAGGTTACGCTGAATTCAAATCTCTCGCTGAGGACATCGTCGTTTGCGACTCTCGAATAACTCTGTCCGACGAAATTGGGAACCTCAATTATCTCGGAAACTGCCTCGGCAGTTGTGGTTTCGTTTTTCTTCTCCTCATACTTCTGATAGCCGAAATATCCGCCGAGCGCAAGCGCGCCGACAAGCATAACTACCAAGAAGGAAACTATTGCGGTCTTTCTCTGACGCTGTCTGTTCTGCTCCTGAGCGGCAAGCCTCTCAAGGCGCTTTCTCTCTGCGATTTCCTCCTGAGTCGTAACGGGAGTTTCGCTGTCTGCTTTAAGCTTGTTTGCCATAACGCTCGGAGACCCCGAAAGCTCCTCGCGAAGCTCGTCAATGGAGGGTGTCCTCTCGCTCGGGTCAATGTTTATCGCATGGTCGAGCGCAGATATAAGGTAAGCAGGCAAAACCTCTGCAAATTTGGGAGGTATCATCAGCTTATCGTTTGTGATTCTGTCGGTTGCGGCAACGGGTGTACTGCCGATAAGCGAGCGGTAAATCACTGCCGCAAGGGCATAAACATCGCTCCATGCGCCCGTGTCGTCAATATCGCTGTACTGCTCTATTGCGGCATAGCCCGACTCAAGCTCCGATGAATATTTGGTATTAAAGCATCTTGCGGGATTTATCATAAAGCCCGTAAGTCTCAGCTTGCCGTCCCGACCGAGAACAAGCGTATTGGGCGAAATGCCGAGATGAAATACATTCATTGAGTGAAGGGTTGAAACCGTGGTAAGCAACGGCATAAGAATAGACTGCACTCTCTCCCACGAAAGATAACCCGTTCTGCTTTTAAGCAGGAAGTCACGAAGCGAAATAGTCTCTATATATTCGCTTACTGCATAAGCGGTTCCGTTCTCCTCGAATATGTCAAGCACGGGAATAACGCCCTGAAGGTTACGGCATCTCGCAAGATTTCTCCAGAGTTCAAGGAATTCCTTGATTCCGTCATAAAATGCGAGCTTGCCCGCATCGGAAACGCCGACCTCGGTTGCCGAATTGCGAAGTCTTGCGGCAACTCCGTCAGGCAGAAATTCGCGTATTGTAACGGCTGACTGAGCGGTTTTGTCCCACGCCATATATGTAACACCGTCTCCGCCGGCGGTTATTACCTTGCCTATTATATATCTGTCGGAAAGCACGGTTCTGTAAGGGAGGTAAGGCGCTATCTGCGGTGTCTCGCGGCGAAAGCCGCAGTACGGACACTGCTTCTGCTGACCTATATCCTTCATACAGCTCATACACAAATTATCAACGAGCATTTTCAAGCCTCCGTTTGCAAGAATAAAATCTCATTTACAAAGAATTTTTCCTTAAAAATAATAATATCAAAATATCCGTATCTTTGTCAAGAAACGCTTACTTTTTTCCCGTTGAGCCGAAGCCTCCCGCACCTCTGTCAGTTTCGTCAAGCTCGTCGCTCAAAACGAAGTCTGCTTTAAGGAAGGGAACTATTACAAGCTGTGCTATTCTCTCGCCGTTCTCTATATGCTGAACCCCGTCCGTATGGTTATGAAGCGACACCATTACCTCGCCTCTGTAATCGGAGTCGATTACGCCGACCTTATTCGCAGGTGCAAGTCCCCTTTTTGTACCCAAACTGCTCCTTGCAAAGACAAGACCCGCAAAGCCGTCGGGAATCTCAAACGCAAGCCCCGTATGAATAAGCACGGTTTCGTGAGGGTTAACCGTTACGGTTTCGCTGTCGCATACCGCATATAAATCTGCACCTGCCGAGCCCTCGGTGGCGCGTGCGGGTATTACCGCATTTTTATTTAACTTTTTAATTCTTACTTTTTCCATTATTCAACACCCCTTGTAAACAGTCCTCTTGTGAATTCGCCGACAGGTTTTTCTTTTGAATAATACGAATTGATTATCCTCTGAATTTCCGTTTTGCTTTCATCGGTAAAGACAAGCATATCAAAATCGGTATTCTTTATTTCATCTGCCCTGTCGAGCATATATGTCGGCCGTGAATTTAATATCTCCGAAAAACCGTTGCCGCATATAACGGGGAATTCTATACCCAGTCTGTCGGTTATTACGCCGTGCTTTTTGCACTCTGCGCAGGTTTTCCCGTTCCTGACGGGACAGTTCCTTGTCAGCATAAGAGGAGTCCTGCCGTAAATCACGGCTCCCCTCTTTAAAGGCGAGGAAAGCATGGAAATTTCCTTCGCCGTCAATTCATATGACAGCACGGCTTCATTTATGCCGAGTTTTTCATACTCTGCGAGAGAAATGCTGTTAAAGATATTCATAAACGGTCCCGCGGTGATTTTTTTACCCGTTTCAAGAGCAAGTGCAACTGCGTCGGGAGTGTTGCACAGAACGTACTCAGACGGACTGTTTTCAAGCGCCGTTAAAATCTCCCGACTGTTAAAGAATATCCCTCTCGGTATAAACGCACCGAAGGAGCCGTCGGTCTGCGCGCCGAGCGGCAGAAATATTTTATCCGCCTTAATATCGGCAGGCATATTCCCGGGCTTATAAAAAACGAGATACAGTTCGTTTTTTGTATGCTCTCTGTCAGGCTTTGCTTCGGGGATAAAATCTTTTATGACTCTGTCCCTTTTTATAATTTCGGCGCTCAGATTCTCTATCGTCTCACGCCTGAGCGAGTTTATAACGGACAGCGGAACGCTTATTCCGTCCTCAATATCGCACCTGATTTTACCCGCGCGAAACGCCGTGCCGCCGCATTTACCGAGCTGTACCGAAACGGCGTCGGCATCAAGTTTTTTGTTTATCGCCTTTTCGCAGACGAAGTCGCTTTTAACCTCTGCCGTTACATCTCCGCACTCGGCTTTAAGCACGGGACTTTCCCAGAGTCTTGCGGTAAAGCGGAAGTCGGCCTGTCTGTCTGCGGTTTCCTTAGCGAAAATGAGCGAATATTTATTTAAAAGTTCCTTTGTGGCAGAGGTAACATTTTCCTTATCACGGGTTCCGAACATCTCTCTGCCCGGCATATTGTCATAATATCCTCTTGTAAAGCCCTGACGCGAGAAAAGGGCCTTGAGTTCCTCTTTTCTCTGTGCAGAATAACTGCCGTCCAGACTCTCGCGGCAGGCCGTAACCGCCGCGCTGACATACTCGGGCCGCTTCATCCTGCCCTCAATTTTAAACGAAACAATACCCATATCGGAAAGCTCACGAAGCTCCTCAATAAGAGAAAGGTCTTTAAGACTCAAATCGTGTCCCGTACCGTTCTCCGCGCCAAAGGGAAGTCTGCACGGCTGGGCGCAAAGTCCTCTGTTTCCGCTTCTCGAACCGAGTACGGCGCTCATAAGGCACTGTCCCGAAACGCACATACACAAAGCGCCGTGAACAAAGACCTCAAGGTCTATCGGGGAATTCTCCGCAAGATACCGAATTTCCTTTTTTGACAGTTCTCTCGGAAGCACCGCCCTTTTAAAGCCGAGTTTTTTTAACAGCTTTAAGCCTTCAAGCGTACCCGTTGACATCTGGGTTGACGCGTGCATTTCTATATCGGGGCATATCTCTCTGACGATTTTTGCCGCCGCAAGGTCCTGCAAAATAAGCGCATCTGCGTTGCACTCGCAGGTACGCTTAACGGTCTCGGTAAATTCGTTCATTTCCCTGTCCGAAACAAGTGTATTGAGCGTGACATGGCATTTAACACCGTGAAGATGGCAGTAGTCCACCGCCTCTTTAAGAGAGTTGCCCGAGAAATTCTCGGCGTTCCTTCTGGCGTTAAAATTACCCGTGCCGAAATACACGGCATCCGCGCCGCTTCTGACGGCAGCCGTCAGCGCTTCAAAGCTTCCGGCGGGGGCTAAAATTTCAGACATCACTCGTCCTCATCCGAAAAGAGATTTATCTGCTGAGATTTTGCCTTTGTTTCTTCCTTTAATCTGTCAATTTCTCTTTTATAGAAATCTCTCTCGGACTGAGCCTTTGCGGCGTCCTCAAGATAATCCTTCATCTCGCCCTTTAATTTCTCGGCGGTCTGCTCCGCCTTTTTGCAGTTGCTGGCGTATTCCATGGCGAGCAGCACTGCTATCTGGTTGGTTGAAATATACGGATTTGCGTTTTTAATCTCAACCATTTTTGAGTTTAACTCTTTTGCAAGCTGCTTTGTAAACGTAGCCGTTTCCTCTGTTTTTAAGGCATAGTTTACGCCTGCAATAGTAACTTTAACTGTATTTCCCATAACTGCACCTCTCCATTTCAAAAGAGTTTTATATATTTTATCTTATATATTATAACTTATATTTACCGAAACTTCAATATTTACGGGCATTTTTTCTTATTTTTGACAGAATTTTTATTTACACCCGACAAAGATGTAAAGTGATTCGCCTTTACGGTAGTTTTGTAATATTATTTCTGCCGCGCGAATAAATGAATTATAAGAATTTAAAATCAATTCTTTACTTTATCCGAACTTTAGATTATAATTTATAAGATAAGAAATATTTTTACAAAAAGGAGTAGCTATGCTTCCAAAAAGAGCTTATGCGCTTATAGACCTTGATGCGGTTTGTGAAAATGTAAAAAATGTAATGAATAAGGTCGGTCCTCGTACAAAGGTTATGGCAATAGTCAAAACCGATGCCTACGGTCACGGTGCCGTGCCCGTTTCAAAGGCGCTTGCCGAAATCGGTGTTTATGCTTTCGGTGTTGCGAGCGTTGAGGAGGGCGAGGTGCTTCGCCGCCACGGGATAACCAACCCTGTGCTTATACTCGGCTATGTATATCCCGAGGACTACGACAGGTTGCTTAAAAACGACCTTATGCACGCCGTTTTCCAGTATGAAACCGCAGAGCTTCTCTCCGAAAAAGCCAAAAGTCTCGGCGTTACGGCAAAAATTCATATAAAGGTTGATACCGGCATGGGCAGAATCGGCTTAAAGCCCACAGACGAAAACGCCGAAATAATAAAAAAGATTTCGCTTCTTCCGAATATCGAAATCGACGGCATCTTTACCCACTTTGCCTGCGCTGACTGCAGGGATAAGACCTCGAGCAACGCACAGAAAAAGATGTACCTCGATTTTCTCGATAAATTAGAGGCAAAGGGAATAAGCATCCCGATTAAACATATGGACAACAGCGCGGGTATCATTGATTACAGCAGCGACTTCCTTGATATGGTAAGAACGGGAATTATGACCTACGGTCTGTATCCGTCTGACGAAGTAAATAAGTCAGGCTTCCCGTTAAAGCCTGCTATGCAGCTTATAAGCAGCGTCGCATACGTCAAGGAAATTGAAAAAGGCGACACCGTCGGCTATTCGAGTACCTTTACCGCGCCCGATAAAATGAAAATCGCCACCGTTTCCATAGGATACGGCGACGGTTACCCGAGAAGCCTTTCAAACAAAGGCAGGGTTATCGTGAACGGGCATTACGCAAAAATTGTCGGCAGGGTCTGTATGGACCAAATAATGGTTGATGTTACGGGAATTGACGTGCGTCAGGGCGACAGCGTAATACTTGTCGGCACCGATAAAGAATCGGGACTTAGTATTACCTGTGAGGAGGTTGCCGGAACAGCAGGCAGCTTCAACTATGAATTCTGCTGCGATATAAATATGAGAGTGCCGAGAGTTTATATCAAAAACGGCAAAATCTCACAGACGGTTGACTATCTTGACAGCATATAAAAAAAGATAAACAAAAAAGCCCTGAAAGGGCTTTTTTTATTTGCGTTCAATTATTGATTTTATTCTGTCTTTATCCTCCTGAGAGCAGTTACGGTAAAAAGCAATTATATCCTTTTCCTCCGAATTGAGTTTGCTCAGAACGAGTGAGTTATCCTCGCCGTTGTAGGGCTTGGCTACGTCGGACATTTCCGCCTGCGTGTCAAGGTTGAGGATAAAGTCCACCGTTACGCCGAAGGTTCTCGCAAAAATCTCAAGAAGCGAAATATCAGGTCTGTTTCTGCCTGTCTCGTATGAAGCATAGGTTGAGCGCTCTATATTGAGTGCCTTTGCCGTCTGCTCCTGTGTGAATTTGTTAGCTTTTCTGATAAGCTTCATCTGTTCGTTAAGCATATTATTTCCCTCGTTAATTCATTTTGATATATTATAAAACTTCAGGAAAAAGAAGTCAATTTCCTCGGTGTGTTAATATGTAACAATATCAGAAATCAGCACAGCAAAAGTACAAAGCGTATTCGGGACATTTTCTTTTGAATTCAGTATTCCTCTCGGGCGTTGGATAAAAATCGGAGATTTGTTTTAACGATAAAAGAGAGCACAAAACCGTGCTCTCTTTTATATTTTATAAAATTACTGAATTTCCGAGAGCTTGACGGGTCTGTGCTCGGCAACGCTCTTCTTTGCCGCAAGTCCGATTTTAACCGACTGCATACCTGCGTGAATTCCTACGGGGACATCTGTTCCCTTCTCACAGGCGTCAACAAACTGACGCATTTCCTCCGAGAAGGATTCCATATATCTTTCAAGGAAGAAAAACAGCGGTTTCTCGCCCGTAACTCCGTTTGCATCAGCGATGACTGCCGAGGACAGAGTGTCATTTGAGGTGGCAACCATACCCTTTGAGCCGAAAAGCTCCGCTCTCTGGTCATAGCCGTATGCCGCGCGTCTTGAGTTGTCGATAACGGCAAGCGCGCCGTTTGCCATCTTCATAGTGATAATGGCGGTATCGACATCTCCCTGCTCTCCGATAGCCGGGTCAACAAGGACCGCCGAATTAACATAGAGTTCCTCTACGTCGCTGTTTGTAAGGAAGCATGCCATATCAAAATCATGAATAGTCATATCGAGGAAAATTCCGCCCGAAACAGCTATATACTTCGGATTCGGCGGCTCGGGGTCGCGTGAAGTGATTTTAAGTATATGCGCCTCGCCTATCTTGCCCTCGTCATATGCCTTGCGTATAGCGGCAAAGTTGTGGTCAAAACGGCGGTTGAAGCCGACCTGGAATTTGATGTCGGGATGAGCCGCAAGAGCATCCGCAACAGCCTGAATTTTAGCAACCGAATGGTCAACGGGCTTTTCGCAGAAAACGTGCTTGCCTGCGTTAATTGCCTCTATCGAAATAGAAGCGTGAGTATCGGTTGACGAGCAAACAAGAACTGCGTCTATTTCGCTGTCCTCAAGAATCTTTTTGTAATCGGTATAGATTTTCTCAACGCCGAAGCCCTCAATGAATGTCCTTGTCTCATCGTTCATAAACGGGTCGGCAACAGCGACAACCGTCGCGTTTTTAACATGATATGAAATAGATTCGAGATGAACCTTTCCGATGCGTCCCGCACCTATAATGCCTATTTTCAACATTTATTTTTCCTCCGTATTGTTAGTATATATCCCTGACTTTTTCAGCAGATTTTCCGTAAAGCAAGGCGGACGGAATAAGTACGCGGCGCAATACGGATAATATGTCAGAATCAGATAGTACCGTCCCATGTAGAAACATTGGTCGAAGTCTTTTCTTCCTCGTCAAACCAATGCGTGGTAACTGCCTTTGACTCGGTAAAGAAGCGGTAAGCGTCCTTGCCTAAGCAATGAAGGTCGCCGAAGAAGGACTGCTTGTGTCCCGAGAAGGGGAAGAAGCCGACGGGAACGGGGATGCCGACATTGATGCCGACCTGTCCTCCGTCTGTGTATCTTGCAAACTGACGTGCAAAATATCCCGACTGAGTGTAGATAACCGAACCGTTTGCATAAGGGTTGCTGTTCATAATTTTAAGACCTTCCTCAAAGTCCTTGCAGCGCTTGATGCAAAGAACGGGTCCGAAAACCTCGTCTCTGCCGATAGTCATATCCTCGGTAACCTTATCGAAGATTGTCGGGCCTACAAAGTAGCCGTTCTCATAGCCTTCAACGACACAGTTTCTGCCGTCAAGAACAAGCTCTGCTCCCTCTGCTACGCCCTTGTCAATATCTGCGATAACTTCCTTATAATGCTTTTCGTATGTAATCGGTCCGAGTTTGGAATCTTTAAGCCATGAAGGACCGACCTTAATTTTCTCTGCCTGCTTTTTAAGCTCGGCAACGAATTTATCGGCAATAGCCTCCTCAACCACACAGCAGGAAAGAGCCATGCAGCGCTGACCTGCACAGCCGTATGCCGAATTGATAACGCCTGCGACAGTTCTCTCAAGAGCGCAGTCGGACATAACGAGCGCGTGATTCTTTGCCTGACAGAGCGCCTGACAGCGTTTGCCTGCCGCCGCCGCTCTCTGATAGATTTTAAGACCTACGGGAGTCGAGCCGACAAAGGTAATACCCTTTACGTCGGGGTGGTCGAGAATTGTATTGATTTCGTTTCTGGAGCAGGTTACAACGTTAATAACGCCGTCGGGAACGCCTGCCTCTTTGTAAATCTTTGCAAAGAGCATAGCTGTTTTCGGTGTAAGCGAAGCAGCTTTAAGCACCATTGTATTACCGCAGGCAATACAGGTAGGAGCCATCCAACCGAAGGGAATCATTGCAGGGAAGTTAACGGGAACAATACCTGCAAATACGCCGAGAGGCTCACGGTATTTAACCGTATCGTAACCGTTTGACGCGTCCATAATACTCTCGCCCATCATAAGCGAGGGGACCTGAGTTGCAAGCTCCGTGCCTTCCTTTGCCTTGAGAACGTCGCCCTCTGCCTCGCCCCATACTTTGCCGTTTTCACGGGCAACTGACATAGTGAGCTCTTCCATATTCTCAATAATGAGGTCGCGAATTTTATAAAGAATCTGCGCTCTCTTGATGGCGGGAACCGCTCTCCAGCCCGGATATGCCGCCTTTGCAGCTGCAATAGCCTCTAAAACCTCGTCATTGGTGCAGCAGGGAGCCTGTCCCGTGATTTCGCCCGTTGACGGGTTATGAAGGTCATACCATACATCAGTCTTTGAGTCACGGAATTCTCCGTTGACAAAATACTTTAATCTTTCTACTGCCATTTTTTTATCTCCTTTGGATATATTATCAAATAATTACTTCCGAATTAAAGTCCTGCCGTTTCCCTGATATACTTTCTCGCCTTTAGAGCGTATTCAAACGGGTTTGCTATTGCAGGGTCCTGCTCGGCTTCTACGAGTACATAACCCTCATAGCCCGTTTTTTCAAGCACATCAAATATCGGTCTGAAGTCGATACAGCCGTCTCCGGGTACCGTGAAAGCGCCTGCTCTGACACCCTGAAGGAAGCTCCAGTGATTATCCTTAACCTTCTGTACTATTTCGGGGCGAATATCCTTTAAATGGACGTGGCGGATACGGTCGGCGTACTTATTGAGCACAGACATATAGTCCTCTCCGCAATATGCAAGATGTCCCGAGTCAAACAAAAGTCCGAAAAGCTCGGGGTCGGTATTCTGCATCATTCTGTCGATTTCTGCCTCGGTCTGAACAACCGTGCCCATATGATGGTGGAAGCAAAGCTTGATACCCATATCCTTTGCAACCTTACCGAGTTTGTTGATGCCCGTGCAGAGCATATCCCACTCGGCGTCGTTCATTATATACTTCGCCTCAAAGATAGGCTTGTCCGTACCCTGAATCGAATGTCCCTGCTCGGAAATACCGACTACCTTGGCTCCCATTTCCTTTAAAAAGGTAATGTGTTCGATAAAGTCCTTCTCAACCTCTTCGTAGGGCTTTGTTGTAAGGAATGACGAGAACCACGCGTTACAAATCTGCATACCGCGAAGGTCGAGCGCCTTTTTGAGCACTGCCGTATCACGGGGATATTTATTGCCGACCTCACAGCCCGTAAAGCCTGCAAGCGCCATTTCGGAAATGCACTGCTCAAAGGTGTTTTCCGCGCCCAGATCGGGCATATCGTCGTTTGTCCACGCTATCGGCGCAATACCGAGTTTAACCTTATTCTTATCAAGCATATCAGTATCTCCTTGCTTTATTTTTATTGTTTTCCTTCTCCTCAAAGGCTTTGTTTACTTTTTCATTTTTTGAAACGCTCGGAACTCCCACGTGCCACCATGCGCCGTATCCGTCTGTCATGGTCTTGGGAAGAACCTTGATGTCTATCAGCGTTGAAACCTCCTGCTTTAAGGAGTCTTTAATTGCAAATTCAAGTTCCTCAACGGTTCTTGCGGTATAGGTCTTTACGCCGTAACCCGAAGCGCATTTTGCAAAATCAATCAGGATAAGTCCTCCGAGCAACTCTCCGTTATCATCTCTGAAACGGAATTCTGTAGCAAGATTTCCTATTCCGTTTGACATTTCAAGATTGTTTATACAACCGAAGCCCGAGTTGTCAAAGAGCATAACGTTAATCTTTTTATGCTCCTGAAGGCTTGTAACAAGTTCGGAGTGAAGCATAAGATAACTTCCGTCTCCGCACATGGCGTAGGCTTCCCTGTCGGGCATAGCCATTTTTGAGCCGAGGGCACCCGCAATCTCATAACCCATGCAGGAATAACCGTATTCCATATTGTAGGTATAACGGCTGTCGGTTGTCCACATTCTCTGAAGGTCTCCGGGAAGCGAGCCCGCAGCCGCCGTGCAGGTTGCGTCGGCAGGAATAAGCTTTCTGATAAGCGCAACTGCGGCAGTCTGTGTTACCGTACCGATTTTCTCGGCAAACTCGGGAATGGTTTTCTCGTCCCCTGCCGCTATAAGAGGCTTGAAATTCTCGTCATAACGGTAATTTGCGAGGAATTCCATTTCCTTATCCCAGCCGTCACGGGCTGCTTTGATTTCGGACGTATATGCCGATTTATAGCCTGCCTGCTCAAGAGCATTTCCCAAGGCCGTTATGCCGAGTTTGGCATCGCAAACTGCCTTGACTGCGTCAAGCTTGTAGGCGTCAAAACGTGAGGTGTTGATTGTAACGAATTCGGCGTCGGCTTTGAAAAGAGATTTTGACGCGGTGGTAAAATCGGAAAAGCGTGTGCCTATGCCGATAATGACGTCGGCTTCTTTAGCTATGTCGTTACCTGCCGAGTTGCCCGTAACGCCCAGACCGCCGAGGTTATATTCATTGCTTGACAGACAGGCAGATTTGCCCGACTGAGTTTCGGCAAAGGGTATATTGAACTTTGCGCAGAATTTTTCAAGCTCCTCGCCCGCCTCGGAGTATCTGACACCGCCGCCGCAGATTACAAGGGGTTTCTTTGCCTTTTTTACAACTGCGGCTATGTCTGCAATCTCCTCATCCGCAGGAGCAATTCTTGTGATTTTATGAACTCTCTTTTTAAAGAACGAATCGGGATAATCAAAACTCTCTCCCTCGACGTCCTGACAGATGCTGATAGCTACCGCGCCCGTTTCCGCTGTATCCGTAAGCACTCTCATAGCGTTAATCAACGCGCTCATAATCTGCTCGGGGCGCTGAATTCTGTCCCAATATCTTGTAACCGCCTTATAGGCGTCATTTGTAGTTGTTGCGAGAGAATTAACCTGCTCAAACTGCTGAAGCACAGGGTCGGGCTGACGGGTTGCAAATGCGTCTGCGGGGAAAAGCAGAAGCGGAACATGGTTTACCGTTGCGGTTGCGGCGGCAGTAACCATATTTGCAGAACCGGGTCCTATGGAAGAAGCGCAGGCAATAATCTTTCTGCGGTTATTCATCTTTGCAAAGGACGCGGCGACGTGAGCCATACCCTGTTCATTTTTGCCCTGATAGACTTTAAGTCCGCCCTTGTCGGAGTCGAGGGCCTCGCCGAGACCCAAGACTATTCCGTGTCCGAAAACGGTAAAGATTCCGTCAACGAATTTAGTTTCTTTTCCGTCAAAGGATACATACTGATTGTCAAGGAATCTTACAATCGCCTGAGCCATAGTCATTTTCGCCATATCGTCACCTCATTTTAATCTTTATTCATCAAGGAGCCATTTATGCTCCGGAGCGTCTATTCTTGTTTTCCTCCACGGGTCGCCGTCAAGATGGCGTATCATCCAGACATAGCACATTTTATATCCGGGAGCCGCCGCCTGCTGATGCGTGTGCATAGGCGTAATGCAGAGGCATCCTCCGTCCTCTACCTTATAGCAGTCATCCCCGTTAAAGCCTACGCCGAAGCCCTGCGGCTTTTCAAATTCATAGTAGTAAACCTCGGGCTGAGGATGATAGTGCGGCGGATAACTCGTCCAGCATCCCGGCTTATGAAAAACCTCTCCGAGCACAAGATTTGAATACGGCGCAGACTCATAATCAAACACCGTCAGTACAAATCTGTCTGCCGTTCCGTCCCATTGGTCAGCGCCGAAGTGCTGTATCATAAGGTCGTCTGGCGTATAGTAATGAACGCCGAAATCTCTGTCATTATCTGTCTGCTCAATCACAAGGCGGGTGTCGGCGTTTGCCTTAACCGTTACCTCTGTTCCCTTTGAGAAATGAATTGCGGTTGCCTTGTCGAGAAACGGAGAGCGTCTTTTTGCGTTTTCGTTTCTCCCCTCAAAGCAGAAATCTGCGTCGCCCTGCATTAAAAGAATTGCGGTTTCATTTGCGTTATCGCAAACCGTAAAGCTCTCTCCTGCCTTTAAAACCTTAATCTTTATATTCATGAGCATATCGGAGTTGATCCCACCCATTTCACATAAGATTTTTTCGTTATTATCATTGAATTGCGGATTATGATACATTTTCATCACACCTTAATTTTTAATTCTGTCGTCAGTCAGCGCGCCGCTGGACGAAATCGGTATCGCCTCGCCGAGATATGTCGGCTCGGGCTTAAAAATACACCAGACAAAATCCTTGACTCTCGCCGCCGCTTCGCGCACATCATTGATTGCGGGATATAAAAGATTTTCCGCCTTATAGCCGTATGCGTCAAGCCCTAACTTTCTCGCATCGTAAACGGCGCGGTACAGATGATATGTCTGAGTAACTATAAGAACCTTGTTTACCTGAAAGACCTCTTTGGCCCGGTACATCGACTCATAAGTCGAAAAACCCGCATGGTCCATAAACACGTTGTCGGCAGGAATTCCCATATCAACTGCGAAGCCCTTCATAAAATTGACCTCATCGTAGCTTTCAGTCCCGTGGTCGCCCGACATCAGCAGTCGATTGGTACAACCGGTATTGTACGCCTTCAGACCGAACTGCAACCGCTCGTCAAGCATCGGTGAGCCTTTACGGGCACCGAGAACCATTACACAGTCAAACCTTTCGTCAGTGATTGTATCAAGGTCGAGTATGTATTTTGACGAGCAGCTGATAATATATGCATTTGCAAGTCCTACGAACAGCGCACCGCCTATGCACAGACAAAGCACAATACAGATAACCCGCCGCAGCCATTTTATTCTGATAAAATGCTTTTTCGGTTTTTTATCCTTCTTTACTTTCATAGTTCTGTCAGAAATTAAACTCTTGCTATAAGCTCTCCGTATTCTTCTTTTTCCTTTTTAATAAATTCCTTTACGGCGTCAACTGTCGGCATATCCTGAGAGCAGGCGTGAGAAGCAACGAGCATTGAAGCCGAAGCAGAGCCGAATTCAAGACAGTCGATAATCTCCCAGCCCTCAAACAGTCCGTAAAGGAAGGCGCTGGCGTAACCGTCTCCGCCGCCGAAAGATTTAAGCAGCTTAATCGGGAAGGGCTTTATCGAATAGCTCTCGCCGTCATCGGTGTATGCAGTAGAGCCCTCCTTGCCGTGCTTTATGATAACAATTTTCGCATTTTGGTTATGCCAGTATTTTGCCGTTTCAATATCGTTCATACCCTGCTTTATAAGCTTCTGAGTGAGGTCGTATTCCTCTCTTGAGCCGAGAATTATGTCGGCATCCTTTGCGACAGATGAATAATAAATCGCAATTTCATCGTCATTTTTCCAGTTATAAGCTCTGTAATCAATGTCAAAAATAATCGGAATTGAATTTTTCTTTGCAAGCGCTGCAGCTTTAAGCGCCGCCTCTCTCGACGGGCTCTCTGCAAGAGCCGTACCCGAAATAAGCAGAGCCTTGCCCCTCTTTATGTACTCCTCGTCAATATCCTCAACATCAAGCTTTAAATCTGCCGCTTCGTTGCGGTACATAACTATTGAGCTTTCGGTTTCCGATTTGATTTCGGTAAAGGTAAGGCCGATTTTTTCTCCGTTTTTACATCTTTTGATATGCGAGGTGTCAATGCCCTCGTTTTCAAAGAAATCGGTTACGAAGGTTCCGAACTGGTCGTCGGAAACGCGTGCAAAAAAGCCAACCTTTTTGCCGAGCCTTGCAAGTCCCACCGCAATATTTGCGGGAGAGCCGCCGAGGTATCTTTTAAAGGTTGTGCTTTCATTAAGCGGGCAGTAATAGTCAACGGGATTAAGGTCAACCGCCACTCTGCCGAGCAGTATTAAATCAAATTCCTTGCTGTTGTCGAATTCAATGTATTTCATTTTTTATCCCCCCGATTTAATCTATAAAGCTGAAAACTTTAATATGCTTTTTAGCATTCTCGTAAACTCCCTGCACCTCCGCGGCGGAAAGTTCAAAATAGTTTGCCTTATCCTTTGAGTCACAATATGCCTTTGCATACTCCGCAAGACGGTCAAAGGAAGCTGTTGCAATATTTACCTTGCGGACGCCTAGTTTTATTGCCTTACGGAATTGCTCGTCGCTTATTCCCGTGCCTCCGTGCAGTACAAGCGGCGTGTCGGTTTTTTTATGGATTTCCTCGAGCACGTCAAAGCGCAGAACGGGTGAAACAGGATAGTTTCCGTGAGCGTTTCCTATTGCAACGGCAAGAGCGTCAACTCCCGTTTCAATGCAGAAGCGCTCCGCATCGGCAGGTCTTGTGCACATAATGTCGTGCTTTTTGCCCTCGCCCTCGTTGCCGCCTACTACTCCGAGTTCAGCCTCAACGGTTGCGCCGTATTCACGCGCCCTTGCAACTACGGACTTTACTGTTTTTATATTGTCCTCAAGTTCAAGCAAAGAGCCGTCAAACATTACCGAGGTAAAGCCGAGCTTCAGAGCCTTGTCCACCGTTTCAACGCGAAGTCCGTGGTCAAGATGCACAGCAATATCGACCTTTGAGTTTTCCGCAGCCGCGAGCATCATAGATCCCATCAATTCGAGAGGCGAGTTTTTAAGCCTGACCTCTGCAATTTGAAGTATTATAGGCGTTTTGAGTTCCTCAGCCGCCTTGACGGCGCCCATTACCATTTCCATATTGCCTACGGAAAATGCGCCTACCGCAATTTTATTTTTTCTTGCTTCGTCAAGCAATTTTTTCATTGTTACAAGAGCCAAAATCAACACATCGCTTTCAACTGACCGATTCTATTGCGCCAGTATATATATTTAATTTATTTATACCACTTTTTATACTTTTTTTCAATGTTTTTAAAGCATTTTAATCAGAAAAAAATAAGAGCCACTTGACACTTATTTTTGTCGGAAGTATAATTTTGCTGTGAAAAGTGTCGAAAGACAGAAAAGTTTTGAGAAGAGATAAGTATGTTTAAAAAACGGTTTACTGCTGCCGTACTGACAGCGGCTTTTATGTTTATTATGATTGCGGCATTACCTGCGCACGCACTCGATGAGAGCGATGCGGTTATCAGCAATGACGGACTGTGGAAATATACTGTGCTTTCCGACGGCACTGCCGCGCTTACCGGAGGAAACTGGAAAACCAGCTCCTATTTGGGTAATGAAACCGAACTGACAGTTCCCGCCGAGATTGACGGAATACCCGTCAGCACCGTGGGACCGTTTACCTTTTACAACCGTTCGGATATTACGCAAATTACTGTCCCCGAAGGTATAAGCATCCTTGAAATCGGTGCTTTCTATAACTGCTCTGCGCTCGAAAAAATCGTACTGCCCGATTCGCTCAGTAAAATCGGCGATAACGCATTTTACAATTGTGCCAAGCTTGATTTCATAAAACTCCCCGACGGGCTTGATGAGATAGGGGAAACGGCGTTTGACGGCTGCTCCTCACTCGACGGGATAGTTTTACCCGACAGTCTGCGTATTCTGGGCTCGCTTGCCTTCTATAACTGTACCTCGCTTCAGAGCCTTGTCTTCCCCGCCGGCGTTTATGATGTAAATGCCGATTTGGTTATGGGCTGTACCTCGCTTAAAGATGTAACCGTTTTCTATAATCCTTACTGCACCTATACGGGTATCGGCAGTATAGCCACCGAGATAATAATTCCCGACGGTGTCGTAAAGATAAACGAAGGTACGCTCAAAAGCTGTGTTAAGATTACAGAAATAACAATAGGCAAAGATGTTGAAATAATACCCGAGGACAGCTTTGACGGCTGTGATAACCTGCATACGATATACGGCTTCACGGGGTCTTATGCAGAAATTTTTGCCGAAAACCACGGCTATGAATTTATCCCGATAGGCGTTGCCTATGCCCCGCTTCCCGACGTTCCCGATAATGTCTGGTACCGTGATGCGGTCGGTTACTGTGTAAGGCACGGCTTTATGAACGGTTACGGAAACGGACGGTTTGGACCTGCAAATAAACTTCAGCGGCAGGACTTTATTCTGATACTCGCAAATATTGACGGCGTAAATTCAGCTTCATATACAAACTGCCGTTTTCCCGACGTCGATATAAACTCCTACTACGGCCGTGCGGTTGCATGGGCTTTGCAGGAAGGCATTATAAACGGTTATGAGGACGGGCGCTTCGGAGTAGGCGACCCGATAACGAGAGAGCAGGTCTGCGCTATTCTTTACCGTTATCTGACCTATATTGATAAGGAAACTGCTCTGCACGGCACACCCAATTTTGTACTGCGCAAGTTTGACGACCGCGGTAATGTCAGCAATTTTGCCGAGGTCAGCGTCGCATGGTGCGTTCAGAATAAAATTATTGCCGGCAAAAACAAATTCACTCTCGCTCCCAAGGACAATGCTCTGAGATGCGAGATTGCTCAGATAATAACAAATATGGACAGACTCGGGTACTTTGAAAAATAATAAAAACTCTCTTGTCGGAACGGTGTCGGCAAGAGAGATTTTTTATCTGTTGAGAAGCCATACTCCGAGATTGAGATACCCCGCAAACGACACCCAGACAAGATACGGTATCTGCAGATACGCTGCAGTTTTGTCGAGCTTTCTGAAGGACAGAATCATCAGAACTATGAGCCCCCATAAGGCGAGCAGCCACACATAAGCGAAAGCAAACGCCTGAAAGTTAAAGAAAATTATGCTCCAGAAAAAGTTTACCGCAAGCTGTGCGATATAGATATAGAGCGCCTTTCTGCGCGTTTCCGACGGTCTTGACAGACTTATTTTTGCGGCTCCGATACCCATAACAGCGTAAAGCAGAACCCACACTATCGGGAAAAGCAAAGCGGGCGGAGAAAGCGGCGGCTTAATAATTGTTTCACTGTAAAGCTCTGTGCCTTTACGGCTGATTAAACCTGCAATCAGCCCGACAATTTCCGTAACCGCTATCCAGAAAGCATAATTTTTCCACGGTTTGTTTTTCATAATATCACCCCATAAAAAATATATGAGGATATATACGGAATATTCATTTACATATTCTTATTTTATAATAAAGTCCCGACAAAGGTACTCAAATTCCTTAGTTTCCCGTTTTATCCTTTATTTTCCGGTTGACAAATGCGTATTTTGTGATATATTTATATCAGAACATTTGTTCGGTTTTGTTTTGAGAGGATTGTTATATAATGAAGGCTTTGGGAAGAATATATGTTGACGTTGTGCTTTGTCACAGCGCTGACGGCAACAAAAGACCGATTACGGTAAAATGGACCGACGGCAGTATGTATAACATTGACGCGGTAGGAGATGTCAAACAGACCGTCTCGCCATCAGGCGGCTGCGGTCTGAGGTATCCCGTTGTTATCGGGGGAAAACAGACTTATCTGTTTGAAGATTTATACGAAAGCAAATGGTTTGTAGAGCCAAAAGCAAAGAAAAGGAGACACGCTGATTGAAACAGAGATATTATGCGGCAATAGACCTGAAGTCGTTTTACGCTTCGGCAGAGTGTATTCAGAGAGGGCTTAACCCCCTGAATACAAATCTTGTTGTTGCCGACCTCAGCCGTACCGAAAAAACAATATGCCTTGCCGTAACGCCTTCGCTCAAAAGCTACGGAATTCCCGGCAGGGCAAGACTTTTTGAGGTAATTCAGAAAGTACGCGAAGTAAACGCCGAGCGGCAAAAGAATGCTCCCGACGGCGTTTTTTCGGGTTTGTCATATTTTGACTCTGAACTGAAACAGAATTCATCTCTTAAACTTGATTTTATCGTTGCTCCCCCGAGGATGGCTTACTATATGGAGCTGAGTACAAAAATCTATCAGATTTATCTGAAGTACGTTTCCTCGGAGGATATACACGTTTACTCGGTGGACGAGGTCTTTATAGATGTTACCGATTATCTTGAAACTTATAAAATGAGCGCATACGAGCTGACAAGGACCATGATAAAGGATGTGCTTAAGCAGACGGGAATTACCGCCACCGCAGGCATAGGAACAAATCTCTATCTTTGCAAAATTGCGATGGATATTGTTGCAAAGCATATTCCCTCAGACCGGGACGGCGTGCGCATAGCCGAGCTTGACGAGCGCAGTTACCGTGAGCTTCTGTGGAATCATCAGCCCTTAACCGACTTCTGGCGCATAGGCGCGGGATATGTCAGGCGGCTTAACAAATACGGACTTCACACAATGGGGGATATAGCCGAATTCTCACTTAAAAACGAGGACATTCTCTATGAAGAATTCGGTATATACGCCGAGCTTCTTATTGACCACGCGTGGGGCTGGGAGCCGTGCAGAATATCCGACATAAAGTCTTACAAACCACAGGATAGGTCGTTAAGTCTCGGGCAGGTTCTGGCCGAGCCGTACAATTTTGAAAAAGCGAGACTTATAATAAAAGAGATGACGCAATCACTTGTACTCGAACTTGTCGATAAACGGCTTACCACAGACCAGATGGTGCTGACAGTCGGCTATGATATACAGAATAATGACTATAAGGGCGAGTTTACCCTTGACAGATACGGACGCAAGGTTCCTAAGCAGGCTCACGGGAGTGAAAACATAGGCGAATTTACCTCATCTATTTCAAAGATATATAAAACCGTTCTGCATCTCTTTGACCGAATTGTCGATAAAGATTTGCTCGTGCGCAGAATGTATATAGTTGCAAATCATATTGCCGTTGAGGGTAATATTTCCAAGCCGGAACCCGAACAGTTGAGTCTTTTTGTGGACTATTCTCAGCGCGAAAAGGAGCTTAACAAAGAAAAAGAACGGCTTGAAAAGGAAAAAAATCTTCAGTTGGCCGTACTTTCCCTGCAAAAGCGTTACGGTAAGAACGCCGTACTCAAAGGCATAAATCTTGAGGAGGGCGCAACGGCAATAGACCGCAATAAGCAGATAGGAGGGCATAAGGCATGAACAGTCAAAAAAAAGAAAACGGCGCTGAGAAATACGCGCACATAATTGACCTGCCTCACTATCAGTCCTCAAGGCGTAAGCATATGTCAATGCATGACAGGGCGGCGCAATTCGCTCCGTTTGCGGCGCTAAGCGGTTATGACGAGTCTATTCGGAAAACCTCCGAGCATACAAACGGGAAAAACAAATAACAAAAAAACTCCTCTGTCCTTTCAGACAGAGGAGTTTGATTTTAATTAAATTCTTACGCCGTAAAAGAATTATTCGTTGATAGCGATAACAACGCCTGAACCAACTGTTCTGCCGCCTTCACGGATAGCGAAACGGAGACCTTCTTCAATAGCGATGGGAGTGATAAGTTCAACGTCCATTTCAACGTTATCACCGGGCATGCACATCTCTGTGCCTGCGGGAAGAGTGATGATACCTGTTACATCTGTTGTTCTGAAATAGAACTGAGGACGGTAGTTGTTGAAGAACGGAGTATGACGGCCGCCTTCGTCCTTGGTAAGAACGTAAACCTGGCCTCTGAACTTAGTGTGGGGATGGATTGAACCGGGCTTTGAAAGAACCTGTCCGCGCTCAATACCTTTTCTGTCAACACCACGAAGAAGTGCACCGATGTTGTCGCCTGCCTCAGCGTAATCAAGAGTCTTTCTGAACATCTCGATACCTGTAACGACTGTCTTTGACTTCTCTTCTGTAAGACCAACGATTTCAACTTCCTCGCCGAGTCTGAGCTGTCCGCGCTCAACTCTGCCGGTAGCAACTGTACCACGGCCTGTGATGGTCATAACGTCCTCAACAGGCATAAGGAACGGCTGGTCTGCCTTACGGTCGGGAGTAGGAATGTAATTGTCAACTGCGTCCATGAGTTCCCAAATGCACTTAACGTCATCAGAGTTAGGATCTGAAGCTTCAAGAGCCTTAAGAGCTGAGCCCTTAATGATCGGGCAGTTCTCATCGAATTCGTACTCAGCAAGAGTCTCACGAACTTCCATCTCAACGAGTTCAAGGAGCTCGGGATCGTCAACCTGGTCGCACTTGTTAAGGAATACGATGATTGCCGGAACGCCAACCTGACGGGCAAGAAGAAGATGCTCTTTTGTCTGAGCCATCGGGCCGTCTGTAGCAGCGATAACAAGGATAGCACCATCCATCTGTGCAGCACCTGTAATCATGTTCTTGATATAGTCAGCGTGGCCGGGGCAGTCAACGTGAGCATAGTGACGCTTGTCGGTCTCATACTCAACGTGAGCTGTGTTGATAGTAATACCGCGCTCTCTCTCTTCGGGAGCCTTATCGATGTTTGCATAGTCAACGAAGTCAGCCTGACCCTTTGAAGCGAGTGTCTTTGTGATAGCAGCTGTTAATGTTGTCTTACCGTGGTCAACGTGACCGATAGTACCAATATTAACATGGGGTTTTGTTCTTTCAAATTTTGCCTTTGCCATTTGGAATTTCCTCCTTTTATGTGTGGATAAAATAAATTTTTATTTCACGCTTGATATTTTACCAATATTTTAGCAAAATATCAAGCCTTTTTACATAAATTATCAGTCTTTCTTGGCTCTTTCGCTGATAATCTTTTCGGAAATTGACTTCGGAACCTCTTTATAACCGTCGGGTTCCATTACATACTGACCGCGTCCCTGTGTCTTGGAACGGAGGTCGGTAGCATAGCCGAACATCTCCGAGAGAGGAACGTGCGCGTTAATCTGCTTAACGCCCGAACGGTCCTCAAAGCCCTGAATCTCGCCTCTCCTTGAGTTAAGGTCGCCTATGACGTCGCCCATATATTCCTCGGGAACGATAACAACAACCTTCATTATGGGTTCAAGGATAATGGGGTCTGCCTTCCTTGCTGCGTCCTTGAAAGCCATTGAACCGGCAATTTTGAACGCCATTTCGGATGAGTCAACCTCGTGGTAAGAACCGTCATAAAGCGTAACCTTGACGTCAACTACGGGATAACCCGCAAGTACACCTGTCTGCATAGCACCCTGAATACCCTGATTTGCAGGTTCAATGTATTCCTTGGGAATTGCGCCGCCGACAACCTTATTGACGAATTCGTAACCGCCGTGGGGGTTGGGCTCGATATTGATTTTAACATGACCGTACTGACCCTTACCGCCTGACTGACGGGCATACTTGGTGTCAGATGATGCCTCGGCACGGATGGTTTCCTTGTAGGCAACCTGAGGTCTGCCTACGTTTGCCTCAACCTTGAATTCACGGAGCATTCTGTCAACGATAATTTCAAGATGGAGCTCGCCCATACCTGCAATAATGGTCTGTCCGGTTTCCTCATCGGTGTAGCACTTAAAGGTGGGATCCTCCTCCGCAAGCTTCTGAAGAGCGATACCCATTTTCTCCTGACCGGCTTTGGTCTTGGGCTCAATGGCAACACGGATAACGGGATCCGGGAAGTTCATTGACTCGAGAATTACGGGGTGCTTCTCATCGCAGAGAGTGTCGCCGGTGGTCGTATTTTTAAGACCTACGGCTGCAGCGATATCGCCCGAATATACGGTTGCGATATCTTCTCTGTGGTTTGCATGCATCTGAAGGATGCGTCCCATTCTTTCCTTATTTGCTTTAACCGAATTGTAAACTGTTGCGCCCGCGTCAATAGTTCCCGAATAAACTCTGAAGAAGCAGAGCTTACCGACAAACGGGTCTGTTGCAATCTTAAATGCAAGAGCTGCAAACGGCTCGCTGTCTGAGGAGTGTCTGACTTCCTCTTTGTCAGTATAGGGATTAACGCCCTTTATTGACTCAACGTCAGTAGGAGCGGGCATATAGTCAACAATCGCATCCAGCAACGGCTGAACGCCCTTGTTTCTGTATGAAGTACCGCAAGTAATCGGTACCATGGCATTTTCAATAGTTGCCTTTCGGATTATCCTCTTGATATCAGCAACAGAAGGTTCTGTGCCGTTTTCAAGGTATTCCATCATGAGATCCTCATCCATTTCGACAACCTGCTCTATAAGCTTGGTACGGTATTCCGCAGCCAGATCCTTCATCTCCTCGGGAATCGGCTCACGGCGAACGTCCTTACCTAAGTCGTCGTAATAAATTTCAGCATCCATTTCAACAAGGTCAACTATACCCTTAAATGTATCTTCCGAGCCTATCGGCAGCTGAATCGGAACGGGATTGCATTTGAATCTCTCGTCCACCATGTCGAGTACTCTGTAGAAGTCCGCGCCCATAATGTCCATCTTGTTGATGTAAATCATACGGGGAACCTTGTACTCGTCAGCCTGACGCCAAACCGTCTCAGACTGGGGCTCGACACCGCCCTTTGCACACAAAACGGTTACGGAACCGTCAAGCACGCGAAGTGAACGCTGAACCTCAACAGTGAAGTCAACGTGACCGGGAGTGTCTATAATATTGATACGGTGCTCTTTCCAGAAACAGGTGGTAGCGGCAGAAGTGATGGTAATACCTCTCTCCTGCTCCTGAGCCATCCAGTCCATGGTCGCGTCGCCGTCATGTGTTTCACCTAATTTATGGTTAACACCTGTGTAAAACAAAATTCTCTCTGTGGTAGTTGTTTTACCGGCATCGATATGAGCCATAATACCAATATTTCTTGTTTTTTCAAGAGATACCTGTCTTGGCATAATGTCCTCCAATGCTTAGTGGGAATAATTCAGACAGTATTGTAAAATTACCATCTGAAATGTGCAAAAGCCTTGTTTGCTTCTGCCATTCTGTGTGTCTCATCACGCTTTTTGAACGCTGCGCCTGTTTCGTTGACAGCATCCATAATCTCGTTAGCGAGTCTTTCCTTCATCGTTCTTTCGGAACGCTGACGGGCGTAAAGAGTAATCCAACGAAGTCCTAAAGTCTGTCTTCTCTCGGGACGGACCTCCATGGGAACCTGATAGGTAGCACCGCCTATACGGCGAGCCTTAACCTCAAGCTGGGGACTAACGTTTTCCATAGCGGCATCGAAAACCTCAAGGGGTTCCTTGCCTGTCTTTTCAGCGATAATGTCGAAAGCATCGTAAACGATTTTCTGGGCAACGCCCTTCTTTCCGTCCAACATAACGCTGTTGATAAGCCTTGTTACAAGCTTTGAATTGTAAAGCGGATCCGGCAAAACATCACGTTTTGCGATCTGGCCTCTTCTTGGCACTTCGCTTCCCTCCTTCATAGTAATGATATCATAGGTACTCGGTGACAAAACCCGTGGTGCCAACGCAAAAGGCATATATAATATACACCTGCATCGGCTAAACCTTAGCAAGTAGATTCTGTCTGTTAGCTATTAAGGTCTGACTAACCTTACTTTTTGGCGGTCTTCGGCTTCTTTGCACCGTACTTTGAACGGCTCTGCATTCTGCCGCTTACACCCTGCGTATCAAGCGTTCCTCTGATGATGTGATAACGCACACCGGGAAGGTCCTTAACACGCCCGCCACGGATAAGAACAACTGAGTGTTCCTGCAGATTGTGACCTACGCCCGGAATATAGGCTGAAACCTCAATACCGTTTGTAAGACGAACTCTGGCAAGTTTACGAAGCGCTGAATTCGGCTTCTTGGGTGTATCTGTCTTAACAACAGTACAAACACCTCTCTTCTGCGGAGAAGCATTATTTGTCATAATGTTCTTCTTCGAGTTTAAACCTTTGCCCAGAGCAGGAGCCTTAGACTTCTTTTCTGCTGTCTCTCTTCCGTTTCTGACAAGCTGGTTAAATGTCGGCACTCTTTTCTCACCTCCGAAATAAAAATTTTACGACACTGCGTGTCAGCAAAGCAAACACCCGTATTACCGAGGTATTTGCTTTGCTCACACAATCAAAGATTTTAACATTAAAAACCTTTGATTGTCAAGCATTATTTAATTTTAATTATTCTTCGTCCTGCGTTGCAGTTTCGGTTGAATATGCGTAAACATTTTCAAGCTCTACATCGCTGTAGCACTGCATACCTGTTCCCGAAGGAAGAAGCTTACCGATAATAACATTTTCTTTAAGACCGATAAGCGGGTCAACCTTACCCTTGATAGCTGCGTCTGTAAGAACTCTTGTTGTTTCCTGGAAGGATGCAGCCGACAGGAAGGAATCTGTAGCAAGAGAAGCCTTTGTGATACCGAGAAGTACGGGTTCGTAGGTTGCGGGGATAAACTCCTCGCCGTTCTCCGCGCACTCTGCCTCAGCCTTTCTGTTGGCAATATTCAGCTCGGTCTTTTCGATGGTTTCGCCGGGCAGGAAGTGAGTTGAGCCCGGATCGTCGATCTTGAGCTTTCTCATCATCTGACGGACGATAACCTCAATGTGCTTATCGTTGATGTCAACACCCTGCATACGGTAGGTTCTCTGAACCTCTTTGATGAGGTAGTCGTGAACCGCGTGAACGCCGTTAATGGCAAGAATATCGTGAGGATTCGGCGAACCTTCGGTAAGAGCCGTACCCTTCTTTATCATAATGGGCTTGCCCTTTTCGTCGGTTTCGGTATTGAATCTCTTATGATATCCGTAAGGAATAAGATATGTCTTTTCCTCGCCGGTTTCATCGTTAGTGATAACGATATGCTCGTTCTTCTTTATATCTCTGAACGAAAGTCTGCCGTCAATCTCCGAAAGGATTGCAAGCGTCTTGGGCTTTCTTGCCTCAAAGAGCTCTTCAACTCTCGGAAGACCCTGTGTAATATCCTGACTCGAAGCGATACCGCCGGTGTGGAAGGTACGCATCGTAAGCTGTGTACCGGGTTCGCCGATGGACTGAGCGGCGATAATTCCGACTGCCTCGCCTACCGTAACGGGTCCGCCCGTTGCAAGGTTTGAGCCGTAGCACTTAATGCATACGCCGTGCTCGGATTCACAGGTAAGAAGCGAGCGAATTTTTATCTTTCTGTCCTCGGGGTTCTTTCTGGCGTTGACAATATCTGCAACCTCTGCAGCCTCTTCCTCGCCCATCATAACTTCCTTGGACATTATGATTTCGCCTGTCTTTTCATCAACAAGGTCCTCAAGCAGATATCTGCCTGTAAGTCTTTCCTTGAGGCTCTCGATAAGCTCGTTGCCGTCCTTGATGTCGTAAACATCAATACCGTCGTGGCAATGGCAGTCCTCTTCACGGATGATAACATCCTGAGAAACGTCAACAAGACGTCTTGTCAGATAACCGGAGTCGGCAGTACGCAGAGCTGTATCCGCAAGTCCCTTACGCGCGCCGCGCGAGGAAATGAAGTACTCGAGTACGTTCAGTCCTTCACGGTAGTTAGCTCTGATGGGAACCTCGATAACCTTACCTGCGGTGTTTGCGATAAGTCCGCGCATACCGCACAGCTGACGAAGCTGAGACTCGGAACCGCGGGCGCCGGAGTCAACCATCATATATATCGGGTTGTCCTTGCCGAGGTTCTCTTTAATGCCCTTTGAAACGCTGTCGGTTACCTTTGCCCATACGTCGATAACCTGCTTGCTTCTCTCAGCATTTGAGAGGAAACCGTCTCTGTAATATTCCGTGATTTCGTCAATTTCTTCCCCGGCCTTACTGAGAAGCTCTGCCTTATGGGGAGGAATAATTGCGTCACAGACCGCAACGGTAATACCGCTCTTTGTCGAGTATTTATATCCCTGAGCCTTGATGGCGTCAAGCACCTCGGATGACTTATTGACGCCGTGAATCTTAATACATCTGTCAATAATCTTACCGAGCGTTTTCTTTGTTACGAGGAAATCAACCTCAAGTTTGAAAGCGTTTTCGGGATCGCTTCTGTCAACAAAACCGAGATCCTGAGGGATGGGGTTGTTGAAGATAATCTTACCGAGTGTGGTGTCGATAATCTTTGAAGCGGTTTCTCCGTTTATTTCCTTGGTCATTCTGACCTTGATTTTTGAGTGAAGTCCGATATATCCCTCGTCATAAGCCATAACGGCCTCGTCAACGGTGGAGAATACCTTACCTTCGCCCGGCTCGCCTTCCTTATCCATTGTAAGGTAGTAAGAACCGAGTATCATATCCTGTGTAGGAACTACAACAGGCTGTCCGTCTGACGGCTTGAGAAGGTTGTTTGCCGCAAGCATAAGAAGTCTTGCCTCTGCCTGCGCCTCTGCCGAAAGCGGAACGTGAACAGCCATCTGGTCGCCGTCGAAGTCGGCGTTAAACGCTGTACATGAAAGAGGATGAAGCTTGATAGCTCTGCCCTCTACGAGTACGGGCTCATAAGCCTGAATACCGAGTCTGTGAAGCGTAGGCGCACGGTTGAGCATTACGGGATGTCCCTTAATAACAACCTCAAGAGCGTCCCAGACCTCAGGATTTGCTCTCTCGACCTTTTTCCTTGCAGACTTGATGTTGCTTGCCGCACCTGTTTCAACAAGACGCTTCATAACGAAGGGCTTAAAGAGTTCAAGCGCCATTTCCTTGGGGAGACCGCACTGATACATTTTAAGCTCGGGTCCGACAACGATAACCGAACGTCCCGAATAGTCAACACGTTTACCCAGAAGGTTCTGACGGAAACGTCCCTGCTTACCTTTAAGCATATCGGAAAGCGACTTGAGAGCACGGTTATTCGGTCCCGTTACGGGTCTGCCGCGTCTGCCGTTATCTATGAGTGCGTCAACTGCCTCCTGAAGCATTCTCTTTTCATTTCTGACGATAATGTCGGGAGCGTTGAGCTCAAGCAGTTTTTTAAGACGGTTGTTTCTGTTGATAACACGTCTGTAAAGGTCGTTGAGGTCGGACGTTGCAAATCTGCCGCCGTCAAGCTGAACCATAGGACGTATATCGGGCGGAATTACCGGAATAACGTCAAGTACCATCCACTCGGGACGGTTGCCCGACTGTCTGAATGCCTCTGCAACCTCAAGTCTTTTGAGAATTCTTGTTCTCTTCTGACCTGTTGCATCCTCAAGCTCTGCGCGTAACTCCTTTGCAAGAGCGTCAACATCTATACCCTCAAGCAATTCCTTGACCGCTTCGGCGCCCATACCTGCCTTGAAGTCGTCCTCATACTTTTCCTTCATATCCAGATATTCTTTTTCGGAAAGTATCTGAAGTTTTTCAAGCTCGGTGTCGCCCGGGTCGATAACTATATATCTTGAGAAGTAAAGAACCTTTTCAAGATCCTTGGGAGATACGTCAAGGATAAGTCCCATTCTTGAAGGGATACCCTTGAAGTACCATATGTGAGATACGGGAGCAACAAGCTCAATGTGTCCCATTCTCTCACGGCGTACCTTCGCCTTGGTAATCTCGACGCCGCAGCGCTCGCAGATTTTACCCTTATAGCGAACTCTCTTGTACTTACCGCAATAGCATTCCCAGTCCTTTGTGGGTCCGAAAATTCTTTCGCAGAAAAGTCCTTCCTTTTCAGGCTTGAGAGTACGGTAGTTTATAGTTTCCGGCTTTTTTACTTCACCGTAAGACCATTCTCTAATCTGCTCGGGTGAGGCAAGGCCGATTTTAATTGATTCAAAGGTTATATTTTCCATTATAAAGTACCTTCTTCCTTAAAATCTTTCTTCAGTGAGTGCTCATTAAAAATCCGAATCGTCATAGACGTCTGCATCCTCATCGGACACATATTCGTTGTAAGCGTCCTCACCGAGCTGCTGTTCTGCATCCTCATCGGGAACGAATCCGTCATTGAGAGATGTGTCGTTTACATAAGTCATGTCGTCGTTTGAGCTGACCGGAGGAATATCAACCTCATCGTCGAAGTTCTGTTTAAGGTCGATTTCGTTGTTATCTCTGTCGAGAACCTTGACATCAAGTGCGAGTGCCTGAAGCTCCTTGATAAGAACCTTGAAGGACTCGGGGATGCCGGGCTTGGGAACGTTCTGACCCTTAACGATTGATTCATAGGTCTTTACTCTGCCGACAACATCGTCCGATTTAACAGTCAGTATCTCCTGAAGAGTATAGGTTGCGCCGTAAGCTTCGAGCGCCCAAACTTCCATTTCGCCGAAACGCTGACCGCCGAACTGAGCTTTACCGCCCAGAGGCTGCTGCGTAACAAGTGAATACG